>NZ_JADYVY010000006.1:0-429050 GCF_020194215.1 Bradyrhizobium sp. BRP20 | reverse complement strand
GGCGCCGGGGGCCGGCGCAGGGGTCTGGGCCTCGGCGGCAAACGGAACGGCCAACGCCGTCGCCGTCAACAGGGCGAGAAGTCGCCCGCGCGGCCGGACGGACGCGGCCAAGTAACGGAAATTCATTGCGGAAAACCCTTTCTGAACGGGAAGTGCCCGAACCGCTCCGAAGCGCCGAACCTGGCCGCCTTGGGCGCGGCTCTCTCCCCGTCAATTGAGGCGGATAAGTGACGGTCTCGACGCTCTTGCGCGATTGGGTGCCTTCTTAACGTGGCCGACGAAAAGATCAATGCCGACAAGCGTCTTTGGCCGGTCTGGCGCGAAAGCCCCATCAAATTCCCTGTGATAAGATTCGCCCGACGGTCCTCGAATCACCTTGTGCCGATGTTCATGTTCCAGCGCCTCTTCGAGGGCCCCGGCCTCCGCCTCTATACGCTTGCCCTTGCGCTTGCCGGCATGCTGTCGGCGGGCACCGCCGCGGCCGAGGAGGCCCATGCGATCGCCATGCACGGCAAGCCGGCGATGCCCGCCGGCTTCAGCCACATGCCCTACGCCGACCCCGATGCCCCCAAGGGCGGCCGTCTGACCTGGGGCATTCTCGGCACCTTCGACAGCCTCAATCCCTTCATCGTGAGGGGATTGGCGGTGCAGCCGGTCCGCAACTACGTGGTCGAGAGCCTGCTGGCGCGCGGGCAGGACGAGCCGTTCACGCTTTACGGCCTGCTCGCCAGGACCGTCGAAACCAATGACGAGCGAAGCTTCGTCACCTTCCGTCTCGATCCTCGCGCCCGCTTCTCCGACGGCAAGCCGGTCACGGCCGAGGACGTGCTGTTCTCCTGGCAGTTGCTGCGCGACCGCGGCCGCCCCAATCACCGGCAATACTACGGCAAGGTCGCCAAGGCCGAAGCGCCCGATCCCCTCACCGTCCGATTCGACTTGACAGGCGCCAACGACCGCGAGCTGCCGCTAATTCTCGGCCTGATGCCGATCCTGCCGAAGCACGCCATCGACGTCGCGACCTTCGAGGAAACGACGCTGACGGCGCCGATTGGCTCAGGCCCCTATCGCGTCACGGCGGTGAAGCCCGGCGCCAGCGTGACGCTTGCGCGCAATCCCGATTATTGGGGCCGCGACCTCGCCATCAATCGCGGGCTCTACAATTTCGACGAGATCCGGCTCGACTATTTTCGCGAGGCCAACGGGCAGTTCGAGGCGTTCAAGCGCGGCCTCTACGATTTCCGCGTCGAGCACGAGCCGCTGCGCTGGCACGACGGCTATGACTTTCCGGCAGCCAAAAGCGGCGAGGTGATCCGCGACACCGTCAAGCCCGGCCTGCCGCAGCCGTCCGAATTCCTGGTGTTCAACACCCGCCGTCCTGTCTTCGCCGACATCCGTGTGCGGCAGGCCCTGACGCTGCTGCTCGATTTCGAGCTGGTGAACCGCAGCTATTTCTTCGGGCTCTATTCGCGCGTGGCCGGCTATTTCGCCGGCTCGGAACTGTCGGCCCATGGCAGGCCTGCGGATGCGCGCGAGCGCGAGCTGCTCAAACCGTTCGCCACACGGATGCCGCCCGACATCCTGGACGGCAGCTACCGCCTGCCGGTCACTGACGGATCAGGCCGCGACCGCACCACGCTGCGCGCCGCGCTGAAGCTGCTGTCGCAGGCCGGCTACGATCTCGACGGCACCGTGCTGCGCAATCGCGCGACCAAGAGCCCCTTCACCTTCGAGATCATGGTCACGACGCGCGACCAGGAGCGCATCGCGCTCGCCTTCCAGCGCGACCTCAGACGCGCCGGCATCGAGGCCAGCGTGCGCTCGGTCGATCCCGTGCAATTCGACCAGCGCCGGCTCGCCTACGAGTTCGACATGATCCAGAACCGCTGGGACCAGTCGCTGTCGCCCGGCAACGAGCAGTACTTCTATTGGGGCAGTGCGGCCGCGGACAATCCGGGCACCCGCAACTACATGGGCGCCAGGGATCCCGCCGTCGATGCCATGATCGCCGCCCTGCTCGAGGCCCGTGAACATACGGATTTCGTTGCGGCGGTGCGCGCGCTCGACCGCGCTCTGATCGCGGGCTTCTACACAATCCCGCTCTTTAACGTATCGGAGCAATGGATCGCGCGCTGGAATCGGATAGAACGGCCCAAGACCACCTCGCTCTCGGGCTATTTGCCGGAGACCTGGTGGTCGAAGGGGCAGCCGCAAGCTCATCAAGCGAAGTGACGCCGTGAACCAGCCAGCAATATCGCCGACGCTCGACACATTGTTTCAGCGCACGCTGATGCGGCAGCCCCACGCGACCGCCCTGCTCGATCCGCTCAACAAGGCACGCATCACCGGGCACCGGCCGCGGCGGATGACCTATACCGAGGCCGATATCGCCATCGAGGCGCTGTCGGCGCATTTCGTCGAATCCGGCCTGCCCGCCAATTCCGTCATCGCGATCCAGCTGCCGAATACTGTCGAGTTCGTGCTGACCGTGCTCGCGGCCCATCGCGCCGGCCTCGTTGTCGCCGTGCTGCCGCTGCTCTGGCGCCATGCGGAACTGACCGCAGCGCTCAACCGCACCGCCGCGCGCGCCATCGTTACCATGAGCACGGTCGACGGCGTCAGCTATGCTGATCTCGCCATGCACGCCGCGGCCGAGGCGTTCTCGATCCGGCACGTCTACGGCTTCGGAAGCGACCTGCCCGAAGGCATGGCTTCGCTCGACGACGTCCTGGCACGCCCGCCCGGCACCACGCGCGCCGTGATCCAGGACGGCCGCAAGGCGGCCATGATCTCCTTCGACGTCACGGCGGAGGGCTTCCGTCCGGTGCCGCGGTCGCATTTCAGCCTGATCGCGGGCGGCCTTGCGATGTCGCTCGAAGCCGACATCAAGCAGGGCGCGACCGTGATGGCGGCGTTCACGCCGATGTCGTTCGCAGGGCTCGCCTCCTCGCTCGCGGTGTGGCTGCTCTCGGGCGGCACGATGGCGCTGCATCATCCGTTCGAGAACGATGTGCTGGAGCAGCAGATCAACGAGCACGAATGCGAGGTGCTGATCGCGCCGGCGCAGCTCGCGCTGCGGCTCGGCGATGCCGACCTCGCGGCGCGGATGCCGACTTTGCGCAACGTCATCGGCCTGTGGCGCGCGCCCGAGCAGGTCGCGGCGAGCGATGCCTGGATTGCGCCGCATGCGCCGCTGACCGACGTCTACCTGTTCGGCGAGGCCGGATTGTTCGGCGCCCGCCGCGGCGAGGACGGCATGCCGGTGCCGGTGATGCCGGGGCCGCACGGCGCTCCGCGCGAGCAGTCCGGCTCCTCCATCGCCGGCGAGATCCTGCTGACGCCGAAGGGCACGCTTGGCCTGCGCGGCGCGATGGTGCCGATCGCGGCCTACGCCCCGCCGCAGCCGGTCGGCGAGACGCTGACGGCGCAGCCGCCGCGCGACTATGTCGACACCGGCTATGCCGCGCGGCTCGATCGCCCGAGCGGCGCGATCTGCATCACAGCGCCGCCCTCCGGCATCATGGCGGTCGGCGGCTATCGCTTCCTCTCAAACGACCTGCAGGAATGGGCGCGCCGGCTCGGCCAGGGCGCGCTGCTCACGGCGCTGCCCGACCGCCTCTCCGGCCACCGGCTCGCCGGGCGCGCCCAGGACAATGCCCGCGCCCGCGAGGCGCTCAGCGAGCTCGGGCTTAACCCCCTGATGGTCGAGGCTTTTCGCGACCGCTCCGGGCCGGTCTAGGCGCGGTTTCAGCGCCTGCGTTGACGCAGCATTAAGGCGGCCAAACTAGATTGCGGCGGCAAATTGTTGCGCGATCAGAGTTTTTACATGTCCCAGGCGGGCCCGATCCTGTTTGTGTCCGATGCCGAACGCCCCGCCTTCGTGGCGGCGCTGGACGAGGCCCGGCTCTTTCCCGTCGTCGACACCGACTGGACCAGCGCGCCGCGCGCGGTCGAAGAGGTGCAGCCGGCCGCGGTTCTCGCTGCGGTCCATGCCGGACACGAGCCGCATGTGACGCGGCTCGCAAAGACGATCACCGCTCAATCGCCTTACCTGCCCTTCGTGGCCCTGGATGCGGCGGGCACGCTGCCGCACAACGCCCTGCCCTTCTCCTCGCGCGGCGGCAATCCCGACCGGCTGATCGCGCGGCTCCGGGCGGCGCTGCGCGTGCGGACATTACACGCAACGGTTCTGCGCCGGCTGCCCGAAGTGAAAATCGCGCTGCCGCAGGGCGATCCCGCACGCGATGCCACCGTGCTCCTGATCGGCCGCGGCGCGGCTTACCCTGCGCTCTCCGTCGCGTTCGGCGAACGCGTCGGCGTGGTCGGTGCGCTCTCGATCGAGGCTGCCGCGAAACACCTCAACACCCGCGATCTCGACGGCGTCGTGCTCGCCGAAGGTTTTACCGCGCGCGTGACCGATGCGTTTCTGACCGTGCTCGCCGAGGACACCCGCTTCCGCAGCCTGCCCGTGGTCGTCACCGCCCACCAGCTCACCCAGAGCTACGACCTTCCCAATCTCGAGCTGATCACCGGCGAGCCGCCGAGGATCGCCGCCAACGCACTGCCCTTGATCCGCCAGCACGCCATGGAAGCGCAGCTGAGCCGCACGCTGCGCTCGATCGATGCCGGCGGCTGGCTCGATCCGCGCAGCGGCCTGCTCACGGTGGAAGCCTTCGCCCGCGATTTCGCCAAGGCGGTCGAGCAGACGCTCGCCCGCGGCGGCGGCCTCTCGGTCGCCCGCTTCGCCTTCGATCCCAACAATCCCCGCGCCCAGCTCGACGCCGCCCGCATCCTCAGCCGCCTGATGCGGCAGATGGATTTTGGCGCCGCGCAGAAGGACGGCTCGGTCATCGTCGTGTTCGCCGAGACCGACTTCCGCACCGCGCATATGATCGCGCGCCGCCTGTCGGCGGTGATGCGGCACACCTCCAACGGCAAGCACGAGATGCGCAGCGATCCCGTGGTCAGCGTGGACTCGCTGTCGCCGTCGGATACGGCAAGGTCCTTGCTGGCGCGACTGTCGGCCGATGCATCAAGGGCCGCGTCGTAGCTTTCTCGCGGGCTGTCGCAATAACCACCGTCATTGCGAGCGCAGCGAAGCAATCCAGAATCCCTCCGCGGAAAGACTCTGGATTGCTTCGTCGCAAGGGCTCCTCGCAATGACGCGGTGAGGCCGGTGCCTCTACGCCGCCTTCTTGCTCTCGGCGAGCTGCGCCAGCTGCCGCATGATCTCCGTCGTGCCCGCGAGCCGCTCCTCCGGCGTTTCCCAGTCCTGCAGGAACACCACCTTCATGTCGGGGCGCACCTTGGCGGCCTGGCCGTAGCTGCGGATAAAGCTCACGAGGCGATCCGGATAGGCGAAGGAATTGTCGCGGAAGACGATGACGGCACCCTTCGGGCCGGCGTCGATCTTCTCGACATTGGCCCTGCGGCAGAACGCCTTGATCGCGGCGACCTTGAACAGATAGCGTACCTCGTCCGGCAGCACGCCGAAGCGGTCGCGCATCTCGGCGCCGAAATTCTCGATCTCCTCCTCGGTGTCGAGATCGGCCAGGCGCCGGTACAGCGACAGCCGCACCGAGAGGTCGCTGACATAGTCCTCCGGAATCAGCACGGGCATGCCGATGGTGATCTGGGGCGACCAGCGATCGGCGGCGGGCTCGGAGACGCCGGCCTTGAGGTTGACGATCGCCTCCTCCAGCATCGACTGATAGAGCTCGAAGCCGACCTCTTTGATGTGGCCGGACTGCTCCTCGCCGAGCAAATTGCCGGCGCCGCGGATGTCGAGGTCGTGGGAGGCGAGCTGGAAGCCGGCGCCCAGCGTCTCCAGCGACTGCAGCACGGTGAGCCGGCGCTCGGCCTGCGCGGTGATCTTCTGCTGCCCCGGCAGCGTGAACAGCGCATAGGCCCGCAGCTTGGAGCGGCCGACGCGGCCGCGCAGCTGGTAGAGCTGGGCAAGGCCGAACATGTCGGCGCGATGGACGATCAACGTGTTGGCGTTGGGGATGTCGAGGCCGGACTCGACTATGGTGGTCGACAACAGAACGTCGAACTTGCCGTCGTAGAACGCGGTCATGATGTCCTCGATCACGGCCGGCGGCATCTGGCCGTGCGCGACCGCGACCTTCATCTCGGGCACGTTCTTGTCGAGGAAGTCCTTGACCTCGGCGAGATCGTCGATGCGCGGCACCACGTAGAACGCCTGGCCGCCACGATAGCGCTCGCGCAGGAGCGCTTCGCGGATCATCAGGGGATCGTGCGGGGCGACGAAGGTTCGCACCGCGAGACGGTCGACCGGGGGCGATGCGATGATCGAGAGCTCGCGGACGCCGGTCAGTGCCAATTGGAGCGTGCGCGGGATCGGGGTCGCCGACAGCGTCAGCACGTGCACCTCGGCGCGCAGCGCCTTCAACCGCTCCTTGTGGCTGACGCCGAAATGCTGCTCCTCGTCGACGATGAGCAGGCCAAGGTCGCGGAATTTGATCGCCTTGCCGAGCAACGCGTGGGTGCCGACGACGATGTCGACCGAGCCGTCGGCGATACCCTTCTTGACCTCGTTGAGCTGCTTGGTCGGGATCAGGCGCGAGGCCTGCGCGACATTGACCGGGAAGCCTTTGAAGCGCTCGCTGAAGGTCCGGTAGTGCTGACGCGCCAGCAGCGTGGTCGGCACCACGACCGCGACCTGCTTGCCGTCGAGCGCCACGGCGAAGGCGGCGCGCAGCGCCACCTCGGTCTTGCCGAAGCCGACGTCGCCGCAGATCAGGCGATCCATCGGGCGGCCCTTTTCGAGATCCTTCAGCGTGGACTCGATCGCGCCCAGCTGGTCCTCGGTCTCGTCATAGGGGAAGCGTGCGCAGAACTCGTCGTAGACGCCCTGCTGCACCGGCAGCTTCGGCGCTTCGTGCAGCATGCGTTCGGCCGCGATCTTGATCAGCTCGCCCGCGATCTCGCGGATGCGGTTCTTCAGTTTTGCCTTTCGGGTCTGCCAGCCCGAGCCACCAAGGCGGTCGAGCTCGACCGTGGTTTGATCAGAGCCGTAACGCGATAAGAGCTCGATGTTCTCGACCGGCAGGAACAGCTTGGTCTCGGCGGCATAATGCAGCTCGAGGCAGTCATGCGGCGCGCCGGCGACGTCCAGCGTCTGCAGGCCGATGAACCGGCCGATGCCGTGATCGACGTGGACGACGATGTCGCCGGCGGTGAGGCTCGTCACCTCCGAGATGAAATTGTCGAGCTTGCGACTGGCCTTGCGCGGCCGCACCAGGCGATCGCCGAGGATGTCCTGCTCGCTGATGACGGCGATCTCGTCAGTCTCGAAGCCGCTCTCGAGGCCGAGCACGGCGAGCATGGTCTCGTTGCGCGGCGTCGCCTGCACCGTCCGCCACGAATTGACGCTGGTGGTGTGGGCGAGCTTGTGGTCGCGCAGCATCGAGGTCATGCGGTCGCGCGAGCCCTCCGTCCACAGCGCGATCACGACCTTCTTGCGCTGCGCCTGCAGCGCCATGACGTGGCTGACCACGGACTCGAACACGTTGACATTGCTGTCGTTGCGCTCCGGCGCGAAATCGCGGCCCTTGCGCGCACCTGCATCGACTACGCCGGTGCCGTCGGTCGGCACCGAGAACGGCGTCAGCCGCGCCAGCGGGATCGCGCCGAGGCGCTTGGTCCATTCCTCCTCGGTCAGGTACAGCCGGTCGGGCGGCAGCGGCTTGTAGATCGCGCCGCCGCCGGGATGCTCCATCGCATCGCGCCGGGCCTCGTAATAGTCGAGGATCTGCTTGAAGCGCTCGCGCACGGCGTCCTCGGCCTGCGGCTCGATCGCGATTGCCGCGCCTTGCAGATAATCGAACAGCGTGTCCATCCGGTCCTGGAACAGCGGCAGCCAGTGCTCCATGCCGGGATGGCGGCGGCCCTCGCTAACAGCCTCGTACAGCGCATCGTCGCGCTCGGGCGCGCCGAATTCGGCGACATAGCCCATGCGGAATCTTCGGATGGTGTCGGTGACGAGCTGGAACTCGGAGACCGGCACGAGGTCGAGCGAGCGCATGTCGAGCAGCGTGCGCTGGGTCTCCGCGTCGAAGGAGCGGATCGATTCCAGGCTGTCCCCGAAGAAGTCGAACCGCACCGGCTGCTCGAGGCCCGCCGGAAACAGATCCAAAATGCCGCCGCGCACGGCGTATTCGCCGGGCTCGCGCACGGTGGAGGAGCGGTTGTAGCCGTTGTGCTCGAGCCAGGCGACGACCGTGTCCATCGGCACGACATTGCCCGGCGCGACCGACAGCGCCTGCGCCGCGACCAGCTCGCGCGCGGGCACGCGCTGCACCACCGCGTTCACCGTGGTCAGCACGATCAGCGGCTTGTCGCTGCCGGTGAGCGAGGCCAGCCGCGCCAGAGTGGTCAGGCGCTGGGCGAGAACGCCGCCATGCGGCGAGACGCGGTCATAGGGTTGGCAGTCCCAGGCCGGGAAGGTCAGCACCGGCAGATCGGGCGCGAAGAACCTAAGTGCGCGTTCGAGCGACTGCATGCGCCCGCCGTCGCGGCAGACGACCGCAAGGCTGACCGCCGGCTTTTTCGGCCGCGCCGCGATGGCGCGCGCGAGATCGGAGACGACGAGGCCTTCGGCACCTTCCGCGACATTGGCGAGCGTCAGCGCGCGGCCGGGCGCGAGCAGCTCGGCCGGAGATTTCATTCCCTGCTTCATGCGTTGCCGTCCGCGATCGGGAACGCCTTGATGCGGGCAAACAGCGCGCCGGTGACGTCGGCCGGCAGCACCTTGTCACCTGTGATGGCGGCATAGAGATCGGGATCGTTGACCTCGAGCAAGGTCTCGAGCTGGCTCAGCTCGTCGTCAGACAGATTGCCGATCTCGGCATCCGCGAAGCGGCCGAGGATCAGGTCCATCTCGCGCGTGCCGCGGTGCCAGCAGCGGAACAGAAGCCGCTTGCGGCGGTCATCCAGCCCGCTGCTCGATCGTGTCGTTCCCGTCATGTCTCAAATCCAGTCAAACGCAGAAAGCCCGGACGTGCCGGGCGGGGGTGATATAGCCACTCGGACCCCCGGTGTCAGCCCTTTGTTGCGGGAGGTCGTCCCTCCAATCCGTCATGGCCGGGCATAGCCGTCTGAAGGACGGCGTCGCTTCCGCTCGCCTATGTCCCGGCCATCCACGTCGCGCGGAAAAAAAGCCGTGGATGCCCGGCATAAAGCCGGGCATGACGGCGAGGAACGATCTTAGATTCCCCGAATGCGCCCCAGCCTGCTCAATCCGCTGTTTGCTCCCGTGACCAGCCTGTCCGGCGTCGGTCCGAAGCAGGACAAGCTGTTGCAGTACCTGCTCAGCCGCAGCGAGACGCCGCGGCTGGTCGATCTGCTCTTGCATCTGCCGAGCCAGGTGATCGACCGCCGGGCCCGGCCGAAGATCCGCGACGCGGCCGTTGGAACCATGGTGACGCTGGAGGTCACCGTCGATCGTCACCGCCCGCCGCCGCCGCGCAATTCGCGCGCGCCGTATCTGGTCTACGCCAGCGACGATACCGGCGACGTGGTGCTGACCTTCTTCCGCGCCAAGCCGGGCTTTGTCGAGAAGCTCTTGCCGGTCGGCGAGAAGCGCTTCGTCTCCGGCACGCTGCAAATGTACGACGGCATCCCGCAGATCGTGCATCCCGATCGCGTGCTCGACGAGGAGGCGATCTCGAAGCTGTCAGGGATCGACCCGGTCTATCCGCTGACGGAAGGGCTCGCGCTCGGCTCGCTCCGCCGCGCGATCGCGCAGGCGCTGCAAAAGCTTCCCGCGCTGCCGGAATGGATCAGCCCGGAGGTGCTGCGCCGATGTGACTTCCCGCCGATCGCGGAGGCGCTCAATCGCGTGCACCAGCCGGTCGAGCTGACCGACATCTTGCCCGACCGGCCGTTCTGGTCGCGCCTCGCCTTCGACGAGCTCTTGGCCGGCCAGCTCGCGCTCGCCCTGATCCGCGCGCAGCTGCGCCGTCCTGCGGGCGTGCGCAATGCCGGCGACGGGCATCTGCGCAACAAGATCATCGGTGCCCTTCCTTACGCGCTCACACCGTCACAGCGCAACGCTGCGGCGGCGATTGCCGAAGACCTCAAGCAGCCGCTGCGCATGCTGCGCCTGCTGCAAGGTGACGTCGGCTCCGGCAAGACCGTGGTGGCGCTGCTCGCGGCCGCCGCGGTCGCCGAGGTCGGCAAGCAGGCCGCGTTGATGGCCCCGACCGAGATCCTGGCGCGCCAGCACATCAAGACCATCGCTCCGCTCGCCGAGCGCGCGGGATTGCGGGTCGCGATCCTCACCGGCCGCGAGAAGGGCAAGGAGCGGCGCGAGATCATCACTGAGCTCGCCGAGGGCGGGATCGACCTGCTCGTCGGCACCCATGCGCTGATCCAGGACGATGTCGTGTTCAGGGATCTCGCGCTCGCCATCGTCGACGAGCAGCACCGTTTCGGCGTGCGCGAGCGCCTCGCGCTGACGTCCAAGGGCGAGGCTGTCGACGTGCTGGTGCTGAGCGCAACGCCGATCCCGCGCACGCTGGTGCTGACCTATTTCGGCGATATGGACATCTCCGAGCTGCGCGAAAAGCCGGCCGGCCGCCAGCCCATCGATACCCGCGCCGTGCCGATGAGCCGCATCGGCGAGGTCATGGAAGGCGTCGGCCGTGCGCTCGAAGCCGGCAAGCTGGTCTACTGGATCTGCCCGCTGGTCGAGGAGTCCGAGGCTGAGGGCACCGAGCATCTCACCAACGCCACCAAGCGTTTCGAGACCCTGCAAAAGCGCTTCGGCGATCGCGTCGGCCTCGTCCACGGCCAGATGAAGGGCACCGAGAAGGACCGCGTCATGGCCCAGTTCGCCGCGCACGACATCGGCCTGCTGGTCGCGACCACCGTGGTCGAGGTCGGCGTCGACGTTCCGGCCGCCACCATCATGGTGATCGAGAACGCCGAGCGTTTCGGTCTTGCCCAGCTCCACCAGCTCCGCGGCCGCATCGGGCGCGGCTCCGAAGCATCGACCTGCATCCTGCTCTATGGCGAGCCGCTCGGCGAGATGTCGAAGGCGCGGCTGAAAGTGATCCGCGAGACCACCGACGGCTTCCGCATCGCCGAGGAAGACCTGAAGCTGCGCGGCGAAGGCGACGTGCTGGGCGTGCGCCAGAGCGGCCTGCCCGGCTACCGCATCGCGCGCCCGGAGGTGCATGGCCAGTTGATCGCCCAGGCAAGAGACGAGGCGCTGCGAATCCTCAAGGAGGATCCGAAGCTGAAGGGCGAACGCGGCGAAGCGCTGCGGTGCCTGCTGTATCTCTATGAGCGCGACGAGGCGATTCCGCTGATCGGAGCGGGCTAACTTTGAGGCAGTGCCGCAAGATTCGTGACAGACGCAAAGGCACCGGAACCTCCACGTCATTGCGAGCGCAGCGAAGCAATCCAGAATCTTCCCGCGGAGGCAGCCTGGATTGCTTCGCTGCGCTCGCAATGACGTGTTGAGAGAGCGAGAATGCGCGCGATCAGGCCTTCTTCCGCGCGATGCTCGCCGCGAAGGTCTTCATCAATCCCGCATCCACAGCCTCCCCCTTCGCATCCTCCGCCAGATGCTCGAACCACCGCGCAAAGCCCTCGTAGATCTGGCTGGCCGGATGATCGGGCCCGAGGAATCCTGAAATCTCCCGCATCTCGGCGACCCAGCGATAGGCCTTCGGGATCATGTCGGGCAGCGCGACTTCGAGCCGCGCCAAGATGGCGGGCTGGCTCAGCGCGAGCTCGTCGCGCAGTGCATCGGCCGCGCCCGCCTTCGTGGCTGCGATCACCATCGCCGATCCGATGCCGGCGAGGCCCTTGACGATGCCGGCATAGGACATTTTCAACGCCGAGGCCGCGCCGACCGGGCCTTCGACGATCCGCACGTCGAGGCCGAGATCCCCAAGCACGGCAACGTCCTTGGCATGCTCGCCCGACATGTAGAAGGCCGGGCTCTTGCCACCTGGCTGCGGCGGAAAGCCGATGATGCCGGCATCGACGAACGGCGCCTGCGCCGACCCGATGATCTCCTCAATTCTTTGCACGGTATCGACATTGACGGCGTTGCAATCGACCACGACCGGCTTCTTCTCGCGCCTGACGATCAGCGCGGCCAGCCGTTCGGCCAGCGCGACGGCTTCGCCCGGCGGCACGATCGAGAGGATGATGTCGGCGTCCGCGATCGCATCGTCCTCGGCGCCGACCATTCCGGCGTCCGCGGCGCGTTTGCGCGTCGCCTCGCTCCGCCCCTTGAGCGACGTCAGCACGCGCGCACCGTTCTCGCTGAGGCGCCGGGCCACGGCGCTGCCCATGGCGCCGGGGGCGAGGATCGCAATGGTTTTGGACATCGTGCACTCCAGGTCGAATTCCGAGCGGCAGGTTCGGTCGACCTGAGACTAACAGAGGACGAATGCGCCCGCGTGAACGCGACCATCCCGCGGCGGAATGGCCCTACTCCGCCTTCGCAGGCTCGGGCCGGAGCGTGGAGGCATTGGCAATCCGCGCAGCATTCGCCATGCCCGCAAGCGCGGCCGCCTTCTTCGGATCGGGCGACGAGCCCGGCTGCACCACGCCGGCCGACATGATCAGCGTCGCGGCGTCCTCGGCGGTGAGATCGACCTCGATGATCTTGCTTTTGGGGACATAGAAGAAGAAGCCCGTGGTCGGGTTCGGCGAGCACGGCAGGAACACCGACACGTGCTCCTCCTGCCCCGGCAGGCTGCGCGAGATGTCCTCGTTCGGCGACTGCGAGATCAGCACGATCGACCACATGCCCGGCGAAGGAAACTCGACCAGGCCCACTTTCCGGAAGCTCGAGCCCTTGCCCGAGAACAGCGTCTCGAACACCTGCTTCAGGCCGCGATAGATCGCGCGCACCGCCGGGATCCGGCCGAGAAAGGTCTCGCCGACATCGACCAGCGTGCGGCCGATCAGATTGGCCGCGAGGAAGCCGACCAGCGTCAGCGTGAAGAATGCGACAATCAGTCCCCAGCCGGGAATGACGTAGGGAAGATAGGTTTCCGGCCGGTAGGCCAGCGGCACGAACGGCCGCACCACGCCGTCGACCCAGGTAACGAACCACCAGACCAGATAGAGGGTGATCGCGATCGGCCCCGTCACCACGAGGCCGGTCAGGAAATAATTGCGGAAACGGCCCATCAGGCCGGTATGCGGTTCCGGAACGGGATCAAGAGGCGCAGGCGCGTCGTCGCGGGGGGTCATTCGGGTTCCAGGTCGGTCGCTACCACAAGCTAGGGTCTTCTAGCAGGTTTTGGAAGAGAGCGGCCGATCGATATCCAGATTGCCTATTCCACGGTCACCGATTTTGCGAGGTTGCGCGGCTGGTCGACGTCGGTCCCCATCACGACGGCCGTGTGATAGGCGAGCAGCTGCACCGGGACAGCATAGACCATCGGCGTGAAGGCTGCTGCCATATCGGGCATGACGATGGTGACGAGGGACTCGACCGTCGCCTCCGCCGCGCCCTTGGCATCGGTCATCAGAATGATGTTGCCGCCGCGCGCGGCGACCTCCTGCATGTTGGAGACGGTCTTCTCGAACACGCGGTCGTGGGGTGCGATGACGACGACCGGCATGGTCTCGTCGATCAGCGCGATGGGGCCGTGCTTGAGCTCGCCGGCGGCATAGCCCTCGGCGTGGATGTAGGAGATCTCCTTCAGCTTGAGCGCGCCTTCGAGCGCCAGCGGGAAGCTGGTGCCGCGGCCGAGATAGAGCACGTCGCGCGACTTGGCGATCCGGTGCGCCAGCTTCTCGATCTGGAGCTCGCTCGTGAGCGCATCGGCCATCAGGCGCGGAACCTCGACGAGCCCGTGGACCAGCTTGGTCTCGTCCTCGTCCGACAATTCGCCGCGCGCCTTGCCGGCCGCGATCGCAAGGTTTGCCAGCACCATGAGCTGGCAGGTGAACGCCTTGGTCGAGGCGACGCCGATCTCGGGTCCCGCCAGCGTCTGCAGCACCGTCTCGCTCTCGCGCGCGATCGTCGAGGTCGGCACGTTGACGACCGCGATCGTGTGCACGCCCTCGGCCTTGGCATAGCGCAGCGCCGCCAGCGTGTCGGCGGTCTCGCCCGACTGCGAGATGAAGATGGCGAGGTCGCCCTTGCGCAAGGGGGCCTCGCGGTAGCGGAATTCGGAGGCGACGTCGACCTCGACCGGCAGGCGCGCAAAGCGCTCGAACCAGTATTTGGCGACGAACCCGGCATAGCTCGCTGTGCCGCAAGCGGTGATGTTGATGCGCTGGATGTTCTTGAAATCGAACGGCAGCTTGACCGGTAGCGCGACGCGCTCGGTCGCCATATCGACGTAGCGCGCCAGCGTGTGGCCGACCACCTCGGGCTGCTCATGGATCTCCTTGGCCATGAAGTGACGGTAATTGGCCTTGTCGACCAGCGAGGTCGAGGCGGCGTGCCTGATCTTGTCGCGCTGGACGGCATGGCCGTCCTTGTCGAAGATCGCGGCGCTCTTGCGGGTCAGCACCGCCCAGTCGCCGTCCTCGAGATAGCTGATCGTGTCGGTGAACGGGCCGAGCGCGATGGCGTCCGAGCCGAGATACATCTCGCCGTCGCCGTAGCCGATCGCCAGCGGCGGGCCGTTGCGGGCGCCGATCATGAGGTCGTTGTCGCCGGCGAAGATGAAGCCGAGCGCGAAGGCGCCGCGCAGGCGCGCCAGCGTCAGCTTCACCGCTTCCACGGGCTTATTGCCGCGCGTGAGCAAATCGTCGACGAGATGCAGCACGATCTCGGTGTCGGTCTCGGTGTGGAACACCGTGCCCTTCTTTTCGAGCTCCTCGCGCAGCTCGCGGAAATTCTCGATGATGCCGTTGTGGACCACGGCGACGCGCTCGGTCGCGTGCGGGTGGGCGTTGTTGACGGTCGGCTTGCCGTGGGTGGCCCAGCGCGTGTGACCGATGCCGGTGGTACCCTTGAGCGGCTCGGCCTCCAGCCGCTTCTCCAGATTCTTCAGCTTTCCCTCGGCGCGGCGGCGCTCCAGGTGCTTGCCTTCGAGCGTGGCCACGCCCGCGGAATCGTAGCCGCGATATTCGAGGCGTTTGAGCGAATCCACCAATTGCTCTGCAACCGGCTCGCGCCCGAGAATGCCGACAATCCCGCACATGCGGATCACTATCCCCCAAATCGTCGAAAAATCGCCTAAACGACACGCCCGGTTTTTAGCGAAAATCGCAGGGAACCAGATACTCAATAATTATTGCTGATTGAGACAGCACGGGCCCGCGACCGCTGCGTCGTCTGCGTCGAATTGGCCGGCCTTAAACCGCGCTACTTAACTCATTGTCAATACATTTGGCCAACGATTCCGGTCAGGAGAACCAGGCCATGAAAGGCTCATCCGACCGCAAGGGTCTGTCGTCAATGTATCTGCGCGCCAGCGAGACCACGGGCACGCACCTTGCGCATTGGCCGCCGCCGCTGCGCGGCAAAGAGAACAAGCCCCTCTTCATCAAGCATCCCGAAGGCGAGCCGGTGAAGCGCGCCAAGCCGCGCGGCTGGCGCCTGACCCGCGCGATCTTCTCCGAATTCGCCGACGAAGAATAGCGCCGCTCACGTCTCCGGCTTCTTGCCGCCGGTCTTCATCTCGCGATAGCGCGCCGCGCCGCCTTCCCGGATGGTCTGCGGGCTCCGCTCCAGCGCCATCGCGTCGTCGGGTACGTCCTTCGTGATCACCGAGCCCGAGCCGATATAGGCACCATTGCCGATCGTCACCGGGGCGACCAGCGAGGAGTTGGTGCCGACGAAGGCGCCCTTTCCGATCACCGTCTTGTGCTTCTTGAAGCCATCGTAGTTGCAGGTGATGGTGCCGGCGCCGATGTTGGAATTGGCGCCGACGGTGGCGTCGCCGATATAGGAGAGATGGTTGACCTTGACGCCGGCCTCCAGCGTCGCCGCCTTGGTCTCCACGAAATTGCCGATGCGCGCGCCGTCGCCGAGCGAGGTGCCGGGACGCAGCCGCGCATAGGGTCCGATCGAGACCTTCTTGCCGAGCGTCGTCTCGACGATGTGCGAGAACGAGTGGATCACCGCGCCGTCCGCGATCGACACGCCGGGGCCGATCACCACGAACGGCTCGATCGTCACGTCCTTGCCGAACACGGTGTCAGTGGACAGATACACCGTCTCCGGCGCGATCAGCGTGACGCCGGCCTCCATCGCCGCCTTGCGCAAACGCGCCTGCATTACGGCTTCGGCCTCGGCGAGCTGCGCCTTGGTGTTGATGCCGCGCACCTCGTCTTCGCTGGTTTCGATCACCACCGACTCCCATCCCTGCCTGCGGACGATTTCGACCGCATCCGTCAGATAATATTCGCCCTTGGAATTGGCATTGCCGATGTGCCCGAGAATGTCGAGCGCACGGCGGCCGTCGATCGCCATCACGCCGGCATTGCACAAATCGATCTTGCGCTCGTCCGCGCTGGCGTCGGCCTGCTCGCGGATCGCAACCAGGCGGTCGCCCTCGACGATGAAGCGGCCGTAGCCGGTCGGGTCGGCGGCGCGAAAGCCGAGCGCGGCAATGGCTGCGCCGCGGGCGAGCGGCGCACGCAGCCGCGCAAAGGTCTCGGCCGAGATCAGCGGCGTGTCGCCGAACGCGATGAGGACATCGTCGGCGCCGCTCGCGATCGCCTCGCGCGCCGCCAGTACCGCATGCGCGGTGCCGAGCCGCTCGGCCTGCACGAAGGTCAGCGCGTCGGGACGGATGCGCTTGGCTTCGTCGGCGACCGCCTGATGATCGGGGCCGATCACCACCGCGAGCGAGGTGCCGGTTCCCTTGGGTGCGGCGGCGAGCACATGCGCGAGCAGACTCCGGTGCGCGACCGGATGCAGCACCTTCGGCAGGCTCGATCGCATGCGCGTGCCTTCGCCGGCGGCGAGCACGATCGTGAGGCTGGAACGGGCGGTCATCGAAATCCTGACAGCTATGGCCGAATCAAATTGGCGCGGACGGGCGGCAACGCCCTCGGAAGCTATCGCCTTGCTACCCCCGCAAACGCCCGGAATTCAAGTGCGGCGCGCTTTTCCTGTTAATGTTCCCTGATTGATTCGGGGAAGCCGGACGGGGCTGGGCGCTTAACATTCATGGCAAAGGATTCCGACCCACTGGCGGACGCTTTCTCCACCAAGGAGACCGGCGGGCTGTTCTCCGGACTTTTGGCCGAGGAAAGCGCCTTCGACCGGCGCTTGATGTGGCGGCTGGGCTCGTGGGGCGTGGCGGCCGTCGGCGCCGTCGTCATTGCCGTGATGGCCAACCAGGCCCAGCTCGGCTGGCGGCGCGACCAGGTTGCGTCCGCCGATCTCGTGCGCCAGGCCGACCGGCTGCAGCTGCTGACCAAGGAGAGCCAGAACGAAGCGCGCCGGCTCGCCGCCGCGATCGAGACGCTGAACAGCGACCGCGACCGGCTGTATTCGCGCGTCACCGTGCTGGAGCAAGGGCTCGATTCCGTCACCGGCGCCATTGCCAAGCAAGCGGCCGCGCCGCCGCCGGGCGCGAAGCCGCAGGACGCAGCACCCGCGGCTCCCAATGTCGCGCCGGTTGCTTCGACGCCGACGGCGACGAGCGAGAAGCCGCGCAGCGAAGCCGCCAAGGATGCTCAGAAGGAAACGTTGAAGGAGCCGCCGAGCCCGCCGCCGCAGACCGGGGCCGCCGCCTCGCTCGTGCAACAGAATCCGGCCATGACTTCGGCGCTGCCGACCATTCCGCTGGTGCCCGCCAAGTCGCTCATGGCGCCACCTGATCCGGCCGCGTCGAAACTGATTCAACCTGAGACAGCCGAGCAGAAGGCCGAGCCGGCGCCCGCCGCAGCCGAAATCGTGGCGGCAGCAACCAAGCCGCCAGAGCCAGCCGAGAGCGAATCCCCTGCCATCGCCGTTCAGCAGACGCGCTTTGCGATCGATCTCGGCGGCGCCAACTCGATCGACGGCCTGCGCGCGCTCTGGCGCGGCGTGACCAAGTCCAACCCGGAGATCGCAGCGCTGCGGCCGATCATCATGATCAAGGAAGGCAACACCGGCCTCGGCATGCAGCTCCGCCTGGGCGCCGGCCCCCTGGTCAATGCCGCCGCCGCCGCAAAATTCTGCGCGGGTCTCGCCGAGAGCAATCGTCACTGCGAGACCACCGTGTTCGATGGCCAGCGCCTGTCGATGCGTGGCGGTCCGGACAAGGTACAAGACAAGACGCAAGAGAAGACTCAGGACAGAGTCCCGGACAAGGGTTCGGAGACGAGCCAGGACGCTGGCCCTCCAGCCGAAACGGCGCCTGTGTCGAGCGCGAAGCCTGAAAAGCCGCAACGCCGCCGCAGCTACTCCTCAAAACGCACCAAGCGCGACGAGCCCGCCCCCGCTCCCGCCGCGCAGCCGGCGCCAGCACCGGCGAAACCGGAGGCGGCAGCGTCGTCCGCGGGATCGACGCTGTCGTCGTTCTTCAGGCGACAATGACGCCTCGGTCCCGGCGCGCACGCAGCCAGCATGCGACCAACGGACGCTTGGACCTCGGCCGCGCTTGGCAGCAAGTTCGCAGGTCCATGTCCGACGTGCGCGAAGCGTCGCCCCTCCAGAAACGCGGGTCTTGATGAACGAACTGGATGATGTGCTGAGGCTACTCGTCGCGGCGGCTACGGGCCTCGTGATCGGCATCGACCGCGACATGAACGACAAGCCGGTGGGCATGCGCACCCTGGCGCTGGTGGCCTTGGGCTCTGCGCTGATCTCGATTTCCGTGATCGAGTTTCAGAATTTGCGCGACCACCCGGATGCAGTCTCGAGGGTGGTCCAAGGCATTGTTACCGGCGTGCTGAGCGGCGTCGGCTTCATCGGTGCGGGCGTCATCCTGCACGACGTCAAGGCCAAGACGGTTCATGGCCTCACTACGGCGGCGACTGTCTGGATCGCTGCCGGTCTTGGCATCGCCTGCGCGCTGGGCGCCTGGCTGCTGGTGGGCGCCGCCATCGCAGTCACGTTATTCGTGCTGTTCGCGCTCAGCTGGCTCGAACGTCGCCTGGGGTTGAAGTAAGTCTGGTAGTCGCACATGGCCGGTGAGCGGCTTCATGCCTCCGCCCAAGTACCAAATGATACGAACGAGACCAACCTGACACGGCACACTCCGCACCGGACTTGATTCGGAGCGGAGATGACGGACGCGAACTTTCTGCGTGAGCAACTCGCGTTGATCCGCGAACTGGCCGAGCTGGCCGATCCCCACATCAGGAAGCGACTGCTCGCCTTGGCGGAAAAATACGAGCGCCGGCTGGCGGAGCAGAGCCGGAACACGCAAGGTCGCAGCTGATCGTCCTTGATCGCCCTTGGCGCAGGCGATGACCTATTCCATGCGCGCCTTCTCCTTCAGATCGCGGATGCGCATCTCCGCCTCGTCCTTGGACTGGACGATGTCCGACCAATCCTCGACCCGCGCCTCCTTGCTCAGCCTCTTGAGCTCGCTCAGCTGCTCCTGCGTCGGCTTGTCCATGCCTCACTCCTAGGCGGTGTTGGCAACACAATGTTGAGAACCAGCGGGAGGCTCGCGTGTTCCTGGAGAGTGCCCGGGCGGATCAACAGAAACCTCGCCTGCCCTGTTGCCTGGCCGCGCCTTCCCGACCATATTGCGGCCATGACAAAGAAGCCCTTCCGCCTCACGCCCTACCAGGTGCAGTTCCTGCTCGTGGTCGGATTCGTCACCGTCGGCTGCGCGCTCTACGTGCGCTATCTCGCGATCGAGTTTTCGCAAGTAGCGCTCGCCTGCGACGCCGGGCTTCAGACCCTGGTCTGCAAGTCGCGCTCGGTCTCGACCGTGCTGTTCAAGAATTCGGTGTTCGGCATCGTGGCGCTGGTGGTTGCGACGCTGAACCTGATGCGGCCGTCGATCGTGCTGCTGACCGTCGGCCTCATCGCCGCCGGCCTCGGCATCGTGCTCTACAATGTCGTGCTGTCGGGCCTTGCGATCGGCCTGCTTATTCTTGGCTTTGCTCGGCCCGCGCCCGCCACAGCGTGAGCGCGAACAACAGATAGATCGCGCAGGTCCATAGCGACTGCCAATTGTCGCGACCTTCGTTGAACAGCACGTACACGGCGGACAGCGCCAGCACCCCCGCGAACACCGCTTCGGCGATCGGACGCTGGCCGATCTGCGGCCGGTTCAGCATCAGAAGCGCAAACGGCACCACAGCCATCGTCAGCGCGGCGTAAGGAAAATCCTTGTAACGCGGATCGAACACGAAGCCGAGCGCGGTCGCGGAAGCGATCACCGCGGTCACCGCCAGCGTCAGGCCGAGCACCGCGGTGAGCTTCGACCATTTCCGGCCCTCGCGCGGGCCGAGCAGGTCGAGGAAGGTCGGCAGGCTGCGGCCGATCACCATCGCCTGCGCGCAGAAGATCGGCGACAGAATGCCGGCCAGCAGCAACGCGCCCCAGAGCAGCCAGCCGCCGATTCCGTAGCTCTCGTAGTACATCTTGTCGGCGCCGATCCCGAGCAGGATTCCGGCGGTCGTCGCCGAGATGCCGACGCCGAGCCAGGCCGGGAAACGCGGTGTCCACGGCCGGCGGCGCAGCGTGATCAGCGCGACAGCGAACACCAGCACGGAAAGCCCCATGCCGGCGCCCATGTACCATTTCCAGTACGGGAAATTGCTGATCGGCTGTCCCGGCGGATATTTCAGGCTCCTGCGCACCGAGTCGTAGAGGCCCCAATAGCCGCCGACGGTGCCTTCCAGCCTGCGCTTCCAGGGCTGGTCGTAGGACTCGATGAGATTGACGCGGAACTTCTGCGCCTTCGCAAGGCCGAGGATTTCCGAGACGACGCGCGCCTGATTGGTGCGCGAGGGCAGTGCGCCGTCGCGCATGCGGCCCGCGCTCGGCCAGCCGGTTTCGCCGATCAGGATCTCCTTACCGGGAAACGCCACCGCCATGCGCTCGCGGATCTGTTCGACATGGGCGGCAGCGAACTTCGCCCTGATCGGGAAATCCTCCCAATAGGGCAGGATATGAATCGTGACGAAGTCGACGGCGTCATACACCTCGCGGTTCTTCAGCCAATATTCCCACACATCGGCATAGGTCACGGGCACGCCGACCTGGGTCTTCACCAGGCGGATGAGAGCGACGAGGTCCGCCGTCGTCATCTCACCGCGCAGCAGCACCTCGTTGCCGACGATGACGGAGGTGATGACGTCAGGGAATTGCTTGATGAGGCGAATGGCGAGCCCGGCCTGCTCGTAGTTCTTGGTGCGGTTGCTCGAGAGCCAGATGCCCTGCAGCACCTTCATCCCGCCGACCTTGGCGGCGATCGCCGGCACCTGGTCGAGCCCGTTCTCCAGCGAATAGGTGCGGACGCAGTCGGTGATCTCCTTGAGCTGGCGCAGGTCCTGTTCGATCTGGTCGGCATCGATATGGGTCCATGCGTCCAGCGGCGACTGCTCGCCGCGGAACGGCGCGTAGGAGACGCATTGAACCTTGTCGGCGGGATCGATCGGGGCGCGCGCGAGCGTGATCGGCGTGGCAAGCCACCACCACACGGCAGCGATCGCACCCAGTGAGACGAGCAGAAGCGCCAGTGGCGTACGAAGAGAAATCGGTTCCGTCCTCCGCGAAGGGCCGTCGATTACCTTCTCGCACGCCGTCTGCCAAGGGGGCACGTCCCGGTGGATCCCTTGCGCCCCCAAGGAATTTACCTGCGCCGGTTCACCGGGATCTAGGATCGTGACTTTGCTGGACAAAATTCGAAATACAGGTCATGGACTCCGAAAGACTTTTCCGCCGCATTGGAGACCCATTTGGACGCCATCAGCTAGCGCGTCCGCGGGGCTCCTGACGCGGACGGCCAGCGGATACATTGGGGAATTCATGCGGCAACGGGTGTTCGAGTCACGAAATGCGGTCCTGCGGCAGTTCGCCGCCACCTTGGCCGTCTCCTGCCTGCTCGTTCTGACCGGTGCTGGCGGCGCTTCCGCCCAGAGCGGTCCGCCGGGCCCCGAACAGGGCAAGGCGGCCGCCCAGCCCGCCGACGCCGCCAAGGACGCCGCCCAGAATCAGCGCCGCACCGACGAGTTCGCAGAAGCCGCCCAGGTCATCAACGGCCCGGCCGGCAATCCCGAATGCGTCTGGCTCGGCCGGCGCGTGGTGCGGCTGATGTGGCGGGACGACCTCGATACCGCATTCCGTCATCTCGACCTCTACGACCGCTTCGGCTGTCCCGGCGGCCACATCCAGGCCGCGTTCCGCTGCCTGACCCGTTTCGGCGGCCAGATCGACCCCAAGGTGGCCGAAACTCTGGATAGCCGCGTGCACGCGTGCTGGATCAACCCGGCCGCCCAGCCGCAGCAGGCGGCGGCCGCGGCCGCTCAGCCGGCAGCGCCGGCCGCCAATGCGCAGCCGCAGCCGGCCGCGAGCCCCTCGCCTGCGGCAAGCCCGTCCCCGACGCCGGCGAAATAGCCCAAGCCAAAATCGCTCCGGTCGTTTCAGCTGCCGTTCAGGAACGACCGGCCATAGAGACGGTTGGCACTGCCGCGCGTCGTTCGAAAAGGCCATGCCCTCATAAGGACATGAGGCCATGACAGTTGTGAAACCGCGCGGCAGAGATATGCTCCCTTTGCCGCGGACTTGGTCGGATCTCGGGGTCGGATCCGCTTCCCTGCCACCTCAGCCCCTATTGGTTTAGCCGCGATGCGCGTTGTCGCCGCCGTTCTGTTGCTCGTGTCTGCGCTCCACGCAGGCAGTTGGGGAGTCCTGCGCGACAGGGAACCTGCGCCGGACTTCAAGGGCCTGGTGCCGAGCCTGTCCTATACGCCGTTCGAACCGGGCCATGTCGTCGACCTCAAGGTCGACCCCGACAAGATTCGCGCGGACTTGAAGAAGCTCTCGACCCTCACGCGAGCGATCCGGTCCTACACCGCGACGGAAGGCAGCGAGCTGGTGCCGCCGATCGCGGCCGAGTTCGGCCTCAAGGTCACGGTCGGCGCGTGGATCGACAAGGACGAGGATCGCAACGAGCGGGAGATCAAGGCCGCCATCGAGCTCGCCCGCAAGAACAGCAACGTGATCGGCATCGTGGTCGGCAACGAGGTGATCTACCGCGGCGAGATGAAGGTCGAGGACCTCATCAGCAAGATCAAGAAGGTCAAGAGCGCGGTCCGTGTTCCCGTGACGACGGGCGAGATCTGGAACATCTGGCGCGATTTTCCGGACCTCGCCTCCAGCGTCGACTTCATCGCCGCGCACGTGCTGCCCTATTGGGAAAACTTCCGTTCGGATCAGGCCGTCGACCAGGCCGTGGACCGCTACGACCTCCTGCGCAATCAGTTCCCGGGCAAGCGCATCGTGATCGCCGAGTTCGGCTGGCCGAGCGCAGGCTATAATTTGCGCAACGCAGATCCAGGTCCGTTCCAGCAGGCGCTGACCTTGCGCAACTTCGTCACCCGCGCCGAAGCGCTCGGCATGGACTACAACATCGTCGAAGCCCTCGATCGGCCCTGGAAATTCTTCGAAGGCGGCGTCGGTCCGTATTGGGGCGTCCTCAATGCCAGCGGCGAGCCGAAATTCGCCTGGACCGGCCCGGTCGAGAACCCCGACTATTGGAAGCTGATGGGCATCGCGCTGCTGGTCGGCGTGCTGCTGTCGTTACCGATCCTGCGGATCGAGAAGGCGACCGCGAGGCAAGCCTTCCTGCTGTCGGCGACCGCCAACGGCGTCGGCGCCTGGGCCGCGACCGTGTTCGCCTATTGGAACGGCCACTACTTCCTGTTCGGCTCCGCTTTCGCGCTGACGCTCGGCATGATCCTCCTTGTTCCGCTGGTCCTCATCGCGATGGCGCGCATCGACGAGATCGCCGCGGTTGCCTTCGGCCGGCCGCCGCAGCGCCTGATCGCCAAGAACAAGCCGGTCGAGAACGTGCCCGAGGATTACTGCCCCAAGGTCTCGATCCATATCCCCGCTTATTTCGAGCCCGTCGAGATGCTGAAGCAGACGCTGGATGCGCTGTCGCGGCTGAACTACCCGAACTACGAATGCGTGGTCATCATCAACAACACGCCGGATCCCGCCTTCTGGCAGCCGATCCAGGACCATTGCCGCGCGCTCGGTGAACGCTTCAAGTTCATCAACGCCGAGAAGGTGCAGGGCTTCAAAGCCGGCGCGCTGCGGATTGCGATGGACCGCACCGCGGCGGATGCCGAGATCATCGGCATCCTCGATGCCGACTATGTCGTCGAGCCCGATTGGCTGAAGGACCTCGTGCCTGCTTTTGCGGACCCGCGCGTCGGCCTCGTGCAGGCGCCGCAGGAGCACCGCGACGGCGATCTGTCGATCATGCACTACATCATGAACGGCGAATATGCCGGCTTCTTCGACATCGGCATGGTCCAGCGCAACGAGGCCAACGCCATCATAGTGCACGGCACGATGTGCCTGATCCGCCGCGCCGCGATGGACATGGCCGGTGGTTGGTCGAGCGACACGATCTGCGAGGACTCAGATCTCGGCCTTGCCATCCAAGAGCTCGGCTGGACCACCCACTACACGAATACCCGCTACGGCGCAGGCCTGCTGCCGGACACCTACGAGGCCTTCAAGAAGCAGCGGCACCGCTGGGCCTATGGCGGCCTGCAGATCGTCAAGAAGCACTGGCGCCGCTTCCTGCCCGGCGCAAGCCGGCTGACGCCCGACCAGAAGCGCGAATATGGCCTCGGCTGGCTGAACTGGCTGGGCGCCGAAAGCCTCGGCGTGGTCGTGGCGCTGCTCAACCTCATCTGGGTGCCGATCGTCGCCTTCGCCGACATCGCCATTCCCGACAAGATCCTGACGCTGCCGATTGTCGGCGCCTTCATCGTCTCGCTGGTGCACTTCCTGTCGATGTACCGCGCCCGCGTCGCCATCAAGCCCGGCCAGATGCTGGGCGCCATGATCGCGGCGATGAGCGTGCAATGGACGGTGTCGCGCGCGGTGGCGCAGGGCCTGATCACCGAGCACATCGCCTTCGCCCGCACCTCCAAAGGCGGCCTGTCCCGCATGTCGATCGAGTTCCAGGCGTTCTGGGAAGCCGTGATCGGCACCCTGCTCCTGGTCGGCGCCGGCGTGCTGATCGCCACCAACAGCTACAAGCAGATCACCGAGATCTACATCTTCGCCGGCGTCTTGGTGCTGCAGAGCCTGCCGTTCCTCGCCGCCGTCGCCATCGCCATCCTCGAGCTCAGCCGCATCAACTCGTTCCAGTTCTGGCGCGACAGCGCGATCCGCACCGCCGAGCTGATCGGCCTGCGCCCGGTCGCGCTGCCCCACCCGACCGGCACGCCGCAGCCGGTGCCGAGCGAGGTCCGGCGGGAGACGAACTGATCCTGCTCCACGCCGGTCTTCGGCCTCGTGCCTGGAATCACGTGGTCTCCGGCGTGGATGACCGGCCGCCAATCGAGGTGAGAATTTTGGCCTAAGCGACGGATAGCCCAGGCAAATCCCCGCTCCTGCCGCGATCTTCGGCAACCACCCGCACTATTGACCTCCGCAGCCACTCCCCCTACACAGCGCGGGCCGAAGGCATGATCCGGAAACAGCCGGTTTTCCCCGCGACGCGATCTCTAGGCGAAGCGGCAAGACATGCCTCTCGAATGTCCGAACACGATGGCGATCTCTTCGAGCCATCAGCGGCCATGGGAGCGCGTAGCTCAGCCGGTAGAGCACGTGACTTTTAATCACGGGGTCCTGGGTTCGAGCCCCAGCGCGCTCACCAAGCTAATCAAGCACCTAGAGCCAAAATTCAGCCCTTCGAGTTGAGGGGATTTTTGGGGCCTGCACACAGTGTGCACACTCGCCGGGTGCAGCCATGACCGCCATCGATATTGTCGGCTGGGTTCTCTTGGCAGTGGTTATGGTGCTAACCCTAGGCTTTGCGAAGAAGCCGCCAACGTGAGCCGTGCCATTCACAGCGGGTTCATACGTGCTGAGGCACGCTGCGCCCCATGGAGATTCTCAGATGATCGTTTCCGTGCTCGCCGCAGCATTACTTATGGGCCCGCCCGTGCCGGGGCTGGTTCAGCCACCCATCCAGCAGGTCCAGTATGGTGTGCCAAGACACCCGCCTCCATGCGGCCACGGTTGGGACCTGAGCGCCCGAGACGGCATGTGTTATCCGAACGGAGCCCTCCCTCCTCAAGAACAGGCTGCGCGGCAGTACTATCATCGCGGCGGCGGAGGTTACGGTGGAGGCTACGGTAGACATCCCGTCCGATGCGGCCACGGCGCCGACGTCGATATTCGAGACGGTCGGTGCTACCCCAACGGCACGGTGCCGCCACAGTTTCAGCAGGGCCGGCAGGGATATTACGGTTATGGCGACTATTATCACCGCCCAAGGCGCCATTACTATTAAGCTATCAAAGGCCCGCCAGCGCGAACCGGCGGGCTCCTGTCACAAGCCTGTGGCATGTCCGTTGCACAGTCGAAGCCAACTGGGATTTCAGCGCTCAGTTTGAGAATGACACGCTGCCGGGACATGTATTTCGAGCCCGGCAGCGTTCGATTTCGAGACTCGTGAGACAACCGCTATGGCATGAGCAGAATCAAGCGCACGGGCACATTTCCGGAGGCTGCTGCTTCGCCTCCTCCGGATCATCGTCCTCAGCGTCGCTGTCGTCCTGCTCCATGTCGGTGAAATAGTCGCCTCGCATGCTCTTGGTTCATTGCCCGATCCAGGCTCCCGGCCCTGGGTTCGAGCCCCAGCGCGCTCACCAATAAAATCAAGTAGCAAAAATCGAAATGCCGTCCGGCTCAGCAGGTGGGCAGGAACAAAGGTCACCCGTTCCAGCTTGAGTCTCGCTGGCTCGTCGGCCGAGTTGGCGGAGGCGGCGCCGACCAGCCGGCACTATGTTTTCTGCGCATGGGTCCTCATGTCGTGGACGAAGAGCGCGACTGGAGGGAGACTTGCGGGTTCTTGTAGCCGAAGACGAAGACCTGATCCGGGACGTGGTGGTCGACATCCTGGAGACTCACGGGCACGAGGTGATGGAAGCTGATAGCGGCGAGCGCGCGCTCGAGCTCTGTGCCGAAGCCACACCCGATCTCTTGTTCACCGACATCAGGTTGGCGGGCTCGCTGACGGGCTGGGATGTCGCCATCCAGTGCAGGCAATCCAATCCGCGCATGCCTGTGATCTACGCCACCGGCTACACGCACGCCGCTCCGCGTCCGGTGTCCGGCAGCATCATGCTCCAGAAGCCGTTCGGGCTTGAACGCCTCTTGGAAGCGATGCAGTCGCTCGCGGGCGATTAGCTGCAGCCAGCCGCGGTCAATGCTCCGCAGACTGACAATTGTCAGTCGTTCGACTCCACACAGGAACGAAGGGCCTTCCGCACGCTTTGGCAGGAATGCCAAATGTCTCGCCCGGGATGGTCAGGCCGCTGCGGCTCGCTCTGCTGTATGGGCACCTGATCGCGCGGGGCGCGCAGCTGTATCATCCGGGCGGCTCGCAGCCGGTGTGCAGCCTGTCATTGGCCAAGCAAATGGTCGAGGCGGGTTTGCTCTGCGCAAATGGCGAGAGCTTCGAGCTGACGCAGGAAGGCCGGAGCTTCGCCGGTTGATGCGCACCGCATCATTGGCTTCCCCATGAACTCAACAACCGCTGGCGCGTGACCACGGTCGTGAAGTCAAGCGAGGCGTTCCAAGCAGCCCGCCCGCCGGATCTGACAATCTACGGTGACAGTGCACTCAACTGTGAACGAAAACTCGGCCAGTTGCCACTTTTTCCCGAAAGGATTCACATATGCGAATGAAGCTACAAAGAAGAATGCCGCTTCCTGAGAGGTGCTGGGCAAATCGGGAGCATGCTTCATTGACTGACGAGGTTCCGTCGCAAAGCCGATTTTTCATTCGCATGGGCGGCAAGGGTTGGATGGTCTACGATCGAGAACGCAGGGGCCCAGCACTGATCGGGACCGATATGGCGGCCAATCTGACCAAGGAGCGAGCTGAACAATTGCTACTTCTGCTGATGCCCTCACGCGCGGAGAGGTCGCGTGCGGCGAACGATGGTGGTCCGCCAGCGTGAACCGGTAGGCCCCAATGGTTGCGGCCTCCTTTCTCGGGCGCCGCATTCGAACGTGTTCACCGGCCGCCGTTCGCGTTGCCGTCGGGGCTGGTTCTGGCCTAGACCTCGAAAATTTAATGCTGGACGGTATCTTTTGACACACCCAGCTCGAATGTTTGAGCAGACGATATCACCCGGCGTGCCACGCTGAGTGGTGCGTCGGGCGGCCTCGGTGTGTCCGCAGCCAGCCCCGGGACGCCCGGGGCCGTTCCTTTGGATTCACGTTTGTTGATGCAGGAACGTCCCTCCAGGACGAACATGTCGTTACCGGGGCTGGCAAGTTTCATCTCGGATCTATCGTAACCCGGTACGGCCGCTGTTCCAGAGCGGCGGCCCTTGTTCTGAAGCGTGAACCGAGGGCCGCGCCTAGCGCCTCTTTGGCCGATCGGTTTCTGCTGATCGCGATTTAGGGTTGCCACCCTTGCGAATTGTCGGGGGCGGCTTGCCCGCGTGACTATGCCTCTCTTGCATTTGCTCGGCTGCGACTACGCGCGAGCGCAGATCTTCCAATGCGGAAAGCCCAGAAGCAAGCTCATCGAAACGCTGCTTCAGAACAGCGGTGTGATCGAAAGTGCCCATGTACCCCCTCCGTCAACGAGCCGACCGAAAAGTGGGAAAATCATGCAATCGAGGAATGCAGAGGCATGGAGTCAGTTCCTTTGAAGAGTGCTGCGCCGTTGTCGCAGTTCGTGCGATGCGACTCGGCTCCTCCATCCGCGAACGCTCAGAGGCAGGCGCCACGGCCACGATCGCAAATCGCGCCTAGCGCCAATGACGGCCCCGACCGTGGGGGGCTTTTGGGGTGTGAGGCCGGGGCCGCTGGAGGTGCTTGGACCTTTGGGGAAGGCCAAAGCCACCGAAGACTAGGAAAAATCGGCAATCGCTTCTGCTCGCTTTCGCACATTGCTTGTACGTTTTGTTTGCGCAGAACGAAGCCAATTGCCAATGAAGGACTATCTGGCGCAGATCGAGAAACTTGCAAAGATGCGGCCGAACGCGCCCTGATCCGCGACTTGGCTACCGATCCAGCCAAGCGCTAAGTGTTCGACAGGCTCGCAAGCCACCTCACGGTCCTTGCTGACCAAGTGGAAATGGCGATGGTTGAGCGGAAGGCCGGGACCGACCCGTCTCGGCCTTAGAAGCACGCCGCGGATCCGGTGCCCGATCCGCGCAGACATGGCCCAGTGATTTTGTGGCTCCAGGCTTCGAAGCCGCAGTGGTGGTCGACATGCTGAGCGGAGCTGCGGAGATGCTGATGCACTGCCAATCCAGATCAGCATGGGAACGTTTCGATCGGCACTGAGTCCTACAGGCGCAATCCATCCCGTTTCCTCGTGGATCGAACGATGGAAAAAGCACTCGCCTATGCCATCTCGGCGGCCCTTGTGGGCTTCGGTCTTTTGATCTTTTTCGCCGGTCTGTCTTCCAGCTCGCCCGCCTTATGGACGATCGTCGCGCTGGTCCCGATCACGATCGGGATCGTGAGCGCCTTTGGTCCTGTGTGACTTGATGTGGAAACCAGGGCTTTAGGTCAGCCCGTCTGTATTTTCCGAATCGGCAACCCGTGTTCGCTCTCTCGGAGCTTCCAACCGCTGGTGACGCGCGTGAGCCATTTCGTCTCGATGCTTCTGCTTGCGACGGCCCTGGTCCTGACGTTGTGCTTCGGAGTGGCGGCCTGGCGCCTCTCGGCAGACAAAGAGGCCGACATCACCGCCACGATTTCCCATCAGGAATACGGTTGGAGGCCAAGGCCCAGCAACTGAAACTTTGACAAACCCGCTGACATCGCGCCGGAAACGTGTAGGATTCCCCAAAACCGGAGGAACGGTATGTTTGAAATCAACGGTTTCGACACGGCGGGCGTCGTCAGCCTCAAGCGGGCGTCACTCGCCGCGGCCCTCAAAAAGGCCAGGGAGCTGGTCGAGGACGGATGCTGGGACGTTCAGGTCGTTGATCCCACAGGCCGGGTCTATACCTCGTTCGAGGAGGAAGCGGCCTAGCCAGAACGCGTCCTCAGCTCTCCGGCGCCGCCACCGCAGCCGGCGCGGTCAGCGGAGCCCCTCCGATCGACACCGGCCCTAGAGGCCCCAGGGGCTTGGGCTCACGCACCAGCCGCTTGCGCATCGCGGCGGACAGTCCGTAGCGCGCATTCGCTCTGCGAACGGACGATGTCACGTCCGACATCATCACGTTCTGCAGCGAGTCGACCTTGGCGATCAGCGTGGTGAGCTGCGAGGAGATCTTCTTCACGTCGACCCGCTCGTCCGTGATGCTCTGCCGCAGCGACAGCAGCAAGAGTGAATCCTGCTGCAGCAAGGCTGCATTCTGCTGCAGGGTCTGGTTGTTCTCCTGCAGCGAAGCCGTGTGCTGCTGCTGGGCCGACTGGATCTCCTTCAGGGCGGTGACGACCGGATCCGGTTTCGGCGCCGACGCTTCCTGTCGCGGCAGCAGTTCAGCCAGGCTGGCAACATTCAGTGACGGCATGCGGGAGGGCGACGTATATATGGCCGCCGCGCCGTTAATGGCGAGGGCACACACCGCCAGCGGCAGGATCGTCTTGCGGCGGGGCGTGATTGGCGGCGTTTCAGCTTCCGGGCCTGCGGGTTCCTGCGCGCCTGCAGCGTCTGCAAGGGCGACGGCGTCGAGCTCTTCGGCGAAGCTTGGCGTTTCGAAGGACGTGGTCATTTGCACTGACCCCCATGGAGCGAGCAACAGGAAGCCGCCCCTGGAACGCCTCGCGACGATCCGCTTACGCAGCACCCATACACAACTGCCTAAAATTGTCGGCTTTCTGGATTAATTCCGCGTTAGCGGCGCGGCCGGCGGACGGCCCGGCAACCCCGGCCGATTACGGATCCGGCGCAAGCTCCTCGCCGTGCATTCGGCAACAGCCATGCCAGCAACGGATTTTCCGAAGTTGGCATAATGCCACTGTTTTGCCCGACAAATCAACGGCCAAGTGACGGCGCCTCCGGCACGGACTCGGCACGATAGGCCTGATCCGGGTCGTGGACCACGCTTGCTTGGGCCACCTCGGCCGCGATGGACGCGCCGAATGCAGAACGCCTTATCGCACAAGCACATAGCTACTGTGCATGGGGTTGTTTTCGCACTTTCCGATTTACCCCTCGTCCAGCAGCTCGAACAGCTCGTGCGTCCGCTCAAACGCGAGCGTCACATGTGCTTTGGAGAGCGCGATGCACCGAGTCGACCTGTTCCCCCGTCACTCGCAGATTACAAACCCGGTCCTATCGGGCTCGTAACGCGTTTGGGCGACACAGTCGTTCGTCGCTCGACCCGGGCCTTGGCATCCAGCACCTTGTCTCCAGCTCGTGCGGCTCGCGGCCGACTGATCTGGTCCGAAAGGCTCGAGCCTCTCCCTGACAGACTATTTGAACCAACACTGGCGTTTCCTTGAGCCTGTGTTGCCGGTCGGAATCTGCTTTGGGAGAACGCCGAACCAGCGGCCTTTTGATCTTCATTGCTCGTGCCGCTGCCAATTGCGCCGATCGGCAGGCCATTTTGAGCGCGACCAGCCCCGGCATTTCTCGCGGCCTGAGCTGCCGCCCGCGACCTCGCAGGCGTGGCGGGCTGGACGTTCGGATTGGTCGCTTCGCTGTTGGTGCCCAGATCTCCGCCGGGCGCGATGTCCTTCGTCCCCATCCCTGGGGGTGCTGAGGGACCTGCATTGCCCGCACTCGTCCCCATTCCAGAAGGCGCCGAGCCGCCAGCGCTACCCTGCCCCGTTCCCATGCCCGCTCCGGCGGAGCCGGCATTTGCGCCGCCCGCTTGCACCAGGGCCAACAGACATGAGCCTGCGACAATCGTGGCAATCACTGGACGAATGGCATGTGACATCGGACGATCTCCTTCGCCACGCCCAAATTAACTATAATGGTGGAGCAGGGTTTCCGCTACGAATTCGCAGTTGCGAGCGCTGACGAACGCGCAAGCCCCTACCCCTCGTCCAGCAGCTCGAACAGCTCCTCCACCCGCTCAAACGGCGCATCGCGCATCGGGCTGTGATAGACGACGCGGTCGCCGTCGCGTTGCAGTGACTTGCCTCGCGACTTGCGCAGGCGTCCGGGCAGGAACGTCGCGGCCGCAGCTTCAGGCCCGACGTCGAGGCGGATGATGCCGCGTCGCTTGCATTCGATCCTGAGCTTGGCCGCGGCGAAGAAGTCGCGCGCGAGCTTTGGCAAGGGTCCGAAGCGGCGGGAGGTTTCCTCCTCGAGGTCGTCGAGATCGTCCTCGTCGTTGCATCGTGCGGCGCGGGCATAGAGCTCGAGCCGCACCGGCTCGGACTGCACATAGCTCTCGGGCAGCATGTCCCCGACCGGCAGGTTGAGGTCGGGCACCCACAGCTGCTCGTCGCTCTTCTCCGAGGCCATTTTCAGCAGGTGGCTGTAGAGCACCGGCCCGAACACCTGGACGTGGCCGGATTGCTGTTCCGAGAACAAATCGCCCGCGCCGCGCAGATCCAGGTCGCGCTCGCTGATGGCAAAGCCCGCGCCCGGCCGGCTGAACTCCTCGAGCACGGCGAGGCGCTTCTCGGATTGTCCGGACTCCGTCTCGGTGAGCAGATGCGCGAAGGCGCGGATGCCGCCGCGGCCGACGCGTCCGCGCAGCTGGTGCAGTTGAGCGAGGCCGAATTTTTCCGGCCAGCACACCACGATGGTGTTGGCGCGGGGAATGTCGAGACCGCTCTCGACGATGTTGGTCGCGAGCAGGACGTCGGCATGGCCTTCGACGAAGCTCATCATGCGGTCGTCGATTTCGTCCGCGGCCAGCCTGCCGTGCAGGCAGACGATGCGCAGGTCCGGCGCCACGGCCCGCACCCGCGCCAGCATGGGATCGAGATCCTGGATGCGCGGGCAGATCAGGAAGCTTTGGCCGTGGCGGCGCTGCTCGCGCAGCAGCGCCGAGGCGATCGCCGCATCCGACAGCGGCGCGATCCGGGTCGCGACCGGAAGCCGGTGCACCGGGGGCGAGGCGATCACGCTGAGATCGCGGAAGCCGGCGAGGCCGGCGGCCAGCGTGCGCGGGATCGGCGTCGCGCTCATCATCAGCACGTGGACGTTCTTGGCGAGCCCTGCGAGCTTTGCCTTTTCCGCCGCGCCAAAATGCTGCTCCTCGTCGACGATGACGAGGCCGAGATCGTCGAACCTGACGTCCTTGCCGGTGAGCGCCTGCGTGCCGATCACGACCTTGGTCCGGCCGCTGCGCAGGCCCTCCCTGGTCTCCCGCAGCGCCGCGCCGGAGGTCGCGCGCGAGAGGTTGCCGACCTCGATGCCGAACGGGGCAAATCGCTTCTGGAACGTCGCGACGTGCTGGCGGGCCAGCACCGTCGTCGGCACCGCGACCGCCACCTGCTTGCCTGACAGCACCACCGCGGCTGCGGCGCGCAGCGCGACCTCGGTCTTGCCGAAGCCGACATCGCCGCAGATCACCCGATCCATCGGATGGCCGGATGCGAGATCATCCAGCACGTCCCGGATCGCCTGGGCCTGGTCGATCGTCGTGAAGTAAGGAAAACGCGCGACGAACTTCTCGTAGGCCGATCCCGGCGGCACCAGCTTTTCGCCGCGCCGCCGCCGGCGCTGGCTGATGTGCTTGGCGAGCGCCTTGCCGGCGATCTGGATCTCGCGCTCGGCCTCGCTGCGGCGCGCCCACCACGTGCTGCCGTCCGCCTTATCGAGCGAAAGCCTGCCGAGCTCGGCGGCGTAAGGCCACATCAAGGCGAGATCGGGCGGCGGCACCAGCACCGCATTGTCGCCGGCGAACTTCAGGCGGATCATCTCGCGCATCGCGCCCCCGCCGGTGTTGACGGTCTGCAGGCCGTCGAGCACGGCAAGGCCGCGCTGGAGATGAACGACCACCGTGCCCTGCTCCGGCGCATCGGCATGGTCGAAGGCCGCGCTCCAGGCGCGCGCCATCGGCTGCGGATGATGCGCGCGGCTGCCGAGCACGTCGGACGCCGTCACCACGACCAGAGGCTTCTTCGCCGGCACGACGAAACCGGCATCGAGATCGGCGAGCAGCGCCATCTCACCGCCCCGCCCGCGGGCCGCCTCCTCCCAGTCTTCGCAGCGCTCCGCCTTGACGCCGCTCATCCGCTCCATCACGCGCAGATCGTCCTCGTGCGCGGCAACGAGGATCAGCCGCGACCCGGCCCGGCGCGTCTCCTCGACGAAGCCACGCAACGCCTTCCGGGAGGATGTCAGCTTCGAAAATTCCGGGATGGCCTGGAACGGTGCCGTCCGCGGCAGCACCTTGATGCCCTTGGAGAGCCGCTTCCAATCGCTGCGCCCGAGATATTCGCGCTCCCGCTCGCTGCGGGGCGCGGCCTCCTCGATCGTATCGAGCCATCCGTCGGCATGCGACGGCACGCCGGCATCGGCGATCCATCTGGCGCCCACGCAATAATCGAACAGGCTGGCGCGCTTACCGCCTTTGCCGGCAAGGCCGAGCCGCTCCGACATGGGATCGACGAGCAGCTCCCTGGTCTCGAAGATGATCCTGTGCTCATGCGGGTCGAAGGCCACGATCCGTTTGATCGTGTGCTGCGAATGCTCGATCCGGAACGGCCCCAGCGCGCCCGCCGGGAATATCTCGAAGGTCTGGCCGTGGAACAGCGCCCCGCCCGGATAATCCGGCTCATCGTCAAGATCGTAACCGAGGGATTGCAGGCGGGACTCCAGCTCCTGCTCGGAGAACGTGCCGCCCACCTTCAAGCTCAGGCTCAGGCGCGACAGGCTGGCCGGCGGCGGCATCCGCTCCATCACCGCTTCAGCCGTCGATACCAGAAACACCGGCTTCTTGGACTTCGCAAGGCGCCTCAGCACGGAGGCTCTGCGCCCCGCGAGCTCGTGCGAGGGCTCCAGTTGATCGAACGGCAAGGTATTCAAGCGCGGAAACACCAGCACCTCGCAGGCGGGGTCGAGCGCGTGAATGACGCTGCCGAGCCGCTCCGCCCTGTTCTCGCTCTCGGCGAGAAACACGATGCCGCTGCGTCCGGACTGCTTCCATTGTCCAAGCAGATGAAGGGCCATCATGCCGAGAGGCGACGAAGACGAGATCGTGGCGCGCTGCGATCCTTTGCTCTTCTTCGGCGGCTTCTTGGCCACCCTTGCCTTCGTGGAAAGCCTCACTTGGACCCGTTTCTGCTTTTGAACCGCCGCAAACTGAATGCGAGCCGCCTTGCCCCTCGAATCGGCAGCTCGGCGCCATGCATATGGGATTTGCCCTGCGAACGCACCCCTCCTCGGTAACGTTCGAGGCGGCGGCGCGATCCCTTTCGATCTGCTCTTGGCTGTGAGAATGGAGGCACGAAAAAGCCCCAGCGCTTGGAGCAACGCTGGGGCGTTTCGTTCGAAATGAATCGGTTAAGCAATGACGTCTTCATAGCAGCGGTTTCGCCGCGCGCTTGTGAACTGGTTCACACGCCTAGTTGGCTCGGCGATGTCTGGCGGCATCGGGCCAGGCCGGCATTCAAGCTTTCTTCAGACATTTCGGATCAGCTGACGATCCATTTCAAAGTGATTGTCATCCGCGCATGAGTTCGGTCCAGGTTCAGTGCACGCGGTGCAAGAACGTGTTTCGCGATCGCGCCGGCCGGTTGCAGGACGGCTATTCCAGGCAATGTCCGAGCTGCGAAGTCGTGCTGTTCTTCGCCGAGGACTCGCAGCATCCCTTCATCAAGCGGGCGATGCGCAGTGCGCGCCAGGCCCGCAAGGAGATGCGGGAGCTCCAGGCCGCGAAGCTCGCCGCACCCGAGCCGGAGGTGGCGCAATCGAGGAGGTTTGCTGGCAGGACGCGATCGGCGGCGCGGGAGGACTAGCGGCTCAGCTTCGCCGCCGCTTGCGCGGAAACAGGCGGTCGCGGATGTAGCGCGAGGTCGCCGTCAGGCGGATGCCGCGGGGCTTGTGCCAGGCGGCGCGGTCGATCTCCTTCTTGTCGCCGATCGCCAGCCTGCCCTTGGCGGACTTGGCGATGAAGATCGCGTCGCTCATCTTGCGGCCGGAGCGCTTGTTCCTCGCCTTCACTTCCTTCCAGAGGCTGATCCTGCCGAGCTTCAGCTTGGGCAATTCCTCCTTGATCTCCCGCCGCAGGCAGTCCTTCTCCGACTCGCGCGCACGCTTGCGGCCGCCCGGAAACATCCACAGGCCGTCCGACCGGCGTCTGACCAACAATACCTTGCCGCGCCTGGCGGCAACCAGCTTGGAAGACTTTGCCATTGCTGCCGTTGTCGAAAACAGAATCGACCCAATGGTAACTTGTCTAGTCAAACAGACAAGTTAGCGACGCGCCTTGATCACAAGCCACGAGCTAACCGGCATGGGCGGCTGACACCGCGCTGGCGGGCGCGAGATCACCCCTTCCCCGTCTCCGCCCGGTCCTCGGTCCTGATCCAGGCCATCATCATTTCCCAGGCCACCGACAGGATGATCGGTCCGATGAACAGTCCGACGATGCCGTGGGCCAGCGTACCGCCGATCACGCCGACGAAGATCACGATGGTCGGGGTGGTCAGGCCACGGCCCATGACCAGCGGCTTCAGCATGGTGTCGATGAAGCCGACCAGGACGAAGAACACGGTGAGCAGCAGCGCGGTGGTGACGTCCTTAGCGGTCCAGATCCAGATGATCACTGGCAGCAGCACCAGGAAAGCACCGATCTGCACGATCGAGAGCAGCAGCACGATGAAGGCAAGAAGGCCCGCGCTCGGCACCGAGGCGAGCTTGAAGCCGATTCCGGCGAGCAGCGCCTGGACGATCGCCACGCCAATGACGCCCTGCGCCACGGCGCGGATGGTCGCACCGGCGAGCGAGAGGAAATGCTCGCTTTGCTCCGGCACGATGCGAAACAGGAAGTTGCGGCCGGCCGCGACCAGGCGCGGCCCATGCGGAAACAGGAAGCCGGCCACGAACACGGAGACGAGAAACTGGAGCGTGCCAAGGCCGGCGTCGCCCGCGAGCGAGAGCAGCGGGCCGGCCAGCGGCTGAAGATACGGCGCCACCTCGCGCACCGCCGTCCGAACGTTGTTGTAGGCCTGATCCCAGAGCTCGTAGAGCCAGGGGCCGACCAGCGGCCAGGACTTAAGCTGCTCCGGAGCCGATTGGAGCACGAGGTCGCCGGTGCCGAGCTGGTGCGCCAGCTCACGCACGCCGTCCACCGCGCTGATGCCGAGCCAGGTCGCCGGGCCGATGACGATACCCAGCGTGATCAGGGTCAGGATTATTGCTGCGGTTTTGGGTCGGCCGCCCAGGATCTTGGCGACCCAGCTGAATGCCGGATAGAACGCGACCGCCAGCACGCCGCTCCAGGCCAGGATTGGCACGAATGGGCGGATGATCAGGAAGGTCCAGATGATCAGCAGGGCGAGCAGGCCGAGGCGGATCACGAGCTGGATGACGTCCTCGCCCGTCAGCAACTGACGGAGGCTTTTCACGGGCACAGCTTTCCTTGCGGCATGAACGCAACTTCCGCGCTTGCGGGCTCAGCCGTTATTGCCAGCAACGCATCTGGCGTCAAGACGACCGGCTGCCGGATACCGCATCGCCCGTCCCAACCCGGCTTGGCTAACGCGGGTTAACCGGATTTCCCCGCGCCGGTTTACGCCGCTGCAAATGCTGGTGACTACCATTCTTCGTAGTCACCGAAACGCATTCTGGGACATGGCCAACAGCATCTGGACGATCGAAGAATTCACCTGCACCGGTTGCGGCATGAACTACACCGCGACCAGAGAGGAGCACAGCGAGGCTCACAGCGGCAGCTTCAAATGCGGCATCTGCAGCGGCATCGTGCATGCCTGGTCCGGCAAGCACCACTTCTTCGGCTGGCAGGCCGTGAAGACGAGGCCGCCGGTGTTCGGGCGGCGCTGGGCCGGCGTCGAATGGTAAGCCGCCTGCAGTGACGCCGGATCCGCCGAATTGCGCCGGCGCCGTTTGCACTCCGTTCACCGATCGCGGCTAGATCAGGACGGATCCTCCGCTTCGAACGCCATGGCCGACCTCAACGCCGTCCTGACCAGGCTCAACGACCGTCTGCTTCGCCTCGAGGGCGAGCTGTTCGTGCTGCGCTCGCTGGCGCGCGCGACATTGACCGCGGGCGACGACCATGCCGCGCGCATGCGCAAGCTGGTCGAGGCCGCAAAAGTCGCGCTCGACGACGAGGCCAAGCGCCCTCTCGACAAGCCGACCCGAAAATATGTCGATGCCGCAACCGCACTGGTAGAGGAGCTGCTGGTCGAACCCACCCCGGCGCGGCCGCTGTTCACGGTGATCGACGGCGGCCGACGCGACTGAGCGCCCGCCTCAGCACGGCGATGACTACCGCCCATACATGCCCGGCGCACGTGCCCCGTGCGGGTAGCACTGTCCCTGCGAGTAATTGTAATCATAGCCGTCCGGACAGAGCCCGCCGCGTCGTCCGTAATATTGAGGGCGACCGTAAGCGCCGGGCGCGTGCGCACGATTCGGGTAGCACTCGCCTGTCGAGTAATTATAGTCGTAACCGTGCGGGCACAGGCCACCACGGCGCCCATACCCCGAGCCGTGGCCCCCGGTGTAGACACCCGGCGCGTGACGGTCGTTGGGATAGCAGCGGCCGTTCGAGTGGTTGTAATCGTAGCCGTGTGGACATTGCCCGCCCGGACCGCCCCTGAACTGAACCTGCTCCACCATGGGCGCTGTCGGCGCCGCAGGCACGGTTGCAAGCGCAAGCAGGCCGGCCAGCGCAAGTTCGATCATGACGATTCCTTCAAAACACGGGACAAGAGGATTCGCGTCCCACGAAACGACATGGCAATTGACGCATGGCTGGCCTGAACCCCGCATGAACCGGGCTCGGACTGCGACAATGCGTCAACGCCAGGCATCGCGCACGATGCCGACGTCTAGATCGTGGACTTATCCGACTTGAGCCGGCTGAGCCCCGCCTCGATGATCGCGATCTCCTCGTCGATCTGACCGATCGGCAGGCTGAAATCATAGCCGGACCGGCTCTTCAGATCGACCGCGAGCCGCTGCCTGTGCATCATCAGCTCGTCCAGTCCACGGCGGTTCTTCAGACGCACATAGGCGTCGACGATCTGCTCGATCGCGTTCGGCATGAGATCTGTCCCGGCGAAAAGGCCCGGCGGCGCGCCCACGCCGGCGGACGATTTCGGTGTCGCGGTACGCAATACAAATCCGCGACGGATTCGTCGATACGCCAAGCTGGTTGAGATCGTGTTACCGTTCGATGATTTCGTCAGTCGTGGGCATGAAAGGCCGCCGGCGGCCAAAAGCCGGGGTCGAAAACGGATGCGGGTTGAAAATGTCGCCAGCCCCGGTTGGCGCACCCTTATCAGCCAATCCGAGGCATCTCTGTTAAAAACGAAACACAGGAACCGCTACAGGCTCTCATCGACGACGCAGGGCCCCAGGCAACGGTAGGCGTCCGAGATCGGCGCCACCTGATGGCGCAACGCCGGTCGGGACCGCCGGGAAGGCCCGCCAGCTTGGGCCGAAGTGGCCGCCAGCAGTGTCGCGACAGCGAAAAACCCGACGCTGCGCATTGCCTTCGCTCCCAAGCCGATGTCATGCCCGCTTGGAAGGCGCCGGACGGCTCGACGGCGCAATCCCGGCGTTCGCGCAAGCGGCACCCGGCGCATTGTTGATAACCCACGCAAACGCTGCGCGGGTGGTGACAGGGCATGCGGACGTGTTATCGGGGGATGACGCAGTTGCGAGACGGATCGGACACCCATGCGAATTACCCTCGTCGGCTCCCGCCATTTTGGCGTGACCACCCTGAACATGCTCCGGGAGCACAGCGTCTCGGTCGTCCGGGTCGTGGTGGCGGACGCCGACGACCGCCTCGCCGCGGCGGCCAAGGCGGCGGGCATCGAGGTGCAGGTGCAAGCCAATCCTAAGCTGGTGGTGGCCTCCGAGATCGCCCCGGACACCGATCTGATCATCACCGCGCACAGCCATGCCAGGATCGGCAAGGATGCGCTCGCCGCCGCCAGGCTCGGCGGGATCGGCTATCATCCCTCGCTGCTGCCGCGCCACCGCGGCAAGGCCGCGGTGGAATGGACCATCAAGGAAGGCGACCCCATCGCTGGCGGCACGATCTACCATCTCGCCGACCGCATGGATGCCGGCGCGATCGCCGCCCAGGACTGGTGCTTCGTCAAGAAGGGCGAGACCGCACGAGAGCTTTGGGAGCGCGCGCTGGCGCCGCTCGGGCTCAAGCTGCTGGCCGACGTGATCGATTACGCCAAGGTCCACAAGGCGCTACCCGCCAAAGTCCAGGACGAGCAGTTCGCGACCTCCGCGCCGAGCCTCTCCTGAGCCAAGACCCTCTGAGCCTGCCCTCGGAGCCGAAGTCTCCTGGAGCAAGCTCTTTCCGAGTCGTCCTGACGTTTACCCTTAACGTGCGGCGCCCTTGATTCTGCTTCGGAAATTGGAGCCAAAAGCGCAAATAAACCATTGTTCCCAAAGGAACAATTTTCGCTTTGGCATCGCAACAAATTTCCGTCACATTTCGTCCGAATAAGCGTCAACAACTCAGACACATTCAAGGACGAATTCATGCGTTTTGGTCGCATTGCGGTGTTCTGTGCCGCCCCAGTTCTCGCTGGCACCCTCGCCGCCCCCGCCTTCGCCCAGAATCCCTATGACGGCAATTGGCAAGTCACCATCGTGACCAAGAGCGGTTCGTGCGAGCCGACCGCAAGCTCGATGCTGACGGTTGCCGGCGGCAAGATCACCGCGCCCGGCGCTAACGTTTCCGGCACCATCGGCAGCGGGGGACTTGTGAAAGTTTCGATCAATGGTGCATATGCCAACGGTCAACTCAGCGGCAACGCCGGATCGGGGAAGTGGAATGGAGCATCTGCAGGCATACCGTGCAGCGGGCGGTGGGAAGCATCGCGCCAATAAACTAATTGAGGCTCGCGCCCGGAACCGGCGGCTGCTGATCGCGGCCGCCGTTTTGTTTGGGGCTGGGATCGCCGCGACCGAAAGCAGTGCCCAGTCCGGCCCGTTCGCCCCGCTGGCGGGCAGCTGGAGCGGTAGTGGCACGGTCACGCTGGATGACGGCTCGACCGAGCGGATCCGCTGCCGGGCCAAATACGCTCCGATCGGACCGACCATGGAGATGTCGCTGACCTGCGCCAGCGATGCCTACAAATTCAACCTCGGCGCCAACGTGAAGGCCGAAGGCGGCGCCATTGCAGGCAGTTGGTCCGAGACCAGCCGCAACATCTCCGGTTCGCTACAGGGCCGCGGCAGCGGCGGAAGCTACGAGCTGGTGGCCTCCACCGCGGGCTTCAACGCCAACATCTCTCTCAAGACGTCCGGCAACAAGCAGAACGTCACGATGCGCGCGGACAGTCAGTTCCGCGGCGCGCACATCTCGATGTCGAAATAAGACGCTAGCTCACGCGACAATCGATCCGGCGCCCGCGCCGGATCGATTTTTTTATGGGCCGGGCACGAACGCCGTGACCTCGATCTCGACCTTGGCACGCTCGTCCACGAGGCCTCCGATATAGAGCAGCGTCGAGGGCGGAAAATTGCGGCCGAGCGTTTCCTTCCAGGCCGCGCCAATGCCGGCACCTGCCGCTTCGTACTCGGCGCGGCTGGTCAGGTACCAGGTCAGGCGGACGATGTGCTCGGGGCCGGCACCGGCCTCGCCCAGCAGCTTGACGATCCGCTTCAGCGCCGTCGCGACCTGGGCTGCCACGTCGGGATCGTAACTGCCGGCCTCGTCGCCCCCGGTTTGGCCGGCGAGTACCACCCATCGGCCCGGCCCCTCGGTCACGACGCCGTGGGAAAAGCCGCGCGGTTTTTTCCACTCGGCCGGCTGCAAGATGCGCATGGGCAATGTCTCCCGATCTTTGTCGTTGTTCGCTGATGCCTTAGCATGCCGCCCAGCATCGCTGCATCCGCAGATTTGGCCGTTGCAAACGGCGGCAATGTCGCCGATACCGGCCGCCCCTCCTCTGTCCATCCCTTTCCGTATCCGCCGCAGATGAGCGCCACACCGTCGAAAATGATGGCTGCACTGTGGATGGCCGGCTGGCTGTCGCTGATGCTGATCATGGCAGTGGCCGGGCGCGAGACCACGCGCGAGCTGAATGTTTTTCAGATCATGGAAATGAGGTCGCTGGCCGGCTTCGTCTTGCTCTCACCGATCATCTACCGCGCCGGCGGCTGGAAGGTGCTCAAGACATCGCGGTTGCCGCAGCATGTCGGCCGCAATTTGGTGCACTATGTTGCCCAACTCGGCTGGTTCTTCGCACTGACACTGATCCCGATCGGCCAGGTGGTCGCAATCGAGTTCACCATGCCGATCTGGACGGCCGTCCTCGCGGCGAGCTTCCTGTCCGAGCGGATGACGCCATGGAAGATCGCCGCCATCGTGCTCGGCCTCGTCGGCGTTATCGTCATTGTCCGCCCCTCGACCGGGGAGATCAATCCGGGGCAGCTCATCGCGCTTGGCGCCGCCATGGGATTTGGCGTCGCGATGGCGCTGGTCAAATCGCTGACCCGCACCGAGAGTGCGCTCTCGATCCTGTTCTGGATGCTGGTGGTGCAGTCGGTTGCGGGCTTCATTCCGACGCTGTTGGTCTGGACGTGGCCGTCGCTCTATGTCTGGGGCTGGGTCGGCGTGATCGCCGTCTGCGGCACGTTCTCACATTATTGCCTGGCCAGTGCGATGCGCTACGCTGACGCGACGGTCGTGGTTCCGATGGACTTCCTGCGGGTTCCACTGACTGCAACTGCCGGTTGGCTGTTGTATTCCGAGCGGCTCGACGCCTGGACCGTGCTCGGCGCCGCGCTGATCCTGTTCGGCAATTTACTCAATTTGAAGCCCGCTTCGTCGGTTCCCGCCCGGGCCAGGTGAACCTCGCGCCGTCTCGCGCGACAAAACCAAGTGGCCGTGTGATTTGGATCACGTTGGAGCGACACTCCATCGTGCACATTCGGCCACACAGCAGCGGGTTGAACGCAACGGACTGCCGTTTTGGTGGCGCGAAGTCGGGCACTTCGTGTAGGTTCGTGGCCGATTTGTTGCTGCCTGCAATTCGATTCTGGGGATTTCAGAATGCGCTATCTCACCCTCCTCGCTTCGCTGATGTGCATGGCGCTGTCGATCAGTGCCGCCAAGGCTGACCGCCGCGTCGCCTTCGTCGTCGGCAACGGCTCCTACAAGAACGTCGCGCAATTGCCGAACCCGCCGATCGACGCCAAGGCGATGGCGGCCACGCTGCGCAATGTCGGCTTCGAGGTGATCGAAGGCTCCAATCTCAGCCGCGACCAGATGACCGAGAAGCTGCTTGATTTCGGCCGCAAGGCGCAAGGCTCCGATATCGCGCTGTTCTATTATGCCGGCCACGGCATCGCCGTCAGCGGCACCAATTACCTGCTGCCCGTCGATGCCGACATCAAGTCGGAGATGGACGTCAAGCTGGGTGCCGCCATCAACATCGACCTGACGCTCGAGCAGACCATGGGCGATGCCAAGGTCAAGCTCGTCTTCCTCGACGCCTGCCGGGACAATCCGTTCGCCGCGAAGATCAAGTCGAATTCGGCGACCCGCAGCGTCAACGTCCAGAGCGGCCTCGCCGAGATGAAGTCCGGCGAAGGCACGCTGATCGCGTTCGCCACCGGCCCGGGCCAGACCGCACTCGACGGCCAGGAAGGCAACAACAGCCCGTTCACGCGGGCGTTGATTGACAACATCACCAAGCCCGGCGTCGAGATCCAGCAGGCCATGACGTCGGTGCGCGCTCAGGTCAATGAAGAGACCCGCAAGGGCCAGCTGCCCTGGGGCCACACCAACCTGACCGGCTCCGTCTATCTCAATCAGGCGCCGACCACCCAGGTCGCCGCTGCGGCCCCGACCGCGACCGGCATTGTGCCGGCGGCGACCGGAAGCTCGGACGGTGTCGAGCTCGAATACTGGCGCTCGGTTAAGGAGTCCCACAAGGCCGAGGAGCTCAATGCCTACCTCACCGCTTACCCGAACGGCCAGTTCAAGGCGCTGGCGCTGGCGCGGCTAGCGGCGATCAAGAGCGGCCCCTCGACCGCGACCCGCACGCTCAATGCCGGCGTCGATCCCGCCACCTTCACGGATGAGGCTACCCAAGTGACCGAGGACCAAATCGGTCTCGACAAGAATAAGCGCCGCGACGTGCAGCGTCGACTCACGGCGCTCGGCTTCGACACCAACCAAACCGGCGTCTTCAACGACGAAACGCGGTCCGTGCTCAAGCGCTGGCAGACTGCGCGCGGCTATCCCTCGTCGGGTTATCTCAACAAGAACCAGCACAAGGCCCTGCTCTCGGAAATCGTGGCTGCCCCGGCAACGGCGAGCGACGGCAGCCAGAAGCCGGCTCGGCGCGCCGCCACCGCCCCGGCTCAGAGCAGCGCGCCGGCACCGGCTCCCCAGCCACGCAGCAATCCCGGCGATGCTGCCGGTGCGGCCTTCGTCGGTGGCGTCGTCGGCGGCATGATGGGCGGCATGTTCCGCCGCTGAGAGCGAGACGGATCCCAGACGACAGAAGCCCGGCTCGCGCCGGGCTTTTTCGTTTGTGATCCTCATGGTGAGGAGGCGCGAAGCGCCGTCTCGAACCATGAAGGCGCGCCTCGACCAGCGGGGCCTTCATCCTTCGAGACGCTTGCTTCGCAAGCTCCTCAGGATGAGAAGCTACAGCCCATCCGCGAAGTCTACTTCCCCGCCACCTTGCGCAGCGCCTCGTTGATGCGATCCTGCCAGCCGGGACCGCCCTCCTGGAAGAACTCCAGCACGTCCTGGTCGATGCGCAGCGTGACCTGCTCCTTGATGCCGGGCACGGCGTTTTGCTTGGGCGGCGCCGTGGCGACCTTGGCCGTCACCTTCTTGAACGCCGCCTCGGCCTCGGTCCTGGCATCGCCCAGCGTGCGCGGCCGTCTCGGTTGATCCGCCATGTCCTAGATTCCCTCAAACAGAGCCGTCGAAAGATACCGCTCGGAGAAGGACGGCACGATCGCCAGGATGGTCTTTCCGGAAGCTTCCGGCCGCTTGCCGATCTCGAGTGCGGCGGCGATCGCGGCGCCCGAGGAGATGCCGCCCGGAATGCCCTCATGCCGCGCCAGCGCGCGCGAGGTCTCGATCGCCGCGGTCGAGTTGATCTTCACGATCTCATCGATCACGGAGCGGTCGAGGATGTCAGGGACGAAGCCGGCACCAATGCCTTGGATCTTGTGCGGAGTATGCTGTCCCCCCGAGAGCACCGGGCTCTCCTCCGGCTCGACCGCGACCACACGCAAGCCCGGCTTGCGCGGCTTGAGTACCTGGCCGACGCCGGTGATCGTGCCGCCGGTGCCGACGCCGGCCACGAAGAAGTCGATGCTGCCGCCGGTGTCGTTCCAGATCTCCTCCGCGGTGGTGCGGCGGTGCACCTCCGGATTGGCGAGGTTCTTGAACTGCTGCGGCATCACTGAATTCGGCGTCGTCTTCAAGAGCTCCTCGGCGGCCGCGATGGCGCCCTTCATGCCCTGCGCCGCCGGCGTCAGCACCAGCTCCGCGCCGAGAAAGGCCAGCATCTTGCGTCGCTCGATCGACATCGATTCCGGCATCACCAGCTTGAGCCGGTAGCCGCGGGAGGCCGCGACGAAGGCGAGCGCAATGCCGGTATTGCCGGAGGTCGGCTCGATCAGCACGGTGTCCGGCTTGACGATGCCCGCCTTCTCCATCGCGATGATCATGGCCGCGCCGATGCGGTCCTTCACGCTCGCGGCAGGATTGAAATATTCAAGTTTTGCCAAAATGGTCGCGTTCACGTCGTGCATGCCGGGCAGCCGGCGCAAGCGCACGATGGGCGTGTTGCCGAAGGCATCGACGATCGAGTCATAGATCCGGCCACGGCCGGGTTGGTGCGCTGCACCCGTGTTGGACGATACGTCCATGATGAACTCCCTGTGGCGACGATCTGCACGTCTGTCGCGGCCCTGCGCAGTTACGGACAGCTTGCGGCGACACGCAAGCGGCTATGCAGCACATGTTAAATACGCTGCATCGCAAAATCGCGTGAGCTTTAATTAGCAGAAAACCAACGCATTTGTGTTGCGACCTCGTCAACTGATTCTGCTTATGTTAGACTTAGGTCTCAAAGCAGGGAGGTCACCACGATGTCAGCGGTTGCTGAAGTGATGTCGACCGTAGTGCTAAGGCGTGATCCGCGTTGCAGCGAGTTGCCGACCTGTCCCGTCTGCGCCGACTCCATGGTCGCCGCTGAAGCATCTGCCTACGTCTCGGACCACATCATCAGCTACCTCTGGACTTGCGACAATTGCGGCTACGGCTTCGTGACCAAGCATGCCGTGAAGCGGCGGCTCGTGTGCAACTGAGTTTGGACTGTTGAGCTATCGCGGGGCGATATCGCCCCTCGCCCAGTCCGCGCGCGTACGCTGATAGAACTCCTCGAAATTTCCTTGCGCGATCGCGTCCCTGATGCCCTGCATCAGGGACTGGTAGTACGCGACATTGATCTCGGACAGCAGCATCGCGCCCAGCGTCTCGCCGGCCTTGACGAGATGATGCAGATAGGCGCGCGCGCAGTTCCGCGTCGACGGCCATGAGCTCTCTTCATCGAGCGGGCGTGGATCGTCGGCATGGCGCGCGTTGCGCAAATTGACCTGGCCGTAGCGCGTGAAGGCGACGCCGTGCCGGCCGTTGCGGGTCGGCATCACGCAGTCGAACATGTCGATGCCGCGCTTCACCGCCTCGAGGATGTCGTCGGGCGTGCCGACGCCCATCAGATAGCGTGGCCGCTGCTTCGGCAGCAGCGGCGCGGTCTCGTCGATCATCGCCAGCATGACCGCCTGCGGTTCGCCGACGGCGAGCCCGCCGATCGCATAGCCATGGAAGCCGATCCCGACCAGGCCTTGCGCGCTCGCATGGCGCAGCTCGGGCACGTCGCCGCCCTGCACGATGCCGAACAGCATGTAGCCATCCGGGGCGTTCGCGAAGGCGCGCTTGCTTCTCTCCGCCCAGCGCAGCGACAATTGCATCGCGCGCTCGATGTCGGCGCGCTCGGCAGGCAACCGTACGCATTCATCCATCTGCATGGCGATGTCGGAGCCGAGCAAACGCTGCACCTCGATCGACCGCTCCGGCGACAGCTCGACCTTGGCGCCGTCGATGTGCGAGCGGAACGTGACGGCGTGCTCGCTGACCTTGCGCAAATCCGCCAGCGACATCACCTGGAAGCCGCCGGAATCGGTCAACATCGGTCCGTTCCAGCCTGTGAACGTCTGCAGGCCGCCGAGCGCCGCGATCCGCTCGGCGCTTGGACGCAGCATCAGATGGTAGGTGTTGCCGAGCACGATGTCGGCGCCGGCATCGCGCACCTCGCGCCAGTGCATGCCCTTCATGGCACCGGCGGTGCCGACCGGCATGAAGGCCGGGGTCCGCACCACGCCATGCGGGGTGGTCAGGCGCCCGGTGCGCGCGGCCCCGTCGGTGGCGAGCAACTCAAAGTGATTGGGAAGGTCATTGTCGGGATTCATGGCGGTGCTTATTGCGTGTCGGAGCAGGCTGATCAACCCGCCGACCGCGCTTCGGGCCGGTTTGTGCATCAGACTGGACAACGACCCACACAAGGATCGTGTGCCCGCACCCTTGTCAAACGAAACGATACAGTGTAGTTTTTGTCTGGGGGCTGGAACGAGATGCCGCGGCGAACTTGCCGGCGGCGGTAGATGCGTGATCGCCAGCCACCGACAATGCCGTACCCTTCGTGTTCGACCGACGCATCCGTCTCCTCGCGTGACCGGATCAGGCAGACTGGCGTCGGGCTGATCGGATCGGTGGTCCTGATCTGCAGCCTGGCGCTCGGCGCCTGCACCGCCCTGCCCCGCACGCCCTACACGGCCGCTGAAGCCAGCGCCTCGCGCGTGCTGGATATCGACGGCCTCCGGCGCTACGCCGACGAGCCGGCCACCAAGTTCAGCTTGGAGAAAGACAACAGCACTGCGACGAGAACCTATCTGGCGCTGTCCGGCGGCGGCGCTGACGGCGCCTATGGCGTCGGCGTGCTCAACGGCTGGACCGCGGCCCGAACCCGCCCCACCTTCTCGGTCGTCTCGGGCGTCAGCACCGGCGGCCTGATCGCGCCGTTCGCGTTTCTCGGACCGCAATATGACGACACGCTGAAGAAGGTCTACACCAGCGGCATCGCGGAGAGCCTCCTGAACGATCCCAGCATCATGCGCGTGCTGTTCGGATCCGGCCTGTTTGGCAACACCAGGCTGCGCGAGCTCGTTGCACGCTATGTCGGGCCCGAGATCATGGCGCAAGTCGCGCGCGAGCACGCCAAGGGCCGCAGGCTGCTCGTGGTGACGACCGACCTCGACACGCAGCGCACCGCGATCTGGGACATGGGCAAGATTGCCGCGGTCGGAACGCCCGAGGCGCTCAAGCTGTTTCGCGACGTGATGGCGGCCTCCGCCAGCATTCCCCTGGTGTTTCCGCCCATCATGATCGATGCCGAAGGCGGGGGCCGCAAGTTTCAGGAGATGCATGTCGATGGCGGCGTGACCGCGCCGGTGCTGACCTTGCCCGAAGCTCTGCTGTTCCAGAGTGGCCGTCTGCCCGGCAATGCGAAGGTGGACATCTACATCCTCGTCAACAAGAAGATCGAACGCAACTTCGAGCTCGTCTCCAACGGCACCATCGACGTCGCCTCGCGCAGCCTGTCGGCGATCACCCAATCGCAGACGCGCTCGATCATCTTCTCGACCTACGATTTCGCCAAGCGCAACCGGCTGGGCTTCCATCTCTCCTACATCGCGCGCGACTATCCTGCGCCGCCGTCGGAAGGGTTCGACACAACCTATATGCGGGCGCTCTACCAGTACGGATACGAGAAGGCTGCATCCGGCCAGGCCTGGACCTCGACGCTGCCGTGATCCCTCGTGACGGAACGAGGCAATACCGAAACCGTTGACGATATGGCCAATTCGGCCAGATTCGCGATGACGCCTCCGCTCCTGCGCGATATAGAGCGAATGACCGATATCACGACCGCGCAGGAATCATTGGGCATGGGATTGACTGCGACCAGGACAAGACCGGCAGCGCCACGGCGCGAGGTGCCGAAATCGCGTGGTGGCCGGCCGACGAAGACCGCTGCGATCGAGCGCGATCTGCGGCTGATCGAGGTCGCCACCCGCCTGTTCCTTGATCGCGGCTTTGATGCGACCTCGCTCGATGCGGTCGCGGAAGCTGCGCGGGTCAGCAAGCCCACCGTCTATTCCCGCTATGGCGACAAGCGCGGCCTGTTCGCGGCCGTGCTGAGGCGCGAGATCGAGCGCTGGCTTGCGCCGCTGTCGGCGGCGGCGGAGACGCAGCTCTCCAGCGCCTCGAACATCCCGGTCGAGCAGCGGCTGGTCGAGATCGGACGCGAGATGCTGACCTTCACCTGCGGCCCGGATGCCGTCGCCTTCAGCCGCATGATGACGGCACAGGCCATCAACTTCCCCGACGTCGCCAAGCTCGGCAAGGAGGAAGGCTGGCTCAAGGCCGTCGCCACCACGGCGCGCTTCTTCGACCATCTGGTCGCGCAAGGCGCGCTCGATGTCGACGACACCACCATCGCAGCCGAGGTGTTCCTCGACGTCGTCGTCGGCCACACCCACCGCATGGCGACGTTCGGAACGGCGCTGGAGCTGAAGGCTGCCGAGAAGCGCATGCGCGCGGCGATCAAGCTGTTCCTGGCCGGCGCGCTGGGACCTGCCGACCGCGTCCAGGACACCTCGAAACTCGCGCCACGGCGCCGCTCCTCCCGCTGACAATTCCGTGAGCTTGCGTGCTTTCCCCAGGCGGCGACGATGCGGCGTCATTGACCGAAATAAAACGATACGGTATGGTTTCATTACAGTCGGTTCGGGCCGCTTTTTTCACCAGCCCCAAAGAGGTCCGGACCCGCTTCGATCGCCGCGGCGGGTACAGCCTGCCGCGGCGCTCCGCGGCCGGCCGATGCCCAAGGCCGGCCGCGAATTCTTTACGATCATCCGGCACACTCGCTGGCCGAGGGTTTCGAGCATGACGACTGCCCAACGATGGACCTCGCACCTGCTTGCGATCGCATTGCCCGCGTTGCTCATCGCTGCGCCGGCACATGCTGTCGTGACCGCGAGCACGCCGACCGCGCTTCACAGCGACACAGATGGTGATGCCGAAGCGGACCGCCAGGCAGTCAGCCGCGAAATAGAGCGATTCCGCGGCTCCTCGATCACGATCAGCCAGGCCATGGCGATTGCCGAAGCCCGCCATGCCGGCGCCACCACCGCCGATGTGAGCTTCGATGGCGGCTCGGGCGTGCCGGTCTACCGCGTGAAGACACTGCACAACGACCGGATCTGGCGCCACACCATAAATGCTGCGACCGGCGAACTGGTCGGCGGGGAAGCGGCCCTACCCCTCACCGAGCTCGACCGCGAGGACCGCAGCAACCTCGCAGCGCTGGGTGCGATCAGGCACCGCCTCTCCGATGCCGTACGCGTCGCCGAGCGCGCCGCCGCAGGCAAGGCCATCAGCGGCGGGCTGGTCCGCGAGCGCGGCCGGCTGAACTTCTCGATCGTCGTCGTCAGCGGCGACGACCTCAAGGAGGTCACCCTGGAGCCGCCTGGCGCCAAGGGGAAATAGCGGGTGCCAAATAGCGGCAGGCTGCCCCCGGCATCGGCCGGGCCGAAAAGCCATTGACGGCCGCAAGACTCTCCCGCATAAGTCGCCGCCATGTTCACGACCACCAAACGCACGACCAAAACCACCACGGCCGAAGGGGCCCGGGGAGGCGTGCGCGCGTAGGTCGTCGACTTAAACGCATCAGCTCTACGGCAAGCCCCGCCCTCGATGGTCCGGGGCTTTTTTGTTGTCTAAATTCTCAATGCAACGGAGGACAAAGTGAGTAACGATCCCGTCGTCGCGATTGTCGGCGTCACCGGTGCGGTGGGCGCCGAATTCATCGCCACCATGGACAAGCGCGGCTTTCGCGTCGGCAAGCTCAAGGCACTGGCGAGCGCCCGCTCGGCCGGCAAGACGGTGTCGTTCCGCGGGCAGAGCGTGGCCATCGAGGAGTTGACCGAGCGCTCCTTCGACGGCGTCGACATCGCGCTGTTCTCCGCCGGCGGCAGCATCTCCAGGAAGTATGCACCGATCGCGGTGAAGGCCGGCGCCGTCGTGGTCGACAATTCCTCGGCCTTCCGCATGGACCCAAACGTGCCGCTGGTGATCCCCGAGATCAACGCGAGCCGCATCCGCGACCACAAGGGCATCATTGCGAACCCGAACTGCGCCGCGATCACCGCGCTGGTGCCGCTGTGGCCGATCCACCAGCAGAACCGCATCAAGCGCGTGATCATCTCGACCTATCAGGCGGCCAGCGGCGCCGGCGCCGCCGCGATGGAGGAGCTCGTCGAATCCACCCGCGCCAACCTCAACGGGCAGGTCTATACGCCGAAGGTGATGCCACACCCCTACGCCTTCAACCTGTTCAACCACAACACCGCCATCGACCCCGAGACCGGCTACAACGACGAAGAGACCAAGGTCATCAAGGAGACCCGCAAGATCTTCGAGGACGACAGCATCGCCGTCGGCGTCACCTGCGTGCGCGTGCCGGTGCTGCGCGCCCATTGCGAAGCCATCACCTTCGAATGCGAGAAGCCGATCAGCGAGGACCAGGTCCGTGCCATCATGGCGCGCGCGCCCGGCGTCAAGGTGGTCGACGACCGCGCCAAGAACTACTTCCCGATGCCGATCGACGCCTCGGGCCAGGACGACGTCCTGGTCGGCCGCATCCGCAAGGATCTCAGCGACCCCACCGGCCATTCGATCTCGATGTTCGTGGCAGCCGACCAGCTGCTCAAGGGCGCGGCGCTGAACGCCGTGCAGATCGCCGAGCTGTTGCCGCAGAAGGTGATGGCGTAACGGGAGGTGCGTAGGGTGGGTTAGCCTAGCGGATGCGCGAAGCGCGGCCGCTGGGCGTAACCCACCTCTTTCGTATCCGCGGAAACAGAAGCGGTGGATTACGCCTGACGGCTAATCCACCCTACGGGACCGCTCGAAACAGCAAACACGCATCGCCATACGAATAGAAGCGATAGCCCTGCGTGATCGCGTGCGCATAGGCCTGCTTCATCGTCGCGAGCCCCGAGAAGGCCGACACCAGCATGAACAGCGTCGACTTCGGAAGGTGGAAATTCGTCATCAGAATATCGATCGCGCGGAAGCGATAGCCGGGCGTGATGAAGATCGACGTCTCGGCGGCGAATGGCCGGATCGTGCCGTCCTCGCTCGCGGCGCTTTCGAGCAGCCGCAATGACGTGGTGCCGACGGCAACGATACGGCCGCCGGTCTCCCGCGCGGCGTTGAGCCGCTGCGCCGTTGCGGCCGAGATCGTGCCCCACTCGGCGTGCATCTTGTGGGCTTCGGTGTCGTCGACCTTCACCGGCAGGAACGTCCCTGCCCCGACATGCAGCGTCACGCGGTTGAGGCCGACGCAGCGGTCGCGCAGCGCCTGCTCCAGCGCGGGCGTGAAATGCAGCCCCGCGGTCGGCGCTGCAACTGCGCCTTCATTCGCCGCGAACATGGTCTGGTAGTCAGCGAGGTCCTGATCGTCTGGCGTGCGCTTGGAGGCGATATAGGGCGGCAGCGGCGGGCTGCCGAGATCGGCGATGGCCTGGTCCAGCGCCGGGCCGTGGAACGAGAACGCCAGCGTCACCTCGCCCTCGGTGCCCTTGGCCTCGACCTCGGCGTCGAGATGACCGAGCAGGCAGACCTTGCCTTCGTTGCCGAAGCGGATGCGGTCGCCGGGGGCGAGCTTCTTGGCCGGCTTCACCAGCGCCTGCCAGCGCGAGCCGTCGAGGCGCTTGATCAGCGTCGCCTCGATCTTCGGCTCGGTGTCGCGGCCGATGCGGCGGCCCTTCAATTGCGCCGCAATCACCTTGGTGTCGTTGACGACGAGCTGGTCGCCGGGCCTCAGCCATTGCGGCAGGTCGGAAATGATCTGATCGCGCAGCGCGCCATTCTCGACGACCAGCATCCTCGCGGAATCGCGCGGGCTCGCCGGGCGCAGCGCGATGCGCTCGGGCGGCAGATCGAAATCGAAGAGATCGGTGCGCATGAGCAGGCTTGGCACGACACAGCCAGACCCTCATGGTGAGGAGGCGCTTAGCGCCGTCTCGAACCATGAAGGCCGGGTTGCAGCAGTGGGGCCTTCATCCTTCGAGACGCGCGTTCCGCGCTCCTCAGGATGAGGATCGAGTGACTATTCCTTGTCTGCGGCCATCCGCGCCTTGACGATCTTGTCGGGGTTCTGCACCGGCTCGCCGCGCTTGATCTTGTCGACGTTCTCCATGCCCTCGGTGACCTTGCCCCACACCGTGTACTGGTTGTCGAGGAAGCGGGCGTCGTCGAAGCAGATGAAGAACTGGCTGTCGCCGGAATCGGGATTGGCGGCGCGGGCCATCGAGGCGGTGCCGCGCACATGCGGCTCCTTGTTGAACTCGGCCCTCAGCTTCTTGCCGGAGCCGCCGGTGCCGGTGCCGTGCGGGCAGCCGGTCTGCGCCATGAAGCCCTCGATCACGCGGTGAAATACGATGCCGTCGTAGAAGCCCTCACGGACCAGCTCCTTGATACGCGCGACATGGCCGGGCGCGAGGTCGGGGCGCATCTCGATGGTGACGGGGCCCTGCGTGGTCTCGAGGATCAGGGTGTTTTCGGTGACGCTCATGCTCGTCTCTCTTGCGTTGGGGGTGAAGTCTTGTCGGGTGACGTCTTGCGGCTGCGGAACTGGATCGCGAATGGACGTCCCGCGGCGGCGCCGGCCATTGCATCGGTAAATGGCACCGGCGTGCAGCGTTGCAACGCCTCCATCACCGCGATCCGGTATTGCAGCCGGTCGTTGTCAGAGGCCTCCGCGGATTCATAGGTAATCCTCGGATGGCCCAGAATGTTTCCGGCCCGGTTAAAGCTCACCAGGACGGTGATGTCGAGTGGGCGGGCCCTCGCCGGCGACGGCGGTCTCCAGCAGGTGCGCAGGTGCCGGAAGATGTCCTGGATCGTGTCGACCTGGGCGGCCTCCACGGCCGCAAGGGAGGTGGCGAGCAACAGCACCGCGGCAACCAGCAGGAGCCTGCCACCGCGGCGCGCCATGGCCGCGCCTATTTGATGTCTGAGGCGACCTGCACCTTCACCATCTTGTCGGGATCGGTGACGGAGCCGCCGGGCGAGCCGGGGGGCGCCTTCTTCAGCTTGTCGACGACGTCCATGCCCTGCACCACCTCGCCGATCACGGTGTACTGGCCGTCGAGGCTGCCGCCGTCGGCGAACATGATGAAGAACTGCGAGTTGGCGCTGTCGACGCTGTCGCCGCGCCGGGCCATGCCGACGATGCCGCGGGCAAAATGCACCTTGGAGAATTCCTGCTTCAGGTTCGGGTATTTCGAGCCGCCGGTGCCGTTGCCGTTCTGGCCGTCGCCGGTCTGCGCCATGAAGCCGTCCATGACGCGGTGGAACGGCACGTTGTTGTAGAAGCCTTCGCGCGCCAGCTGCTTGATGCGTTCGGCATGCTGGGGCGCGATGTCGGTCCTGAGCTTGATGACGATGCGGCCCTTGGTGCTGTCGATGACGATGGCGTTGGCCTTGTCGAGATTTGCCGGCAATTGCTGCGCCACCGCCGGCGCCGCGAACAGAAGCGCGGCAAGAACTGCGAGAATTCGGATCATGACAACTCCGGATCAGAGAGAAGAGGAAGCGCGCCGTTTTCAGGCGAATTTGGCCTTGAGCTGTGCCGCGACCTGCGGCGGGACGAAGGCCGAGACGTCCCCGCCCATGCCGGCGATCTGGCGCACCAAAGTGGCGGTGATCGGGCGGACCATGGGAGAGGCCGGCAGGAAGACCGTATGCACCTCCGGCGCCATGGCCTCGTTCATGCCGGCGAGCTGCATCTCGTAATCGAGGTCGGTGCCGTCGCGCAGGCCCCGGATCATGATGGTCGCGCCGTGCTTGCGCGCCGCGGTCACCGACAGATCGTCGAACGTCGTCGCCTCCAGCACGCAGCCGGCCTGCGCCGCAATCGGACCGCAGACCTCCTCGAGCATCTTGAGGCGCTCCTCGGTCGAGAACAGCGGCTTCTTGCCGGGATGCACCCCGATCGCGACCACGAGCCTGTCGCACAAGGAAACGCTGTGCCGGACCACGTCCAGATGGCCGTTGGTGATGGGGTCGAAGGAACCTGGGTAGAAGGCGATGCGCGGCATGGCCCCGTCCTACCGCGCCCCGCCCGGGCCGGCAAGCCGGGCAGGTTCCTAGCCCGTTTCCGGTCCAGCCCCTCCGAAAATGTCCCGTTGGGCGTCAGCGGCAGCCGGTTTGTTTCGTCCTCGGGCGGCCACGAAACAAAACGGAGCGCGAACGAAACCATTTCCCACATCGGCGAAGACGTCCGGAAACTGGCCATGGTTACTAATCCGGCCAACGAATGACGGGCCGCGTACTGGGCGTAGGCGGCCGCATCACAGGGGACTGTCATGATCAAGACCATTTCAGCGATCGCTCTGTCTGCGTGTGTTGCCGCGGCCCTCACCCTCCTGCCCGGCTTTGCCCCGAAGGTCGAAGCCAGCGTGCCGCAGCCGCTGGCCAAGAGCGACCGGCTCGACATCCGCAGCATCGGCCGTGACTGCTCGCAGCAGGCCTGGCCGAACTTCGAAGCGTCCTGCCTGCGTAGCGCCGGCACCAAGGCCAACGTCCGCGAGGCCCGCCTCGTGACCGCCAACCGCACGCCGTAATCGGATCTGTTCAGGTTCGCGTCGGGCGGGTCCCTCAAGACCCCAGGAATTTTTGTGACATCTCGTCGCAGACTACGCGACGCTCGCGCCCGTCGGAATGGCCCGACGGGCGCGATCTCGTTCAGGGGGCACTATCGGCTGCGAGGAACGGCGGGTGGATGAGTCCCGATTCGCCAGCCTCTATTCCCCGTTCGCTCCATTCCCGTTCTCGGCCTCTTCCGTGATGTGCTCGACTGACACCACGTGCTCGTCCTCGGCGGTGTCGAACACGATCACGCCTTGCGTCGAGCGGCCGGCGATGCGGATGCCTTCGACCGGGCAGCGGATCAGCTGGCCCTTGTCGGTGACCAGCATGATTTGATCCGCCTCCTCCACCGGGAACGAGGCGACGAGATTGCCGTTGCGGTGGTTGACGCTCATAGCGACGATGCCTTTGCCGCCGCGGCCGGTGGTGCGGTACTCGTAGGACGAGGTCCGCTTGCCGTAGCCGTTGACGGAGACGGTCAGCACGACCTGCTCCTGCGCCGACATCTCGACATAGCGCTCCTGCGGGAGCTGGAAGCTGCCCGAGGTCTCCTCGGCCTCGGCATCGGCCGGCGCCTCGTCTGCGGCGGCTTCGCCCGCGACCGCGCGGCGCATCTTCAAATAGGCCGAGCGCTCGTCCGAGGTGGTGTCGACGTGGCGCAGGATCGCCAGCGAAATCACCTTGTCGCCTTCGCCGAGCGCAATACCGCGCACGCCCATCGAGGTGCGCCCGGTGAATACGCGCACATCGGTGACGGGGAAGCGGATGCACTGGCCGCCGGCAGCGGTCAGCAGCACGTCGTCGCGCTCGGTGCAGATCTGCACGTCGACGATCGCCTCGTTGTCGTCGAGCTTCATGGCGATGATGCCGGAGCGGCGGACGTCGACGAAGTCGGACAGCTTGTTGCGCCGGACGTTGCCGCCCGTGGTCGCGAACATCACGTCGAGCTGGCCCCAGGTCGATTCATCCTCCGGCAGCGGCATGATGGTGGTGATGCGCTCGCCCTGCTCCAGCGGCAGGATGTTGATCATGGCCTTGCCGCGCGCGTTCGGCGCGGCCATCGGCAGCCGCCAGACCTTTTCCTTGTAGACCTGGCCGCGCGAGGAGAAGAACAGCACCGGAGTATGGGTCGAGGCGACGAAGAGCCGGCTGACGAAATCCTCGTCGCGGGTCTGCATGCCGGAGCGGCCCTTGCCGCCGCGGCGCTGCGCCCGATAGGCCGACAGCGGAACGCGCTTGACGTAGCCCGCATGCGAGACGGTGACGACCATGTCTTCGCGCTGGATCAGGTCCTCGTCCTCGACCTCGCCCTCCTGCTCCATGATCACGGTGCGGCGCGGCGTTGCGAACTCGGCCTTTACCTCGGCAAGCTCGGTCTTGATGATGTCCAGGATGCGCGCGCGTGAGCGCAGGATCGCGAGATAGTCGCCGATCTCCCCGGCGAGCTTCGACAGCTCGCCGCCAATCTCGTCGCGGCCGAGCGCGGTGAGACGTGCGAGACGCAATTCGAGGATCGCCCTCGCCTGCTCCAGCGAGAGGCGGATCGTGCCGTCCTCGTTGATCCGGTGACGCGGGTCATCGATCAGCGTGATGATGTCCTCGACGTCGCGCGCGGGCCAATCGCGCGTCATCAGGGTGTCACGGGCCGCCGCCGGTGTCGGCGAGGTGCGGATCACCTTGATGATCTCGTCGATGTTGGCGACCGCGATGGCGAGGCCGACCTGCTCATGGGCGCGCTCACGCGCCTTGCGCAGCTTGTACTTGGTGCGCCGGGTAACGACCTGCTCGCGGAAGCCGACGAAGATCGTCAACATATCCTTCAAGTTCATCGTCTGCGGACGCCCGGAATCGAGCGCAACCGCGTTGACGCCGAAGCTCGTCTGCAGCGGGGTGAACTTGTAGAGCTGGTTCAGTACCACGTCGGGCACGGCGTCGCGCTTGAGCTCGATGACGACGCGATAGCCCTCGCGGTCGGACTCGTCGCGCAGGTCGGAGATGCCCTCGATCTTCTTTTCCTTGTAGAGCTCGGCGATGCGCTCGACCATCGTCGCCTTGTTCACCTGATACGGAATCTCGGTGATGACGATCGCCTCTCGATCCTTGCGAATGGTCTCGAACGTGACCTTGCCGCGCATCACGATGGAGCCGCGGCCGAGATGGTAGGCGCTGCGGATGCCCTGGCGTCCAAGGATGATGCCGCCAGTCGGGAAATCCGGGCCGGGAATGATGTTGATGAGCTCGTCGATGGTCAGCGAGGGATTGTCGATCAGCGCGATACAGGCGTCGATCACCTCGCCGAGATTGTGCGGCGGGATGTTGGTCGCCATGCCGACGGCAATGCCGCCCGCGCCGTTGACCAGCAGGTTCGGGAACCGCGCCGGCAGGACCACCGGCTCCTTCTCGGAACCGTCGTAATTGTCCTGGAAGTCGACGGTGTCGCTGTCGATGTCCTCGAGCAGCTTCAGCGCGATCTTGGTCAGGCGGGACTCGGTGTAGCGCATGGCCGCCGCCGGGTCGCCGTCGACCGAGCCGAAATTGCCCTGCCCGTCCACCAGCAACTCGCGCATCGAGAAGTCCTGCGCCATGCGCACCAGCGCGTCGTAGATCGCCTGGTCGCCATGAGGGTGGTATTTACCCATGACGTCACCGACGATACCGGCGGACTTCTTGTGCTTCTTGTCGGGCGTGAAGCCCTGCTCGTTCATCGAGAACAGGATGCGCCGATGCACCGGCTTCAGGCCGTCGCGCGCATCGGGCAGCGCGCGCGACACGATCACGCTCATGGCGTAATCGAGGTAGGACTTCTTCATCTCGTCGAGGATGGAGACGGGGCGAATGTCCGAGGGGTGCGCCGGCTGGTCGCCGGGCTTGTTATCGTCGTCAGCCAAGGGGGAATCCGGTGAGGGTTTGTCTGGGAATCATATAGCGCATCACACCCCTGATAACCACCCTTGCCGAGCTCTGGGGAAGCGCTTTTTCCCACTGTTTTTCCAGAGACTTACGCCCTTCGCGCCACGGCCGCGGACGGGGCCGGAACGGACTGGGCGGAACCGGCTCTCACGCCCCGAAAGTCACCCGGTGCATGATGCGCCCAGGCACCAGCGTGAACAGTCCCGCCACCACCAGGGCGCCGAAGAAGATGAAGATCATCATCCGCCGGTGGTCGGCGACGCGATGGGTGCGCGCACGCCATACCGCCAGCGGCAGCACCGCCAGGGTGAAGATCGACAAGAAATGGATCGGGCTGAACGGCCCGACCAGACGGATCTCGTGGATCCAGAACGACGAGGCGGCCACGAACACCATCAGGACCACCCAGATCCAGCCGATAGTCCGGTGCGGCAGCGTGCCCTTGGGGGCGGAGAACTGGAAGAGGCCAAGCACAAGGGCGGCCATTGCGGCAAAGGCATGCAGCGGGACCACCGGCGCGGCCTCAAGCAGCGGCGCAAGGCTCATGCAGGGCTTCCTCGTGTCCGGCGGAGGCGCACATAAGCTTAGGCCGGAAAAGCCGTCGACCAAAGAACTGTATTTATGTAGCAGGAACTCTCGGAAGCCCGCCCGAAAAGCACTAACCAATCATCCCGCCGATACCTGACCGATCGTCTCCGAGAGCGGCAAAGTGACCAACGTCCTTTTCGTCTGCAGCGCCAATCGCCTCCGCAGCCCTACCGCCGAGCAGGTGTTTTCGACCTGGCCCGGGATCGAGACCGACTCGGCCGGCATTTCGAACGGCGCGGACGTCTTGCTGTCCGCCGAGCAGATTGAATGGGCCGACGTCATCTTCGTCATGGAAAAGACCCACCGGACCAAGCTGAACCGGAAATTCCGGTCCAGCTTGAACAACAAGCGGGTCATCTGTCTCGACATTCCGGACGACTATGAATTCATGGATCCTGTCCTGGTGCGGATCCTTGAAAACCGAGTTGGCCGTTATCTGCGCCGAGACTAGCCGCCTCTTCCCAAGTCCTAGAACGGGATATCGTCGTCCATGTCGCTGTTGCGGCCGCCGCCGGCGGCAACGGGACGGCGCGGCGCGCTGCTGACGGGTCCGGAGGAGCCGAAGTCGCCGCCCGGCTCGTCGCCGAAGCTGCCACCTCCGCCGCCGCCACCGCGGCCGTCCAGCATCGTCAGCGTTGAGTTGAAGCCCTGCAGCACGACCTCGGTCGAGTATTTCTCGACGCCGCTCTGGTCGGTGTACTTGCGGGTCTGGAGCGCGCCTTCGATGTAAACCTTTGCGCCCTTCTTCAGATACTGTTCGACGATCTTGCAAAGCGGCTCAGAGAAGATCACGACGCGATGCCACTCGGTCTTCTCCTTGCGCTCGCCGGTGTTCTTGTCGCGCCAGGTCTCCGAGGTCGCGATGCTCAAATTCGCGATCGGCCGCCCGTCCTGGGTGCGGCGGATTTCGGGATCCTTGCCGAGATTTCCAACCAGAATGACCTTGTTGACGCTTCCCGCCATCGCCGCTCTCCACTCCGAATGCCACTGAATTTCAAAAGGGCGAATCCGCTGCCCGCGTTCCTCTGCGCCCGCTAGGGCGACCCTATACGCTTGCGGGCACCGATCAGCCTGCCACCCCCAAGGTTATCCCCACATATAGCATCGCGCGCACGTTTGTTCCAGATTTGTTCTTCGGCACGAGCGAGCGGAAATTTCCCGCATGTCCTCTCATGCCACAAAAAAGGACAGCCCTCGAATGGAACCTTTTTGGGTTCCCGAGTATGGCAAAAACCATTTAACATTCATCAAGTTGGAACCCATTCAATCAATCCGCGAGTGTGGCATTCCGGAGACGGACTCTGCCCTTTCCTTAGGCTACCTTTGCCTTGGAATTGATTCATATGGGTGTCGCGTCTGATCAGCCGCTTCGGGGACTTTCATGAAGCGGACGAAACTTGGGGAGACTGCAATGAATAAGATTCTTTTCGGCGTAATCAGTGCAATGGCATTGGGGCTGTCGGCTCCGGCAAGCGCGGCGGATATGGCTGCGCGTCCCTACACCAAGGCTCCGGCCCCGGCGGTCGCCGCGGTTTACGACTGGAGCGGCTTCTACATCGGCGTCAACGGCGGCGGCGGCACGAGCCGCAAGTGCTGGGACTTCGTGACCCCGGTCACGGGCGTTCTGGTGGCTGAAGGCTGTCACGATGCGACCGGCGGCACGGTCGGTGGTCAGATCGGCTACCGCTGGCAGTCGGCCAATTGGGTGTTCGGCCTCGAGGGCCAGGGCAACTGGGCTGACTTCTCGGGGGACAACGTCAGCCTCCTCTTCCCTGGAAGCGCTTTGGTCACCGGTGATCGTAACCGCTCTCACATCGATGCTTTTGGCCTGATCACGGGCCAGGTCGGTTATGCCTGGAACAACGTGCTGCTCTATGTGAAGGGCGGCGCCGCCGTAGTCGGGGACAAGTACGACGTCTATGCCGCGCCTAGCACGCCTGGCGCCGGCACGCTGCTGGCGTCGGCTCGCGAGACCCGCTGGGGCGGCACCGTTGGCGCCGGCCTGGAATTCGGATTTGCTCCGAACTGGACGCTCGGCGTCGAGTACAACCACATCTTCCTCGGCGACCGTACGATCGCCTTCACGACGCCTGCGGGCGTTGCCTTCGGGAGCGATCGCATCAGTCAGGACGTCGACATGGGTCTAGTCCGCCTGAATTATCGCTTCGGCGGCCCGTTGGTCGCGAGGTACTGATATCCCACCTATCGTGAGCGAAACGAAGGGCCGGCCCCAGCGCCGGCCCTTTTTTTTGCAGCACGACGGCTGGATGTAAATAAGTCAGCAACCATCACCTTTTCCGCTGTTGTGGCTTTTCGGAGACACAACTTGCGGCTTTGGTGGTGTAAAGACGGCGTCAGTTGGGCCGTTTGAGTCCGCTGCCCTTCCGCCACGGAAGGCAACAACAGAAACTGGGACTGGGATTAAGTTGAAAATGAAGAAGGTTTTGTTGGCTTCGGCCTGTGTATTCGCCCTTGCGGCCCCCGCTTCGGCTGCTGATCTGGCAGCCCGCCCCTACACCAAGGCCCCCGCGCCTGTGGCCTCGGTCTACAACTGGACCGGCTTCTATCTCGGTATCGTCGGCGGCGGCGCCTGGGAAGCCTCGTCGGGCGACCCGAAGATGCAGGGTGGCTTCGTCGGCGGCACCGCCGGTTACAACTGGCAGACCGGCAACGTCGTGTTCGGCATTGAGGCTGACGGCGCGTGGGCTGATGTCAGCGCTTCGGCCACTGGCGCCGTTTTCGTTCCGGGCGTCGGCGTGGTTGCGGCGACGGCAAGCTCGAAGACCGACGCGATGGGCACCGTGCGTGGCCGCATCGGCTGGGCCGTCAACAACGTGCTGCTCTACGGCACCGGTGGTTACGCTTGGATCGACAACAAGCTCAGCTTCACCGCGCTCGGCGCGACCATCTCCGAGAGCAAGTTCCACTCGGGTTGGACCGTCGGTGCTGGCGTCGAGGCGTTCTTCGCTCCGAACTGGTCGGTCAAGGGCGAGTACCTCTATCGCAGCCTCGGCGGCGAGACCTACTTCTCGGGCGCCGTGCCCACCGGCACGCTCAACTTCCACACCGTGCAGGTCGGCGTGAACTATCACTTCGGCGGCCCGGTCGTCGCGAAGTACTGATCACGACCGACGTCACATCGTCACGAAAGGCCGGCCTCGCGCCGGCCTTTTTGTTTGTTGCGGCCGCCCGTTTGCTCACGTTTTCGAAGGGGTGTGGCCGCTGGGCGACACAACCTTTGGCTTAAATGGTGTAAAAGCAATGACGTTGCTTGGGTCATAAGTCCGCTGCTCTTCCGCTCTCCGGAAGACCGGAATGAGAAATGGAAGTGGGGAATGGATATGAAGAAGCTTTTGCTGGCTTCGGCCAGCTTGTTCGCACTCAGCGCGTTGGCACCGGCCTCGGCGGCCGATTTGGCGGCCCGCCCCTACACCAAGGCTCCGGTGGCACCGATCGCGGTGTACAACTGGAGCGGTTTCTACCTCGGCGCCAACGCCGGCGGTGGCTGGAGCCGCAACTGTTGGGATCTCACCAGTGTCGGCCCCTTCGTGGTCGCTCCGGCGGTGGCCGAAGGTTGTCACAATGCGACCGGCGCACTCGTCGGCGGCCAGATCGGTTATCGCTGGCAGTCCGCCAACTGGGTGTTCGGTCTCGAAGCCCAGGGCGACTGGGCTGACCTGAAGGGTTCGAACATCAGCTCGCCTGCCGCGCTCGCGCCGCTGGTGAACGAGACCAGGATCGACGCCATCGGCCTCTTCACTGGCCAGGTCGGCTATGCCTGGAACAACGTGCTTTGGTACGTGAAGGGCGGCGCTGCCGTCACTCACAACAAGTACACTGGCAGTTTTGGCGGCGTTACGCTCGACACCGCGAACGAAACGCGCTGGGGCGGTACCGTCGGCACCGGCATAGAATTCGGCTTCGCCCCGAACTGGTCGCTCGCTGTCGAATACAACCACCTGTTCATGGGCAGGCACAACGAGACCTTCACCTTCCTCGGCGTGACCACTCGCACCGACAGCATCAAGCAGGACGTGGACATGGCTACCGTTCGACTCAACTACACCTTCGGTGGCCCGGTGGTCGCGAAGTACTGAACTTCCCTGCCGAGGTCACATCGTCACGAAAGGCCGGCCTCGCGCCGGCCTTTTTGTTTTGGCTGGGTGCTCCGCGAGCGGTTCCGCGCGTTCCTGCTGCCAGATCCCGCCAGCACGCCAACAATCCGTTGACGATTCGCAAGTCCCACTGGAAATCCGCCGCCGTTCTTCCTACGTTCGCTGCCATACCCATCGGCGCCGATCCCGGTTCCGGGCGCAGCGCGCCTTTTTTGTTGGCGCGATCGCGCACCTTTGGGCTTCCTTGAGGGCAACTCGGATGGATGAAGTGATCAAGGCGAAGCGCCAACAACAGAACGCGGGCTCCAGCCTGCGCGCAATTTCGATCCGCGGCGCGCGCGAGCACAACCTCAAGAATATCGACGTCGAGATTCCCCGCGACAAGCTGGTGGTGTTCACCGGGCTATCCGGCTCCGGCAAATCCTCGCTCGCCTTCGACACCATCTATGCCGAGGGCCAGCGCCGCTACGTCGAATCGCTGTCGGCCTATGCCCGCCAGTTCCTGGAGATGATGCAGAAGCCCGACGTCGACCAGATCGACGGCCTGTCGCCGGCGATCTCGATCGAGCAGAAGACGACGTCGAAGAACCCGCGCTCGACCGTCGGCACCGTCACCGAGATCTACGACTACATGCGCCTGCTCTGGGCCCGCGTCGGCGTGCCCTATTCGCCGGCCACGGGCCTGCCGATCGAGAGCCAGACCGTCTCGCAGATGGTCGACCGCGTGCTGGCGTTGCCCGAGGGCACCCGCCTCTATCTGCTCGCCCCCGTCGTGCGCGGCCGCAAGGGCGAGTACAGGAAGGAGCTCGCCGAATGGCTCAAGAAGGGCTTTCAGCGCGTCAAGATCGACGGCACCTTCCATGAGCTGGCGGAAGCCCCTAGCCTCGACAAGAAATTCCCGCACGACATCGACGTGGTGGTCGATCGCATCGTGGTGCGTGCCGATATCGGCCAGCGCCTCGCCGAGAGCTTTGAGACCGCGCTGAAGCTCGCCGAAGGCCTTGCCGTCGTCGAGTTCGCCGATGCGCCCGCGGCGGCTGCGCCTGCGGAGGAAAAGAAGAAGACCGCAAAAATCCACGACAAGAGCGGGCCCGAGCGCATCCTGTTCTCGGAAAAGTTCGCCTGCCCGGTCTCCGGCTTCACCATCCCCGAGATCGAGCCGCGCCTGTTCTCCTTCAACAATCCCTACGGCGCCTGCCCCGCCTGCGGCGGCCTCGGCGTCGAGCAGCATGTCGACGAAGACCTCGTCATCCCCGAGAAGGATCTGACGCTGCGCAAGGGCGCGATCGCGCCCTGGGCCAAGTCGTCGTCGCCCTATTACGTGCAGACGCTGACCGCGCTCGGCAAGCACTACAAGTTCACGCTCGACACCAAGTGGAAGGATCTGCCGAAGAAGACGCAAAACGCGATTCTCTACGGCTCGGGCGAGGACGAGATCAAGTTCTCCTACGAGGACGGGGTGCGCTCCTACGACACCAAGAAGCCGTTCGAAGGCGTCATCACCAACATCAACCGCCGCTACCGCGAGACCGAGAGCGAGTGGGCCCGCGAGGAGCTGGCGAAATATTTTCACGACGTCCCCTGCGAGGGCTGCAAGGGCTTTCGGCTCAAGCCCGAGGCGCTCTGCGTCAAGGTCGGCGGCAAGCATATCGGCGAAATCTCGGAGCTGTCCGTGAAAGGCGCCGGCGCATGGTTCGAGACCGTGCCGGAGGCGCTGAACGCGCAGCAGAACGAGATCGCGGGCCGCATCCTGAAGGAGATCCGCGAGCGCCTCACCTTCCTGCTCGACGTCGGCCTCAATTATCTGACGCTGTCCCGCTCCTCCGGCACGCTGTCCGGCGGCGAGAGCCAGCGCATCCGCCTCGCCTCGCAGATCGGCTCGGGGCTCACAGGCGTGCTCTACGTGCTGGACGAGCCTTCGATCGGCCTGCACCAGCGCGACAACGCCCGCCTGCTCGATACGCTGAAGCGGCTGCGCGACCTCGGCAACACCGTGGTCGTGGTCGAGCATGACGAGGACGCCATCCGCCTTGCCGACTACGTGCTCGACATCGGCCCAGGCGCCGGCATGCATGGCGGCAACATCGTCGCCGAAGGCACGCCCGCCGAGATCATGCGCAACCCGAAATCGCTGACCGGCAAGTACCTGACCGGCGAGCTCGAGGTCGAGGTGCCGGAGCGGCGTCCGCCGAATCACCGCCGCACCATCAAGGTGGTGAATGCGCGCGGCAATAACCTCAAGAACGTCACGGCGGAGATTCCGCTCGGCCTGTTCACCTGCGTGACCGGCGTCTCCGGCGGCGGCAAGTCGACGCTGCTGATCGACACGCTCTACCGTGCCATCGCCCGCAAGCTCAACAACGCCAGCGAGGGCGCCGCGCCGCACGACCGCATCGAGGGTCTCGAGCACATCGACAAGATCATCGACATCGACCAGTCGCCGATCGGCCGCACCCCGCGCTCGAATCCGGCGACCTATACCGGCGCGTTCACGCCGATCCGCGAATGGTTCGCCGGCCTGCCAGAAGCGAAGGCGCGCGGCTACGAGCCCGGCCGCTTCTCCTTCAACGTCAAGGGCGGCCGCTGCGAGGCCTGCCAGGGCGACGGCGTCATCAAGATCGAGATGCACTTCCTGCCCGACGTCTACGTCACCTGCGACGTCTGCAAGGGCAAGCGCTACAACCGCGAGACGCTGGAGGTGCTGTTCAAGGGCAAGAGCATCGCCGACGTGCTCGACATGACTGTCGAGGAAGCTGCCGAGTTCTTCAAGGCGGTGCCGCGCGTGCGCGAGACGTTCCAGACATTGCACCGCGTCGGCCTCGACTACATCCATGTCGGCCAGCAGGCCACGACGCTCTCGGGCGGCGAAGCCCAGCGCGTCAAGCTGGCAAAGGAATTGTCAAAACGCGCCACCGGCCGCACGCTCTACATCCTGGACGAGCCGACCACCGGCCTGCACTTCCACGACGTCAAGAAGCTGCTGGAGGTGCTGCACGAGCTGGTCGCGCAAGGCAACACGGTGGTCGTCATCGAGCACAATCTCGAAGTCATCAAGACCGCCGACTGGGTTATCGACTTGGGGCCCGAAGGCGGCGACGGCGGCGGCGAGATCGTCGCCTGGGGCCCCCCGGAAGACATTGCGAAAGCGCCGCGGAGCTATACGGGGAAATTCCTGGCCCCGGTGCTGGAGAAGGCGCGGAAGCCGAAGCGGAGGCGTGCGGCGAGCGAGGCGGCGGAGTAGATTGCGCTGCATCGAAGCCACAGGGCTGTAGGGCGGATTAGCGGAGCGTAATCAGCCACTATTCGATCGGGAAAGAACCGACATGTCCGCTGGACTCGTACAAACCTACCGCGCCTTCGCCCACAACAACGCTTGGGCGAACCATCGCCTGCTCGCCGCCTGCGCTGCGCTATCCCAGTCTGAATTCGAAGCCCCCCGCACCGGCTTCTTTCCAAGCCTGCAGCGTACGCTGAACCACATCTACATCATCGACTTCTTCTACATCGATGCGCTTGAAGGGGGCTGGCTCGGACCGGCAGCCTGGAAGAACGAGGTGCCGTACCCCTCGTTAGCCGAGCTCAAAGCTGCCCAGGCCGCAATGGACAACCGCCTGATTGCGATCTGCGATGCGCTGACAACTGAACGGCTCGACGCCTTCGTCCGGATCAACCGCGATACGAGCGTTCAAACCGAGCGCTGCGACCGGCTGCTCATGCATCTCTTCCAGCATCAAATTCATCATCGCGGACAGGCGCATGCCATGCTGTGCGAAACGGATGTCGCGCCCCCGCAGCTCGACGAGTTCTTCGCGGAAGGCGAAGCGCCGCTGCGAGCCGCCGAATTCGCCGAACTCGGCTGGACCGAGGAGACCGTTTGGAAATCCAGGACGTAAGCTACGCCAGGAACTCCGGCGGCACATGGTCGGTCAGCCACACACCGTTCTCTGCGCGAAAAAACTTGAATCCCTTGGCATGCATGCTGCCGGCATCGACCTTGAAGATGTGCGGCTTGCCGTGGCGCTGACCGACACGCTGCGCAGTTGCCTCGTCGGAGGACAGATGCACCTGCTGGCGCGCCTGCGGCTTCAGGCCCTCGGACAGGATCGCCTCGACAAACCGTGTCGCCGTGCCATGATACAGGATCGACGGCGGCTCCTGCGGCGCCAAGCCAAGTTCAACCGAGACGGAATGTCCTTGCGCGGCGCGAATGCGATCAGTTCCAGGGGATAGCGAGAAACGCTTCTTGTCGCTCTCTGCGACGACGCGCAGCAGATCGTCGCGGCCAAACTTTGTGCCGGCGGCATTTGCCTTGGCGATCAGGTCGTCGATGCTGGCCCACCCGTGCGAATCCAGCACCAACCCGATCGTTTCCGGCTGGTGGCGCAGGACCAGGCTCAGAAATTTGCTGAGCTGGGTGTCATTGATCGGCATGGTTACCCTTCCAGTCCCGCATCACTACACTCAAGTAGTTGGCAAGGCCAGATGATCGATCTGGAGGGAGCAATGAGCCAGTCGAACCTATACGCTATTTCGGAACGCGATCCTCGCCGAGCAACAGGTGACTTGCGTCTACGAGGGTCGCCGTCGCGAGCTCTGTCCGAATATCATCGGCGCCGACAAGTCCGGTGACGAAGCCGTGCTGGCCTGGCAGTTTGCAGGCGAAAGCAGCAGGCCGCTGCCGCAATGGCGCTGCCTGAAGCTGGCCAATGTCAGTGGCGCCCGGGCGCGGGATGGCCGCCGGCATGAAGGCGGCTCGCATAGGAGCACCCAGACCTGCGTGGCGAAGATCGAGCTCGACATCAATGTCGATGTTCGTAAGTTGCGGTGAGGGAGCTACAGGGGTCGAGATCGGAATCGAACCTCGTCGATCACGACGTAACGGCCGATCGCAGGGTTGATTTCGATCCGCTCGTGTCGCATGGCTGTCCTCGAACTCCACGAATATTAGCAGGCGACCTCACGCTTGTCAGCGAGCTCAAAATCCGGCCTCATGCCCTATTCCCTCGCCATATTCGATCTCGACGGTACCCTCGCCGACAGCTTCCCGTGGTTCCTGCGCACCATCAACGACGTCGCGGACCGCTTCGGCTTTCGCCGCGTAAAGGACGAGGATGTCGAGGAGCTGCGCCACGCCTCGTCGCGCGAGATCCTCGCCAAGCTCGAAGTGCCCATGTGGAAGCTGCCGGCGATCGCGCGGCATGCGCGGCGTCTGAAGGCGGAGGCGGCTTCCGAGATTTCGCTGTTCGCAGACGTCGAGACGATGCTGCGAACGCTGGCCGAGAACGGCGTGCAGCTGGCGCTGGTGACGTCCGACAGCGAGGCCAATGCGCGCGAGAAGCTCGGGGACGCCGCAGCGCTGTTCTCGCATTTCGACTGCGCAGCGTCGCTGTTCGGCAAGGCCGCGAAATTCCGCCGGGTCATCCGCCGCGCCGGCGTCGCGCCTAGCAGGGTGATCTCGATCGGCGACGAGGTCCGCGACATCGACGCGGCGCGGGCGGTCGGGATCGCCTGCGGCGCGGTGTGCTGGGGCTATGCGGCACCGGCGGCGCTAACGGCGCTTCGGCCCGACCATGTGTTCGAGCACATCCGTGACATCGCGCCGGCGCTGATCGGCGTCACAGCTCCGATGCGGGCTTAACACCACCGCGCGGCCGTATTGCTTTTCCATCGAGAGCCCGGGCCGGCCCTCACTCACTCGCCGGATCGACCGGCAGCCTTGCGCGAGGCTCCCGCTCCGATCTCCCGGTTCAGGCACGCAAAAGCCTCTTTCACGTAGACGGCCAAGGGCCGCTTGCCCTGGTCGCGATTCCAACTGTCCATCGCAAGCCGCAAGGCTCCGACCGACATCATGGCGACCACGCGCAGCGCAGCCTGCCGATGCGGCTGCGGCCACATCTGGGACAGCGCCGCGAACACAGCAGCTTCCTTCTCGACGTATTTCGCCTGCTGCCGGATGCGAAGCGACTCGTTCGCGGACATCAGGCGCTCGATCACTTTTGTTTGCTTGTAATCGACCGGGAAGCGGGCTGTCAGCTCCAGCAGGCCGTTCCTTGCGGCATCGAGCGGCGACTGCTTGGTCGTTTGCTCGAGCACGGCGGCACGCAAGGTCTCGCTGAAACCACCATCCTGCCACGCCAGGAGGATCTCTTCCTTGGACTTGAAGTAGTAGAAGAACGTCCGCCGCGAGATCCCCGCCGCCTCCGCGATCGCGTCGAGCGTGGTGGCATCATAGCCCCTGGTCAGAAACAGTTTAAGGCCCTGCTCGGCGATACGATGCAGCGTTTCGCGCCGCTTCCGCTCGCGCAGGCCTTCCTCCTTCCGGGATGAACTTTTCATGACCTGTTTTGCCATGAAATCGACCAGTTTGCAAAATTACACTAAGTGCAATACGTCGATTACACTCGGTGCGACTTCATACAAGGTGCCTTGATGGTGAACGGGTTGAGCGACACTTCCTCTCAGCATGTGCGATCCGCGCACGCGAATGGCGCGGACGGTGCGAGCGGAGCGACAAGCCTGACCCGACGGCGGTTCGGTGCCGCGCTGCTGGCGGTCGCCGTCACGGCCACGCTCGCCGCGCCTCCAGCCCGGGCGCAGTCCGCGCCCCCCGCGGTCGTCGACTTCGACTGGGTCGATCCGGCGCGTTCGCGGCCCGTTCCGGCGCGCCTGCACTGGCCGGCGGATGTTGCGCCGGGATCGCGCGTGCCGCTCATCGTGTTCTCCCATGGGCTCGGCGGCTCTCGCCGGGGCTACAGCTATCTGGGGCGATATTGGTCGGCCCGCGGCGTCGCCAGCCTGCATGTTCAGCATGCGGGCAGCGATTCCTCGCTCTGGGCGGGCAATCCCCTCGCCGTCGTGGACCGCCTGCAGCGTGCCGCTCACGAGAGCGAGGCGCTGGCGCGAGCCCTGGATCTGCGCTTTGCCCTGGATCGCATGCTGTCGAGTCCCCATGGTGCCCACCTAGACCGCCGGCGCATCATGGCGGCGGGGCATTCCTATGGGGCGAACACGGCGCTTGTTGCGGTTGGCGCCCGCGTGATGCGCGACGGCAAGTGGGTCGAGGCGCGCGACCCGCGCTTTGCCGCCGCCATCGTCATTTCGGCCCCTCCATTCTATGGCGAACCCGATCTTGCCTCGGTGTTGAGCAGGATCACCGTTCCAACCCTGCACGTGACGGCGACGAAGGACGTCATCCAGATCCCCGGATATTACTCACCCGCTGCCGACCGGCTGGAGGTCTTCAACGCCATTGCCACACCGCGCAAGCTGCTTGCCGTGTTCGAAGGCGGCTCGCACAGCATCTTCACCGATCGCTCGTTCACCGGTGGTCCGGCGCTCAACCCGAAGGTGAAGCTCGCGACGGCCGAGCTCACCCTGGCCTTTCTCGACCTGGTTTTCGATGGCAACGGTGCCACGCTGGCGCGCTGGAACGTGACCTGGCAGCCCATGCTCGCCTCGGCGCCGGGCGCCGCACCTTCTCCCCTGCCCGTCGCGCAGTCCCGGCGCGTGGCCCAGGGAGTGGCGACCGGTCTCGTTCCCTCGCCATGAGGTGGCTCGCAGTTGCGGTCTTGAGCTCGATGGCCGCCGGTTGCGCGGCGGCTCCGCTGGAACGAGCGGGGTCGCTGGCCTCCTACGACGATCTCACGCCGTCCGATGGTCTCTTGACCAAGTCGCAGCTCCGGATCAGCAAGGCTGATGTTCTCGCCGCGAAGACCGCTCGCATCGAGCCGACCGCGTTCACGGCGACCGCAGCCAGCCAGCCGTTCACGCCGCAGCAGCGCAGGCTGATCAAGAACGCAATCAACAGAGCGATGTGTCTTGCGCTCAGCGAGCGCTTCCGGATCGTAGCTCCCACGGAGGCTGCGGACTTGAATGTTCGCGCCGTCATCACACAGATTGCGCCGACCGATGCGGCGGCAGCCGGCGTCTCCAAGGTCGCGAGCGTCGTGCCGTCCATCGTCTCTCCCGGCGTGCCCATTCCGGTGCCGCGCCTTCCGATCGGACTGGGGAGCCTGTCCGTCGAGGCCGAGGCCCGCGACCGCAGCGGCAATCAGCAAGCGGCCATGATCTGGGCGCGCGGAGCGAACTCCTTCACCAGCGCTCCGCGTGTATCGAGCGATGGCGACGCCTATGATCTGGCCGAGGCTTTCGGAAGCGATTTCGGGAGGTTTCTCGTTGCCGCGGAGAGCCCGTTCGGGAAGGTCCCCGCGCCGCCTTCCGTCGACAGATTGAGCGCCTCTCTCGGTGGTGCGCCCAAGGAAGCGATCTGCGAAACATTCGGCCGGGCGCCAGGATTGGCAGGCCTGGCCGGAGAAAGAATCGGGCTGCCGCCGGACTGGACCGACCGAGGCGCGCCGGAGAACACGATCTTGGAAGCGCAGAACGTCAATTGAGCTCTGGCGGAATGGCCGCTTGAATTCGGCCGGCCGGAGCAAGCGGCCTCGGGTTGTGACGAACTACTCCGTCCTGCGCAGGAACGCCCCGAACGCCCTTGGGCCGTCGCCGGTCTTGATCTCGCCGATCACCTTGAGCTCGGCCGCATCGATGATGCTTAGCGTGTTGCTTTCCCAGCAGGCGACAATGACGCGCTTGCCGTCGGCAGTCGCCGCAATGCCTTCGGGATAGTCGCCGACATGGATGCGCTTGACCGGCTTGAGGCTCGCCAGGTCGAACACGCTGACGGTGCCGCCATATTGGTCGGTGACGAAGCCTCGGCCTAGCGTCAGCGCCACCGCATATGGGCGCATGCCGACCGGCACGCGGCCGATCTCGCGGCCTTCCGCGATATCGATCACGGAGACATCGTCGGAGCCGACATTGGCGGTGTAGGCGCGCTTGCCCTCGGCATCGATGGTGACGCCGAACGGGCGGGTGCCGACCTTGATCACGGCCTTGCGTTGGCGCGTTGCCGTTTCCACCACCGAGACGCTGTCGTCGTCGCGGTCCGCCGAGAGCAGCAGCTTGCCGTCGGGCGTCACCGCAAGACCCGACGGCGAGGCGCCGACCGCGATGCTGGCGACAACGCTGCGCGAGGCCGTATCGATCACCCGCACCGCGGCCGCGTACCAATCGGCGACATAGACCGTCTTGCCATCGGGCGCCACGGCAATGCCGAGCGGCCCGCCGCCGACCTCGACGCGGCCGGCGACCTGCCGCGTGGCAGCGTCGACCACCGTCACCGCCTTGGCATCCGGGCTCGTGACATAGGCAAAGCGCCCGTCGGCGCTGACGGCGACGCCGGCCGGCTTGCCGCCGATTGGGATGGTCGCAACGCCGCGCGCGCCAGCGAGATCCACCACCATCAGATCTTCGCTAAGCTGGTTGGTGACGAACGCCTCGTCGGCGCGCGCGCTTCCAAAGCCGGCGTAACAAAGGCTGGCGGCGAGCGCCGCCAGAACCAGCGCCCGCACGATCAGCTGCCGCTCTCGATCTTCTTCTTGAGCGCCTCGAGCGCGGCCTTGTACAGCCCGCTCACGGCCTTGATCGCGGCCTCGTCGCTCAGCTCCGGCGGCGGGTCGTTGTTGGGATAGCCGCGATAGAACGCGCCGGCCCATTCCAGCTTGGCCTTGCCATCAGGCGCGGGCGAGACCGTCAGGGTCGAGGAATAATTGGTCACAGGCAGCACCTTCACGTCGACCTTGGTGATCCGGTACGAATAGCTCTGCATGTCGGGCTCGTATTTGTAGAGCTCCTCCTCGACCGTCCCGCCGCCCGTCAGGGTCAGCTTGCGCGTCGCGCCGATCTCGTTGCCCTTCTCGCCTTCGGTCTTGGTGACCGGCTGAAGCCAGCTCATGTCCTGAAAATGGCCGATCACCGCCCACACCTTGGCGGGGGCCGCGTTGATCTCGATGGATTCCCGCACCTTCTGCCGCGTCGGCCCATGGGCCCAGACCGGCTCGAAGGCGGTCATCAGAGCCATCCCCGCCACCGCCAGCGCCGCCACCCCGGCGATCGCCGGTCCGCTTCTCATCCTCATCTCGTTTCCTCGTTTCTCAATCTGCGCGACTTGGAACGCGCGCTGAGGTCATGCTAGCGCATTTTTGGGCCATGGGGAGACCCGTTCGTGGCACGGCGGTGGCAAAGCCAATGCACACCATTGATTGGGTTGGTCGACGGGCAAAACACCAGACCGGGGTCAACCTGGCCAAGCCTGAATAATTCGCTTTACGCGAATTCGGAATTATCGCATGTTGCGGCCACCTCAACCCGGGCCGAGGGGCGCATCGCGATCGTCACGAACGCGGGATGGGAGGTGGTGGACGCAGGCAGCGTCGCGCGCAAGCGGTTTGCAGGGCGGATCACTCCGTGAGCAGGCGAGGCGCGCACACGACGGGCGCAGTCTGCGTACGGCAAAATCGTGTGGTCCTGGCGCCCGGGGTCTGTGCGCCAAGGCTTGCGGTGACGTTGCGGCCCGACCGGGCCCGCACCGTCAGTCATCCGCAAGGCGACGGGGGCAATAGTGCATCGCTCCCCGGGGAGAGCACGACATAAGCCGTCAACCCACTGCGCAGGGAAGGCCGGATGTTTGGCTTCACCTGTATGCCGCTGTGCAGCTTTTTCAAGCACACGCTTCGCACAGTGGACCGTGGGTGCCCGGCCGGCACCCGGCCTTCCCTGCGCCCTCGGCACTTTCGAGGGTGACGAATGCAGCAAAGCTCGGGCGGACTCTGCCGCGAGGATGTGAAGCCGCGCGTATGCGGGTAGCAATGCGAGATAAATTCGAGCTCTCGTGCCCCGGACGCAGCGCAGCGCACCTTCGGCGGTGCGCTGCAGAGCCGGGGCCCATGCATCCGCGATGCTGCGGCTCCTGGGTCCCGGCTCCGCGCCGCAACGTTCACGCGTTGCAGCTTGACCAGGACACGGGAGTTGGCGCACTGCTGCTCCACACTCCGTCATTGCGAGCGCAGCGAAGCAATCCAGACTGCTGCCGCGGAAAGATTCTGGATTGCTTCGCTGCGCTCGCAACGACGACAGAGAGAGCTGGTGTTAGGGGATTCCCTCACTTACTCCCCCAGCGTTGCCTCCACGAACCCGCGCGGATCGACACAAAACTCACGCATCAACCGGTAATGGTCGGTCTGCTCCACCGTGACAGGCTCGAGGCCGTATTTGCCGAGCCGCAGCAGCCGCGCGTTGGGATAGGCCATGAGCATCGGCGAATGCGTTGCCATGATGACCTGGCAGATGCGGGAGTCTTCCATGCGCCGCAGTAGCTTGAGGAAATCGATCTGGCGCGCCGGCGACAGCGCCGATTCCGGCTCGTCGAAGATGAAGATGCCCTGGCGCTGGCAACGCTCCTCGAAGAAGCGCAGAAAACCTTCGCCATGGGAGTGCGACAAGAAATCGGGACCGACCTGGCCGGCGTCGCGCGCAGCCTTGTCCAGATATCGCGCGACCGAGAAAAAGCTCTCCGCACGAAAGAACCAGCCGTTGGTGATCTTCGGCAGCCAGCTTGCGCGCAGCGCCTTGGAGAGCTGGCCGCCCATCTCCTCGCGCGCTTCGGAATGATCGACCGGCCTGTAGCCCTTGCCGCCGCCGGCATCGTCATAGCCGGCGAGCGCTGCGATGCCTTCGAGGATGGTCGATTTCCCGGTACCGTTCTCTCCAACGATGATCGTGATGGGGCTGTCGAAGCTAAGCTCGAAATCGTCAGGGAAGATGGGCAAGCAGAACGGATAGGCCTCGCGGTCGCGAACCTGCGACGGATCGAGCCATACCCGCTTCAGATACGGCGCTGGCAGGTTGATCGTTCGATTGCCTCTTCGTGCCATGACTTCCCGCCGCTCCTCGCGTCCGCGATGGAACGTAACAGGAACATTTGGAGTGCAAAAGCGCTATCTTGCACCCACTCCCTTACGGCTGGCGAGCTAGTCCCCTGCCTCCAGCACCAGCTCCATCGTCATCAGTACCGGATTGTCGCCACGGATCAGACGCCCCTCCGCAACGCCGCCGGTATAGTCGATCAGGGCGACATCGAGCGCAGCTTCCAGCGCGCCGGAGGCGCCGGGCGCGATTGTCCCTGCCGTAATCGCCAGCTCCGTCGCAAACGGCTCGGTCACGCCGCCATGGCTGAAGCGCGCGCCGATGGTCGATCCGACGCCGCCATGGATCTTCGCGCGGGCGATGCCGTTCGTGCGGCAGAACGCTTCGAGTGCGCCGGCAAAATCCTGGTTCGGGCGCAGGCGGAGCGCGAAGGCGCGGCTCGTCGTGCGCACGCCGGTGCTTGCAGCCGCGACCGGTCCGAACAGCTTGAAGTTGGTCTCCGCATCAGGCTCGGCCGTGAACACCGCACCGTTCAGACCGAAGGCCTCGACCTCGAACGGCTCGGCGACGACGGTCTCGTCCGGCATCATGTGGCCGCCGCTCGTCTTGCCGTCAGCCTCCGTCCACAGTCCGTGGCAATGAAAGAACGGCGCACCGTCGCGCGTGCCGAGCGTCATGCTGCCGAGCCTCAAACGCGTCACGCCGGCGGGCCGGAACGTATCGCTGTAGAACGCCGCATTCTCACCGGTCTTCGACAGCGCCGGCATGACATAGGCGAACGGCCCGAGCGCGCCATGGCGAAAATTCAGCACGCCGCCGGCGAAGCCCTCCGCGGCAAAGCCGCGCCGCGCGGCCTCCAGCAGCGGCAGACCGGCCTGAAGTGTGAACGAGAAAGCGCGTCCCCTCGCCTCCACCCATTGAATGCGTTCGGGAAGCGGCGCGCCCGGCTGCTTGATGCTTCGCATCTGGTGCGCTCAGCTCGCCTTGTCGAGGTCGAGCAGCCCGCGCGCCTCGAGCTCGTCGCGCACCATGCGCTTCGGCACCTTGCCGTAGCCCGATTTCGGCAGCGCGTCCCAGAAGAAGAAGCGCTTCGGCATCTTGTAGCGCGGCACTTTCGGCGACAAGAACGCCGCCATCTCCGCTTCGGTCACCGCCTTCGCGCCTTCTCGGACAACGCAGACGGCGACACCGACCTCGCCCCAGGTCGCGTCGGGCACGCCGAGCACGGCGACCTCGCCGATCCCGGGATGGGTCAGGATCTTCTCCTCGATCTCGCGCGGATAGATATTGGAGCCGCCGGAGATGTACATGTCCGACGCACGTCCTGTGATGTACACAAAACCCTCCTCGTCCATGTGGCCGAGGTCGCCGGTGCGGAACCAGCCATTGCGGAACGCCTTCGCATTGGCTTCGGGGTTGTCGTAATAGCCGGCGAACACGGCAGGCCCGATCACGCAGATCTCACCGCTCTGGTTGGCTTTGAGCTCGCGGCCCTCATCGTCCTGAATCGACACCTGCATGCCGGTGCGCTCGAAGCCGCAGGTGCCGATCCTGGCGTGCGGGCCGTCCTCCGGGTCGTGCAGCGCCGCCGGCAGCACGGTGATGTTGCCGGTGACCTCACCGAGGCCAAAATACTGCACGATCACCTTGCCGAGCTTCTTCAACGCCGCCTTCTGGTCCTCGCGATACATCGGCGCGCCCGCATAGATCACGTAGCGCAGCGAGGAATGGTCGTATTTGCCGGCGGCGGGATGCTCGACCATCATCTTCAGGATGGTCGGCACGGTGAAGAGATTGCTGACGCGATGCGCCTCGATCAGGCGGAACGCCTCGTTGATGTCGAATTTCTCGGTCGGCAGCAGCACGGTGCGCGCGCCGCGCGCGGTCTGCATCAATTGGTGCACGCCGGCGCCGTGCGACAACGGTGCCACCACCAGCGAGGCATCCTGCTCGGTCGTGCCGGGCGTCAGATCGGCGAGATGATTGGTAACGACGAATCCCATCTGGCCGTGGGTGAGCACGGCCGCCTTGGAGCGTCCAGTGGTGCCGGAGGTGAAGAAGAACCAGCAGGGATCGTCATGCTCGACGGCGACATTCTCCACAACGGCGCCCGCGTGCGAGGCGATCGCATCGGCCACCGAGCGCTCGCCGAACGCGGCCTTGCCGTCGACGCTCCAGGTGAACTCCAGCGCACCGTCCTTCACCGCCGCGGCGTGCTCGGGGAAATCGACATGGCACAGGAACGCCTTGGCGCCGGAGGCCTGCGCGAGATAGCTGACCTCATCAGGCATCAGACGGAAATTGGTGGGCACCCAGACCGCGCCGAGCCGAAACGCGGCGAACATCGAGACAAACATCTCATCGCCATTCTTGGCATGGACGAGGATGCGGTCGCCCTTGGCAATGCCCCGCGCGGCGAGCGCCGCGGCCAGGGCGGAGACCTGCGCATCGATCTCGCGCCAGGTCCAGGACTTGTCCCCCCAAACGAAGCCGGGACGCGCGCCATGCCGCCGCGCATTCTGGGTGAGCATATAGGCGAGATTCATGACGCGGCGGGACATGCGCAGGGGCTGCATCGGGCTTCCTCTTGGACGACGGGCGGCACGCAAGCCGTCCGTTCATTGCAGCCCATTTATCGCCAACGCCGTTGCCCCCGCAAGGCCGGCTGCCGCGGACTTGGCCTACTGCTTGAACGCAAAAGGCGTCGCCGTGATGGCCTTGGTCTTCCAGCAGGCTTGCGGACCAAAGCCGCCGCAGAAACTGCCATGCAGATCGAAGCGGATGGTGCGCGTGGCGCCGCGCTTCACCGGCGCTGCCATGATCTTGTAGCGAAGAACGTAGCCGTCGAACACCTCGCGCAGATTGCCGTCCGGCAGCGTCACCAGGATCTTCATAACGCAACCGCCGGTTCCGCAATAGGTCGTCTCGCGATCGCCGCATTTGGTGTCCTGGAAATCGACGATGTAGTCCTCACGACCATCGCCGGTCAGGTCGATCCTGCGCACCGTATCATGCGCGAAGGTCACCTCGCCGCCTTGCTGGCTCTCGCATTCCTCATTGGCAAAGCGCACAGCCTTCTGCACGCCGGGCGGATAATCGGCCGGATTGAACGGCTTTGCGTCGTCGGCACGCGCGCCGGTCACGAGCAAGCTGAGCAGGCGGATCAGATATCGCATTGGTGTTGGTCGCAACCACAAACGATATCGTTCAGGAAATCTTAAACATGATCGACGCAACCTCGCTCAGTTCTCGCGTACAGAGTGCCGCATCATGGTCAAAGCGCCTGCCCTCCTTCTGTTGTCACTGGCGCTCGCCGGATGTGCCGCGACTCCGCAAGCGCATCTGGCATCCGATCTCGCCGTCAAGCCTGCGCGTTATGCCTGGGATGGCGCCGGCGAGGATCCCAACCGGCCCCGCGCCGCCTCGCAGCCGACACGAACCTCCAGCCGCTCCGAGCGCAACAGGTTGCAAGCCGACGCTCAGCCCCATTCGAAGGAACGGTGGCAGGCGCAGGATGGCATCGAGGCCGAACAGGACGCCAGGGTCAGCCGCTCCCTGGTCATCTGCCAGGGCTGCCTCCGCCCGCAGCCACAAGCCGAAGATTCCAGGCTCGCCAAAGCGACCGATTGAACGGAACAGCTTCGGATTGGAAACCCCGGCCGGACCGCGCGTTACGATCTCGTGCGCGAGGCCGGCAGCTGCAAGGCAATGATATGAGCGACGTCATCAACAACAAGGCCCATCACCGCTATGAGCTCGACGTGGAGGGTCATCTTGCGACCGAGCACTACCGGCTCGACGGCGGTGTCATCACCTTCGAGCACACCGACGTGCCGAAGGAGCTTGGCGGCAAGGGCATTGGCTCGAAGCTGGTGCAAGGCGCGCTCGACCAGGTCCGCGCCGACGGATTGAAGCTGATCCCGCAATGCCCGTTCGTGAAGGCGTGGATCGACAAGCACCCGGACTATGCGGATCTCGTGACACGGTGAGTGCACAGGCCCGCCGCTCGTGGCCGGCGGGCCTGCCGTACTTACGGTCTATTGTCCGTGCTTGAGCAAGTCCTGGTCATTCATATCCCAGTCCTGCCATAGCTGGAGAATGCCGAGCAGCACCACCACCGCACCGAGGGTCGTGTGATAGATGCGGAGAAATCCCTCACCGGAATAGCCGATCACGTATGGCGAGGCCATGAGCCACAGTCCGGCCAGGATCGTCATCACCTCCTGCCAGCGCTGCAAGGCGACATATTCGAGCTGGCTGATGCCAAATACGACGAGACCGATCGCAACGGTGTTCAGGATGGCCGTCTGGTGACCGGAGATCGCCTGATCCTGGATCGGGAACCACGGCGAGGCCACGATCAACGCGCCCAGCAGCATCCCACACCAGTCTTCCCACGTTCGATGAGTCTTCAAGAAACCAGAATCCGACATCGTACCCTCCTGCAAAAGAGGCATACGTCTGCGGCTGGCGATCATGACACTCCGAATATCTGGCGACCCTGCCGGCCGCATTCGGGCGTATGTCCTTTCCAGGACGTGGGAACCGAACTCCGGCTTGCAAGAGCGGTATCGGGAATTATTTGCGGAGTCGCGGGACCATGCTCGCCGGGCGCCATGGCCATACCGCAGTGCGGTCAGGGCGGCGCGCATTTGCAGATATCTCATCTGCGCAATCTCCCCCTGGTCTCACCTTGGCAAGGGCCGTGTCAGCCTCCTAGATCAGGAGGCACCTGCAGTTCGGAGGGACCCCGCATGGCGGCTTCGGTACGCGACAACAAGGACAGGAGCCGCTTCGAGCTCGATGTCGGCGACGACATCGCCTTCGCCAATTACCGGCTGACGCCGTCGGCCGTAATCATCACCCACACCGAGACGCCGCGCGCGTTGCGCGGGCGCGGCATCGGCTCCGAGCTGGTCAAGGGCGCGCTCGACCTGATCCGGCGCGACGGCAAGAAGGTGATCGCCGGCTGCGGCTTCGTCGTCGACTATCTCGATCGGCATCCGGAGGATGCGGATCTGGTCGCCTGAATGCAAAAGGGCCCGCGGCGATCGCGGGCCCCTGAGGCACTACCCCAGGTCCGGTCAGTGCTTGATCTCCGGCGGCAGCTTGCCGCCATTAGCGGCGAGCTTGGACATCACCTGCTTGTGCAGCCAGACGTTCATGCTCGCCGAGTCGTTCATGTCGCCGCTGTAGCCCAGCTCCTTGGCGAGATCCTTGCGCGCAGCGAGGCTGGAATCGATGTCGAGCGCCTTCATGAGGTCGACGATGGAGGTACGCCATTCCAGCTTCTCGCCCTTGTGCGCGGCGGCCGCCTTGTCGACGATCGCCGCCACGTCGACCGCAGCCATGGGTGCGGCGGCCGGCGCCGAAGGACTTGCCGACCCTGCGGGGGCGCCCGGCGAAGCGGCGCCACCGGCCAGCGCAGCGGAGGCCGGCTGGCCGCCGAAGATCGCGCTGATGATTTTCCCGAAAATGCTCATGTCTGCTCCCCGAAAAGGAATCCGTTGGAAGGGCCTTGCGTGGCACTTATAGACGAAGTTGGTGCGCCGCGCCCGCGAAGTTGCGCGAACGGACAGCAGCATCAGCTTATCTGCGGCGAAATGACGACAGAATGACGCCGCATTGATTGCGTCGCGGCATCGAAATTTCACCCAAGCGTGAGGGACAGGACTCGGACTTGGGAGTATGCTTGCCGTTCAGCTCGCGATGCCATCCGGAATTCGCGTCTGGTCGGGATCGTGGGATTTCAAGAGAATGGGCGGCCGCTTGCGCCGTTTGCCGGCGCCGGATGCAGCCGCTTGGCAAGGGAGCTAGCGACCATGGCCACACTCTACCAGGGCAATGTCCCCACGATGGCCCAGCCCACGGATGAGGCTGGACCGGTGATCCGAACCATACAATTGTCCGATCTGCACGACGCGCTCAGGCGCGGCTGGGAGGATTTCAAGGCCGTTCCGAGCCACGCCATCATCCTCTGCGTGATCTACCCGGTGCTCGGCCTCGTGCTCGCCCGTGTGGTGATGGGCTATTCGGTGCTGCCGCTGCTGTTTCCGCTCGCCGCGGGCTTCGCGCTGATCGGGCCCTTCGCTGCGCTCGGGCTCTACGAGCTTTCCAGCCGGCGCGAGCGCTATGAACCGGCCAGCGCCTGGGATGCCATGGAGGTGCTGCGATCGCCGTCATTCGGCGCGATGCTCGGCCTCGGTACGTTGCTGCTCGCCCTGTTCGTCACCTGGGTGGCGACCGCGCAGGCGATCTATATCGCGGCGTTCGGCTACGAGGGCGTCACCGGATTCTCGGACTTCATGATGCGCGTGCTGACGACACAGCAAGGCTGGTGGCTGATCGTGGTTGGCTGCGGCACCGGATTCCTGTTCGCGCTCGCCGCGCTCTGTCTCAGTGCCGTGTCGTTCCCCTTGATGCTGGACCGCCATGCCGGTGCGTTCGAGGCGATGAGCACCTCGCTGCGCGTGGTCGCGAAAAACCCGGTGCCGATGGCGGCCTGGGGCCTGATCGTGGCGGTGCTGCTCGCGCTTGGCACGATCCCGGCCTTCCTCGGCCTCGCCGTTGTGGTCCCGCTGCTCGGGCACGCCACGTGGCACCTTTACCGCAAGGTGATCGCGTCCGATCCGGGCGCACGTCCGGTCCCCCCTCCGCCGCATCGGGCGCGCAAGCCGGCCGCCGACTTCCCGGCCAACCTTTTCCCGTGGCGGAATCGGACTGACGTCTGACAATCTCGTGACGTGCGGCCCTGGCCGGTTCGGACAGGGCCGCGCGCCTTGCTTTGGCCGCGGTTACAGCCGAGATTATGCTGCCGGTCAGGTCAATTCACGGAAATCCATTTCATCTGATGACTCCGACGATTTCTCGTCTTGCTCTCGCAGCCTTGGCCGTCTCCGCGTCCCTTCTCTCAGTCCAGCCAGCGCCCGCCGCGGTTGCCTGCGACTCGGGCAATTTCGACGCTTGGCTGGCTGATTTCAAAACCGACGCTGCGGCGAAGGGCATCTCGCAGCAGACCATCACTGCCGGGCTTGCCGGCGTCACACTGGATCAGAGCGTGCTCAACCGCGACCGCTCGCAAAAGGTCTTCACCCAGAGCTTCGAGGAGTTCTCCGGCCGCATGGTGCCGCCACGCTTGGAGCGCGGCTCCAACAGGATGAAGCAATACGGCTCGGTGCTGTCGCGCATCGAGCAGGCTTACGGCGTGCCGGGCGAAGTCCTGGTCGCGATCTGGGGCCTGGAGACCGATTTCGGCGTCAACACCGGCAAGTTTGCAACGATCCGCTCGCTTGCAACGCTCGCTTACGATTGCCGTCGCTCCGAGCAGTTTCGCGCCGAGCTGTTGGATGCGTTGCGCATCGTCCAGCGCGGCGATCTTGCGCCTGCCGACATGAAAGGCGCCTGGGCCGGCGAGCTCGGCCAGACCCAGTTCATGCCGTCATCCTGGATGAAATATGCCATCGACTTCGACGGCAACGGCAAGCGCGATCTTCTGCATAACGTGCCCGACGTGCTCGCCTCCACGGCCAATTATCTGGTCGGCTATGGCTGGCAGAAGGGCAAGGACTGGCAGCCGGGCAGCCCGAACTTTGAGGTGCTCAAGCAGTGGAACAAGAGCGAGGTCTACTCCAAGACCGTGGCCTATTTTGCCGCACAGCTCGCACGCGCCCCTTAGATCTCAGCCCAGCCGAAGCGCGCCGAATCGCCGCTGCCGAACCCTGGCAAGCGGGCCTAGCCTGTAGCGGCGCCAGCGCATCGCTCATGGGCGCATTTTCGGTCTTCAATGGATCTTAAAGTGAATCCATATTCATATAATAGCGTCGCGTCCTATGCGAATCAGGCAGCCATGACTTGAGTCTATAAGCTGCTGGGTTGAACTTGCTGGCCGCTTATAGGCAACCTATTTCCGCGATGACCCAGATCAATCTTTGACATAAACCCGTTATTTCACGGGCACTTATCGCCGGCACCGGACGACCTTGGCCAAGCTCTGGGCGGGAGCGCCTTCCGGTTAATCATCCGTTACGTACGCCATGCGCATAGCGCTTAGCTGCATCGCAACATCGGAACTTTCGCACTGCACCACTCTCATCTATATTCATTTCAACGATGAGGCCTCAAGCAAAGGCTGAATCGAACTACAGGAGACTACCAATGCTGCTCTCGCTCATCCGCATGATCCAGGCCTTCCGGGACTATCAGCGCAATGTTGCCGAGCTGTCCCAGCTCAGCGATCGCGAATTGGCCGATATCGGCCTCGATCGCTCGGACATCCCGCGCGTTGCCGCCGGTCAGTATCAGGGCTGATATCTTCAGCCCTTCACTAGAACGGACCGATAGCGCCCGCCTCGTGCGGGCGTTGTCGCATCTGGTGGCAGAAAACTCGATCTCGGCGATTCCACTCTCCGCCGAAAAGCGCTACCTGTCCGCCCATGACAGGACCCCAATCCAACCTCGTCCACGTGATCGGTGCCGGCCTCGCCGGTTCGGAAGCTGCCTGGCAGATTGCGAAATCCGGCGTGCCCGTGGTGCTGCACGAGATGCGGCCGACCCGCATGACCGAGGCGCACCGCACCGACGGACTTGCCGAGCTCGTCTGCTCCAACTCGTTCCGCTCGGATGATGCCGCCAACAACGCCGTCGGCCTGCTGCATGCGGAGATGCGCCGCCTCGGCTCGCTGATCATGCGCGCGGCCGACGCCAACCAGGTGCCCGCCGGCGGCGCACTCGCGGTCGATCGCGACGGCTTCTCGGCGGCCGTCACCAAGGCGCTGAACGATCATCCCCTGATCGAGATCGCGCGCGGCGAGATCGCGGGCCTGCCGCCGGCCGCGTGGAGCAACGTCATCGTCGCCACCGGCCCCCTCACCTCCGCGCCGCTGGCCGACGCCATCCGCGAGCTGACCGACGAGAACGCCCTCGCCTTCTTCGACGCCATCGCGCCGATCGTGCACCGCGAATCCATCGACATGTCGGTGGCCTGGTTCCAATCGCGCTACGACAAGGTCGGCCCCGGCGGCAACGGTGCCGACTACATCAACTGCCCCATGACCAAGGAGCAGTATGAGGGCTTCGTCGCCGCGCTGATCGCCGGCGAGAAGACCGAGTTCAAGGAATGGGAGACCAACACGCCCTATTTCGACGGCTGCCTGCCGATCGAGGTGATGGCTGAACGTGGCCCCGAGACGCTGCGCCATGGTCCCATGAAGCCGGTCGGCCTCACCAACCCGCACGATCCCACCACGAAACCGTACGCGATCGTGCAACTGCGCCAGGACAACAAGCTCGGCACGCTCTACAACATCGTCGGCTTCCAGACCAAGCTGAAGTATGGCGAGCAGCAGCGCATCTTCCGCACCATTCCGGGGTTGGAGAACGCCGAATTCGCCCGCCTCGGCGGCCTGCATCGCAACACCTTCCTGAACTCGCCGAAGCTGCTCGACGGCCAGCTGCGGCTGCGCGCACAGACGCGGCTGCGCTTCGCCGGCCAGATGACGGGCTGCGAAGGCTATGTGGAATCCGCCAGCGTCGGCTTGATCGCGGGTCTCTATGCAGCCGCGGAAGCGCGCGGCGAGACGCTTGTCAGCCCGCCGGCTACGACCGCACTGGGATCGCTGCTCGGTCACATCACCGGCGGCCATATCGAGACCATCGAGCCGGGCACGCGCTCGTTCCAGCCGATGAACATCAATTTCGGCCTGTTTCCACCGCTCACGAGCGTGCCAACGAAGAAGCCCGACGGCACGCGGCTGCGCGGCAACGAGAAGACGGTGGCCAAGAAGCAGGCGCTGAGCGCACGGGCGCTCGCCGATCTCGATCGCTGGATCGCCGATCACCTGCGCATTGCCGCCGCCGCGTGAGTTTGCAATGAGCTTGCCCAAAGACGACGCGGCAGAGCTGTCGGCGCGCTGGACCGAAGGCGTGATGCTCAAGCGCGACGTGTTCTCGACCGTCGAGCGCGGCCGTTTCCGCAGCGAAAGCGGCGAGATCGACGCGGTGCTGCGCCGGCTCGACGAGGTGCCATGGTGGTCGTTTCTGCTGGCACGCCACCTGTTCGCCCGCGAGAAGCAGGCCCTGGTGCGGGCCAAAGGCCTCGACGTCGGCCCCGAGCTGCTCTGGGCCGGGCGCCGCGCTCTGGTGCGCGGCTTCGTCGACGGCGTCGCGCTGCACCTGGCAAAGCCCCATGGCGATGTCGCCTATTTCCGCTCCGCCAAGGCCGCACTGCGTCGGCTGCGCCGCGCCGGCATCTGCCACAACGATCTCGCCAAGGAGCAGAACTGGCTTGTCGGCCGCGACGGCCGCGCCTATGTCACCGACTTCCAGCTCGCCGCGTGCTTCAAGCGCCGCGGCCGGCTCTATCGCATCCTCGCCTATGAGGACCTCCGGCATCTGCTCAAGCACAAGCGCTCCTACGCGCCCGAGGCGCTGACGCCGCGAGAGCGAAAGATCCTGGCGAGGAAGTCGTTCGCCGCGAGCCTGTGGCTCGCCACCGGCAAGAAGGTCTATCGCGCCATCACCCGCGGCCTGTTCAACTTCACCGATCGCGAGGGCGGCGGCCGCCGGCTCGTCAACGACGCGCCGGTGCTGGCCGAGCTGATCCGCCGGAATCCCGCCGTGCGCGACGCCGCCATCGTCGCCTTTGCCGACCGTCGCTCCGGTGTCGGGCTTTACGCCTTCGTCGAAGCCGATCAGGCCGCGCTCGAGGGCCAGCTCCGCAGCGAGCTTGCCGCCTCCAAGGGACCGAAGCCGCCCGAGCACATCCAGGTCGTGCACGCCCTGCCACGCAACGCCAGCGGCAAGCCACGCATCGAGGTCCTGCAACTGGTCGCCATGAACCAGCTCGACCTGATCGAGCCGATGATGAAGAACGAGCAGGATCGCGCCTTCCTCAAGGATATCCTGGAGCAGCGCAAGAACCTGCGCGACCGCTTCAATTTCGAGGCGAAGCTCCCGACGAGCTAGCGCGGAATCTGCGCCTTGAAGCCTCCACAATGGCGATCGAGAAGCGCTTGGATCAGGAAGGGTTGGCAGAGATCATGGGCGCTCGGGGGACGATGATGCATCGTATGGTTGGCGGAACGATCGCCGGCCTTGTGCTGCTGGCAGGGGCGCCTGCGCTGGCCGACTCACCGGCGGAGCTGATCTCCAGCTTCCGTCTCAAGCATGGTGAGGCCCGCGTCGTGCGCGACGCCACCCTCGATCGCATCGCCATGGATCAGGCCCGCGCGATGGCGGCGAAGGACGACCTCAGCCACGACACACTCGGCCCATTCAATCGCCGCGTCGCACCGGCCGGCGCGGGCCGCGCCGCAGAGAACATCGCCTACGGCTACGACAGTTTCGACAAGACGCTGGGCCAGTGGATCGACTCCTCCGGGCACCGCAAGAACCTGTTGCTGCACAATGCCTCCCGCGTCGGCATTGCCAGCGCCAAGAATGCGAGTGGCAAGCGCACCTATTGGGCCATGGTCATCGCCGGCGACTACGAGAAGGGCAAAGGCAAGAAAAAGGACAAGGAGCCCGTCGTCGCGGTGAAGCGCGAGGTACCGCCCGCGAGCAAGCCGAAGTCCGGCAACTGTCACGTAAAGCTGCTCGGCCTCTGCATCTGAGGCGCGACCGTCTCAGCCGCGGCGCGCGGCTTCGATCGCGGCGACGTCGATCTTCGTCATCCCCATCATCGCATCGAAGGCGCGCTTGGCCTCCGTGCCACCGGCGGCCAGCGCCTCGGTCAGCACCCGCGGCGTGATCTGCCAGGAGACTCCCCATCTGTCCTTGCACCAGCCGCACGCACTCTCCTGCCCGCCATTGCCGACGATGGCGTTCCAGTAGCGATCGGTCTCCGCCTGATCGTCGGTGGCGATCTGGAACGAGAAGGCCTCGTTGTGCTTGAAGACGGGTCCGCCATTGAGACCGAGACAGGCAACGCCGGCTACCGTGAACTCGACGGTCAGGACATCGCCTGCCTTGCCGGACGGATAGTCGCTGGGCGCGCGATGGACCGCACTCACCGCGCTGTCGGGAAACGTCTCGGCATAGAAGCGGGCCGCGGCTTCAGCATCCTTGTCGTACCAGAGGCAGATCGTGTTCTTTGCCATTGGGTATTCCCTGTGATTCCGTGCCAGATTGCGCTTCCGATCAGCATAGGCATCCCGATCTGCATGCTCCAGCTGGAACAGTCGTTTGCCCGAGCTTGCTCGCGTGCGTCATTGTGTCTACGAGGAACCTGAAGATGGAGGCTCTGACGTGATCGACATCAACCAGATACGTGCCGACACGCCTGCTGCCTCCCGGCTCGCGTATCTCCACAATGCCGGTGCGGCTCTCATGCCCGCGCCCGTCGTCGCGGCGATGAAAGGACATATCGATCTCGAGAGCGAGATCGGCGGCTATGCCGCAGCCGATCGCGCGTCAGATCGGCTCGAAGCCGTTTACGGCTCAGTGGCCCGGCTCCTGAACGCATCGCCGGATGAAATCGCCCTGGTGGAGAACGCGACGGTTGCCTGGCAGATGGCGTTCTATTCGCTTTCATTTCGAGAGGGCGACCGGATCCTGACGGCCGAAGCGGAGTACGCCGCCAACTATGTTGCGTTTCTTCAGGCCGCCAAACGCACAGGCGCGGTCATCGATGTGGTGCCGAGCGATGCGACGGGCGAGTTCGATGTCGGCGCACTCGAACGTATGATCGACGAACGCGTGAAGCTGATCGCCATCACCTGGGTTCCGACCAATGGCGGGCTGACCAATCCCGCAGCGGCCATCGGCAGAATTGCGCGAGCACACGGCATCCCCTATCTGCTCGATGCCTGCCAGGCGGTCGGCCAGATGGAGGTCGACGTCGAGGCCATCGGCTGCGACATGCTGTCGGCCACGGGACGCAAATTCCTGCGGGGACCGCGTGGTACCGGCTTTCTCTATGTGCGCGGGGCGCTCCTGCAGCAGCTCGAGCCACCGATGATCGACCATTTTGCAGCGCCCTGGGTCTCGCGCGATGAATATCGGCTCCGCGACGATGCCCGCCGCTTCGAGACATGGGAGAATAATTACGCCGCCCGGCTTGGGCTCGGCGCTGCCGTCGATTATGCGCTCGACATCGGCATGGATGCCATCGAGGAGCGCTGCCGGCTGCTCGCGGGCCGCCTTCGCAGCGGCCTCGCTTCCATTCGCGGCATCACTATTCACGACCTTGGCCGCAAGCCTGGCGCCATCGTCAGCTTCACTTTGGATGGATATGAAGCGGAGGCCATTGTCAGCAGCGCCGCGGCGGCGGGCATCACAATCGGCGCTTCAGACCCGTCGAGTACCCGCATCGATGCCGAGAACCGCGAGCTGCCGCCGCTCGTCCGAGCTTCCCCCCACTACTACAACACCCAAGCCGAGATCGACCGGCTGATCGACCACGTCGCGGATTTGGCGTCACGTTAGCGCGTGCTCAGGTGCAGCGCGCGCTCAGTCCGGATGCGCTGAGCCTGGCCATCACCTCGTTGAGATGGGCGGCATCGCGGGTCTCGATGACAAGCTGCAGCAGCGTCGCCTTGGCCGGCAGGTCGGAGAAGGTCCGCTGGTGTGAGACCTCGATGATATTCGCACCCGCTTCGGCCAGCAGTGCCGCTACCGCGGCGAGCTGCCCCGGCCTGTCGGGGATATCGAGCGACAATTGCGTCAGCCGCCCCTCGCGCGCGAGCTCGCGGGTGAGCACGGAGGCGATCAGCCGCGTGTCGATATTGCCTCCGCTCAGCACGAGGCCGACCTTCTCGCCGGCAAAGCGGGACGGATCGGACATCAGCGCGGCGAGGCCGGCGGCGCCGGCGCCCTCGACGACGGTCTTCTCGATCGAGATCAGGGTCGCGACTGCACGCTCGAGCTCGGCTTCGTTGACGAGCGCAATATCGTCGACGAGGCGCCGAACGATTTCGGTGGTGATCTTGCCCGGTGATTTCACCGCGATGCCCTCGGCGAGCGTATCGCCGCGCGCCGGCAGATTGCCGTCGTGAATGGCGTTGTACATCGAGGGATAGAGCCAGGCCTCGACGCCCAGTATCCTGAGCGACGGCTTGATCGACTTCGCGGCAATGGCAATCCCGCTGATCAAACCGCCGCCGCCGATCGGGACGACCAGCGTGTCGAGCTCCGGGACCGCCTTCAGCATTTCCAGCCCGATCGTGCCCTGCCCGGCGATGACGAGCGGATCGTCGTAAGGATGGACGAAGACCATGCCGTGCGCTTCACCGTGGCTGCGCGCAAAGGCGGCCGCCTCCTCCAGCGTCGCGCCCGTGACCACCACCTCGGCGCCGTGATGCCGGGTGTTCTCGATCTTCACCATGGGCGTGCCGATCGGCATCACGATGGTGGCGGGAATGCCGAGCCGCTTGGCATGGTAGGCAACGCCTTGCGCGTGGTTGCCCGCGGACATCGCGATCACGCCCCGCGCGCGCTCCTCCGCCGTCAGCGCGGTAAGCCGGTTGAGCGCGCCGCGCTCCTTGAACGAGGAGGTGAACTGCAGGTTCTCGAATTTGAGCCAGATGTCGCAGCCGCAGATGCTGCTCAGCGTCCGGCTGTGGCTACAGGGCGTCTCGACAACGGCGCCTTGGATGGTCGTGGCGGCGGCGCGAATGTCTTCAGGGGCGACCGGAAGGCCGCTGAGATCGAACGAGCTTTGGGACATGTCAGCCATAGGACAGCATAGAGCATTTGGGCGGGCCAGGCGATAAGCCGGCGTCTATTTGGTAAATTCACGCGATCGCGAGGCGCGCCACAGCGTCCAGAGCGTGCGCAACCGCGAGGTCGGCTGCAACCTAAACGGATTGCGTCCCGGGCGCGACAGGCGCTCGAGATCGGCCTGCGCCTGGCGCAGCGGCAGAAACGCCGGCCGCAACGGCGGCGCCAGCTGCGCCAGCAGCGATGAAGCCGCGGTCATATGCTGCCGGGCTTCACCCGCCAGTTGCTCAAGCACCGCATGGAGATTGGGTGTTTCCTTGCCGGCGAAGACGTCCTCCATGCTGCAATCGTGCTGCTCCAGCACCTGCTGCGGCACGAACAATTGCCGGTGCGCGGCATCGCGCGGCAGATTGGCTATGACCTGCACGATACCCTGCGCCAGCCCGGCATGGCGGGCGACATGCTCGGCCGCCTCCGAAGGCGGTCCCAACACCTGCGCTGCCAGGGCGAACAGCGCCGATGAGGTCGCCGCGAGGTAACCTTCCAGTGCGGCCATCGTCGGCATCGGGTCGTTGTAGAGATCGAACTGATGCTCCTCGGCAAGCAGCGACAGCGACTCGACCGGCAGGTCGAAATCGCGAATCGCGCGAAGCAGCTCGGCCGCCACCGGATTGCCCTCGGCGCTGCCATGGACGTGGCCCGACAGCATGTCGGTCCACCATTGCAGGCGGATCTCGCCGGGCAAGGGCTGGCTCACCTGGTCGCGGACACGAACGATCTCGACGTTGAAGGCATAGATCGCCAGTAACGCGCGGCGCTCGGCGGCCGGTGCAAACAGGGTCGCGGCGTAGCGCGGAAAGTCATGACTGCGCACGAGATCGGCGCAAAAAGCAAAGGAGTCGGGAGGCGGCGCCGGGTTGCTCATGGCACGGCGATCAGCGCGGCGGCAACCCGCCGCCGTTCGCCGATCATGATGTTGTAGGTGCGCACGGCCGGGCCGGTCTGCATCGTGTCCAGTACAACCCTCACCGCCTTGAGCGCCTGACGCAGCTCCGGCGGCGGCAGCCACAGCCCCGTTCCAGTGCCGACCAGGAGCGTGTCGATGCTGTTGGCCGCCGTGAACACCCGATCCAGCGAGTAGCGGTCGATCTTCGCGGGGTCGGTCACGTCCCAAGCCCAGATCGCGTCGGGCAGACAGAGCAGCGAGCCCCGATGCGACATGCTGGCAAAGGCGAAGCCGCCCTTGCCATAGGCATCGATCGGCGCCGAGCGCGGAAAATGCGGAGCGTTGGGATCGCCGGCCATGAGCTTCGTCCGAATGGGCTTACTGCCCTCGCAAACGCCTGCAAGGGCATGAGGTTCGGATCATGCCTTGCTTTTCTTCGCCGGCGTCGCCGTATCGGGCGCGTCTTCGCGGTGCTCGCCGACGCCGAGATAGATCAGGATCGGTGCTGCAATGAAGATCGAGGTGTAGGTGCCGACCAGCACCACGCCGAACATCATTACCGCGGTGAAGCTGTGGATAGCATGGCCGCCGAACAAGAGCAGCGCGAGCAGCGCGAGCGTCACCGTGACGTGGGTGATGATCGAGCGCGACAGCGTCGAGTTGATGGATTCATTGAGCAGCTGGGGCATCGGCATCTTCTTGTAGCGACGCAGCATTTCCCGGATGCGGTCGTAGATGACGACGGTATCGTTGAGCGAATAGCCGAGAATGGTTAGCAACGCCGCGATGCTGGTCAGGTCGAAATCGACCTGGCTGATCGACATGAAGCCGATCGTCAGCACGATGTCGTGCACGTTGGCGATCATGGCGCCCAGCGCGAACTGCCATTCGAACCGGAACCAGAGATAAATCAGGATCCCAACGATCGCGAGCATCAGGCCGAGCATGCCGTAGGCCAGGAGCTCGCCCGCGACGCGCGGACCCAGCACCTCGGTGCGCTGAATGTCGACACTGTCGCCAAGCGCGCCACGAAGCTTCTGCAGGGCTGCCTGCTGGGCCGCGTCGCCACCCGGCTGCTCCGCAACGCGGATCAGGACGTTCTCCGGACCGCCGAACTGCTGCAGCTGGACCTCGCCGAGGCCCAGGCCGTCGAGCGAGGTACGCATTGCCGCGATGTCGGCGGTGCCGGACTTCGCCTTCACCTCCAGCAGCGTGCCGCCCTTGAAGTCGATACCGAGGTTCAGGCCATGGGTGAAGAACAGCACGATCGCGACGATCGACAGCGCCGCCGAGATCGGAAAGCTGATGCGACGGAAACGCGTGAAGTCGAAATGCGTATCGTCGGGGACGATGCGCAGCGACGGCAGCAGGCCGAGGGCCGAGACCACGGTGAGGATGGCAATGAGGACGCCGAGCCCGATGAGAACGGTGTGAGTCACGATCAGGCTCCTAGATCGGCACGCTCTGCGGCCGCTTCCACCGCACCCACCAGGCGACGATCAGCCGGGTCAGGGTGAAGGCGGTGAACACCGTGGTGATGATGCCGATGCCGAGCGTCACGGCAAAGCCGCGCACCGGACCGGTGCCGATGTAGAACAGCACCGCGGCAGCAATGAAGGTGGTGATGTTGGAATCGAGGATGGTGGCGAGCGCCCGCTTGAATCCGGCGTCGATCGCCGAGATCGCATTGCGGCCGCCGCGCAATTCCTCGCGGATGCGTTCGTAGATCAGCACGTTGGAGTCGACCGCGATGCCGACGGTGAGCACGATGCCGGCGATGCCGGGCAGCGTCAGCGTGGCGTTGAGCAGCGACAATAAGCCGAAGATCATGGCGACGTTGATGGCCACCGCTATGTTGGCGAACACGCCGAACAGCCGGTAGGTCAGCAGCATGAAGATGATGACAAGGATCGAGCCGACATAGGCCGCCAGCTGGCCCTTCTCGATCGAGTCCTGGCCGAGTCCTGGACCCACGGTGCGCTCCTCGACCACCGTGAGCGGTGCCGGCAATGCGCCGGCGCGCAACAGGATGGCCAGATCGTTGGCCGATTGCACGGTGAAGTTGCCGGAGATCTGGCCTTGGCCGCCGGTAATGGGCTCGCGGATGACGGGCGCCGAGATCACCTTATTGTCCAGGACGATCGCGAACGGCAGCCCCACGTTCTCCTGCGTGGCCTGCGAGAATTTGCGCGCGCCCGAGGTGTTGAACTTGAAGCTGACGACCGGCTCACCCGTGCGCTGGTCAAAGGTCGCCTGCGCATCGGTCAGGTCGCCGCCGGCGACCAGCACCTGCTTCTTGACCACGTAGGGCGTCGGCGGAGGCGAGGCGCTCATCAGCAGTTCGGATTCCGGCGGCACCCTGCCCGCTTGCGCCTGATCCGGCGGCACGGAGGTGTCGACCATGCGGAATTCCATCTTCGCGGTCCTGCCCAGCAGTTCCTTCAGGCGGGTCGGGTCCTGAAGACCGGGGACCTGCACCAGGATGCGGTCGTTGCCCTGGCGCTGGATGACGGGCTCGACGGTGCCGAGCTCGTTGACGCGGCGTTCGACGATCTGGATCGACTGCTCGATGGTCTTGCGCAGGCGATCGAGCACCGCAGCCTGCGGGACGCTCAGGCGGATCACCCCGCCGCCAGCATCAGTCACCTCGAGGTCGCGCTGACCGCTGGATCCCATCAGGCCGCCCAGCGGCTGGGACAGCTCGCGCAACTTGGCAAGCGCCGGCTGCGCATCGGTCTCCTTGGTGATGCGAACCTCGACGGCATCGTTGCGCACGGTGACGCCGCCGGTGAATCCGATCTTGGCGTCGCGCAGGGTCCGGCGAACGTCGTCGCGGACCTGGTCGAGCCGCTCCTTCTTCACATAGGCAGCGTCGACCTCGAGCAGCAGATAGGAGCCGCCCTGGAGGTCGAGGCCGAGCACGATGCGGCGCTGCGCCCAGGCGGGCCAGCTCTTGACTTGCGCCTCGGGGAAGAAGTTGGGGACCGCGCAGAGGCACACGATCAGCGCCGTCAGGATAATACCCAGCGCCTTCCACCGCGTGAAATACAACATCGACTGGACCTGTCAGATCAGGAGACTTGAGACTCGCGGTGAAGCTCTCACTTCGCCGCGGTGTCGTCCTTGGCGCTCTCTTTTGCGCTTTCCTTGGCCGGCTCGCCCTTGGCGCGCACGCCCGAGATCATCTGGCGCATCTGCCGCACGCGCACGCCGTCGGAAATCTCGAACTCGATCTGGTCGTCGTCGACCACCTTGGTGACCTTGCCGACGAGGCCTCCCGAGGTCACGATGGTGTCGCCGCGGCGGATATTCTTCACGAGCTCGGCGTGGTCGCGGACCTTCTTCTGCTGCGGGCGCAGAATCAGGAAGTACATGATCACGAAGATCAGGGCGAACGGCAGCAGCGACATCAACATGCTGTTGGTGTCGCCAGCGGCCGCGGCCTGGGCATACGCAGGGGTAATCAGCATTCGGACGATCCTCGCGAGAACGGGGGAAAGCCGGTCAGGCCCTCAAAGGCGACCGGTTCGGTCAAATTCGCGCGGACTATAGCGGCCATTGCCCCAATTGCAACGCTGCCAGACTGCCCTTTTGGGCCACCTTGCGGCGGCCCGTCAGGCCCGATAAGGCTGCGTTCTCAGGAACTTCGGACATGCCCAAAAACCATAGCAAAAGCCCGGCCGGCAAAGGCCCCCGCACCCCTGCCAACAAGCCCACCCGCCTCGCGGCAAAACGCCCCACGGCGGCGGTCACCAAGGCAGGCCCGGACCTCCCGCAGGAGCGCATCGTCCGCGCCCTGGAGACCATTGCGGCGCACCTCTCCGCGCAGGGCAAGCCGGCGGTCGAGGCCGAGTCGTTCAAGCGGGCGGACGCCTACGTCTGGCATCCCGACGGACGCCTCTCGGCGGTGCCGCGCGTGAGCCGCGTCGAGCTGTTCCTGCTCAAGGGCGTCGACCGGATGCGCGACATCCTGATGGAGAACACCGAGCGCTTCGCCAACGGCCTGCCCGCCAACAACGCCCTGCTCTGGGGCGCACGCGGCATGGGCAAGTCGTCACTGGTGAAGGCGGCGCATGCCAGCATCAACGCGGAGCGCAAACCGGCCGACAAGCTCAAGCTGATCGAGATCCACCGTGAGGACATCGAGAGCCTGCCGGCCCTGATGGAGCAGCTGCGGGCCTCCTCCTTCCGTTTCATCGTGTTCTGCGACGACCTCTCCTTCGACGGCAATGATGCCTCCTACAAGTCACTCAAGGCGGTCCTCGAAGGCGGCATCGAGGGCCGGCCCGAGAACGTCATCCTCTACGCCACCTCCAACCGGCGCCATCTGCTGGCGCGCGAGATGATCGAGAACGAGCGCTCGACCGCGATCAATCCGGGCGAAGCGGTGGAGGAGAAGGTCTCGCTGTCGGATCGCTTCGGCCTCTGGCTCGGCTTCCACCGCTGCAGCCAGGACGAATATCTCGCCATGGTGCGCGGCTATTGCAGCCATTTCGGGATCAGGGTCGACGACGAGACGCTCGAGCGCGAGGCGCTGGAATGGTCGACGACGCGCGGCTCGCGCTCGGGCCGCGTCGCCTGGCAGTTCGTGCAGGAGCTGGCGGGACGGCTGGGTGTGAAGCTGACGGCGTAGTAGCGCGAGCTGTTACCCCGAATTCAACTGTCATCGCCCGCCTTGTGCGCACTTGCGCACTGGAGCGGGCGATGCAGTATTCCAGAGACGGTTGTTGTCAATCGAGAGGCCGCGGCGTACTGGGTCGCCCGGTCGAGCCGGGCGACGACACCGTTCGCGCGGAAGCTACGTAAGCCTCACGCCCCATTGAGGAATTGAAGCGGGTCAACCGGGCTCGATCCCTTGCGGATTTCGAAGTGGAGCTGCGGCGACGCCACCTCCCCGGATTGACCCGACTTGGCAATGACCTGGCCGCGCTTGATGGTATCGCCGCGCTTCACCAACAGCTCACTCGCATGGGCATATGCGGTGACGTAGCCGTTGGAGTGCCGAACCAGAACCAGATTGCCGTAACCCTTCAGCTCGTTGCCGGAATAGGCGACGACGCCATCTTCGGCCGCCTTGACCGGCGTCCCCTCGGGCACCGCCAGATTGATGCCGTCATTGGACTTGCCATTGGTCTTGGCACCGTAGCTCGTGACCACCTTGCCGCGGACGGGCCAGCGGAAGGTCGGCAGCGCGCCGGTGGCCTCCGCAGCCTTCGCCGGCGTCTCGGCAGCCTTCTCTTCCACATTGCTCGTGGCCTGGGCCAGCCGCGCGCTCTGCACGGGCGCGGCGGCAGTGGCCATCTTGGTCGCGGGTGCCGGAGCTGCCGCAACAGGCTGGAGCGTTCCGGCCACCGGTGCAGCCGCGACCGGAGCCGCAGCAACCGGCGCCGCGACGGCGGCGGTCTTGGCGCCAGGCACGGTCAGCTTGGTGCCGAGCTTCAGCTTTGCCGACGGATCGATGCCGTTGGCACGGGCGAGCTCTGCCGCCGAGATGCGGTTCTTGCGCGCGATGCTGGCGAGCGTGTCGCCACGGTTGACGAAGTGCGTGCTCGGCGGTGCCGCGACGGCAGCAACCGGCTTCGCCGCAGGCGCTGCCGCGACCGGGGCCATCGCGGGCGCCGGTGCAGCTGCGGTCGCAGGAGACGGAATGATCAACTGCTGGCCGGGCGAGAGCGCCCGCGGACCCTTGTAGCCGTTGGCGGCAAGGATCGCCTGCGGCGTGACGCGATAGCGCTTGGCGAGCACGTCGAGCGTGTCGCTGGTCCCGACGATGATCTTGGTTCCGCCGGCCGGCTGGGCGGCCGCGACCGACCGCGGCGGGACAGTGGCCGTGGTCTCCAGATGCGGTTGCGCCGGAGGCGCATATGAGCTGACGCCGCGTCCGCCGCCGGACACCCCGCCCCCGGAGGCAACGGGATAGGACTGCGGGGCAGATACCGCGGGCGGAGGCAAAGCCTGCGACTGGTAGTAACCGGGCTGCGTCTGCGGCCGCGCATATTGCGGCAACTCACGCTGCGGCGGCGGCGGCTGCTGCACCGAACCGGTCTGCTCGGAGGCGAAAGGATTGGAGAAGTTGGTCTGGGACAGCCGCGACGACATGTCGGCGCTGCACCCTGCAAAGCTGAAGGAGATCAGCGCCAGCACCGCGACCTGCGGCACGCGGCGCGAGTAAAGCAACTCGGCGACAGCGGACATGGTTACTCACTCGTACGCAACAGAACTGGTGTTTTAAGTAAACACGCGGCGAGTAAATAACGGCTTAACCCTCACAATAAGATGTTGGCGGCACTGCCGATCCGGGATTCTACAGCTCCCGCGCCACCCCGGGCAGTGCCGGCACGAAGCGGACCTCGACGAGTTCCTTGCGCTCGATTCCGGTTTCGCTGCGGGCCAGGCGGGTCAGCGTCTGCACGCCCTGATGCGGGCCGACCGGGGCAATCAGGATGCCCCCGACCTCAAGCCGCTCGACCAGGTTCTCCGGTATCTGCTCCATCGCCGCGGTGACGATGATGCGATCGAACGGGCCGATGTTGGGAGGCAGATTGAGACCGTCACCGAGCATCACCTCGACATTGTGACAATCGAGCTTCTCAAGCCGGGCGCGTGCCGTGTCGGCGAGCTTACGATAGCGCTCGACGGTCAGGACCTGGCCGGCGAGCCGCGATAGCACGGCGGCCTGGTAGCCGGAGCCGGTGCCGATTTCGAGCACCCGGTGCTGCTTCTGGAGCTGGAGCTGCTCGGTCATGTAGGCGACGACGAAGGGCTGGCTGATGGTCTGCCCGCAGGCGATCGGCAGCGCGCTGTCACGATAGGCGCCCTCGCGATCGGCCTCGTCGACGAAAAGCTCGCGCGGCACCTCTTCCATGGTCCGCAGCACGGCCTGATCGCTGATGCCCCGACGCCTCAGCGTGAGCTGAAACATCATCTTTTCCGGCGGGTGCTGGTGGGACGTCATTGCTGCTATCGCTCGTCTCGTCTGGCGGATCGCCGTACTGCACCGCAAGAACCCGAGACGAGAATCTTGTTCCGGCTCAGGAACTCATGATATCCTTTCGGCACAGCATTTGACCACAACAAGGCCTTCAAAGCGCTAAGCCATTTGCGAGGTTTGCGTTCGCCGAAACGCGCATTGCGTCGCCTATCGTTATCTGCGAACGTTTACGAGAATGGGCAAGGACTCAACCATGACTGCGACAGGGCTTTCGGGCCGCTCTGTTTTCCTCGTCGAGGACGAGGTCATGATCAGAATGATGGTCGCAGACATGCTGGAGGAGCTTGGCTACAAGGTTGCCGCCGAAGCGGGCGACATCAATGAGGCCATGCGGCTTGCGCAATCCACCGAGTTCGATCTCGCCATTCTCGACGTCAACGTCAACGGCAAGGTCATCTCGCCGGTCGCCGATGTCATCATGGCCAAGGGCTGCCCGTTCATCTTCGCCACCGGCTACGGCTCCTCCGGCCTGCCCGAGCAATATCGCGACCGGCCGGCGCTCCAGAAGCCGTTTCAGCTCGACGCGCTCGGCAAGACCATCGAGGCTGCGCTTCGCGGCAGCTAACCTTTATTTCAGGGTGAGGCCAAGCTGCTCCGAAAACGCCTCGTCGGTACGGTCGAGCCTGAGCGGGGTGACCGAGACGTAGCGCTCGCGCAGCGCCGCGAGATCGGTGCCGTCGGCGGGCGTGTCGAGCATCGCGGTCCGCTCGAAGCCGATCCAGAAATAAGGATTACCGCGGCCGTCCCGGCGCTCGTCGATCCTGAGGAAGCCGAGATTGCGCTTGCCTTGCCGCGTGACGCGGATGCCAAGCACATCCTCCGGCGCGCAGGATGGGAAGTTGATGTTGATGACGGTGTCCTTCGGAACGCCGGCGGCGATCACCTTGCGCAGGATATCGGGCCCGAATTTGCGGGCCGTGTCCCACGGCGGCCGTTCGCGGGTCTCGACGCTGAACTCCTGCGACAATGCGAATGACGGCAACCCCAGGATGGTGCCTTCCAATGCGCCGGCAATGGTGCCGGAATAGACCACGTCCTCGGCGACGTTGCGGCCCTTATTGACGCCGGACAGCACGACATCGGGCAGCTTGGCTCCTAGGATATGGCGCGCTCCCATGATGACGCAGTCGGTCGGCGTGCCGCGCACGGCGAAGTGCCGTGGGCCGACCTCGCGCAGACGCAAGGGATCGTTCAGCGACAGCGAGTGCGACACGCCGGACTGGTCGAGCTCGGGCGCCACCACCCAGACATCATCGGTCAAAGCGCGCGCAATCTCCTCCACGACCTTGAGGCCGGGAGCGTGGATGCCGTCGTCATTGGTGCAGAGAATGCGCATGCGGAAGGTTCGATTCCTGAAAGCGGGTCTGAGCCGTCTTATCCGGCCAGCGCCGATCAGGCAAACCGGACGATTGCGGTCCGGCGGCCGGTTCCCTTGGTTGGTCCGGCTAAAGCGCGATGAGATTTGGATGAATCGTCATCGCGCTTTAGGTTATTGTTTGAGCATGATCTTTTCGGAAAACCGCTTCACACTTTTCCGGATCATGCTCTAGCGGCGAACGCGCCATTGCGGCAGGAAGCGCGCAAGCCGGCCTTCTGCACGCAATTGCATCGCCGGCACGACCGGGTTCACGACGGAAGTCTCGATGACGCCGAGCGCCTTCAGCTGCGCCACGAACGGGTCGGACGTCGGCTCCTGCGGAAAGCGTTCGCGTGCCACGCTCAGTGCCTTGTCGAAATCCGCAGCATTGACGCCGGGCTTGGCCCGCCGGCTCTGCACGAGATCATCGTCCCAGAGCCGCGCGATCCCGATGTCGAGAACGCCGCGCAGGCGCTGATCGATGGCCTGGATCCCGGCCCCCGTCACCGCCCATTGTCTTCCGACCCAGAAGATGTCGCGGTGCAAGGCCATGAAGGGAGGGTTCGCGTGGACGGGCCGGCAGGATAGCCGGCCGCCCGATCTTCGCAACGCGATTCTCGTCATGCCGCGTTTTCGGACGCGAACCGGTGCCCACTTGGCGGGAAAACGCTTTAGTCGCGCGCGATCACCTTCAGCCCGCCCATATAGGGCTGGAGCACGTCCGGGACCGCGATCGAGCCGTCCTCCTGCTGATAGGTTTCCATCACGGCGATCAGCGCGCGGCCGACTGCGGTGCCGGAGCCGTTCAGCGTGTGCACGAAGCGCGGCTTGCCGTCGGGCCCGCGCGAGCGCGCATCCATGCGCCGTGCCTGGAAGTCGCCGCAGACCGAGCAGCTCGAGATCTCGCGGAACGCCCCGCCCTCGCCCTGCCCGGGCATCCAGACCTCGATGTCATAGGTTTTTTGCGCCGAGAAGCCCATATCTCCTGCGCAGAGCGTCATCACACGGTAATGCAGGTCGAGCTTCTGCAGCACCTGTTCGGCGCAGGACAGCATCCGCTCCAGCTCGTCCTTGCTCACTTCCGGCGTCGTGATCGAGACCAGTTCGACCTTGGTGAACTGGTGCTGGCGGATCATGCCGCGAGTGTCGCGCCCCGCCGCACCCGCCTCGGCGCGGAAGCATGGCGTCAGCGCGGTCAGCCGCATCGGCAATTGCTTCTCATCGAGGATGGATTCGCGGGCGAGATTGCTGAGCGACACTTCGGCGGTGGGGATCAGACCGAGGCGCTCGGTCTTCAGCCGCTCATGGTCCGGCGAGGCGAGCAGCTCGCCCTTGATCGCCCAGAACTGATCGTCCTCGAATTTCGGCAATTGCCCGGTGCCGAACATCACCTCGTTGCGCACCAAGAGCGGCGGATTGATCTCGGTGTAGCCGTGCTCGGTGGTGTGCAGATCGAGCATGAACTGGCCGATGGCACGCTCGAGCCGCGCCAGCCCCTTTTTCAGCACGACGAAACGCGCGCCGGAGAGTTTTGCCGCCGCTTCGAAATCCATGTAGCCGAGCGCGGTGCCGAGATCGTCATGCAGCTTCGGCGCAAAGCCATAGTTGCGCTTGTTGCCGAACACGTGATGCTGCACGTTGCCGTGCTCGTCGAGACCGTCGGGCACGTCCTCGAACGGAATGTTCGGGATCGCGGCCAGCTCTTTGGTCAGCTCATCGTCAGCGGCTTTTGCCGCCGCTTCGAGCTCGGGCATCGTGGTCTTGAGCTCGGCGACCTCGGCCATCAGCTTCGACGCACGCGGCTCGTCCTTGGCCTTCTTGGCATCGCCGATTTCCTTCGAAGCTGCATTGCGCCGCGCCTGCGCCTGCTCGGAGGCGAGGATCGCCGCACGCCGCTTCTCGTCGATCGCGAGCAGCGAGGCCGACATCGGCTTCAAACCGCGCCGTGCGAGGCCGGCGTCGAAGGCTTGCGGATTGTCGCGGATCGCTTTGATGTCGTGCATGGCTGTGGTCCTGGATCAGCGCGTAAATAGTCAACGTTTATGCCGACAACTTACGTTGGCGCGCTTTCCCCTAGCATTCTGTCATCGCCCGTGAAAGCGGGCGATCCAGTATTCCAGAGACGTCAGTGTTTCCCCGAGGGGCCGCGGCGTACTGGATTCCCCGCTCCAGTGCGCAATTGCGCACAAGGCGGGGAATGACACCGGTGGGCTTGGTCGCCCTACTCCGCCGGATTGGCCGGGGTCGACACGTCAGTGCCGGTGGCAGCCTGTGCGGCGGCCGCTTTCCTCTCCACCATCGCCACCGCGAGGATCGAGCCCTCGTAGAGCGCCATCAGCGGAAACGCGAGGGAGCACTGGCTGAGCACGTCGGGCGGCGTCAGCACGGCTGCGATCACGAAGGCCAAGACGATGAAATAGCGGCGCTTCTCGCGCAACATTGTCGAGCTGACGATGCCGATTCGCCCGAGCAGCGTCAGGATCACCGGCAGCTGGAAGGCGATGCCGAAGGCGAAGATCAGCGACATCATCAGCGACAGATATTCGCCGACCTTGGGCAGCAGCTGGATCTGCGCGGTCTCGTCGCCGCCGGTCTGCTGCATGCCGAGCGAGAAGCGCACCAGCATCGGCAGCACGACGAAATAGACCAGCGCCGCGCCCAGCACGAAGAAGAACGGTGTCGCGACAAGATACGGCAGGAACGCCTGCTTCTCGTGCTTGTAGAGCCCGGGCGCGACGAACTTGTAGATCTGCGTCGCCACGATCGGGAACGAGATGAAGCCGGCGCCGAACAGCGCCAGCTTGAGCTGGGTGATGAAATATTCGAGCAGCGCCGTGTAGATGAATTTCGAGTTCTCCGGCCCCGCAATCCACACGAACGGCCAGACAAGCACGTTGTAGATCTGCTTGGCGAAGAAGAAGCAGAAGATGAAGGCCAGGCCAAAGCCGAGCAGCGCCTTGATCAGCCGCGAGCGCAGCTCGATCAAATGGTCCATCAGCGGGGCTTTGCTGGCCTCGATATCGGCGTCGGTCATGACGCTTTGGCGTCCTTGATCGCTTCGGATGGCGCGGTGTCCTGCGCAACCTTTGCCTGTTCGACCTCACGGGTAATCGCGAGCGGCTCGTTCGCGGCCGCATGCGCTTCGGCTTCCATGAAGGTCGACGGCGTCGGGGTCTCCGGTGTCGTGGGCGTGACGGGCGGATCGACGGCAGTAGCGGCCGGCGTCTCGGCCGGCTTGTCCAGCGCATCGATGCGAAGCGCGTCGCTCACGTCCTTCTGGAGCGAGCTCATCGGATTGAAACCCGTGGCGGCTTCCTTGACCTCGTCGAAGCTTTTCTTGAGGTCGGCCATCTCGGCCTCACGCATCGCCTCCTGGAACTGGCCCTGGAATTCGGCCGCCATCTTGCGCGCCTTGCCCATCCACTGCCCGACCATGCGCAGCACGCCCGGCAGCTCTTTCGGGCCGATGGCGATCAGGGCCACGACCCCGATGAGGACCAGTTCACTCCACCCGATGTCGAACATGAGGTCTTCCGTTCACGCGAAGCCGGAGCCGGCCCAATCCCTTGCGCGCAGGATCGGGCCGCTACCCGCGTCTCGCGTGCTTCTTCCGGCTCAGACGGCCTTGCTGCCGACGTCGGACCGTGTCGCGGTCGGCGCAGCATTGTGCTCGATCGACTTCGCCGGCTCGGGCTTCTCGGCAGCCTTGTCGTCGTCCTGCATGCCCTTCTTGAACGCCTTGATGCCCTGAGCCACGTCGCCCATCAGATCCGAAATCTTGCCGCGGCCGAACAGCAGCAGGACCACTGCGATCACCAAGATCCAGTGCCAAATGCTGAGTGAACCCATCCTGCAACCCTCCAAACGCGCATGGCCGGGGACCCGGCCGATCTCACCGAAACCTAGGCTTGGCAGACCTCAAAAACAAGGACCAAGGCAGCGCCAATTCGCTGTCGGCGCTACGCAATCTTGCTAGTGTTAACTGGTCGCAGGGGCCCGTATTTCGCCGGTACGTCAGTCCTCGGCGCCGCCTTCGCTGCCACCCTCATTGCCGCCTTCTGGCGGGCTCTCAGGCTCGACCGCAGGCGCAAGGGCGAGATCGAGGTCATCGCCCGGTTCCAGCGGATCCTCGTCCTCCCGCAGGGCCGGATCATCCGACGGCGTCGGCACGCTGAACCCGGTGGGCAGACGCGAATCCAACAGTCCCGTTCCCTTCAGCTCTTCCAGGCCCGGCAGGTCGCCGAGCTGTTCCAGGGTGAACTGCGACAGGAACTCCTCGGTGGTTCCGAAGGTTAAGGGCCGGCCCGGCGTCTTGCGCCGGCCGCGCGGCTTGATCCAGCCGGTCTCCAGCAGCACGTCGAGCGTGCCCTTCGACGTGACGACGCCGCGGATCTCCTCGATCTCGGCCCGCGTCACCGGCTGGTGATAGGCGATGATCGCGAGCACCTCGATTGCGGCCCGCGACAGGCGGCGGGTCTCGGTGCTCTCCCGCGTCATCAGCCAGGCCAGATCGCCCGCGGTGCGGAACGTCCATTTGTTGGCGACGCGAACGAGATTGACGCCGCGCGAGGCATAATCGGCCTGCAACTGCTCGAGCGCAGCCTTGACGTCGACTCCCTCGGGCATGCGCTTGGCCAGCGTCGCGGTGTCCAGCGGTTCATTCGAGGCGAACAGCAGCGCCTCCAGCAGCCGCAACTCCTCGGGACGCGCCTGGGATTCGTTCTCCATCGGCTCGGCCTCTTCTACCCGCACTTCAGCCAGGCTTGCCATGGCAGATTCTCCTTCTTGCACTTAAGCGACCGGCGCATCAGGCGCAGGAGCTGCGTCCGGGACCGGTTTTGGGCGCCCCTTCCGGAAATAGATCGGCGCAAACGCTTCCTTCTGATTCAGCTCGAGCTGACCTTCGCGCACCAGTTCGAGCGCGGCGGCAAAGCTCGAGGCGAACACCGTCGCGCGCTGCGTCGGGTCGGCGACATGCCGGATCAGGAAGTCGTCGAGAACACCCCAATCGTCCTGCTCGGTGATGCTGCCGACCAGCCGCTCCAGCGTGGCACGTGCTTCGGCGAGCGACCACACCGTGCGCTTGGCCAGATGCACGCTCGCCAGCACGCGCGACTGGCGTTGCGCGGCATAGGCGGTGAGCAAATCATAGAGCGTGGCCGTGTATTTCGGGTGCTTGATCTCGGCGATGTGCTCGGGCTCGCCACGCGCGAAGATGTCGCGCTGCAATTGTGGCCTGTTCATCAGCCGGTTGGCGGCTTCGCGAATGGCTTCCAGGCGGCGCAGCCGGTTGGCGAGCGCCGTCGCCATCTGCTCGGCGCTCGGGCCTTCCGCGCTCGGCGGCTCCGGCAGCAGCAGGCGCGACTTCAGGAAGGCAAGCCATGCGGCCATCACCAGATAGTCCGCGGCGAGCTCCAGCCGGATCTTTCGCGCGGCTTCGATGAAATGGAGGTACTGGTCGGCGAGCGCGAGAATCGAAATCTTGGCGAGATCGACCTTCTGCTGCCGCGCCAGCGCAAGCAACAAATCGAGCGGGCCCTCATAGCCTTCGACGTCCACCACCAACGCCGGCTCACCCTCGGCGAGCTCTGCGGGCCGCCCGGTTTCGAACGATAGGATTTCTGCAGTCATGCCGATGCCGTGTTTGCCCGTGCGATCAATGCATCCAGTTCGGCGCGTGCGGCCACGCGGTCGAACGGCTGCGGCGGCTTGCGTGCGGCGAGCGCGGCGTTCGCCCGCTCCAGCGCCCCACCGGCCAGTTCAGGTGTCTCGCCGGCGACGTCGCGCATCTCCTCGATGTTGCCGTTGCAATGCAGGGCCACGTCGCAGCCGGCCGCGAAGATCGCGCGAGTCCGCTCGGCGATATTTCCCGACAGCGCGTTCATCGACACGTCATCACTCATTAACAAACCCTGGAACCCGATTGCGCCGCGAATCACGTCAGCAATCATTGTCGCAGATGTCGTCGCCGGATGGGCGGGGTCGAAGGCGCTAAACACAACATGTGCAGTCATGGCCATCGGCAGATCAGCCAGCGGCTTGAATGCGGCGAAATCGGTCCGCTCCAGCTCGTCCCGCGGCGTGTCGACGGTCGGCAGCTTGAAATGGGTGTCGGCGGTGGCGCGGCCATGCCCGGGAATATGCTTGAGCACCGGCAGCACGCCGCCCTGCTCCAGGCCCTCGGTGACTGCACGGGCGATCGCCGCGACCTTGCCCGGCTCCGTGCCGTAGGCCCGGTTACCAATGACCGCATCGGCGCCCGGCACCGGCACGTCGGCCAGCGGCAGGCAATCCACGGTGATGCCGAGATCGGCGAGATCGGCTGCGATCAGGCGGGCACTGAGGCGCGCCGCAGTGAGCCCGAGGGCCGAATCAGTGTCGTACAAATTCGCGAATACGGCCCCCGGCGGATAGACCGGCCAGTGTGGCGGCCCCAGCCGCTGCACCCGTCCCCCCTCCTGGTCGATCAGGATCGGCGCGTCGGGGGCCTTCGCGACCGAACGCAATTCTGCAACCAACGCAGCAACTTGTGCTGATGTTGCGACATTACGCTTGAACAGGATGAAGCCCCATGGGCGTTCGGCACGGATAAACTCCCGCTCGGCGGCGGTCAGTTCCGTTCCGGATACGCCGGTAATGAAGGCCCGCGTGCTCATAACGGCCGATTAACTCTGCCCCGCGAGGGGGTCAAGGAAACGACCGTTAATTCCTCTGGACGAAGCAGGCAGACAGGCCTGCGGACTTCAGATTGTTGCAGGCTTGCGTCGCTTCCTCGGCCGAACCATAGGGGCCGGCGAAGGCGCGGTAGACGACTCCCTTGCCCTTGTCGGTGAGGTCGACACGCTTGATGACGGGCGAACGGGAGCCGAGCACGCTGCCGTATTTGCTCTGAAGCACCCGGTAGGATGCGGCGGCGCTATCCTCGCTCTGCTGCGAGGAGACTTGCACGATGTAGCCGCCACCGCTGCTGGTGGGCGCGATCTGCGTCGGGTTGGTCGCAGCTATCCGCTGCGGCGGCTCGGCCGACGGGGACGATTGCGGCGCCAGCGACATCGGCTGGTTGGCGCTGGCATTGGCCGAGGTCGGCGGATTGCGCGGCGCGGCGGGCGCAACCGGCGCGGCAACGGGCTTCGGCGCCGCGGGCGCCGGCTTGGCGGCGGCCGATTGCGGCACGGCGCTATCGGTCTGATCGCCCTTCACCGCAACGGTCCTGATCGCGCGCGGCGAATTGTTCGGCAGCGTGCCGTTGCTCGGGCTCGGACCCGCGCTCGGCGGCGGCACGGTGGATGGTGACACGCTCGCCACCGAGGGCGGGTTCGCATTCTGGTTCAGCGGCGGGAACACCACGCGCGGCCCGCCCGCCTTGGCGTTGACGTCGACGGGCGCCTCCTCGCGCGGCACGATCTTTTCGGTGCCGTCACCGCTGACCATTCGGTCCGGTACCTTGACCGCGGAGTCCGTCGGCGCCGGCACGATCTTGGTCGGGGTGTTGTCGGCCTTGATGATCGGCGGCTCGCCGCTACGAGGCGAGCCGATATAGGTCTTGTAGGCGAATGCAGCAGCGGTGCCGAGCACGGCAAGCGCCAGGATCGCCGCGACCGTCATCATGCCGCCGCGCTGCTTCTTCGGCTCCTCGACCTCGTCCTCCGGATAGTCGCTCTGGTCGGCGTAAGGGTCGTCGGGATAGGCCGGCTCGCGCTGATAGTCCTGCTCGCCTGTCTCCAGCCGACCATAGAGCGCATCGTCGTAGCGCGACGGATCGGGCTGCGCATACGGCTCCTGATAGGACTGCTCCTGGTAGGCCTGACCATGCTGCTGATAGGCCTGCTCCTGATGAGCCTGATCTTGATAGGTGTCCTGATAGGCCTGGGGCTGATGAACGACAGGCTCGGGCGCGGCAGGCTTGGCGGCGTAGCGATGCAGCGGGTGGACCGGGCTTACGGTGACCGGATAGTCAGGCTCCGGCGCGGGTGCCGGCTGCGGTTGCACGTTGGCACGCCGCATCCATGAGGGCGGCGACGGTGCCTGCTCCGCGTAGTCCTGCTGATCATCGAGCTGGCGGTAATCGTGGTCCTGATAGCTCTGGGCGGGCGCCGCGGGCGGACGCGACTGCGCCGCAAACGGATCGGTCTGCCCGATCAGACGGGCGAGCTCGGCCAACGGATCGCTATCCGCCTTCCCATGCTGGTCGCCGCCGCGACCATAGTCATCGGAAGGAAACGGTCTGTCCTGATATCGTTCGGCCATCGTGATGATGCGTCCCTTCGGGAAAGCCGCGCGCCCCTCGACCAAGGCACGGCTTTCGACCCACAAGGCTTTCAACCAAGTCTAAGCGATCCGGCTTCTGCCGGTTACCCCCGAATTCCCCTTAAGTAGTTCGCCCCAAACTACCGCATCTCGTCCGGGGCATGGACGCCGAGGATGGCGAGGCCCGATGCCAGGACCGAGACGACGCCCTGGACCATTGCCAATCGCGCCTTTGTAAGATCTGCATCATTATTGATAATGAAGCGTAAATAGGGCAAATCGCGCCCTTTCGTCCAAAGTGCATGAAATTCGCTGGCTAAATCATAGAGATAAAAGGCAATTCGGTGCGGCTCATGGGCCGCGGCGGCAGCTTCCAGCATGCGCGGATAAATTGCGAGGCGCTTAAGAAGATCGAGCTCGACGGGGTCCGACAGCCGTTCCATCGCCGACTCAGCGAGCCATGCGATCCGCGCGCCGGCATCCTCGGGGAGTTCCGGGAACACCTCGGCGCGGGCATTGCGGAAGATCGAGTGACCGCGGGCATGGCCGTACTGGACGTAGAACACCGGGTTGTCCCGCGACTCTTCCATGACCTTGGCGAGGTCGAAATCAAGCACCGCGTCGTTCTTGCGGTACAGCATCATGAAGCGGACGGCGTCCTGGCCGACTTCATCCACCACGTCACGCAAGGTGACGAAGTCCCCGCTCCGCTTGGACATCTTCACCGGCTCGCCGTTGCGCAGCAGCTTCACGAGCTGGACGATCTTGACGTCCAGCGATCCCTTAGCCGACGTCGTCGCCTTCACCGCCGCCTGCATGCGCTTGATGTAGCCGCCGTGATCGGCGCCCCAGACGTCGATCATCTCGGCAAAGCCGCGGTCGAACTTGTCCTTGTGATAGGCGATGTCGGAGGCGAAGTAGGTGTAGGAATTGTCCGACTTGATCAGCGGACGATCGACGTCGTCGCCGTAGGCGGTCGCCCTGAACAGCAGCTGCTCGCGATCTTCCCAATCCTCGACCGGCGCGCCCTTCGGCGGCGGCAGGCGGCCTTCGTAAATGTCGCCCTTGGCCTTCAGGAAGTCGATGGTCTCCGCAACCTTGTTGTTGCCGGTCTCGATCAGGGAGCGCTCGGAGAAGAACACGTCGTGGCGGATGTTGAGGGCGGCGAGATCGTCCTTGATCTCGTCCATCATCATCGCGATGGCCTTGGCGCGCACGGTCGGCAGCCACTGGGCCTCGCTCATCGCGAGCAGCTTGTCGCCATGCTCCGTCGCCAGCGCCTGCCCGACCGGCTTGAGGTAGTCGCCGGGATAGAGCCCTTCCGGGATCGCGCCAATGTCCTCGCCGAGCGCTTCGCGATACCTCAGGAAGGCTGAGCGCGCGAGCACGTCGACCTGAGCGCCGGCGTCATTGATGTAATATTCGCGCGTGACGTCGTGGCCGGCGAACTGGAGCAGGCTCGCCAGCGCGTCGCCGAACACGGCGCCGCGGCAATGGCCGACATGCATCGGCCCGGTCGGATTGGCGGAGACGTATTCGACATTGACCTTGGAGCCGCCCCGGATGCGGCCGTATTCGGCACCCTCGCGCAGCACGGTGCGCAGCGCCTCGGCCCAGGCGGCCGGCTTCAGCGTCAGATTGATGAAGCCGGGGCCTGCGACATCGACCTTGGCGATCAGCGCATCCGTGCGCAGCCGTTCGGCGATCTGCTCGGCGAGATCGCGCGGCTTTGCCTTTGCCTCTTTCGCAAGCACCATGGCGGCGTTGGTCGCCATGTCGCCATGGGAGGCATCGCGCGGCGGCTCGACCACCACGCGGGAGAAATCGATGCCCTCGGGCCAGCTGGACTCCGCCGCAAGCGCGCGGCAGGCGCCGTGCACGCGTGCGAGCACGTCAGCGAACAGATGCAGCGATGAGGATGTCTGGGGCATGGCCGCCGCCTAACGCAAATCCGGGGTCGAGTCAAAGAGCCGCTGGTGCTCGGTCAGGGCGAAACGGTCGGTCATTCCGGCGATGAAATTGCCGATCCGACGGGCCCGGTCGCCCTCATCGTCCGCCTCCGACCCCAGCAGCCATTCCGGCGGCAGCTCGCTGGGGGATTTCAGGTATTTTGCGAACAGGTCAAACAGGATCTGCTCGGCCTCGCCCATCACCCGCATCACCCGCTCGTGGCGGTACATGTGCTGGTACAGGAAGCGTTTGATGGCGGCCTCTTCCTCGGCCACTTCGGCGGGGAACGCGACCAGCGCCCGGCTCTGCCGGCGGACATCCTGGGCCGATTGCGGCTTCACGGCCGCGAGGTTCTTCCCTGTCTCCGCAAACACCGCTCCGATCAGGTGCGAGATCAGCTCGCGCACCAGCTCAGCACCGCGCCGGACGTCTTCAAGATCGGGATAATGCGCCGCAGTCTCGGCGATGATCTCCGCCGTCAGCGGCATCACCTTGAGATCGTCGAGCTGGAACAGGCCGGCGCGCAGACCGTCATCGATGTCGTGGGCATCATAGGCGATGTCGTCGGCGATCGCGGCGACCTGCGCCTCCAGCGAGGCGAAGCTCCACAATTCGAGATCGTAGGTCTTGACGTAGTCGGCGATCCCGACGGGAACGCCATGCTCGCGGTAGCCCCCGACCGGGGCGCCGCTGCGGTCGGTCAGCGGACCGTTATGCTTGACGATGCCTTCCAGCGATTCCCAGGTCAGGTTGAGCCCGTCGAACTCGGGATAGCGGTGCTCGAGCGAAGCCACGACGCGCAGCGTCTGGGCATTGTGGTCGAAGCCCCCGAACGCCTTCAGACAGGCGTCCAGGGCCCGCTCGCCGGCATGCCCGAACGGCGGATGACCGAGATCGTGCGCGAGCGCCAGAGTTTCGGTGAGGTCCTCGTCGAGCCCGAGCTGGCGGGCCAGCGCGCGGGCGATCTGGGCCACCTCCAGCGAATGGGTCAGCCGGGTGCGGTAGTGGTCGCCCTCGTGGAACACGAACACCTGGGTCTTGTACTTGAGGCGGCGGAACGCGGTGGAATGGATCACCCGATCGCAATCGCGCCGGAACGGGCTGCGGGTCCGGCTCGGAGGCTCGGCGACCAGCCGGCCGCGGCTGCGATCGGGGTCGCAGGCATAGGGCGCGCGGGGGGCTGCCATTCCGACGGACACGGCGAATTTAGTCCCTATCCATTTGATTCTGCGTATGGTGGCACTTAACTATGTCGGGCGCGGGATACCAAATGAATTGGGCAAGACCCTCGTGTGACCGCGGGACTATCGGAGACCAGCAATGACGACTGCCGTGACCATCAGTGACCGGGCCGCACGCCGGATTGGCGAGATCCTCAAGGGTGAAGGCTCTGGCGCGATGCTGCGCATCTCCGTCGAGGGCGGCGGCTGCTCCGGCTTCCAGTACAAGTTCGACATCGACCGTGCCCGCACCGACGACGATCTCGTGATCGAGCAGGACAATGCCGTGGTGCTGGTCGATTCCGCCTCGCAGCCGTTTCTGGCGGGATCGCAGGTCGATTTCGTCGACGACCTGATCGGCGCCTCGTTCCGCGTCAACAATCCCAACGCCACCGCGTCCTGCGGCTGCGGGACGAGCTTCTCGGTCTAGCGCGCCTACGCGCCCGTTATCTGCCTTTCCTCGTCCGTCCAAGCCACCTCGGCCGGCATCAACGTCGGCTGGAGCGGTGCGTCCTCCGACATGACGTGACCGTCCAGCGCCCGCAGGAGCGCTCCGACCAGTGTCGGCTTGCGCAGCGGCTTGGCCAGGAAGTCCGACATGCCGGCTTCGCGGCAGATCTTGATGTCCTCGGGGAAGGCGTTGGCGGTCAGCGCGACAATCGGCAAGGCTTCGAAGCGCTCGCCTTGCGCGCGGATCGCGCGGGTGGCGGCGAGCCCGTCCATGTCGGGCATGCGCACGTCCATCAGCACGACGTCGTAATTGCCCTCGCAGGCTGCCGCGACGGCTTCGGTCCCGTCGGTGACGGCACGCAGCTCGATGTCGAATGCCCCCAGCATCTTGCTCACGACCATGCGGTTGACCGCATCGTCCTCCGCGACCAGCACCTTCAGCGGCCGGTCGAGACCGGAGATCCGGGCCTGGAGCTCGTCGGCTTCGTCGCGGCCGCCAGCCTGATCGGACGCCTGCGCCTGGCTCCAGGGCAGGACCAGCGTGAAGCGGAAGGTCGAGCCCTCTCCCGGCGTCGAGATGACGCCGATCGTGCCGCCCATCTGCTCGATGATCCGCCTGCTGATGGCAAGGCCGAGGCCAGTGCCGCCGAAGCGGCGGCTGATCGAGGCATCAGCCTGGGCGAAGTCGCTGAACAGCAGGTCGAGCTTGTCGGGCGCGATACCGATGCCGCTGTCGGTCACCGTCCATTCGACGGTCGCCAGCAGGTCGCGCCGCGCCTGGCAGGTCGCCGATATGGTCACCTCGCCTTCGTCGGTGAACTTCACAGCGTTGGAGGCGAGATTGAGCAGCACCTGGCGGATGCGCGCGACGTCGCCGCGGAGCGTCGGCGGCAGGTTCGGATCGAGCTCGACCTTGACCGTGAGCCCCTTGCTCTTGGCGCTGGCGCGCACCACGGTCGCAACCGTCTCGACCAGCGCCTGCGGCGCGAAGTCGATCGCCTCGAACTGGAAGCGGCCTGCTTCCAGCTTGGAGAGATCGAGAATGTCGTTGAGGATGCGCTGGAGGTTGTCGCCGGACTCGCGGATCGTGGTGACGGCCTCGCGCTGCTCCGGATCGAGCCTGGTTTCGAGGAGCATGCTGGCAAGACCGAGCACGCCGTTCATGGGCGTGCGGATCTCGTGGCTCATCACCGCCAGGAAGTCTGACTTGGCGCGGCTTTCGGCCTCGGCCTTTTCCGCGCGCCAGCGCTCGGTGACGTCGCGTCCGAAGCCGCGATAGCCGAGGAAATGACCGTCACGATCGTGGGCCGGCTTCGCCGTCAGCGACCACAGCCGGGCCTCGCCGCCGGCGACGACCTTGAGATTCATCTCATGCAGCGGCTCGGCCTGCTCCATCAGGCCGACGATGTTGTAGGCCGCTGACTTGTCCTCGGGGCAGAGCATGTCGAGCACGTCGGCGAACTGCGCGCCTTTCAGCAGCGGAAGCGGCAGCTGCGCGACGTCCGCGAAGCGTTGCGGCACGTCGACGAGACGTCCCTCTGCATCGGTCTGCCAGAGCCAGTCGCTGGCGTTCTCCTGAAAATCCTTCAGCAGCAGCGAGATGATCTCGGTCTGGCGCTCGAGCTCGAGCTGGGCCTTGAGATTGCCGAGGAAGAGGTTGCCCTGGGAGACGATGTTACGCGCCATGAAAAATGCGAACAGCAGCAGGAACACGGCGGTCACCAGATATGGGCCGGTGCCGCACAGGAGGAGCGCGCCGGCGCAGGCGATCGTCATGGTCGCGAGATAGACGAGGCCCGCGCGCGGGAAGGTCGAGAGCGTGAAAGCGCCGCCGGACATCATGCCGACCATCAGGCAGGCCAGGAGCAATTGACTGGTCGGCTCGATGCGGCTGAACAGAGCGAGCGGCAGCGCGCCCCAGATCGCGGCGAGAAAAAACGCCTGCCGCAGCATCTGCCGCGCCGCGTGCGGCGATGTCTCCTGCGGCGGGTTCTGATGCGACTTGTGCCACGCGCGCACCGCGAGCGAAGCGGTGGCGGCGAGCGTCAGGCCCCAGATCGCGAGGAAGTCGTTCCAGCCCCTGCCCCAGAACAGGATCAGCACGATGGCGACGTTCAGCATCGTCACGGCCATCGTCACAGGGATCAGCTGGGTCACCGCGTCGATCTGCTTGGCGCGGATGCGGCGGATCTCGCGCTCGCTGAGATCGGCGGTCAGACCGTCCTCGATCTCGAAGCCGCCGAGCCAATACAGGAACGCGCCGATCAGGCCGTCACGCGGCTGAGTTCGATTCATCGCCTTGTCCGGCCATCCATCCGAGGAACCTCTTGACGATCAATGGCCTGCGGCCTGCTTAAGCCGGGTTAATTTTGTGGGAGATTTTGCGGCCGGCTTGACGGGTGCGTTTGCATTTTGTTCTAACCAAGACCCCCGCCCGGAGCCCTGCCAATGCCCATCAGAGTAGCCACCTGGAACGTGAACTCGGTCCGGCAGCGGATCGATCTGCTCCTGACCTGGCTGAAAGAGTGCCAGCCGGACATCGTCTGCCTGCAGGAGATCAAGTGCGTCGACGAGGCCTTTCCGCGGCTGGAGATCGAGGCGCTCGGCTACAACGTGGTGACGCACGGGCAGAAGACGTTCAACGGCGTCGCCCTGCTCTCCAAGCTCAGGTTCGACGAGACCAAGTCGGGCCTCGCCGGCGACGACGAGGATAGCCATGCCCGCTTCCTCGAAGGCGTGGTGACGCTGAAGCGAGGGGTGCTGCGCATCGCCTGCCTCTATCTGCCCAATGGCAATCCGGTCGGGACCGATAAATATCCCTACAAGCTCAAATGGATGTCGCGGCTTCTTGATTATTCGAAGGAGCGACTCAAGGAGGAGGTCCCGCTGATCCTGGCCGGCGACTTCAACGTCATCCCGCATGCCCGCGACGTGCACAATCCGGCCGCCTGGACCGAGGACGCGCTGTTCAAGACCGAGACGCGCGAGAGCTTCCAGTCCCTGCTCGGCCTCGGCCTCAGCGACGCCTTGCGCGCCGTCACCGACGAGGGCGGGCTCTACACGTTCTGGGACTACCAGGCCGGGGCCTGGCAGAAGAACCAGGGGCTGCGGATCGACCACCTGCTGCTGTCGCCGCAGGCCAGCGACAAGCTCGCCAATGTCGGCATCGACAGCTATGTGCGCGGCTGGGAGAAGCCGTCGGATCACGTGCCGGTGTGGGCGGATCTGGATCTCGAGGCGGCTTAAGGCCGCCTCAGCCGATCACTCCCGACGCCCCTGCACCCATTGCTCCAGCATTTGCAGGGCCATGGCGCGGTCGTCGTCGGAGGCCTTGGCGAAGGCGCGGTTGTAGCTTTCCTTGATCCAGACCTCGTCGGCACCGGCGCTGTCGCGCGCCAGCGTCAGCCACATCAGGCCGCGTGCGGCCTGCCGCGGCAGGCGGTCGCCGTTGAACAGCATCTGACCGAGCAAGGCCTGGGCCTGATGCTGGCCCTTCTGCGCGGCGAGGCCAAGCCAGCGCGCGCCATAGCGGTAGTCCTCGCGCGAGGCGTCCGGGGTCTTCAGGTACAGACGGGCGAGGTCGTACTGCGCGTCCGCGTTGCCGAAATAGGATGCGGCATAGGAGAACATCTCGCGGGCGCGGTCCGGGTCGGCCTTGACCTTCGAATTCGGGATGCCGGCCAGATAGTAGCGGCCGAGGGCGACGAAGGCGTTGGCCACGATCTGCGCCTGCGGCGCCGACGGGCTGTCCTCGGCATGCGCGTTGGCGATCCGGCTGAAATATTCGAAGGCACGCAAATCGTCCTGGGCGACGCCGTCGCCGTTGGCGTACATGCGGCCGAGCTTCCATTGCGCGATGGGGTGGCCGCCCTCGGCGGCATATTGCAAAGCGGTGAGCGAGGTTTCCTGGGTCGCGACCTGCGGCGGAACCTTGGTGCGCACCGCACCCGCAGCGCCGGGCAAGGTCGTCACGACCGGGATGGTGGCATCCTTCGGGTTGACCGGCGCACCGTCGAAGGCGAACGCCGGCGCGGCCAGCGCAGCCGCCCCCAACACAAACGCAACTGTGGCACGCCTAAATGTCCGCATAGCACTGTTTCTCGTGCGCGCCGCCCGGATGGGTCACTGCCCCCCCGACCGCCGGTCCAACCTGCTGAGCATATTTCCAGAGCGCACCCGACGTGTGGTTAGTCGCGCGGGCGCTCCATTTGGTTCTGCGCTGGGCGAGCTCGGCGTCGCTCAATTTTACGTTAAGAGTACCGGCCACCGCGTCGATCTCGATGACGTCGCCGTCCTCGAGCAGCCCGATCGGGCCGCCGACCGCCGCCTCCGGCCCGACATGGCCGATGCAGAAGCCGCGGGTGGCGCCGGAGAAGCGGCCGTCGGTGATGAGCGCGATCTTGCCGCCCATGCCCTGGCCGGTCAGCGCTGCCGTGGTCTGGAGCATTTCCCGCATGCCGGGACCGCCCTTCGGCCCCTCGTAGCGGATCACGATGACTTCGCCTTCACGGTAGGTGCGGTTCTGGACCGCCTCGAACGCGTCCTCCTCACGGTCGAAGCACCTGGCCGGACCGGTAAACCTGAGGTTGGACATTCCCGCGACTTTCACGATCGCACCTTCTGGCGCCAAATTGCCCTTCAGGCCGACCACACCGCCTGTCACGGTGATGGGTTTGTCTGCCGGGTGCACCACGTCCTGGTGCGGATTCCATTTCACGCTCTTGAGGTTTTCGGCGATCGTGCGGCCCGTGACGGTAAGGCAATCACCGTGCAGGAAGCCGTTGTCGAGCAGCGTCTTCATCAGAAGCGGTATGCCACCTACTTCAAACATGTCTTTGGCGACATAACGGCCACCCGGCTTCAAATCCGCGACATATGGTGTCTTTTTGAAGATTTCAGCGACGTCGAACAGGTCGAACTTGATGCCGACCTCGTGCGCGATCGCAGGCAGGTGCAGCGCAGCATTGGTCGAGCCGCCGGATGCAGCGACCACGGCGGCCGCATTCTCCAGCGCCTTGCGGGTAACGATGTCGCGCGGCCGGATGTTCTGGGCGATCAGGTCCATCACCTTCTCGCCCGCGGTCATGCAGAAGGCGTCACGGATTTCATACGGTGCGGGGGCACCGGCCGAGTAAGGCAGCGCGAGGCCGATCGCCTCAGACACGGTCGCCATGGTGTTGGCGGTGAACTGCGCGCCGCAGGCGCCGGCCGAGGGACAGGCGACGCGCTCGATCTCGTCGAGGTCCTCGTCCGACATGGCGCCGACCGAATGCTTGCCGACCGCCTCGAACATGTCCTGCACGGTGACCTGCTGCCCGCGGAAATTGCCGGGCAGGATCGAGCCGCCATAGATGAAGATCGAGGGCACGTTGAGGCGGACCATCGCCATCATCATGCCCGGCAGCGACTTGTCGCAGCCGGCGAGCCCGACGAGCGCGTCATAGGCATGGCCGCGCACGGTCAGCTCGACCGAATCGGCGATGCATTCGCGCGACGGCAGCGAGGAGCGCATGCCGTCATGGCCCATGGCGATGCCGTCGGTCACGGTGATGGTGCAGAATTCGCGCGGCGTGCCGCCGGCGGACGCGACGCCTTTCTTCACCGCCTGCGCCTGACGCATCAGCGCGATGTTGCAGGGAGCAGCTTCGTTCCAGCACGAGGCGACGCCGACGAAGGGCTGGTGGATCTGCTCGGTGGTCAGACCCATGGCGTAGAAATAGGACCGGTGCGGCGCGCGCGCAGGGCCTTCCGTCACGTGACGGCTCGGCAGCCTTTGCTTGTTGATCTTCGCGCCCATCGCAACCAGCTTCTCCGGCCAACCCTTTCAGACCCGAAAAATCAGAGCCAAGATTTGAATCGACCTTGGGATTTTCTCGTCGCCTTCGAAGACCGCCACTGCCCTTAAAACATTAGAGCGATTTTATTCATGTTCGGGTGTGGCCAAAAAGCGGCGGCGATGCGAACCGCCGGTGATAAGGGTTAAATCCGATGTGGGTGTTGCACAGACAGCACAATCGTTACCGGGAAGACACGGGTTTGCTTACGGCGATACCTCGCTAAAGTGACGATCCACAACCTGAGATCTTTCGGAAGGCACAGAACATCCACTCTGGACGACAGGCGGGGCATTCCCGAAGTGAGTCGGCGGCAGCCCCACGCGAAGCGATGCGGTTCGCTCGTGTCCCGGACAAGTTGCAACGCGCGGGGCGTTGCGGCGCAGAGCCGGGACCCAGGGGCGACATGGTACGGCGCAGATGGATGGGCCCCGGCTCGGCAGCGCATCGTCGAACCGGACGATGCTTCGCATCGCCGGGGGGACGCTGCGCTGCGTCCGGGGCACGAGAGAGTGTAGCGCTCGCTCTCTCCTCCTCGTCATTGCGAGGAGCCCTTGCGACGAAGCAATCCAGAATCCCGCCGCGGAAAGATTCTGGATTGCTTCCGCCTTCGCCAAAGGCTTCCGCGGACAAGTCGCTGCGCTCGCAATGACGGAGTGTGAGGCGACGCTGCGTTCTCCAAGTAACACTTGTCATTCCCCGCGAAGGCGGGGAATCCAGTACGCCGCGGCCTCTCGATTCAATCACTGGCGTCTCGGAGTACTGGATCGCCCGGTCAAGCCGGGCGATGACACCGAATGTGTGGACGCAGACGTGCGTATTCGGCCCCGCAGCGCATTTCGCCCGAGCTTTGCTTGATCTCGCCGCCCTCATAGCCAAGAGGGCGCAGGGAAGGCCGGGTGCCGGCGGCACCCGCGGTCCGCTGCGCTAGAGCACACGCAGGAAGAACCGCACAGCAGCATACAGGTGAAGCCCAACACACGGCCTTCCCTGCGCGATGGTCGGACGGCTTATGCCGCGCTCTCCTCGGAGCCGAGTTCCTTCTGGCCTCCCTCGCTCCCGCGAAAATCACCGGCACCGCGCCGGTTGACGCCAATGCCGCATTCGCCAGAGCTTGACCGTAGCAACGACGGCCAGGACCACACGTCTATATTTTGGCACTCGGTGAAACACGCCGAAACTACGAAAACCCTTTAAAATAAGCCGCTTTCGGTTACCCTGATCCGGGCTGTTTCAGCGGGCTTCACCAAAATAAGGGCCCGGCCCTAAAGGCTTTCAGCGACCGCACGACAAACTGAAAGCCCCGAAGCCGAGCACTTTGGTCCCAAGCCTCAGGAGCCGAAACCATATGGATACTAGCACTATCCCCTCCCCCGCCGGCAAGCGCGGCCGCAATAGCAGCGTCATTCTGACCGATCGCCTGTGCGAGAAGCGCGTCGCCAAGCGCACCAAGTTCTACGACCGCAAGTGCCCCGGCCTATACGTCAGCATCACCACCGCTGGGGTTGCGACCTTCTCCTTCAAGTTCACGGATCGGCAGACCGGCAAGCAGCGCACGGGCTGGCTGGGCGTATATAATCCCGAGACCTTCACGGTCGAGGACGCCCGCAGCAAGGTCTACGGGCTCAAGGGTATGGGCGGCGAGGCACTGACCAAGACCTTCCGCGACCAGAAGACCGCGAAGGCCAAGCGCGGCAAGACCGTCGCCGAGATCATCGACGAGCGCATCAAGTGGATGAAGACGCCGGTCAAAAAGCCGGACGCCGAGATGCGGCCCCGGTTGGAAAGCTGGGAGAACACGGCAAGTCACCTCGACCGCTTCGTCCGACCCCGGCTTGGCAAGAAGTTGGCCATGGAGGTCACCAAGCACGACATCGCCACGCTCTCGAACGACATTGTCGCCGGCAAGTTCGGCAAGCCATCGGTCAGCAATGCGCGCCATATGCGCAAGGCAGCCTCTGGCCTTTTCAACTGGGCAGCCGAAGCGGGCCGCGACTACGTGACGGCCAGCCCATGCGTCAACCTGCCCAAACTCGACCCCGAGCATCCCCGCACCCGCGTCCTCTCGGAGGACGAGATCAGGATTTTCTGGCATGGGCTGGACCGCAACGACCTGCCCTATGACCGCCGGACGCGCTTAGCTCTCAAGTTCGAGCTCGTCACCATGCTGCGGTCGCGTGAGCTGCTCGGCGCGCGGCGGGATGAGCTGTTTGACCTCGACGGCGATAATCCGCGCATGGACGTCCCCCTCAAGCGGGTCAAGAAGCGGCGGGTAATTCAGCAGCCGTTGTCTGATCTGGCAGTCGAGATCATCAAGGAAGCGCTGACCTCAGATGATCAGCAGTTCGTGTTCGAGAGCCCGATCTACAAGGGCCAGCCGATCCACCGCAAGGCAATGGCCGACGCCCTGCGCGGCACCAAGCACGAGACGAACAAGGACAAGACCAAGACCGCCGGCCTGTGCGAGCTGCTCGGCCTCAAGCCGTTCACACCACACGACCTCCGCCGGACGGCAGCGACCCTGGCTGGCGATCTCGGCTTTGACGACGCGTGGATTGCTAAGTGCCTCGACCATGCCGCCAACAAGAAGGCTGACGTCGTCGTGCCGACCGTCACGGGCAAGGTCTACAATCACTCCAAGCGGATGAAGGAAAAACGCGCGGTGTTGGATGGCGTGGCAGCCGAGTTGCGGCGGATCGTCGGCGCGCCTATATCAATGCGTAAGCGCGGCGGTGTACAGCCGGTGTCGAAAAGTGCTGACGGTGCTGGTGCTACAGGGTTTTCATTGCATGTCGGGCTGGTCCAAGCCCCTTGCGATTGAGCCCCATCAAGACCACCGTCCCTAGCCATGCAGCAGGCAAACATGGTCATCCGCACCATCCAGGCCACCACTTATGGCGGGGTCCGGCCGGTCTACGTGACCTTGCCGCGCGTCGAGCAGCTGATCGCCGAGCACCCGGAAAAGTACCTCCACGCGCCGCCGCCGTTCGAAAACCGCGACTATCGCCGGATGGGCGCCGGCACGCACGGGCCGTCGACGCAAACCATGGCGCGCCTGACGGTCGCGCCGTGAGGACTGCCGCGAACTCAACAGGCGACTTGCCGCGCTCGCGTCACGAGGCATTTGGGCTCCGCTCATCCAGCTTGTCGGTCTCTGCGCTGGCGCAACACTCGAGCGCAGAGAGAGCCACGGGTTTATTCGCGCAAACGCACAGAAACGAGGCTGTGGCTGTTCGTAACTGAACGAGCGCCTACGTTGCTCGTTGCGTGGCCACGGTCTACGGGTCAATGTTCGTCGTGCTCTCGCGCTGCAAACTATCACCCCGTAATCGACCGGTGTTTGAGGTCGCCACTTCGTGATGCCGTACATATCCCGAAGTCGATAAGGTGATGTCGCTTCGGACGTGAGCCCGAAACGGAAAAACCCTCCCGTTTGAACCGGGAGGGCCTCCGACTACGACAGTGTCAATCACCCTTGCACAGATGATGGAGAAACTATCGCCATGAGACCCTGCACCCCTGCGCCCAAACCGTCAACTCCGGAAAACCCCGATCACCCGCGAGAACGCCCTCGAACCCCGCGCCTTTTCGCAATTGTGATCAAATGTTGGAAGTGGCTCGACATTGGTGTGATCTACAAGGGCTGACATTAATCAGTGAGCCCATTCAACTGGCTGAAACTTAGTTGGATGGGATCGCTGCGCGTCCGGCGGCCCTCTCGCCACCCCTATGCGGGCGGCTGGTCGACGTTCAATCAGGGTTGGTTTCGAATCACCTGGATGGTTCATCTCGCAATAGGCTTCTTCCGTGGGCCTTCGACCTCCGAAAAATTGGGAATGGTATTCTGCTCGCCAACGGACCTCCTCAATGGAAGTCCATTTTCGGTTTGGAGACCAGCGTTGCGCCAACCTTTCTACATCGTCCCGGCTCTCGGCCACGGCGACAGCAACTCGGTTTGAACCTTCGGCAATGAGTTCGTACGTTTTCAGTATCATACCTATATAGCCTCTATCCGGAGCAAGCCGGCACTCTACGACTAAATGGCGAGCTACTCCACTTGCGTAACCGGAGGTCGAGGCAGTATTTTGGGCTATTTGATTTTGGCAGCCAATCTTGAACGACGTTCTTGCCGAGCCCGCGTCGCTATTCCGAGTGCTCTGCCTTGATGGCGGAGGGGCCAAAGGATTCTATACACTTGGCGCTCTCAAAGAAATCGAGGGCATGCTTGGATGTCGGATTTACGAAAGGTTTGACCTGATCTATGGGACATCCACCGGGGCCATCATTGCAGCCTTGCTTGGGCTTGGTCGATCAGTCGATGAAGTGGAAGCACTCTACCGTAAACACGTCGTGTCCATCATGGCTCGCTGGCTACCAAGCAAAAAAACAGCGGCCTTGGAAGCACTTGCGACAGACGTTTTTGGCGAGTTGAAGTTCGATGCGTTCAAAACAGAGATGGGCATTGTTGGAACGAGGTGGGTCGAAGAACGGCCAATCATCTTCAAAACCGGTGGGAAACAAGCGTTCTTAGGAAAAGCCACGTTTGAGCCGGGCTTCGGCTGCACCATAGGTGAGGCGGTCGTCGGGTCCTGCTCCGCGTATCCTTTTTTCAGGAAGAAGATGGTCGTAACCGGTCGCGGCGAGCGGATCGAGGTTCGCGACGGGGGGTTTGTTGCAAACAATCCGACACTATACGCGATTGTGGATGCGACGGAGTCCCTTGGTCATTCCAGACAAAACGTGCGTGTAGTCAGCATCGGAGTGGGAGAATATCCGCCGCCCAAGCTTCCTGCATGGAGCCTACGCAAGTGGGTAAGCAAATTACCTCCAATGATTTTCCTTCAGAAAACAATGGAGATCAGCACTCAATCAATGGATCAATTCCGAAAAGTGCTTTTCCGTGACGTCGAAACGGTGCGGATTCACGAACGATACACGCAGCCAGACCTGGCTACTGACATGCTGGAAGTGGATTTGCAGAAGCTCAATTTACTTTGGCAGCGCGGGAGAGATTCGGCGCGGGACGCTGAAGCAGATCTTAGACAATTACTACTTTAGGGGTTTCAGGTGGCGATCGAAGAACGACAGCTCGAGACTTGGGCCAACCACCCATCATCCAAGCAGTTCACTGATACATATCAATCCATCCGGGCCAACCTATTGGACCCCGCAGCACCGTACCCTGTTAAAAACGTACAAGTGTTCCTTCAAGGCTCCTACGGTAACGACACGAACGTGTACGGCGATAGTGATGTTGACATCGTATTGCAGCACACGGGCGCATTCTATTATGACAGCTCACGGTTGACCCCGAAGGACCTGGAGGCCTTCAAGACGATATATCCGAAGGATGCCGACTATGGTTATCCCCAATTCAAGCAGCATGCTGAAGCATGGATAACGCGACTATACAACGACACCCGATTGGGACAGAAAGCTGTATTTGTGCCGGGTAATAACGGTCGGCGAAATGCAGATATCCTCGTCTGCGAAAGTTTTCGTCGGTACAATTCGACTTACGACTCGTATCACAACGGCGTTGCCTTCTTCAGCGGCGGCAAGCGCATCGAAAATTTTCCGAAACAGCACTCGGACAATCTTACTGCCAAGCATCAGGCAACTAACAACAACTTCAAACGTATGGTTCGGGTATTCAAGAACATGCGAAATTCGATGATAGAAAAGAAGCTGCTCGCTGAGGGAATCGCTCCATCCTATTTCATTGAAGGTATGCTTTGGAACGTGCCGAACGATAGGTTCTTCGGCAATTATCGTGAAATGTGGGCTGCGTGCTTTAATTGGGTTAACAGCAACGACCCATCCAACCTGACGACCGGGAGCGGTATGCACTGGCTGGTCAGAGATAATGAGAATGTTTGTTGGCCGTCCGCCAATTTCCAGACCTTTACTGCCGCCCTCAAAAAATACTGGGAGATGTGATTGCGGTTAGCAAAGCCGTCCCATCGACGGTTCAACTGCCGCCTTCAACAGGCTCGAATCCATGGGAGTAAACATGGCAAAAGGCAAAAAGCGCCCGGAGAGGGCAATCGTAGACGAACTATTCTCGCATCATCTTGGTTACGAGCTTTGGATGCTCGACGCTCTTTACGGAGAACTGAATTCGGGCAAATACCCTCAACATCTTCACAATGCCCACGTTGAGTCGTTCCACCTTCATGCTCGCAACGTGCACGAGTTCTTCACACTCAACAGCAACTGCAAAATTGACCCCCGCTGGTTTGCGACAGGGTTCGAAGTCAACAAAGGCTTCATGAATGATGAATTGGTCAAAAAGATCAATCAGCAGATGGCGCACCTGACCGCCAAGCGAATTATCGGCGAGGGGCAGCTCGATCAAACGCATTGGAAAGAGATTAAAGACAGCATTGATGCCGAGGTTCGGCGTTTCGAGTCCACCTTAACACCTGAGTACAAGAGCATCTGGCGCAAGCCGAGGTCGATTAGCGCAGGTGACGGAGGAGCAAGCTCACTACCTACCGCGATAAAGACGACGACGCTTACGCCACCCGTTGGCAAGCTTACGAAATAAACATCTTTTGAGCGCAGCGCACCGGCCACATGGAGCGCCCGCTGATGATACCCCGCTTGCCTCCAGCACCCTGACAACGCGACCGTCTTTTGCTCTGAAACAGGGAGCCGACCCACTGTCATCTCCACGTTTTACTTCCGTTCCCTTTCGAACCGCTCCATCACTGGCAAGAGGTTCGCCCGCAGGGTAGTGCCATCAGACAGCCTCGCCACGAGCTCATAGCCGACGACATCAAGCGAACGAACGTGCACGCCATCGCGGCCAGGTTCACCAGGCTTGCCGTGCATGCCCTTCGCGCTCAACACCCAGCCTTCACCAGGCAGCGGTCCGGGATCATCGCGCACGGCGCGCCACTCGCAACCGTTGAAGGCGCAGGTGTCGTATTTGAAGTATCGCGCGCGCGGATCATGCAGCCCGTGACTCGGCCGAACGGCTCCCGTGTCGGCTCGCCGCCGATCGCTATCCAAGGTTGAAATCTTCCCGGCACCTGTTACTCTTACTGTATTCACTATATCTTTTCAGGGAGGGCGCTCGCATGGCCAGCCCCAAGGTTATTATCCTGTCTGACGGCACCGGTAACGCCGCCTCAAGCGTTTGGCGCACGAACGTCTGGCGGATGTTTCAGGCGCTTGACCTGCAAGGCAACAGCCAGGCCGCGAAATACGACGACGGCGTAGGTACCTCGTCCTTCGTACCGCTCGCGGTGCTGGGCGGCGCATTCGGATATGGCCTCAAGCGCAACATCCTCGAGGCCTACAAGTTCATCTGCCGCAACTACGATCACCAGAACCACTCGAAGATCTATCTCTTCGGCTTCAGCCGTGGCGCGTTCACCGTACGCGTCCTCGGCGCGCTCATTCTTCAGCAGGGCCTGGTTGTGGCGGATACCGAAGCGGAGCTGCACAACGGCGCAGTCAAGGCTTACAGGGCGTACCGGGCCAAGGGCTACCATTCGATCTTGCAGATCGAGGTGGTCTTCCGCGCCTTGCGCGACTACGTCCTGGTGCCGGTGCTCGACCTTGTGCGAGGCAACAAACCCTACGCCGAAATCGACCGCAAGGACGTCCCTTCCATAGAATTCATCGGCGTGTGGGACACGGTCGCTGCCTACGGCCTGCCTATGGATGAGATGACGCGTGGCGTCAGCAACTGGATCTGGCCCCTTGAACTTCCGAATCGGATCTTGAACCCACGCGTCAAATGCGCAAGGCACGCACTTGCACTCGACGATGAGCGGACGACCTTCCACCCCGTGCTCTGGACCGAGGAAGGCGAATCCAAGCCCGCGGTCCCCATCACCATTGACGACGAGCGCCTGGTCCAGGTCTGGTTCGTCGGTATGCACGCCAACGTGGGCGGAGGTTATCCCGACGATGCCGTATCGTTCGTGCCGCTGTCCTGGCTTGTCGACGAGTCCATCAAGCGTGGTCTCGTGTTCAAGGAGGCTCCCTTCGCAGACCCCGACTCCATCAAGCTGATCAATTCAGCGCAAGACAAGGATGGCCGCCTTTATGACTCGCGGTCCGGCCTCGGCTCCTACTATCGCTATGGCCCACGGAAAGTCTCTGATCTCTGCAATGACCCGGATGTAGGCGTCAGCGTCAAGTTGCCGAAGATCCACGAAAGTGTGTTCGACCGCATCGACAGCGGTTGCAATGCCTATGCTCCGATCGGCTTGCCGCCGGAGTACCTCGTGGTTTCCCGCAACGGCAAGCTCACGCCGCTCGGGCCGATGACATTCGAGACGCCAGCGGGCGCGACCGCGCGCTTTGTGGCTCAGGAAAAGCTCTGGAATTTCGTCTGGATGCGTCGGCTGGCGTATTTCGCGACCCTGGCCGCCACGCTGCATCTTGCGGCGTTCTGGCTGTTCCACGACCGCATCAAGGAGCATGAGTTCGAGTCGCCAATCCGGATGGTCTCCGAATTGGTGCGGTTCATCGAATCCTTCCTGCCGAAATCACTCCATTGGTGGACGGACTGGTACGCCGCGAACCCTGAATGGTTCGCCGGCGGCATCGCCGCCGTGATCCTGCTTATGGTTCTTGGCAGCAGCCTTAGCGCCAAAATCAAGGACCGGATGCGCCTGCTCTGGCGGGATCGGGCGGCGCCGGTGCCGCTCTCTGGCCTGATGCACGACGCCATTTACGCGTTCAGGACCCACCCGCTCTATCAGTTTATTCTCCGTGTCGGGAAGCGGCACATCCTGCCGCTATTTTTGGTCGTGGTGATGGTCTGGCTCGGTGCGACTGTCGCGAGCCATTTCCTGTTCAACGTCGCGGATTCGATGGGAGCATTCTGCAAGGGCACGGCGGAGGCTACGCTTATCCCGGTCAACAAGGGCATCGACCAGGACGGCGCGGACTTCGCAACATCTGCGATTTGTGCGCCAACAGGCCTGAAGGTCTTTTCCGGTCGCTCGTATGAGATCAGGATCGCGGTCACCGAGCCTTGGAACGATGCGGAGCGGCCGACCACACCCGCTGGCTTTCGGACCTCCACGGTCGAGCTTGCCAACCGGTGGAAGTTTCGCAGCGCCATTTTCCTTCGCCGGATCCTGTTCAGGCCCTGGTACCGCATCATCGCGCGGGTGGGCGAGACCGGCGTGGACGAGTATTTCCTTGATCCCCTCCCGCTTCCGAACACCACACCGCAGACGTACAAGGCAACGTTCAAGGCTGCACGCAGCGGTGAGCTTTTTCTCTACGTCAACGACGCAGTGATCGGCCTGCCATGGCTCAGCGACACGTTTTACCCGAACAACGGAGGTAAAGCGAAGGTGACCGTCAAACTCCTATAGCCTCAGGAATTTGGCGAAGTACTAAATTGAACTGGCGTTCAATTTACGTTGGCGCGGAGGCATCTGGTTTTGTCCGGGCGACGCGCTTCTCCTCGACAACCTCAAGTGATAACCTCCGACCATATTGTCTCAGGCATGAGGTATCGGCATGCGCCGATTTTCATTAGCTGCTGTTTTCCTTCTCGCGTTTTGCACCCACGCCTCGGCATGGGGTGACGAAGCCCACAAGATCGTTTGCGAGATTGCCTACCGGCTCGCCCAGCCCGATACGCGCGCAGCGATACGGAAACTGATCCAGGCGGACAAGGTGTTCGACACCTTTTCCGCCTCCTGCGTATTCCCCGACCATCCGCGCATTCGCCGAACAGAGCACTTTATCAATCTGCCCCGCGACGCGCACGGGGTCACAGGAGACAACTGCCCGAACGCTCCAGAATGTGTGCTCACGGCCATCCTCAACGACTCCAAGGTTGTGAACTCGAAGCACGCCAAGCGGGCCGACAGGCTTATTGCGCTAAAGTCGCTTGGACACTGGGTCGGCGACATCCATCAGCCTCTCCACGTGTCGTTTGAGGACGACCGCGGAGGAAACGATATAAGGGTGAACGGCGAGTGCTCGGGCAATCTGCACGGCACCTGGGATAGTTGTCTTGTGACACACGCGGTCGGGCCCGATGTCGATGACGCGGCTTCTGACCTGATTGATGCCATTACTCCTGCGATGAAAACCAGGTGGATTTCGTCAGATCCCAGTGATTGGGCCAACGAGTCGTTTGCAATCTCGAAAGCCGCGAAGACGGGCTATTGCGTGATGCATGGCTCCTCCTGCGATCAGCCCGAGGGCAGCGTGACCATCAGCACCGAATACCTCTCTGCGAACGAACCCATCGTGAAAGAACAGCTTCAGAAGGCGGGAGTCCGGCTGGCAGCCCTGCTCGATAGCATCTTCGCCGACTAACGTCGGGCAAATTCGTCTTGAAATCCTTCATGCCGAGTAGTGTAGTTTATTTGACGCGGCACTCCCTAACTCGGGAGAACCCATGGCCAACTCGCTGGTCCTGCGCAAAGGAACCGACCTGGCACGGCGCGTGCGGGCGAAGCGCGCCGCGCAATATGTTCGGATGTCGAGAGACCTCCAACGTTATTCCATCAAGAACCAGCTCGCCGCGATAGCCGCTTATGCACAAGCTAACGGCCTCACAATTGTAAGGACCTATGTCGATGAAGGGCGGAGCGGCCTGCGCATCAAAGGGCGGCCTGGTCTCATCGAACTCATCGAAGATGTCGAATCAGGTCAGGCCGACTTCGATCAGATCCTCGTCTATGACGTCAGCCGGTGGGGACGCTTCCAGGACACCGACGAAAGTGCCTATTACGAGTTCCTGTGCAAGATGAACGGTGTCCGCGTCGAGTACTGTGCGGAGATCTTCAAGAATGACGGCAGCTTCCTTTCAGGTATGGCCAAGTACATGAAGCGAGGTATGGCCGCTGAATGGAGCCGAGAACTCGGGGTCAAGGTGCACACCGGACTTTGCCGGGTCGCAGGCCTCGGCTACCGCGTCGGCGCTCCCGTCGGCTACGGCCTACGCCGAATAATGGTTGACGAAAACGAACACCCAAAGGCAGAGCTCAACAAGGGCCAGTATAAGGCTTTGCAATCAGATCGTGTTCGGCTGCGACGAGGCTCGGCCGAGGAGGCCGCCGTCATCCGGTGCATCTTCGATCAATTCGTCCATGCTAGGAGATCGTACAGCGAGATACGGCGCGATCTCAACGACGCGAACATCGGCAGCCATAATGATCGACCTTGGACCGATCGGATGATCCCGACAATTCTCAGCAATGAAAACTACATCGGAAATACCATCTATAATCGAACCTCGCGCCGCCTAGGGCAAAAGCTCGTCAAAAACCCTTCTCATGCCTGGGTCCGCGGGGCCGCTGCGATTGAGCCCATCATCGATCCAGACATTTTCACACGTGCTCAGAAACTGCTCGCTGAGCGACGCGTCGAGATTCCGGAAGACGAAATGCTGATGCGCCTCCGCGTCGTGCTTCGCCGACGAGGGAAACTCAACTCCCGCATCATCAACACGACGCTCGGGCTCAACCATGTTTCGTCTTACGTCAAGCACTTTGGATCGCTACGCAACGCTTATTCGCAGATCGGCTACGTCTCACCACGAGATTGCGACTGGCTGGATACCCGGAAGTACTGGGCCAGCGAGCAAGCAAGGCACGCGAACGAACTTGCCGAAGTCCTCAGAGCCGATGCCGGTCTTCAGCCCGAGCTTGCTCAGGACGGCATAGCCCTCGATGTCAACGGCGCTCGCCTGGTTTCATTTCTCGTTGCAAGACAGCTCCGCACGCGAGGACAAGATCACGCACCGCAGTGGAAAGCCTACCGCAGGCACATCTCCTCGGGCCTGCTTGCAGTGATGAGGCTAGACGTAACCAACAAGACCATCGAAGATTACGTCTTGTTGCCCCCCAAATTGCGGGCAGGCCGATACGTCTGGCTTTCAACCGGTGCCCTCGCTCGGCATCGCGGGGTCTACTGCGCGGGTATGAGCGATTTGATCAAAGCGATCATGGCCACATTGACGGCCAACCATGACGTGCCAGCCATGTCAGCGCGGCAGAACACGCCAGCGAAAAAAGGCCACCCCAAAGCTAGGAACGGCCGCGGGCGGCGCTGATTGATCGCAGGTATAAATAAGCTCCGAGCAGTGTGCCGTAATTCCTTCGAAAATCGCCATTCAGCTTGGCAATCTTCGATAGCTCAGACGTATCAAGATCATTCGACATGGGCTGGCTTCCGCATTGAACCAGCACCCTATGAACCACTGTTTTGCCCGACGCCACAAGACAATTTCGGTAAATCAAAATATCTTATGTCGAGATTGACCTATCCGTTGCGTTTCCGGTGATAGGCCCCCCAAGCTGCAGCGGCTGGCCGTCCAATCGACTCGACCGTATGGTGTTTCTCATGTCTGCCGCCCGCATAATTAAGCCGCCGCCGATGTCGGGAGGCGATCGCAAACACTACGCCCGCGAGATTCACAAGGCGGAGGTCACTTTCGCGCATCTGCTCGAGCAATCGGCGACCGCCCACGCGGCCGCCGATGCTGCCCGTGCCAAAGCTTACGCGCTCGACTGCGCCGCCTGGAACACGGCCCTCTTCATTGGTGAGCTCGACCACGCCTCCCCCACGATTGCTGCGGCGCTCGCCGGCGGGTTCCCGTTGCTCGAGGTACGCTGCGAATACTGCAAGCACACCGAGATGATCGACCTCGCATTAGTAGTGCAGCCGCGCGATCGGCAGGTCGCACTGATGCGCAGCTACCTCTACTGCAGCCCCTGCCAGCGCACTCTCGGCAAGAAGCGACGGCCCGACTTGGTGGGTCTGCGCCCGGCCGGCGATCCGCAACCTGCAGCACCCTCACGGCGAACGAAAAAAGGCTTCCTGACGATGTGCAACCTCTACTCGATCACCACGAACCAGGCCGCCATCAGCGCGCTGTTCCGCGTGGTCAACCAGTACGTCGGCAACCTCGCGCCGATGCCGGGCGTGTTTCCTGACTACAACGCGCCGATCATCCGCACCGGCGCCAGCGGACGCGAACTCGCGACCGCGCGCTGGGGTATGCCGTCATCTTCGAAAGCATTGATGGACGCAACCAAGAAGCGTGCCGAGAAGCTGCAAGCCAAACGCAAGACCGTCAATTTCAAGGAATTGCTCCGAATGGAGCCCGACAGCGGCACGACGAACATCCGCAACGTGAAGAGCAAGCACTGGACGCGTTGGCTGGGCGTGGAGAACCGCTGCGTGGTGCCCTTCAACTCATTCAGCGAGTTCAACAAGGCCGAGGGCGGCGACATCTGGTTTGCGCTCGACGAGAGCCGTCCCCTCGCCTGCTTCGCAGGCATCTGGACAAACTGGACCTCGGTCAGAAAGGTCAAGGAAGGCGAGACCACCAACGACCTCTATGCGTTCCTCACAACGGAGGCGAATGCCGAAGTCTTCGCCGTCCACCCAAAGGCCATGCCAGTGATCCTGACGACGCCCGAAGAGGTCGAGATCTGGATGACGGCTCCGGCGGATGAAGCCTTGGAACTGCAACGGCCGCTTCCAGACGGCGCGCTGCAGATCGTCGCGCGCGGCGTGAAGGAAGACGCGGGGCCGGCGACGGCAGATGTCGGCGGCTCTGGTCATCCTTAGCCGGTCGAGACGCTTGACTCTGAGGGCGGCGTCAGAACAGAAATAGAACAAACGATTCTGCCGCGAAGGTCCGCTTGGCCAAACTGCCCCAACTGCCCGTCTACTATTACCTCGACCACTTCGCCGAAATGCTGGGGTTCGTGCAGCGGACGTACGCCCCCGTGCTTGGTCCGGAGCATCACGCCTTCATAGCGCGGTTCGAAGGCCTATCGAGAGATGCACAATGTCTGCTGGTCCGCATGATTAACAGGCGCGGTGCCATATTCAATCGCTCGCTGTTCAACTATTCCGAGATCGATGACGTGGAGCGGGCGGCATCCGACCTGACTGCGGCCGGTCACGCTCGCGAGCTCGGCGAGGCCGACTATGCGGCCTTCGTCTCATGCCTGCCAAAGGACATCCTCGTTACTGGCGCGCAGGCGGCCGGGCGAGGAGATGTCCGGAAATCTTGGTCGAAGCCGAAGTTCATCGACTACTATCTGGAGCGCATACCCTTTTCCGTCGCCGCGCAGCACTGCGGCGCCCGCAACTTCATCGCGCTCGACGGGACGCGGCCGATCGAGTTCCTCCTTTACCTTTACTTCGGTAAGACCGAGGTCGATCTGAAGAACTTCGCGCTGCGAGACCTGGGAATCCTCCGCACCAACCGCGAGACCTCGTTCAGCGCGCGCTTCACCGATGCCGAGGAGGCGCTGGCCTCGTTCCATTACAGCCAGGTTCTGGCCAACTTGGAGGATGGATCGGAGGCTGCCCACAGAGGGGCCGCCATCGACGTGCTCGCCGGTCCCCCCTGCCCGACCCAGTTCGCCGCCGATCTCCGCTGTCGAGCCGCGCATCAGACCGCGCTTTTCTTCGAGAAGGCGGGCGAGAACGATCTCGCCCGGCAGCTCTACCGTGCCGGTCCGTCGCCGGACTGCAACGAGCGCTTGGTTCGCCTGCTCTACAACACGGGCGACAAGGCGGGGGCTGAAGCGCTGCTGCAGCGGATGATCGATGATCCCGCCAGCGATGGCGAACATCTCTTCGCCACCGACTTCTACGCCCGTAAGTTCGGCGGCAGGCGTACGGGCCTTTACACCGCACTTTTGCGGTCCGGCCGCACGATCACCGTGGACGACACCTATCGCGGCAATCCCGAAGCAGGCGTCGCGGGCGTGCTGCGGCGCGACGGCACCGAGGTTTTCTTCACCGAGAACGTGCTGTGGCACACCCTGTTCGGCCTGCTCTTCTGGGACGAGCTGTTCGAGAGCACCCGCATGCCCAGCGGGTTTGATTGGCTACCGCACTGCCTGAAGGACCGCAGCTTCAGTCGGCTTTTCGCGGCGATAATCGACGAGAAACTAGCAGCTATCGCGTGCGGGTCCGGCCTTCCGCTGATCCTCCGCACCGTGGCAGCGAGATGGGGCCGCCCCAACGGGATCTTCAGCTGGGATCACGTGCAAGTGGAGGCGCTGCGCGCGCTGCTCGAAGGATCCGATCCTGCCGGCCTCGCCAGCATCGTGGGCAACATGTGCGACGATTTCCGCGGGATGCGAGACGGCTTCCCGGACCTGATGCTTGTGCGCGACGGCAAGGCATCCTTCATGGAGGTCAAGGCAGAGGGCGATGTGATCCGCCGCAACCAACTGACCCGCCTCCGCCAGCTCGGCGCAGCCGGCATCGAGGCGGAGATTGGCCGGGTCGATTATCGATTTGACCCTGAGCAGGATTACGTGGTGGTCGACATCGAGACGACCGGCTCATGGTCGAACGGCGACCGCATCACTGAGATCGGCGCTGTGAAGGTCCGCAACCACCGTGTCGTGGACGAGTGGCACTCTCTCCTAAACCCGCAACGTTCCATTCCGGCGAAGATCGTTCAACTGACGGGCATCACGAACGAAATGGTTCGGGACGCACCTCTGTTCGCTGAAGTGGCGGACCGCTTCATGGAGTTCATGGGGGACGGCATCTTCGTCGCCCACAACGTCAGCTTCGATTACGGTTTCATCTCCTACGAATTCGAGCGGATCGGGCGACGCTTCAGGTTTCCGAAGCTCTGCACCTGCGCGGGAATGAGGCGCCGCTATCCGGGACACAAGTCCTACGGACTGGGCAAGCTCTGCGAGATTTATGGGATCGAGCTCGAGAATCATCATCGGGCCCTCTGCGATGCCAGAGCCTCGGCGCATCTGTTGAATCTGATCAATCAAAAGCGTAGCCAGGAGAGGCTTGAGGCTGAAGCGGCTTAGATGCACTCTGGTCGGAGGGTTCACCGCAATCAAGAAGTCGGCCAGTTCAGCGCGGCATAGCTCGCTACTGCCACAATCGCAAAAGCTCCGATCAGAACCAAGACGTAAGTAGCCATACGCGAAGAACGATCTTGGCGTCGGTGTGTTCCGGCCAGCGGACGCGACAACAGCACCGCTAGGAGGGATTGTGCCAAATTCCCTGAAGAGCTCGGTTGGTGCAAAAGTGAACTTTCTGTCCAGGTCCTCCCAAAGGAAAGGCCTCCGAGACAGCGGAGGCCTAGTTTAGGTTAGGGAGGATCTACTTGGCCAACATTGCCCGTTGGGCCGCGTTCCTAAAATGCGCACGAAGCCGCCGCTCCAGCTCAATTGCTTGATCTGCGTTATAAGCGCGCTTGAGCAAGTCAGTCCGCTCCTCTCCGGGTGCCTTCTCGGCTCGTTCACGCATATCCTCCGCAATCTGTGCCAGTCTGCTTTCCAAGGAATCCGTCTGCTTAAATCGCCTGTGCTTTAATCCCATCGGGCCTTCCTTCTGCTGCGTGAACGATTGTACGTCCACAACCGGAAGGCTCAGGAACATAAGTTATTTTCGAGACAATCCCTTGAAGGAACTCGCGCGTAGCAATCCCTCCGACGTGATGTCTCTGTATTCGATGTCCGCGTAGAACTTCGGCTCGACCCAGGTGGCTTTCGGCTTTTTGATGTGCTTGGTGAGCTTCTGCTTCGGGCTCACCACAGTATCGAGGACATCTCTGATCTTGCGCGATGTCGTCCGGCTCCAGCCCGTGCCGACCTTGCCCATATAGACAAGCTCTTTGCCTTCCTTCTTACCGAGATAGAGAGCGGCGACGCCGGTTGGATCCTTGATGAACCCGACGACGGGGAATTTTCCCTTCTGAACGACTTTGACCTTCTGCCAAGCTTCCACACGCTCCGACCGATATGGGGCGTCAACTCGCTTGGAGACGATACCTTCGTAATTAAGTTTCCTTGCGGCTTCGAACAGTGCCTGCCCGTCACCCCCATGGTGCTCGCTGTAGAGGATGGGCTCCTCGAGCTGATTGCTTTCGATCAGATCCTTCAGCAGCTCCTTGCGGGCAAGCTGCGAAAGCTTCCGCAAGTCCTGTTCATCGAGCCACAGGAGGTCGAACGCGAAGAACAGCAAGCGGTCCTGTTCGCCTCTGGCGAGGTCTGCCTGTAGCTCGGAGAAGTTGGTGCGGTCCTCGTGGATGACGACCACCTCACCGTCAACGATGGCCTGCCCTTCGATCTCGAAGGCACCGGCAATGACGGAGAACTTATGTGTCCAGTCGAGACCGTTGCGGGTGAAGACCTTTCGGATATCTCCGTCGATGTGGAGCTGGATACGGTAACCGTCGTATTTGACTTCGTGAATCCATTGAGCCCCCGAAGGTGCTTTCATCTTCAGGGTCGCAAGCTGGGGGCTAATAAAGCCCGGAATAGCGGCACGCGGCCTTTTTGCCGGTGCCGTCCTGGTACGCTTCACCACTTACGCAACTCACAAAAAGCCCGCCGTTAAGTTGGGGCCAACGGCGGGCAGTTTACCTACCTTACTCACGACTTTCCAACCGCGGGGCTGAGGCGGCGTTCCGACCGTGTTCTCACATGCAACCGAGATCTCGATTCCCGGTTGTATTTTCAACGTCAACGAGAACGCCCGCCGAACGGCTCGGGAACACCAAGCCGGGAGCGTTCCCTACCGCGAACACCCTCTCCGCCAAAACGGAAGTTCTGGTTGGCTGACGCGGCCCGGCCGTCCATTCCTCCTGAAGTGCACTGGGGTGTGTGGCTCTGCCAAGACGTCCAAACCAGCTTTCCATCTGGACAGATGGTCGTGCCAAGTGACTGGAAGCGCTCTTGTTTCCCGACCGATAGTATCTATCTGGCTCGCATGAACTTAACTGACATTCAGGATTTCGCCATTCAGGCTCGCGTAGCTGCGATCCTTGGAGCAAACGAGTTTGACCGCGTTTTTGCCGGTGTTCGTTTTGCCGAGGTTGAAGGTCCTCTGCGGTACGTCTACGCCAAGGACGAACCTGCCGCCGCTACGATAGAGGACGATTTCTCTCTGCTCATCGCAGACATAGCCAGCCGCGTCCTCAAGCAGGAAATCGAGATTGTGCTCGTGCTGCCGAAGGTCTTGCAGTAGCTCAATTCGTTTCGACGATTTCGGCGGCGAGTTCAGCGACCGCCCGCCTGCCCGCCTCGGTCAAACCGCCGAGCGTCTGCGTGTGCTTGTTGGCGCACTCGACGATCTTTTCCGCCACGAACTTTCGGGCTGGATGACCTTCGAACGCCAGCGGCATCAATCTACACGCTCGCTCCAATGCGACATCCATATTGGAAATGGTTCGTTCACTGAATCGTTCTGAAAGCAACATGACTGACTCCACGAACAAAACTGTTCACGGAGGCGACCACTTTCCCGCCATAGAGGGTCAGCAGCACTCCCCCAACCAATTCAAATACCCACGCCGTTCTGAAATATAGTCGTCACTGAGCGGCTTGGGATTCACAAGAGTTAATGGCCCAGCGGCAAAGATCACAATGTCGGATTGTACCTCATAACCGGACATGAGAGGTCTTGTAGGAGTTGACCGCCAAGGGCCAAGTGCGGACATCACGCGGAATGTGCACGGCAGCAGCGGCCGACCACTTTCATCAGCGGCGTTGGCCGCTTGCGAACTGATATTGAACCTCGATTTCTACGGGCCCGCCTCTATCTCCGAGGCTGCGTTGCGTTTCCTGGCGAACAATATCGCGCACCGATTGAGGGAGTGTCAGATAGGCTTGTCCAGTCGGACCGTCGCCGCGTTCATACGGACCAAAGTAGGCGTCGAAAGATGGCATACTGAACCGGTGCGCCTGCCTCGTCAATTCGATGTTTTGGAATCCGGCCTTCTCGAACAACTGTCGCAGACGCGCCGGGTCACCCAATGAAAACATCCTCGCCGTTGCCTCGCGGATCGCTGGCGAGTGCTTGGCGATAGCTGTGTTGACGCTGCCGTTGTAGGTTCGTTCCGGCACGGTTGCAACGGAAACTGCTGCGCGTCCGCCCGGCCGAAGGACACGCAAGAACTCCGACAATCCGCGCGAGGGATGAGGGAAGAACATTAGCCCGAGACTGCAAATCAAAGCATCGAAGCTGCTATCGGCGAACGAGAGAGATTGGCCGTCCTCCACCGCGAAGGTGATATTTGCCGCCGCGCTCAGGCGCTGCCGCGCCTGTCCAACCATGGCTTCCGATACGTCGGCCGCAACGACGTGCCCTGTTGGTCCAACTACGAGCAAGGATTCTGCCGCTGCCAGTCCAGTGCCCGTTGCGATGTCGAGTACCTTCATGCCAGACGCAACACGTGCGGCACTCAGAAGGAACGGCAAAAAGTGGCGTGACACATGTGCAAACGCGCGATCATACCCAACCGCGGCCGCGTCGCCGTACGCGAACTCCTTTGCCATTGGCTCCCTCAAATTTACATTCAGTTTAGGTTCGGATCAGGGTTCACTTGATTGGCGGCAAGAATGAGCGGGCCTTCGTGACAATAACAGGGCAAGTCTGCCGCGTCGGCCTTTTGTCAAAATCGGTCCTGGCGGTCCCGCAGCGTCACTTCGGGTCCGCCCCGAACTGCTTGCCGCAAGATGCGCCTGCGCGCTCAACTGATGGCTTACATTTTCCTTACCGGCAGCTTATTCTTCGTGCTCAAGGGCTTCAGAGCCCCCCAGAAGGAATGGCAGCTTGCGTTATCTCTTTCAGGATTACGCACTGGACACCGACCGGCGCGAACTGCACCGCGCAACGAACACTGAGCGGCGCGAGCTGCGTCGAGGCGCCGACTTGATCCCCGTCTCGCCGCAGGTGTTCGACCTGCTCCATTACCTGATCCGCAACAGGGAACGCGTGGTCAGCAAGGACGAGATCATCAGCGCAATCTGGAACGGCCGCATTGTCTCGGATGCCGCGTTGACGACCCGCCTCAATGCCGCCCGGACCGCCATCGGCGACAGCGGGGAAAAGCAGCACTTGATCAAGACACTGCCGCGCAAGGGTTTTCGCTTCGTCGGCACGGTCCATGAAGATCAGTGGCGTGCGGTTGCCGCTACACATGGCAGTACCGACACGTCCCGCCTCGCCCCTGCACCTCGTCTTTCCATTGTGGTGCTGCCCTTCGCAAACATTGGGGGTGACAGCGAGCAGGACTATTTCGCCGACGGCGTGACGGAGAGCCTGAACACGGACCTGTCGCGCATCAGCGGTTCGTTCGTGATAGGCCGACACACCGCATTTGCCTACAAAGGCAAGCCGATCGATCTCAAACAGATCGGACGCGAATTGAACGTCCGCTATATCTTGCTGGGGTCGGTTCAGCGGGCCGGTCGCCGGCTTCGCGTCAACGTACAGCTGGTCAGCGCCGAAACGGGTAACCAACTTTGGGCAGAGCGGTTCGACAAGCTTTTCGTCGACCTTTTGGACCTGCAGGACGAAATCGTATCTCGGCTGGCCAACGCGCTGAATGCCGAACTGATTGCAGCCGAGGCGCGGCGAGCCGAGAGCACCGCAAACCCGGACGCGATAGATCTGTATTTCCGAGGCAGAGCCATCTTCAACCGGGGGCATACCCCTGAGCACCTCACGCAAGCACAGCGCTTCTTTGAACGTGCCCTGGCGCTCGATCCGGCCTGCTTGGAAGCCCTGGTCGGCAGAGCGGAGGTCGACGTGATTTTATCAGCGAATTTCATGACGGACGACGCGGCCCCTCGTCTCGCAGCGGCAGAAACGCTGTTGGGCAGGGCCTTGTCGTTGGCACCACAACACGCAATGGCGCACCTGCAGCTCGGTCTCGTTGAGATCAACACAAATCGCGCCTCGCATGGCATTGCTGCATGCGAGCGAGCGTTGGCACTGGACCGCAATCTGGCCGAGGCTCACGCGTGGATCGGTCTGGCGAAAATATACGTCGGCCGGGCGGAGGAAGCCGAGGCGCACATCCTTGAAGCGCTCCGGCTATCTCCTCGTGACATAAGAGCCTTCCGTTGGCTGATCGTCATTGGCGGAGCCAAATTGCACTTGGGTGCCGGCGAGGAAGCCGTGGTTTGGTTAAGGCGAAGCATCGAGGCCAATCGAAACAATCCGCTTTCGCACTTCTGGCTCGCCGACGCGTTGACGCGGATTGGCGAACTGGATGAAGCGAAGGCAACCGCGCAGGCAGCCCTAGCACTTGATCCGACCTTCACCATCCGCCGCTTGCGCGACACCGCGCCCAGTAACAATCCGACCTTCCTTGCCGGCCGCGAGCGATTTTACAGGGGTCTGCGCCTAGCCGGGGTGCCGGAAGGTTGATTGTCCGCTATGGGTCTTGGTTGTGTGCAAACGGATAAGAGGGTCCGCGGTCGTCGGTTGATGTTCTCGCGTCGGATCGCCCATGACCGGCCAAAATTGATATCGCGACGCGGCATTGCGCTTTTGGACGCACTTCCGGCCTTCAGGCGGCGCGGATGGCGTCAATCAGGCTTGATTTGCCGACGATGTTCATCACCCGTGTGAGGTTATAGGCGAGAACATGCAGCGCCATCTCAGCGGCGACATTCCCTAAGCGCTTCATCAGGAAGTGGGTCGCGCCCATGCGGGCCTTGATCGTGCCGAAGGGATGCTCGACTGTCTCACGTCGCGTCCGCATGGCGTCTGGATTGGAATCTAGCCGTCTCTGGACCTCCTCGACCACATGCTCATGCTCCCAGCGCGTGATCCGGCGCTCCTTGGACGGCGTACATTGGCTCTTGATCGCGCAGCCTTGGCATGCCGCCGTCGACCAGTAACGGCGCAGCGTCATTCCATGCTCGATGTTGGTGAAGTGATAGGGCAGCAGCTGACCGGATGGGCAGCGGTAGACGTCCTCATCAGGCAGGTAGGCGAAGTCCTGTTTGCCGAACCGGCCCTCCGCCTTGGCATTCGACGTCATGGGCTTGGGCAAGGTGACTGCAACGCCAGCCTCTTCGCAGGCTAATATCTCCTCTCCGTCGAAGTAGCCACGGTCGGCGACCGCCTCGAGTTTGTCCACTTCGAGCACTTCTTTGGCTTGCTTCGACATCCGAGCAAGCTGCCCCCGGTCATTGCCGACGTTTATGACCTCGTGCGCAACAATCAGATGGTGCTTGGTGTCCACCGCGACCTGGACATTGTAGCCGACCACACCCGATCCGCGTCCGCTGGTGGCCATCGAACGGGCATCCGGATCGGTGAGCGATATCTGCTGATCCGCCGTGTTGCGCATCTGCGCATCAAGCACTTCCAGGCGGCTCATCTCCTGTTTTAGCCGAGCGATCTTTTCCTTGATCCTCGTCGTCTTGATGCTGATCGCTTCCGATGGCTCCTGCCGATCGGCGCTGTCGAGTTGACGCAGATATCGACCGACGCTTTCCTCAATCTGCGCCATCCGTCTCGCCATCTTGGCATGCGTGAAGTTGCGGTCGCGGTTGTTCACCGCCTTGAACTTGCTGCCGTCGATTGCGACGCTTGGGGTCTGCAACAGGCCCATTTGCCGGCAAAGTGCAATGAACTTCGCACAAACCTTCCGGATCGCCGCACCATTGTCCTTCCGGAAGTCGGCGACCGTCTTGTGATCAGGAGCCCGGCGGCCCATCAGCCACATCACCTCGATATTTCGGCACGCCTCACGTTCCAGGCGGCGACTGGACTGCACCCGATTGAGATAACCGTAGATGTAAAGCTTCAGAAGGACCGCCGGATGATAGGATGGCCGGCCCGTCTCCTTGGCAATCACGCGCTCAAACCCCATTCCATGCAGGTCGAGCGCCTCGACAAACACATCGATCACATGGACCGCGTTGTCCTCGCCTACCCAATCCTCCAGACATTCCGGCAAGAGCGTCAGCTGGGATCTGTCCGCGCCTTCAACGAAGCGTCCCATCTGTGTCCTCCATCAGAAAATGAAGGAATCCTAGCTGACTCGCGGCTTTTCACACAGCCAGGGTCAAAATGAGAAGATCTCGAACTGAGCAAACCTGGTCTGGTATACTCCGCTGAGCGGACACCGGCAGACCGCGTCGGCCCTTCGCATTCGGGCCACAGGCGGACTCACGTATGGTGTTTCGGAACAGAACCTGACAAGGTGGTGGGGCATTGGACATCCTGCACTAGCGGCCAAAACGGGCTCTGCCGAACATCAGGTGCACAAATGCTTTCAACCGACTACCTCATCATCGGCAGCGGCGCGTTGGGCATGGCTTTCGCCGACCAACTTTTGACCGAAACTGAAGCGGACATGGTGATCGTGGACCGCCATCACATGCCCGGGGGCCACTGGAACGACGCGTATCCTTTTGTCCGTCTTCATCAACCGTCAGCTTATTACGGGGTTGGTTCCCGTGCACTCGGCAGCAGTCGACTAGATGTGGCAGGTTTAAACAGGGGCTATTATGAACTCGCCTCCGGCGCTCAGATCATCAGTTATTACGACCGGCTAATGAACGAACGGTTTCTGCCTTCGGGCCGCGTTCAATATTTTCCGTTGTGTGAATATCAAGGCGATAATCGGTTTGTCTGCCGACTCTCCGGCGATATTCAGCAGGTAACGCTTCGCAAAAAACTCGTTGACGCTACCTTCCTAAACACCCAGGTCCCATCGACCCACGTTCCCTCCTTCGAGCTTTGTGACGGCGTAAGGCTCGTTACCCCGAATGTGCTTCCGAAGTTTGCGCCGGACTTCAAAAGCTATGTCATTCTGGGCGGCGGCAAGACGGCAATGGATGTCGGTGTATGGTTGCTCCAGATGGGCGCGACGCCGGAAAGCATACGTTGGATCGTGCCACGTGATTCGTGGCTCATTAACCGAGACAGGGTTCAGCCGGGCGAAGCGTTTTTTAAGCAGACGGCAGGCGGCCAAGCAAATCAACTTGAAGCGGCAGCAGAAGCGACATGCATAGCCGATTTTTTTGAGCGGCTGGAACGAACCGGCGGGATCTTCCGCATCGATACAACGGTGACACCGACCATGTATCGTGGTGCGACTATCTCGGGCCTTGAGGTAGAAGCCCTGCGCTCCATCAAAGACGTTGTGCGCAAGGGGCGCGTGCTGAGGATCGAACATCAGACAGTAATCCTCGAACATGGGACGATCGAAGGCTGCTCAGGCAGCCTCTATGTGGATTGCACTGCAAGGGCATTTGATACTCGACCTTCTGTACGTGTGTTCGACGGTGACCGGATCACGATTCAAATGTTGCGCTCCGGCGCTTTCTGCTTGAGCGCAGCGGTCATCGCTCATATTGAAGCCGCCTACGACGATGAGACGACAAAGAATGAACTTTGCAAGCCGATGAAATCGCCGAACGCACCGGAAGACTTAGTTCGACGTGCACTTGAGGAGTTGCAAGCCGGGCGCCGATGGTCGGCGGACAAGGCTCTTCAACGATGGGTGGCGGAACATCGGCTGACGGGCGCGGGCGTTGGACAGGCAGATGTAGCCGCGCATGACCCAGATGCGGACCGGATTCGCAAGCGGCTGCGCGAAGCTCGTCCAAAAGCTGAAGCAAACTTATCGCGGCTTATCGCCGAACTAGCTTCCGAAGTGGCAATGAGTATGCAAACGTCGGAGCCGACCCCTTAGTCCAGCATCAGCTTCGCCGCACCGAGCCGATGTCTGAGTTGGGTCATGAGCTCCGTTTGGAAGGTCGGCCGGTTGCTCGGTCTAGCCCGATAAGCCGACAACTGAGGACGCCGCCTGAACTTCGCATTCGGGTCATAGGCTGACTTAGGCAGCTTGCTAGAGCTGTTCGGGAAGCAGACATCGTGCACTCAGGCGCTCAGTCCGCCCGGGCCAATTGCACATTGCGTCTCGCGCTCGATCACCTCGTCTGCACAGGCGATCATGAGCTTACTCTGGCAACCCGGCCTTGCGAAGTCCTTCGACCAACAGCTTCGCGTTTGACTGCCCGCCCCGCGCGATGAATGCTGAGATTGTAAAGGCAGGATCAACCGCAAGCACATTCGCCGCCGCCTGACGGGCCTCGGCCTCACGTCCGAGATGAGCAAAAGCGGATGCTAGATAGCGGTAAGCCACCAGATCGGAGGGGTTCTGACGAAGGGCCTTCTTCCCTGCGGCGATGGCCGCATCAAATCGACGAAGCTCAACAAGGGCACTCCCCATCCCAGCAAACAGCAGGTGTAGCCGCGGATCTACCGGGCTCATGCGAATGGCCCGTTCAAAGCTGCGGATCGCTTCCTCGTACAGTCCTGCTATTCTGTAGACTTGGCCTCTGCAACTCCATACCACAAAGGAATTTGGGTTGAGCGCAACCGCCCGGTCAACCAATTCAATCTCACTTTCGCAGTCGCCGACCATGAAGGCTGATGTCGCCGCAGCCAGCGCCAGCGTATCTGGATCATCATCGTCAATATTCAAAGCCCAACGAAGAAGCCGAATTGCTTCCTTCCTGTCGAACTGAGGATCGACTGCATAGCCCCACAGGATGTTTCGCAAGTGACAGGTAGCTGCGAGTGCCGCGACAAAGCCGAACCAAGGGTCTAGCTTTAAAGCTCTATGCGCCAGCCTGATCGCCTCGGCCAAACCTTCGCGGGTTGTCAGGTAATACTGCTGCATAGCACGGAGATAGAAGTCATAGGCGGTGAGATTCTCCGGTCGCCTCCGCACCGCCAATCCTATTTCCGTTTGAAGCAACTTTGGCTGAATGGCTGAGATAACCGCGACCGTGACTTCGTCCTGCAGAGCGAAAACATCCGTCAGGTCGCGCTCGAACCTGTCCGCCCAGATGTGCGCCGCTGTAATCGCGTCAATCAACTGCCCTGCGATGCGAACTTTCCCCGCCGCCTTGCGCACAGATCCTTGAAGGACATAGCGCACGCCAAGCCTGCGTCCGACCTCCTTGAGGTCTACAGCTTTGCCTTTGAATGTGAAGCTCGAATTGCGCGCGATCACGAACAACCATTTGAACCGCGAAAGAGCAGTAGTGATCTCTTCCACCATTCCGTCTGCAAAGTAGTCCTGCTCGGGATCGCCGCTCATGTTCTCAAACGGCAGTACGGCAATAGAGGGTTTATCGGGGAGCGCGAGTGTAAGTTTCTCTGGTTTTACCCTGTTGTCAGTGACTGCCCGGCTATCACCCCCTTCTTCTCGCACTGGCCCGATGAAACGGAAGCCCTTCCGCGGCAACGTCTTGATGAGGCGCTGTTCCTCCCCTGTGTCACCAACCGCGCTCCGGGCGACATTGAGGCGGGTCGTCAACGCTGCATCCGACACGCTGCGCCGATTCCAAATGGCACTAATGAGGTCGTCTTTACTGACGACGCGCTCCCGGTTGCGGATAAGGTACTCTAGCAGGTCAAAGACCTGCGGTGCCACGGGGACAACATTGGCGCCGCGAGATAGCTCGCGACGGTCGGGATCCAATGCGTAGTCCTCGAAGAAATAACGCAAGCTATAAAATTCCCTAGATCAGAGGTCGCGGTCACAAGTCAGCGCTTTAGCCACGGTGGAAACGGCAAGAATAAGCTGCCGGTGAGGAAAATGTAAGCTGCGCGTCAAGCACGCCTGCCGATCTCCTGGCACCCTGCGCGGGTGGAAAACACCGTCCGAGGGAGACATCGCAATGAGCACGACCTACAGCACGACCTGGCTGGAAAGGACGTCCGCATCGACACGTTACACCTCTCGTCTCATTCGGAAATACCGGGATGCCTTTCAGGAGCGGCGCGATTGTCTGAAATTGCGCTCCGCCTTGTCCGGCCTAAGTGATAGGGAGTTGATAGACATCGGCACTACGCGCGGCGAGATCGATCACGTTGTTTCGAACCGAGATATCGATCCGCGAGGTATCGGGAGCGGGATGATCCCCTAATCCGGCGTGGACCGGTTGGCCGGAGTTGACGACCAGATTCACACATCCGAGCGGGTCTCGACTTCCGGTATGGGTCAACGGCTGCCCTCGGGGAGCCCGCACGCCCTTAGTCGGTTCGTCTCTTGGGAGCGCACGTCGCTGCGGTCTGGGCTGGGATCAGCCACGTTCCAAAAACGAACATCCCGCATGCTTCCGATTCGTTGAAAGTGCGGTGAGCTTCAGCTAAAACTTAGCGTTGTAAGGGGAGCGTGTCCGCTCGCCGGGAGGAGAATGCGCGTGAAGGAACTGGCGGGAAAGACAGCATTCGTGACCGGTGCAGCGTCGGGCATTGGATTGGGGATCGCGACCGCTTTCGCCCAGGCTGGGGCGAAAGTGATGCTTTGCGATATCGAAGAGGCGGCGCTGTCCGCAGCGCTCGAGCAACTGCGGCTCACTAACGTCGATGTCGACGGCGTGAAGGCAGACGTCTCACTCAAAGCCGAACTCGCGGCTGCGGCAGAAGCCACGACCGCCCGCTACGGCAAGGTCCATATTCTCGTCAATAACGCAGGCGTCGCCGGCGGTGGGCCCTACGGCACCTGGACCGATGCGTCGTGGAATTGGACCTTGGGCGTCAACTTGATGGCTACCATTTGGGGGATCGAGATCTTCGGGCCGTTGATCGAGCAGCATGGCGAGGGCGGACATATCGTCTCCACAGCGTCGCTCGCAGGCCTCATTTCAGGAGCGAGCACTGCATACAACGTTTCAAAGTATGGCGTTGTCGCGCTGTCCGAGGGGCTGCGGCAAGAGCTCGCGCCCCGCGGAATTGGCGTATCGGTGCTGTGTCCTGGGTACGTCCGCACTCAAATCATGAACTCAGGCCGCAACCTCCCCAAGCGCTTCGTCGGGGCAATCCGTGCCCCGCCGACTTCGGGCCCGATTGCCGAACGGATCGACCAGATCCGGGAACGCGTCGCTCAAGGTATCGACCCCCTCTATGTCGGCGAACTCGTCCGCGAAGGCATCGAAAACGACTGGCCCTATATCTTCACCGACCTCGAATTTGAGCCGGTGGTCGAAGCGCGCTTCGCCGGAATCAAGCAAGGCTTTGACCATATTCGCGGGCGCACCCCGAAGCGTTGAATGCGCAGAATTTCTCCTACCTTATCGGTCTTTTTTATGTGGTCATGGCGCTGAGACGATTCTGTCGGTCATCACGCCATGTCCGCTCCGGGTCAGTCGCGACGTTTTGGCCCGGTTTACGTTAGGTGCGGTCTACCCCTGACAGCCGACATATCCTCGGCTGTGTGATGCGGCGGCGATGGGCCAATCGGCCACATTCGGAAGCAAGGGGCCTCTAGCAGAAGGGCGCCTTACTCGTCGAAAGCTACGCCGATCTGGCCGTCCTTTCGCCAAACAATATGGCAACGCCTCGAAGTGCCATCCGAGGTTATCGCGAGCACGAAGCTGTCAGGAAACCAAAGCGGGCCCCGCGCTTGGATGCGGGCACCCGTCGCGGAGATATCGCGAACGATGCAATCAACGGCCGGTGAGCCGAACACAATTTGCCCGGCCTTGAGAATGCGACGGCGCTGGGGGGATCGATCCTGCATGATGGAAGCTCCCACTGATTTCTAAAAAGTGGATTAGGCTTCTCGTAGGGCATACCACTTTGCGTATAGAACGAATAACGGCCAGCTCCCGCTAAGCGCCGGTTCCATGATATCGTGCGACCTCAGGCGTGCTGGAGGGCGAGACATGGCCATCTACCTGCATTTGCAAACCGACGATTTGGCACCGAAGCAGATTGCCTGCATTACAAAGGCTTACGAGCAAACCTTACGCACACTCTGCGTTAAGGATCGTGACGATCCGCTCACGGAATTGGTGGCGAAGACAATCATTAAAATCGCTCAAAGCGGGATCAAAGACAGCGCAGGCAATCAGCGAACTCGAAATGCGCTAGGCGAATAGCGTCAGAAAACCGTGAAGTGTGAAGCTGTTCACCTTGGCCGGATCTCTCTTCGCCTACAATAGCAACGTTCCCCTCTCGGACGCTCATCCGGGAATGGACGCGTTGGGCGAAGCTGGAGGCGCGGCCATGAAGCGCCACGCCATGTGCAAGTATTTCGGTAATGGCGCCGGCCACGTTCTGCGCCAACACAATAGCGCCGTGCTGCTGTTCAGCTGGCGCGGCAGGCCCGACGGATCGGCCCGCTATGTCGAGCGCCTCAACCGCTACACCCGCGATGGCGTGGAATATTCTAGCCTTGCCGCCCTGCTCCGCGCCGTCGAGGACGAGCACGCTCAGACGCAGCCGCAGGAACGATCAAGCGGCGAATGAATCGCGGCCCAAGACTTGCTATTCGCATGAGCGTAGGCCAAATATGCCTACGTTTGAGGTCGGCGAACGCTCAGTTTTGAATGAAGCGGCAAAGTCCGCTCAGGGTCCAGAAACGGCCCTCAGCGAGCATCACCGTTCGGGTCAACTACGGGCCAGCAGCGCAAACCACCGTGGCTGAATCATCCAACCACCCGTAAGCGCGGGCTCAACAGCTTTTTGGGAGGGGCGCCAACCGGCGTAACGATGGTGTCTTGCCGCTGAGCCCGTTTGCAATTAGGGCAAACGAAGAGGTGAGCGATCAGCGACTGTGCATCATCTTGCACCAGTTCGGATCGAAACCATCTCATGCCGACGTTGCAGTTGGGGCAGATGGGGGCTTCTAGATGGCCCAGCGAATCCTTCAACCGTTCCACTGCCTGCATCCCTGTTCGGGAAACAGTAGCAATATTCTACCGAGTGCAAAGTATCAAAAGATACCAAGGCATAAGTTTATATCGCTCTGCATGGGAAAGGGCTCAGGAAGTGTCCGGCTTCTGCAGCTTGAGGGTCTCAAGGCTCTCGCGATACGCAGTCAAGTACGCGGGTTCCGCAAATCGCGTTCGGGCCAGGACCGGGCGAGATCGCGGAGCCGGACAAGCAGCTCTGTTTTTAGAAGCGGCAGATTCCGGGCACTGATTTCTCCCGAAAATATCTTTGCTAGCTCGCCACACAGAGCGCTGATTGTCAGCATTTCCTCATTGGTCGCCATTTTGATAAGCCCTCGAAGCGACGTGGGCCCCCCTTCGGGCATGGGCGCGCTGGGCGGTCAGCCCAACCTAACTTTTGTAGATAAGGATGCCTTGAGCGCGAGCTTGCCTACGCACTGCCCCAACTCGTCGCCCCAGTACCTTTGCGACCCGGGCTGCAGTGGCCCTTTTTCTCGCGAGCAGGGTCAATAGTCTCGAATCCTCGCGCGTCCACACGGAGCCTGATTTCTTCGAATCGCGAGATGAGTCCATGCCTCAACTTGGCGGCTCATGGTTAACAAATGATAGTTTTGCAACCATAAGCCTCCGTCTTACCAGCGGTGACGGTGCAGCCAGCCATAGTGATGGCCGCGGCCTCGACCCCAGCCGTAATGATGACCACGACCTCCGCGATGACCCCATCCGTGGCCACCGCCGCGTCCGTGACCGCCCTTGATCTCGATAGTGCCAGTTTGGGTCGCACCCAGGGCGTCCGGCTTAGCGACGGGCATCGCCGAAGCAGGGCTCAAAGCGATGGCCCCTGCCAGAAAGCCGGCGATGTAAACCCACTTCATGTCAATGCCTCCTCCAGAGAATGATGGGCTGGGAGCCGCGAGCCGCCGCGGCATCTCAAGCTCACCAACATTGCAATAGGGAAAAAGTTGCAATCAAAAGGAGTTCGGCTCTCGGGCCGCACAGCAAGGACCCTGCACAGCTTCTGGCGGTGATCGCGGTCGTCGCCTAGATGTCCGCTAAGGGTCACAACGGCTGTGGACGTGAATCAGCCGAGTGTCTGGTCTGCCGTCAATAGCAGACGCTAAGGCAACCGGGCTCGATGGAAGCAACGGCCAAGGGCGTTATTCCGCCCCGCCCCGGCTTGGTTCGCTCGGACTGGACTTGGCAACCTCGAAACCCGAGATGCTTAGCGAGGAATATTCTTCGACACCATCGCTTGCCTGAGAATGAACGACTGCCGCTCTGACCAGAACGATTGCATTGAGAGCCGAACGGTATCTACGGCGCAGAGGAAGCACCGGTTGCGCGATATTTCACGTGGAACGCTCGGACAACGATAATCTCGCGAGAGGCTCCCGATGAAGCTACGGCAAGTGGAGGCGATGGGACCGAGCCGCAAGTAAGCATGCTTGGAGACCAAGTTTTCCCTCCCCACCCCCTCCGCCAGGAAATATAGCCCGGTCTCATCACTTGGCGACGCATGATGAACGTGCGCTTTCGTGCGCGTACTAAGCGTCACGTAAAATTCCGATTAGTCTAATGTAGGGGATTCGGAATACGACATCGCTCGCTAGATTCTCTGTGTTTACAGATAGACGCTCGACTGTCTGTAAATTCAGGGAGGATGAATATTCTATGCGCTCCGCCGTTTCCTACATTCGTGTGTCGAAGCCGAAGCAAGGTCGTAGTGGCTTGGGCCTCGAAGCACAGCAATCCGCCATTCGATCCTTCTGCGGACAGCACGGCTACAGCATCGAGGCTGAATACCGCGAGGTGGAGACTGGCAAGGGCGCTGATGCGTTGGAGCGTCGTCCCGAACTCGCTGCAGCTATGAAGCACGCTCGCAAGATTGGACGCGGTGGCAAGTCAGGTGCAGCCCCGATCGTCATTGCAAAACTGGACCGGTTGAGCCGCGACGTGCATTTCATCAGCGGCCTGATGGTGCAGCGTATCCCCTTCATCGTCACCGAACTGGGGCCTGACGTGGACCCGTTCATGCTGCACATCCACGCTGCTGTGGCCGAGAAAGAGCGCGAGAGGATCGCTCAGCGCACTCGGGAGGCGCTGGCAGCCGCCAAGGCCCGCGGCCAGGTGCTCGGCAATTCTTCAATCGGACAAGCCCGCAAGGCGGAAGCAGACCTGAATGCCGAGCATTTCCGGTCAATTATTGAGCCGCTCCGGGATCTTCCCGCCAAGCGGATCTCAGTAATCCTGAATGATCGAGGCGTGACGACGCCGAAGGGTGGCAAGTGGCAGGCTACTCAGGTGATCAGGCTGCTCAGTCGCCTGCACTTCTCAGACGAGAACCGCCTCAGCTCGGATCGTCCGGCCTAACCTTTGCCGGCGGCAGCAGCAGCATCGTGTCCGGGTTCAGTCCGCCACCGGCAGCGATGCGATACAGTTCGACATCACTGAGCTCATGAATGGGAACGTCCTGGCGATCGACGACCTGCACAGCCTTGCCATCCAGCCTGTCAACGAGCTCCCGGATATAGGCGAGGTTGCCCTGCTCCGCCTTGTCCAGCAACTGGTCCGCCACCCTGCGCAGCGCCAGGGGACGACTCCGCAACGCAATCCGGAGTGCGTCGTTGAACGGCTTTTCCTTGTTCACACTTCCGATTGGGCGTCCCATGCATCCCGCCACTATCGCAATTCACAGTCAGCTGATCTTACGCCAAGATCTGCATTGAAACTACAGGAATGCTGAATCACTGCAGGCGCCCCGACCTCCGGCCTTCGGCGCTGAACTGCCGCGTCGCCAAAAGCCTGACCCGCAACGTCTCGGCCTCCTCACCGGATAGCGTGGTCAGCCCGACCTCGGGCTGGAGCAGGTCAAGGCCCTCTTCCATATCGCCCATGACGGATGCTACCTCCAGGGCAGCCGTTAGAACTGCCCCGAAGACAACCTGTTCCGGCAAGGCAATCCGATAGCCTTGATCTTCGCGAGCGAAGAAGCCGAGCTGCACGAGCAGCGCGAACTCCCGGTAAAAAATACCGCTTTCGTCAGGATAAAGATCGAGAGAAACCACGTGAAGGTGGTGCTCAAGCTCGCCAAGGAGTTCCAGGGCAGCGGCAGCGAGGTTGGGAATGCCATCCGCATGAAGCAGTCCCAGCCGATGCGCACCGTTCGGTCTATCCAGTATTTCAGACCAGAAGGCCTGAGCCTCAGCTGCCTTTATCAGCCACGCTGCAACGAAGTGGCAGTCGGGCTCATCTGGCATTTGGAGCAGAACATGCTGATTACCAGCAGACACTTGAACTTCCGGCATGCATCACCTGTCAGTGGTTATGCGTGGTCACGCCGTGGCGCGCGCACGCTGCGTCTTCACCGGCGAGACACCCAGTCCTGGTTACTGCAATGCCCCTCTTCAAGCCGATCTCCCAGGCAGTTACGAAGCGGTGTACCCGCCCAGGTACGGCCCGTAGCCGCATTCCTGATCTCGAGCGCTATGAAGCGGATCGGTCTCGCGCAGCCAACGCTTCACCAGGGTGCGATCGTCCTGTGCGATGGATCTACCCTCGGACCGGCCGGAAACGTCCTGGATCAACATCTTGAGCAAGAGTTCAGCGGTGGCAACGTCTCCCGGGGAACCGACTGGGCCGAAGCCGCGCCGAATACGTCGAGCAGCCGCTCGCCCACGAATTTGAGATCATAATTGATCGCGATCCACGTCAGCCTTTGCAAGGTGGCGGGCCGGATCAGATGCACGGTCGAGAGCAGCAGGCTGAATCAATCGAGGTGGCAGCGGCGCCAGTTGCTCCACGTGCTGTCCGAGTAGTCGTCCGGGAAGGCCTCCAGGGCCAAGGCGTCGACGCGGAGCTGATCCAGCTTGATTGCCACGACGAAGCCCGCGAACAAATCCCGGAGTCCTTCATAATGCCTGTTTGCATCGATGTCGCTCCCGCTATCGCATCATCCGCCCCTCAGAATGGCCGAGAGAACAGCGGCGGCCATAGCTTTCCGGTTGCCATGCCACGCTACCCAGCACCGTGAATGCAACCAGACGTGACCACTCGGCTCCGTACCGAATGGCACCAGTTCATCAAGTACGGCTTCGCCGCCGCCGCAGTGCAGACACCGTCCGGGCGGAGAGCAGACCGGATTGCAGTTTAGCCATTCGACGACGCAACATTCAAGAGCGCGCGCCTCAGCATCCTGACGCTCCATTCCACCATCAAACTCGGCGATGCCCGCCCGCTCGTCGAAGAAGGCCAGCCAATCCACCTCCGACCAACGGTCATCGGTCGACCGCAGCAGCGTGACGATCTCAGGCTTGTGGCGGGAAAGCGCGCTGAGCACCTCATCCGGAGGTGCCTCGGCTGCGGTCAGCAAGAGATCCTCCCCGTCGAGGACTAGGCGAATGCCTGCGGCAACGGCCGCCTTGAGAGCTTCCGCCGCGCTCATAACCGCGCACTCCACCCATGCGAGCTTGCCGGCTCAGACTGGCGATCAGCGACTGCATCCGAGTTCGGCGCACACTCCGAGACTTCGGCATTGCAATCCAACAAAGTCGCGTTGGCGCCAGAAGCATAGGGACCATAGGGGGCATAGGCGGTATCGGCGCCCACCTCGAACTCACGCGGCAGCTGGGCGTCCCTATGCCCCCTATGGTCCCTATGGTTTTCCGCGCTGTCCGTTTTCGTGAGCGCATACGTAGCCGAGCCCCACTTGCCGACGGCTGCCTGCCGGGTAAGGACAAAGCCGGCCATGCGCGTGCCCGACAACTTCTCGACTTGTGATGCGAGGTACTGGCGGCCGCGCCCTTGCGGATCCAAAGCCTGGCGAACCTCGTCATGCAGCTGGCGGACAGTCACGGGATGATGCTGATGCTTGTCCCACCAGATCGCGAACACATCCGCCAGGACCTGACGGCGTCCGTCCCGCTGCTTTGCTTCACCAATCCGGGTGACGGGATCCTGGCAGCCCAAAGCGAGCAGCGGATCGCGCACCCACCGGCCCCATTGTGCGAAACTCCCAATCGGCAAGCCCGGCTCGATGCCGCCCGCCGTCCGACCCCAGCGCCAGATCGTAAGCGCCGCTGCCAGCAGCTCCGTGCGCCGCTGCGTCACCTCAAGCCGGATGTCCGTTGAGAAGGGCCGCAGCTCCGGATCCTCGGTGCGCGCGTCGAACTCGACCGTCACGAACCGGCGAGCCAAATCCTCAGAAACGGTCAGCCCGTTACCGGTCAGGATGACGAATGCGGATGCGTTCAGCGGCACCATCTGCGACTTACCAAGCAGTCGCACGCGGGCCGGCCTCTCCGTGATGACGCTCGCAAGCAGATCGGATTTGAAGGCCATGTTGTTGAGGTTGTCGAGGAACAAGGCCGGGCTGCCTTCCATCAGCTCCGCCGAGATCCGCTTCTCGAGCTCTTCTGCGTTTGCTCCGGCCGTGACGGCATGCGGCTCCCGCCCAAAGGCAATGAGGCAGATGCGACGGGCAAGCAGACCCTTGCCGGCACCCGCGCCCGACACGGGCGCCGCGCGGAAGAGCACACCGGGAGCGAGATGCAGGCTGGGACGACAGATTGCGGTGAGCAAGGCTGCCAGGAAGGCAGATTCGTCTCGTCCCGGCGGCTTGGAGATGTCGACCGTCACGACACCACCGGGCGCCGTCTCGATTGTTTCGGCATCGGCAAAGCAGAACGTCTTGAACGTCTCGCGGACGTACTGCAACGCAGCCGCTGCATCATCCCGACTGGGTTTCAGGGGGACGGAGAGATGGATGTTTGGCACGTTCTCGCACCACATGCCTGTGGTGGCGTCATATCCCTCCGTGCTGTTGATCTCACCGTGCTCCCGCAACAGCGGCGCCGAAGCAATCCCGTTCAGGGGCGGCAGCCGCCATTCACCCCGCCAATCGAGATACATGACGGCCAGAGAACGCGGCAGACGAGCATCAATTTCCACAATCGTGCCGTCCCGCCGTTCTTTTTTCATGTACGGCCGGGAAATCGTGTGCGCCTTCAGAACCAACGCCTCCGGCGTCATGACCTGGGCGACCGCCCCGCGCTGAGCCTGGTCGAACGCGAGACGAACAGGAACGCCACGTTCGAACAGACCGCCGGCAGCGGCGATCGCATCGCGAATTGCGGTGACGGTCAGATCAGGGCTACAGTTCTCGACCAAAAGGCGCGGCTTTGCACCCTTGGTCCCGGAGGCAATGCAGATCTCTTCGGCGGATCCGATCAGCGTGGCGATTTCGCTTGCAGAAGTCACGTCGCCAGCTCCATCAAACTGTGCGCACGATCGGCGAGCAGGTCGTTAAAATCCAGCCCCGGCGGCGGCCTAGCAATCCGGACGCGACGCCCTTCGAGCACCCAGCGGTACGCCGCGTCGTTTGCCGCCGCCTCTCCTGCCCGATCGGCGTCTGCAAGAATAACAATGTCCCGCTCGTCAGCAGGCAGAGCGAGCGTGCGCAGGCCTGAGGTCGAAAGCGCCGCCCACGTCCGGTGTCCCGTCGCCTGCAGCGCTGAGAGGCAGGTCTCAATCCCTTCGCCAACCAACAAGACGTTGCCCAAACCACCAAGGCGCACAACCCCGCCGCGGCACGGGCCCAACATCATCTTGGTCGACTCGAGGGGAGCCTTGGAGGTGCCATCGGGCGAGAGGAACGTGCGGTGAATAGCAGTCGGAGCCCCGCCGAGTGCGTTGGACACCAAAGCAACCATCGCCGGCCAGCTCGACCCTTCCGGGTGCCGCAGACCAGGGTGAAACCGAATGGCCGAGGGGATTGACACCGTGAGCCCACGCCGCCGCAGATAGGTCTCAACCAGCGAGCCCCTTGCGCAAGTCGAGGCGTTCCAAATCCCAGCTGCCCACGAAGCAGAGCTGCAAACGCTGGCATCTTTCGACACCGGCGTTCTCGACACATTGCGGGGCGCGACGACGTGCGGCCCCGGCCACACGCCGAGGCGCTTGAGCGCATCAATAACTGACTTCTGGCTGCAGCCGCCGAAGCAATGGACCAGGACGATCCCGTCGCGGCCGTATCCGAGCGAGAGACTGCCAGTCCTCTCCTCATGGGCAGGGCAGCGACACATGAAACCGCGAGCCGTCCGCTTGGCATCGCCGCAGGCTGAAGCGATCTGCTCAATAGAATTCACATGCGCTCTCCCGTTAGCGCCCGATCACTTTTCACCCCCCGCTTCGTCAGCCGCTCAGCATTCGTTCCAGGGCGTGCCGCGGAACGATCCAACGGCGGCCCACCCTGATGGCAGGCAACTCGCCAGAGTTCGCGGCGGCGTAGGCACTGCACTTCGACAGGCCCAGGATTTCGCATCCCGCCTCTTCGACGGTGAATGTCGAGCGACCGTCCCAGCGCTGATCGAGGACGCGCCAAGCCGTCGTGGTTTCCGAATTCGTCATATCCAGTCTGGTTCAGTTGACCCTTTGTGTCAACTATTGTAGGGCTAGATCTGATCATATCAAGGGCTACCACGTTGAAGCAGCAGCAGTTCAAAATCACCCTCGGTGACGATCTCCGCGCAAAGCTCGATAGCTCCAGCGCTCTCAGCCAACGGTCGATCGCAGAGGAAATCCGACAGCGCCTCGAGATGTCATTCGACATCCAGGGCGATGGCCACACGCTCGATTTGATCTACGCGATCCTGTTCTTGGCGCATGAGACCATGCGCGATTTCGGCGCGACTTGGTGGGGCGACGAGCGTGCCCGGTCTGCATTCATGGCGGCCATCGCCGACCAGGTGATGAGCTATCCCATCAGCCCGTCCGACCTCGCTGCGAAGCCATTGATCAGCTTGGGTACGCGAGAGCAGCAGGCCGGCCCCGAAGATCCTCCTGAGGTGATCGGACGCGCTATAGCCCGGAACTACCGTCGGAGGGTCAGACCGCTCGGCTTGCGATCTGACGAGTTCGATATCAGTCGTTTTCGCCAATTGATGCGGAACGAGGAAGAGAACGAAGACTGAGTAGCGGACCGGGCTTTGAGGAGGTTCGTAATGACCGCAGCAAAGCCAGCGCCCACCGAGATGAACGTTGCCGGGGCCTCGAAGTGCGCCCCCCGTCGCATGCTCAACGAGCAGCAGGTGTTGGAGATCATCCCCGTAAGCCGCACCACGCTTTACCGCATGGAGAAGGCGGGCCGGTTTCCGAAATCCACTTACATCAGCCCCAACCGCCGAGTCTGGTACGAGGACCAGATTGTCGCCTGGCAGAACGCAGTCGATGAATTCGATCCGCATCGCGCGCGGGGCAAGGGCCGGCGCGCGACTTCGGCTGTGGGGAGCAAACCGGAAGCGCGCTGAAGATGGCGCGTCGCGTGCTTGTGACCCGCTGCGGACATCGGTGCCGAACCCAAAGGGAGTGGACAGGGCGGTGACGATTAGGCCCAGGAACGCTTCGCTAGTTCCGGGGTTCCGAGGAAATGCCTCGATATTACTTCGACTTCCGGGATGACGCTGGACTCACCCTCGACGATATTGGTGAGGAATTGCCGGATCTTGATGCTGCACGGGATGCGGCGCTAAGGGCACTCGCCGAGGCCATCCGCGCTAAAAGCGATGTTGGCGCAGAGATGGGCCAGATGTTCGTCGAGGTGAGAACTCATGCCGCAGCGGTTCTGACGGTATCCGCTTCGGTCGAGGTCATCCTGAAGTCGTGAGGCAGTGTCGTGATGCAAGATGACCTCCTCGAACGAGGCGGCTCGCGCGATTGCCGAGAGCAAGAAGCTCGTCGACAGCGGGTAGGTCGGAATTATGGAGGCAGCGGCGCACTCTCCACACCTGAGGCGAGCTTAGAAGCTCATGGAAAGGATGGCCGCCAAGCCCAAGGCCGCTATGGCCTACGCCAGCACATGCAACATCCAAGGCTGCATCGTTGCCTCCTGCCAGGACGCTGTATCGGGATCGCGAAAGTTAGTTGCGACAGATCAATGTCCTTGGAAAAATCAACGGGTGCTCAGAGAGAACCGCTACTTGTGCGAGCACCGGGTTGAGTGCCGCGAACTGCGATGATGGCGGCGATTGATTTCTCGCCGGACGTGTAAGAGATTTGACTATCCGCCGGGGGGATGGAAATGGACGATCGGGACGCCATAGCGAAGGCCTTCTGGCAGACTGAGAACGACTGGAATACCGTTCTCATCCTGATCACAAAATCACAGGACCACTTAATTCCCACACATATGATGTCGTGGGCATCCTCGTGGGTAAGTGCCGGCGGCAACACGAGTAGCCTCATGGAACATTGTGATCGCTACTTTGAAGAAGCTTATTTTGCGCACGGTGGGACGGGTTATCCTCCAAAGTTCACGCAACTCAAGCGAGAATATTTTGAGAATGCTCGCGAACCTGCGAGCCAAACGTCCACTCCGAGCGCTGCACAAACCTCAACGTCTCCCAAAAGTGGTGCCATCTCCGCTGGGCTTATACTTCTAGGGATGCTCTTTGTGCTGGCAATCCTTTTTGCCCGCTAGCTCACGACGCGGTTCGGCCGCGGCAAGTATGATTATACGCCGTTGCGAAGCTAGATTAGCGCGGCCTTCGCATGTCATTTGTTGGCCCGTGGTTGACTACCGCTCTCGGCCGCGCAGCGTCTGCTTCCGAGCGCTGAGCGGAAAGCCATCGTGGTCACGCCGAAGGCAGCCTTTGACCCGAAGCCGACATCGGCCGGCCACTGGAACTCGCGGCCTCCCGTGTCTCAGGAATTCGCAGGCGGTCGTCGCGCCACGAGAACCGTGTTGACGCATTGAAGAACCGTTTCGTGCTTTTGGTTCCGGAGATGTAGCTGGTTACGGACAACGCCTCTGTCGAAATGGGATTTTGACTCACGCTTCTCCAAAATTGCCACTTCGAGATCGAGATCATCTCCCGGGCGCACCGGAGCGGGGAGCCTGAGTTCATCCCAGCCAAGCCCGGCAACAATCCGAAGCGAATACGGCTGTGTTCTGCTCAACAAGGAAATAAGTATCGCAAACGTGTGTGCACTCGAAGCGATCAGTCCGGAAAAGACGGAGCGTGCGGCGATCTCCTCGTTGATATGAATAGGCAGCGGATCGAATTTTCGGGCAAATTCGATAATCTCGTTCTTTGTGACGTGGTAAGGACCAGCCGTACGCAGTTTGCCAACCTCCGCCTCCTCGAAATACAACATGGCCATTTAGTGCCCCCTGAAGGACATCTCGCTGATTAGGTCATAGCCTAACCTCGCGGCCATCCAAAGTCATTGCATCTGCGTGTGGCGCGTGGCTGCCGCGGTCTGCTTCCGAGGGCTGACCGGAACGCCGTGGTGGCTGCCGAGGGCAGCCCCTGACCCGTAGCGGAAATTCACGACAATTCTCGCTGAAAGCCGCTTTCGATCCCAAGCCGCTTCTTCGCACCTTCCTTGCCTCGTCAGTGTCAGGTTCTGGCCCGAAGGAAGCCGGCGAAGGAATGCCGTGGGCCAGCTGAAGAGGTTAGACGAGACATGGCCGAGAGCCGGCCCGAGCGACGAGACTAACCCAGAGCAGAAGTCGGCCTCCACATAAGTCAATTATTGAACCAACACCTAATAGGCTCGCTTCCTACAATTAGCTCGGACAGAGCGGATGGAAAGGAGCGCTGAAATGCAAGGTCTCTTTGGCACTTTCCTTCAAGCAAATACGCGAAGGATATCGCCAACATGATCGATGCAAGGCCGGCAAAGTACGGCCACCGTTCGCCACTCATTGAGCACTCCGTAGCAGGAGGGTTGGCAATCATTCGCCCCGGTCTTGGTTCTAATAATATGCCGCTTTCATACTGCCGCCGGGCCACCTCGTCGGATGTGAATTGGTTCGCGTCCCCGGCAAATGTTTTTGCTCGCCTGTTCGCTCAACCTAAGCGGACCCTTCTACGAGGTCGCGAGTGGCCCGAATGCGAAGTGGTGGCACGGCCTGCTGGCGTCTGCTCAGCGGAGCATATCGGATCAGATTTGCACAGCCTGAGCTCTTCTCAGTCTGAGCCATATCGGAAGGCAGCATCTGCGCCATCACGGCTTCTGGTTGTGACTAGTTCGATCTTCCATCGATACCAGATATCGCATTCATTCACCGGATGCCTCGCGGATCGCAATCTCGCTGCGAGGCGACGTAGTCGATCTCGCCGCGCGTAATACCGATATCGATAAGCTCCCTGTCACTTAAATCGCACAAGTTGGCCAGTAATCTCCGGCGTCTGCGCCACTCCTGAAATGCATTCCAATATGCTTCGAGAGGACTGTAGACCTGCCGCCTTGCTGTTGCCGGTCCCAGCTCGGTGGTCCCGTGGATCGTGCTCATTGAGGGTGTCCTGTCTGGACTGCTCACTATGACGGAAGTTGCCGCAAGAGGTGTCGGCGCGCTTAACTGGCGGCTTACATTTCTCTTACCGGCGGCTTATTCTTCATGCGTTAATACAGAGGCGCCCTGAGAAGGAATGGCAGCTTGCGCTATCTTTTCGAGGAATACGCATTCGACACCGATCGGCGCGAGCTGCAGCGGGGCACTGATGCCGTGTCGATCACACCGCAGGTTTTTGACCTGCTCGATTACCTGATCCGCAACAGGGAGCGGGTTGTAAGCAAGGACGACCTCGTCAACGCCATTTGGAATTGTCGCAGCGTATCTGACGCGGCGTTGACGACCCGCCTGAATGCCGCGCGAAGCGCGATCGGCGATTCCGGTGCGGCACAGCGCCTGATCAAGACGTTACCGCGCAAGGGTTTTCGTTTCATCGGCACGGTCCGCGAGGTGAACCAGCGTTCCGGCGCGGCGGCGATCTTGAGCCGCGATATTGAATTCACGGAAGCCCCCCTTCCACTACCCGACAAGCCCTCGATTGCTGTGCTGCCGTTCGAGAACATGAGCGGTGATGCCGAGCAGGAGTATTTTGCCGACGGAATAGTGGAGGAGATCATCACGGCGCTTTCGCGGTTCAAGTCCCTGTTCGTTATCGCCCGAAATTCAAGTTTCATCTTCAAGGGCAGAGCTGTAGACATCAAAGAAGTCGGGCGCAGGCTCGGTGTGCGCTATGTGCTTGAAGGGTCTGTGCGCAAGGCCGCAGGAAAAGTTCGCATCGCAGGACAATTGATCGATGCAGCCACAGGGGCTCATATCTGGGCGGACAGATACGAACGTGACCTGACAGACATCTTCGTTCTCCAAGATGAAATCACGCTAGCGGTTGTCTCCGCCATTCAGCCGAAGCTGCTCCAAACGGAGATCGCAATGGCGACGCGGCGGCGACCGGAGAATCTCACCGCCTATGATCTTTACCTCCGGGCCGTGGGCGAGTTCCGTTCGATGACCCGCGAAAGCTTTGCCGAGGCGACAAGGCTGGCTCATCGCGCCTTGGAGCTCGACCCTCAGCTCGGTCTGGCTGCCGGCCTGGCGGGTAACTGTCACGCGCTCAATGTCGTCTTCGGCTTTGCTGTCGATCCTAAATTCGAGCGCCGAGAGGCACTTCGACTTGCTCGCCTCGCATTGAGCATCGACGACAGTGATGCAGACACGCTAGCATCCGCCAGCTTTATCTCGGCAATCATGATCGGCGCTGGGCAAACCGAGATCGAAATGGCGAACCGTGCGGTCGCTCTTAACCCGAATGCATTTCAAGCCTTGGTCTGCAGGGGTCACGTCTACAGAATTGCGGGGTTACCCGAGGAAGCGATACGCAGCTTTGAACATGCCGTCCGCATGAGCCCATTAGATCCGGTGCTGCACGCGGTGATGGCCGGGATAGGGATGGCCTTAATTGAGCTTGGTCGCTTTGAGGAGGCCGTCGAAGCAGGAAAGAAGGCCGAACGTCAGAACGCCTTCTATTCATCAACTTACCGCTGCCTCGCGTCCGCATACGCCCATCTCGGACGGGATGCGGAGTCACGCGAAGCGGCGGCACGTCTGCTTGAGCTCGACGCCGCCTTTAACATATCAGGGTGGATAGCCCGGGGCGGGCAATCGAACGCGAAGCTGCTGATCGAGGGGCTCCGGAGAGCGGGGTTACCCGAATAGCAGTCCTATTTTGGCGAGATGATGCACTAGCGGCCCTGCAAGCGCCGCGCATGAGTCGAGTTTTGGCCCATTGCTGCCGTATCCCACGGCCGAGGATATGTCGGGTGCCACGGGAAGCCGGATCACACTTAAACCGGGCTAAAACGTCGCGATTGACTCTAAGCGGTCCTCGAATTCACTTGTGTTAGATGGTGCGCACCGCAATTTCTGAGATATCATCCGTTTGCGGGAAGTCTGGTACTCGATGCATCTTTACTGTGTGCGGAGCAGCAGGAGGTGACACCATGGCCGCCAATGCCTTCTCGGACCTTACGCGGCTGATTAACGGTTATCAGATTTCGCAGGCCATTCACGTGGCGGCCCGGCTTGGCATAGCCGACCACCTTAGTTGCGGGCCCCAAGGCAGCAACGAACTTGCTCAGCTCAGCGGATCGCATCCGAGGACACTCTATCGGCTCTTGCGGGCGCTGGCTTCAGTCGGTGTTTTCCATGAGGCCGAGAACAAAACGTTCTCGCTCACCCCGATGAGCGAGTGTCTTCGTTCCGACTCGCCGACTCCACTCGACGGCTGGGCCGCATATGTCGGCCGACCTTATGCTTGGCAGGCCTGGGGGCATCTTGAACACAAGCGTCCGCACCGGCGAGAGTGCCTTTCGGCATCTCAATGGTCAGAGCGTATGGGAGTATCGCAGCACCCGTCCGGATGAGAACGCGATCTTCAACCGAGCCATGACGGCCAATTCACGCGGCGCGATCGAAGCTATTATCGCCGCCTACGATTTCAGCAGCTTTCGTCACGTCGCGGATATCGGGGGTGGTGAAGGCCAACTGCTGGCGGGAATTCTCGGAGCAAATAAGGGCCTGCGCGGAACGCTGTTCGATCAGCCGCACGTTGTTGGCAAGGCAGCGGAAGTTCTGAACCAACATGGTGTCGCGGACAGATGCGAAATCGTCGGAGGCAGCTTCTTTGAATCCATCCCGGAGGGGGCTGAGGCCTATGTGATGCGGGCGATTATCCATGATTGGGACGATAAGGAAGCGATTTCTATCCTGAAGACCTGCCGCCGCGCTATGACCGCTGATGCCAGATTACTCCTCATTGACGTGTGGTGGACGCGCCGAACGAAGGGCCAATCTCGAAATTCAGCGACCTCAATATGCTCGTCATGCTCGGAGCGCTTGAACGGAGCTACGACGAGTATTCCGCGCTATGTCGAACGGCCGGATTTGAGATGCGCGGCACAGCCCGCGCAGGCCCGCACTTTCAGGTCATCGAGGCAATTCCAACTTAGACTGAGCCAGTGCGGGGCCTTTCTTCCCGGCCGGAGGGTCTGCATCCGATACGCTTTCACAACCTGAGGTCTGGTTATGGCCCATCGCTGCGGCATCGCACGACCTAGGATATGTCGGCTGTCAGGGGTAGGCCGGGCCTAACTTAAACCAAGGCCATATCGTCGCGATTGACCGGACCGGACTTCATGCGCCGACGATTGTTGCGGCGACAAATCCAGAAAGGCGAATGAGTCAGGGGCCTTGACCAACCTTAAGTGCGCATCTCTGCTAGTATAGAGTTGGGGCTATGGGCACCTGCGGAGAGGCAACGGTGACAAACTCGGAAATCTCCAACGGCCTACCGGACAAACCGCCATCAGATAAAGAGCAACCGGCAAAGCTGCCATCCGATCGCAATTTGAAGATTCGCCTGCGCGCACGGTTGCAGTTGATCGGCGGCGCGTTGGCCTCGATTGCTGCCGTCGGTGCGGTCGCAGGCGGCCTCATCGGTTACTGGACTGTTTGGAAGACGCTCCGCACCGAAGTGTTTCCAGGGAGCCAAAAAACGCAGAAGGAGGCTACGGCCCGGCCCGACATTGCTCCCCGGTTGTCTCTCGTTGTCTTGCCATTCGCTAACCTCAACAATGATGCAGAGCAGGACTATTTCGCCGACGGCATCACGACCGATCTGACGACTGACCTCGCGCAATTGCCCGATACATTCGTCATCGGGCGCGGGACGGCTTTTTCATATAAGAACAAGCAGATTGATCTCAAGACACTCGGTAAGGATCTCAGCATCCGCTGGGCCGTGCAGGGCGCGGTGCAGCGGGCCGGAGCTCAGGTCCGAATGAATGTGTCGCTTGCAGACCTGTCAACTGGCCGCGACGTCTGGTCGGACCGCTTTGATGGAGATCGTGCGGATCTTGCGGCATTGCAGGAGGAAGTCACGGCACGGCTCGCCCGCTCTCTCAACGTCCAACTTGTCCAGGCTGAAAGCCGGCGTAGCCAAATGAACCAGTCGACGAATCCAGATGCTGCCGATCTCAGCATGCGCGGTTGGGCGAAGGTCTATGAGCCTGGGACCAAGGCAACGAACGCACAAGCAAAGGACTTCTTTAACAGCGCGCTGCGCCTTGATCCGGATAACACCGACGCACTGCTTGGGAAGGCGTGGTGCATAGCCACTGATCTAAATAACGGTTGGTCAACGTCTGTGGTCGAGGACAAAAAGACGGCGACCAAACTAATTGATCAAGTTCTTGCAAAGCGCCCGGCGGCGGCGAACGCTCGTATAGCTATGGGAAGCATTTTGAATTACGGAAGTCCAGAACAAGCATTATCTGAGCTCGATGCCGCGTTGGCAATCGATCCTAATTCACCCATAGCATACGCCTCAAAAGGAATCTCGCTCATCACCGCGGGTCGCGCGCGCGAAGCGTTCTCTCCGATTCAGATCGCTCTACGCCTAAGCCCCAAGGATCCAGCCGCAGGTATTTGGCGTTTCTTCCTGTGTCACGCTCACTTACATGTCCGCCAGTATAACGAAGCCATCGAAGAGTGTAGGCGCTCGATCACTCTGAATAAATCAAACTGGTTGCCGTATGTGGACCTGATTTCAGCCTATGGAGCCACGGGCCAATTGGAAATGGCCCACCAAATGTTAGCCGAATTGAATACAGTCCGGCCGGAGTTTACCATCCGGTGGTTCCATCAAATCGGCTACGCACGATCGAGCAATCCGCAGTATCGGCTTGAGTACGACGACATCGTCGATGGGCTGAGGAAGGCAGGCGTTCCGGAGCAATGAGGCGACAAACAGATAGCTGGACCCCGCCCTTTGTAAAAAGAGACGACAAGGTCTCCTTTTGGCCCTTCGGTGACATTTGGCCTACGTCCAATGATTCCCGCTTTCAACGGCTAAACGGACATCGAGCGTCAAGGCGTTCGCGGCCGCAACAAAGCGCCCCGCTCTGCAAAGCGTGAAACTAGGGCCTATTGGGGCCCGGTGAATTGGGCGAGAGGCCTCGCCCTCAGCTAGGAAGCCCCATACGCCGTTGAAGCTGATGCTTTTTCCGCAGTTTCAGAGAATGACCAAATAGCGCTTGCGGCCAGGACCACACGGTTTTGCCGTACGCGCGGTTCGTTGGCGCCGCAGGGTTCGACGGCGTTGTGCACGTTGCCATCGAAATGCCGGCGCGACGAACCTGACAGCGCCGCTCGTCCGTACGAAGCCTCGGGGCTCACGGAGAGCAATCCGCCCTGCCCTCAGCTCTCGTACACGACGCTGCCGCGTCCACCGCAAGCCCGGCTCGCGACATGACGACCGCATGATCGCCCCTCGAGATTGAGCCGGGTTGGGCGACACATACGTCATTTCCGAATTTCGGTAAAGCGGAATATTTTTATGCGGGCAGATTGACAGAGAAGCGAAACATCGACGAGACGGCGACGCCGAACATCAGGACCGCCCGCGCGAGCGTTGCGCCTGGGCCCAGGCGACAGCGACATCGCGTGGCGGGGCATCGACGCGCTTGATGGGGGTCAATTCGCCGGAGGCCGAGACGATCGCCGTTTCTTCGCGGCGGCAACGCGTGCAGACGAAGCGGACCTCGTGCGGCGACGCCGACCAGCTCGACCGTTTCACATTGGCCGCCATCGGCCAGGCATCGCAATGCGAGCACGACACCAGAAATCGACCGGGATCGAGCATACCCATTCCATTGGACTCCGCGTCCTGCCGCCTCCTTCAATGATTAATCCATGTGAATCGTTCCGGTGCTACAGCACCGCCGGCATTGGCTCGAGTGCCCTACCGGTTCCGCGCATCCGCAAAGTGCTCAGCGGGCGCCCTTGAGGGTGCAGGAGGTCGTGCAGGTGACCGTCGTGCCGCGGTCGCACGTTTTGCAGGCGCTGACGCACTGGTTCATGTCGCGTGGATTGTAGCTGTAGTTGCGCAACGGACAGGCCGGATTCGTCGAGCCGGTGATGTCCTGCTCCTGATCGCAGGCCGCCGTCATGAGCGCGAATATGATCACTGCAACGAGGCGCATGGGATTGCCCTGTCAGACATGGCAAATCACACTCACGAGGCGCGCTGCATTGCAGCGAACCCCGGCCTTCCCACCAACGAGTGTCGCCGACCGGCGATGCTCGCTTGCTCCAAGGATGCGCGCCAAACGTTAAGAACGGATTTCAGCCGGCTCAGGCCGCAGCCGTCGTCGCGATCGCCTGCCGGATATCGACGGCCAGCTGACGGTACTGTTCCCCGAGCTTCAAATAGAACTCGCGCTTGCTGCTGTCGGTGGCGAGCTTGGCGATCAGCTCGCATTCGGCGCTGAGCGTCTCGAACCGTTCCAGCCTGTCCTCGAGATGTGTCATCGGCGTGTCCCCATCAGACGCCTCATGGACACCCAACCTAAGCCCGGGAAATAGGTCACGGCGAACATCGTTATGGAGTAGCATCTTTTTTCCGGCGCGGCGTGCCGACCGCAAAGGCACGGCTATTTCTGCTCCAGCCGCCAGACGCCGTCCCAATCGGGATCCGGCGGATTGGCCACAAATTGAGCGATGCGGCCGAGCATCGTGCGCGAGGGGCCGTCGCCGGGGACCGCCTCGAGCGCCGCGTTGAAGGCGGCGCGGGCCTCGTCGAAGCGCCGCGCACGATAGGCGGCGAGACCATCGGCATAATGCGTGCGCAAGCTCACTTGCGCATCGCTGAGCGCGCCCGGTCTCGCCATCAGCTCGAAGATCGCCTGCGGCGCGCTTTGGCCCGCGACCGCCAGACGATCGATCTCGCGCAATTCCAGGCGCGATCCGATCCCGTCCGCGGTCGCCTGCGAGATCAGGATGCGGGTGCCGTAGACCTTGTTGACGGCCTCCAGCCGCGAGGCGAGATTCACGGCATCGCCCATCACGGTGAAGCTCATCATCAGCTCGGAACCGATACTGCCGGTCAGGACCTCGCCCGTGGCGATGCCGATGCGAAGATCGCACGGCGCCGGCATGGCGCGGATGCCGAGCAGGTCCGGCAGCTGCTTCTGCAGCGCGGGCACCTGATCGGTCATCTCGACGGCGGCGAGCCCTGCGAGCAGACCCTGCTCCTCCTCCTCGATGAAGGGCGGCCCCCAATAGGACATGATGGCGTCGCCGATATATTTGTCGATGATCCCGCGATTGTTCCTGATGGGAGCAGACATCACGGTGAAGTAGTGGTTCATCACCTTGACGAGGCCGCGCGGCGTCATGCCCTCGCTCATCGAGGTGAAGCCGCTCATGTCGCAGAACAAGATGGTCATCACCCGGCGCTCACCGTCGATGGCGACCTCCGGCCGGTCGATCAGGCCCTGCACCACCTTCGGGTCGATGTAACGGCCGAAGGTCTCGCGAATGCGCTCGTTGTGCCTGAGCTGCTCGATCATGCGGTTGAAGGCGGCAGCAAGCTCGCCGATCTCATCCTGTGTCGAGACGGTGATGGGCTTGTCGAACCGGCCCGCCTCGACCTCGCGGGCGCCGGCCAGCAGCAGGCGCACCGGTCGCGTAATGCCGCTACTCACCAGCAGCGCAAACACGAAGCCGACGATCGCCGCGAGCAGGGTTACGACCCCCGACACGATGATGGTCTGGTGTTGGCGGCCGATCACCTGAGACGTCGAGAAATAGACCTGCGCCAGCATGTCGGCGCGGATCGCATCGACCTTCCGGTTGAACGCATCGCGCAGCGTGTCGAGGTGTTCCAGCGTGCCGCGGGCCGCGGCCATATCCTTGGCGTCGACCTGCTTGAGCAGTTTCGCATTGCCCTCGTCCAGATCGCGCCGCAGCTCGGTGACGGAGCTTTCGATCCGGACGTCGAGCCGTGCCAGCGCGGCGTTGTCGGAATACGTCCTGGGGTCGTCGATGATCGCGTTGATGAGCTTGCGAGCGGCCTCGGCCTCCCGCTCGAAATTGCGGTCCAAGGCCTCGAAGTCGCGAAGCCGCGCCGCGTAGGCCTCCTCGTCCGACGGCGCCTCCATCCTGGTCATCACCATCCGCCGCTGCGCCAGCGCCCGTTCCAGCGAGCGGATGTTCGCGCGCGCCAGATGGCTATAGGCGGGGATGTAGCGGTTGGTCAGCTCGTCGAGCAAAATGCCGACCTGGCTGGACATCACCATCGACAGGATCGAGGTGACCAGCATCAGGACGATCAATCCGAGCGCGATGCCGACGATCTTGCGTCGGATCGACTGGTTGAAAATCGGCATAGGTACAGGGCAAAGGTTGAAAGGATGAAGAGAAGGAACTCATACACCGGATTTCGCCGAGGGAACACGCGCAATCTGGCCGTTCCGGCGTCCTGTACCGTGCGCAATCGTCGCGCGAGTCCAGATCGTTAACAAAGGTTAAAGCCACTGCCTCTTCCGTCACTTCGGAAGTTCCCCAGTTCCAATCCGTATTTTGCCGCATTGTTGCGACAGCCTGAGGATGCGACACGATGCCGACGCATCGTTCGGTACTTTGATTCGCAAGCCGCATGTCGCGGACCTTGGTTTGTAGTGGTTTTCGCAGGGGGGACCATCCAATGAACCAGTGCCTACGCTCGCTCGCGTGTGTCGTTGCCGTGGCCGCGATGGCCCTCCTTCCCACCGAGCTTGCGGCGAAGAGCAGTCAAAAATCATCCGCACCGAAGAAGACGCATGAGGCGAAAGCGGGCAAGCACCGCCACGCCTCCGCCGGCAAAGCGCGGCACGGCAAGCACGCCGAGGCCAAGCGCAAATCGAAGAAGGCGGTCGAGGAGCCCGCGGCCAAGCCGCCGCTGACCGGCGATCTTGCCGCGCTCAAGGACGCCATCGACCTGACGCGCAAGGGCAAGACCGAAGACGCGAGCGCTGCGCGCGACCGCATCACGGACCCTGCCGGACAGAAGCTCGCCGACTGGTTCATGCTGCGCCATCCCGACAGCACCGCGAATTTCAAGCGCTACGCCGCCTTCCTCGCCGCCAATCCCGGTTGGCCGAGCAGCGCCCTGCTCCGCCGCCGTGCCGAGGCACGGCTGTGGCAGGAGAAGGCCGACGCGGCCATCGTGCACAAGTTCACGATGGATCGCCCGACCAGCGCCAAGGGCAAGTTCGCACTCGCGCGCGTCCTGCTCGCCGAAGATGAGACCGACAGGGCTGCGCGGCTGGTCCGGGAAACCTGGCGCGCGGAGGAACTGTCCGAGCGGAGCGAAGAGGACTCCTATGCGGCGTTCGGCGACCTTCTGTCCGCCGACGATCACCGCGCGCGCATGGACAAGCGCCTCGGCGCCAAGGATTATGCAGGTGCGCGGCGCGCGGCGAAGCGGCTCGGCGAGGACGCGCTCGCGATCGTGAAGGCCTGCGCCGCCGTCACCGGCAAGGCGAGCAAGGCCAAGGATCTGCTCGAGGACGTCGCGGCCGAGGAGCGACGCGATCTCGGTTACGTGCTGTGCCGCGCGCAGTGGCATCTTCAGAACGACCGCATCGACGACGCGGCCGAGGTGATCCTCGCTGCCAAGCCCGACATGATGGCCGCGCAGGACACCGATGCCTGGTGGCGCGAGCGCCGCATGCTGGCGCGCAAGCTGCTCGATCAGGGCAAGGCCAGGATCGCCTATGACGTGGTGCACACGGCCGCGGTGCCGGAAAAGGAGGTCTACCGCGTCGACTATCACTTCATGTGCGGCTGGATCGCGCTACGCTATCTCGACGATCCCAAGACGGCGATGGTGCATTTCGCCTCGATCGACGCTGGCTCGTCCAATCCGATCGCGCTGTCGCGGGCGCATTACTGGCGCGGCCGCGCGGCCGAAGCCATGGGCGCGGCGGCCGACGCGCGCATGAGCTACCGGGCGGCGGCGCGCTATCACACCGCCTATTACGGCCAGCTCGCCCGCGCCAGGCTCGGCCTCGACGGCATCGAACTGCGTCCGCCCTCGCCGGTGCTGGCCTCGGCCGATGCGCAGCTTGCGGACGAGCGCGTGCGCGCCGCCGACATGCTCTACGGCATCGGCGAGCGCGACATGGTGTTCTATTACGCCGAGGATTTCGCCAAAGAGAGCACCGACGTCGCCGCGCTGGAAGCGCTCGGCGAGCTTGCGGGCCGGCGCAACGATGCGCGCGTGATGCTGGAGGTCGGCAAGACCGCGCTGGCGCGCGGGCTCGCGCTCGACCATTACGCCTTCCCGACCATCGGCATCCCCGAGCACAAGCAGGTCGCACCGGCGATCGAGACCAGCGTGATCTATTCGGTGGCACGCACCGAGAGCTCGTTCGAGCAGCGCGACAAGTCGCATGCCAACGCGGTCGGGCTGATGCAGGTGACGCCGGAAGCGGGACGCGACACCGCGAAGCGCTTCGGCCTGACTTACGACTGGGACAGGATGGTCTCCGACCCCGTCTACAACACGCAGATGGGCGCCGCCGAGCTCAGCGCGCTATTCTCGGAATATCGCGGTAACCAGATCATGACCTTCGCCGGATACAATGCCGGCCGCGGCCGCGTGCGTGAATGGGTGCAGAAGCGCGGTGATCCCCGGGACCCCAACATCGATCCGGTCGACTGGGTCGAGCGCATCCCGCTGTCCGAGACGCGCAACTACGTCCAGCGCGTGATGGAGAACGTGCTGGTCTACCGGGCAAGGTTCGAGGGCAGCAGCATGATCGCCGGCAAGAGCGACCAGCGCGTGGTGACGCACGAGGCCAGCGCAACGGAGCCAGCGGCGGCCGCAGCACCCATTCCCTGATCAACGCCGCCGGGGCTGGACGCGGCGCCTGCAAGAATACGGTGCTGCGGCTTCTACGCGCGTGCAGCCGCGCAGCTAAAGCGCGATGCGATTAGGATGAATCGTCATCGCGCTTTAGGTTATTGTTTGAGCATGATCGTTTCGGAAAACCGCTTCACACTTTTCCGGATCATGCTCTAGGTGTCACCTCCTTCCATCGTGATCGGGTCGCGACTGTCCAAATATGCGCCGGTCAAAGCTCTCGCGAAGGTCCAGGCGGTGATCGTGCAGCTCCAGCACCAGACGGCACTCATCACCGTCAACGTCTGGATCATGCTGCCAGCGGCGAGCTCGACCTTGCCGGCGATTGGTTCCGTCCGCCCAGGCACCGGCCAGTGCATGAACAGCGTGGAGAATTCGCCGCGCCGGTAACAATCATCGTCACAGTAACGGCGCTGCGTCCGCGCATGGCGGACATAGCCGGAGCGGAGCGACCGCGAGCATGTGCTGCACGCGGCCGCGTGCAACGGCGGCTCGTGATTGACCACCACGAATTTCATGAAGCCGCTCTCACGCCATCTTTGGCGAGCGTCTCGCAGAACAGCGCGTAGCACTGATGATCGCAGTAAGGCAGACGCGTCGCGATCTCGCGCAAATAGCTGCCGCTGATCGGCTCGCAGCACTGCATGCACGAGGTCTGCCGGAACGGGGTCCGGCCGTTGACCAGCACGAAAGCGAATCTCATGTGGCACCCCCCAAAGCGAAGCAGTAAACGCTGTCGAGCGGAGACAGTGCGGGCGGTGGAGCGCACAGATGGTTCCGGCCGTCCGGATTATCCCTGTTTCGCTCCACCTTTTGCGGTGGGATCAGAATGTATCTCCCGTCCTCCCGGCGCCGCGCATAGATCTGGCCGTCGATGTACTTGATGTCGGTCGGATAACAGTCGGCGCTGTTGCAACAACTGAGGCTCGGGTTATCAGGCATGTGCCAGGTGGAATAGAACTTTTCGTGCAGCGCCTGGTCCTGGGGTGGGTGCTTGCGATGAACGGCACCGTGTCCCGTCTCCTGTGCCTGGCCGGCCGCGATGGGGGCGATGAGAACGATCCAGCAGAAGAGCTTGCATGAGCGGTTCAACGCACGGCCTCCCGGATCAACTCTCCAATCCAGCCTTATGCGACCTGGGCCCGAAACAACCACCGGCGGTCGCGTTCGCTTCGCGTGCGGAAACGATCAACGCACTTCTTGGAGCAGAGCGCCGTGCGCCAGGAATAGTAGCGGATCAGGCCAAACTTGCCGCCGCACACCGCGCAGCCCTTGACTGAGGAGCAACTTTCGGACGCCGATGGGCGACGCTCAGGAAGTACCGACATATCGCACATTGCTGTCTCCCTCTGTTGCTTGCGCTTTTCTCGGCTGTTCGCTTCGACACTCCCGATGGTCGAGAGGCTAGTCCGCCGGGCACGAAACGCTCAATTGTACGGAGGTAAAATGGCCGACATGACTAGGCATGGAGGAGCTATACCTAAGTTTGTCCCGTATTCGCCCGGGCCCACGCGGCCCGAGTTCAACGAGACGGCGCACGACGCACCGGCTGCACGGTCACCGTGAACCTCGGCCGGCACGGTGTCCTTGAGGCGCCGCAATGGACCTGGCGGTGAGCGGACGGTCCAAAGGCGAACGTCATGACGGCCGACCCGACTTTGGCTGGAATTGCTCCTCTGGCCGCAACGTGCTCTACTCCTGTTCACGCAGAGAGTGCCGGGAGCGTCAGCGATGAAGCCTGGCCGGGCAGCGACGTTCGGAAAGTCAGCCGCGCAATTCCTCGTCGGCTGCTTGAGGCAAACTGTTCCCGCCAAGCAGCGCACCGATGCCAATGCCGCCGACTTGCTCGAGGCGGTCAAGCAATGGCAGCAGGTCTTCGAGCACACGCCGGTCATGTACTTCATGGTCGATCCGGCCGGTACCGTGATCAACGTGAACACATTCGGCGCCGAGCAGCTGGGCTACACGCCGGCGGAGTTGATCGGCCGATCCGTGCTGGATGTCTTCCTCGCGGAAGATCGCGCCACTGTCCGCGCCTGTGTCGCGTTGTGCCTCAAGACCCTTGATCAGTCACACACCTGGGAGATCCGGAAGGTTCGCAAGGACGGCTCGATGTTATGGGTGCGCGAGAACGCCAAGGCCATGCTGCGAGCCAATGGCGGGCCGATCGTGCTGGTCGCCTGCGAGAACATCACTGAGCGGAAGGAGGCCGAGAACGCGCTGCGACAGAGCGAGGCTTATCTCGCCCAGGCGCAGGAATTGAGCCACACTGGTAGTTTTGGCTGGAAGGCCGCAACCCGCGAGATCACCTGGTCCAAGGAGACCTATCGCATCTTCGAATGCGAGGAAGGGACGAAGCCCGCGATCCCCTTCATGCTCCAGCGGATCCATCCGGAGGACCGGCTCGCTGTGCAGCAGACGACGGGCCGGGCGGCGCGCGAGGGCAAGGACTATGATCACGAATACCGGCTGGTGATGCCCGACGGTTCCATCAAATACGTCCGAGCGGTGGCACGGGCAACGCGAGATGCGAGCGGTCGCGTTGAGTTCGTCGGATCGGTCACCGACATCACCGCGACCAAGGAGGCAGAACGCAGGCTTCGTGACAGCGAGCAGCGCTTTCGCGATTATGCTGAAACTGCGTCTGACTGGTTCTGGGAAACCGGGCCGGACCACCGGGTCACCCAGATATCCGAGCACTCCGATACCAACACCGCCCCCGCCGGCCTGATCGGGCTCACGCGTTGGGACATTGCGCCCGACGCCGCTCTCGAGCCCGAAAAATGGCGACAACATCGAGCGGCGCTCGACGCCCACGTCCCGTTCCGCGACTTGGTGTACCGCAGCAAAGACCGTAGTGGGCAGCCGATCTACGTCCGGACCAGCGGCAAACCCTTCTTCGACGCGGACGGCACTTTCCTGGGCTACCGTGGCGTTTGCACGGACGTAACCGCCGCCATCCGGGCCAACCAAGCCGAAGACGCACTGCGCAAGGCCCAGGCCGAGCTCGCCCATGTGACACGTGTCACGACACTGGGTGAGCTGACCGCTTCGATTGCGCACGAAATCAATCAGCCGCTCGCTGCAGTGATCGCAAACGCCGACGCCTGCCTCGCCTGGCTGCAGCGCAGTCCGCCGGATCTCAAAGCGGCCCGCCGCTCGGTCGAGTGGATCATCGAGGACGGCAGGCGTGCCGGCGACGTGATCCGTCACGTTCGGGCGCTCGCCAAGCGTTCTGACATCGAGATGGTTCCGCTCGACGCCAATGCGGTCGTGCGGGAGGCCGTCGCGCTGGTTCAACGCGAGATGGCCAGCCACGCCGTGTCCGTCCGCATGGAGCTGTCGTCGGCACTGCCGAGGATCTTTGGCGATCGCATCCAATTGCAGCAGGTCCTGATCAACCTGATCATGAACGGGATCGAGGCCATGGCAGACGTCCACGATCGCCCGCGCGAGCTGGCGATTCGCTCACAGGCGAGCGGCGATAGCGCCATGCAGGTGAGCGTTTCCGACTGCGGAACCGGCATCAGCGAACAGGCGATAGACCGCCTGTTCACGCCGTTCTTCACCACGAAGTCCTCCGGCATGGGCATGGGCCTGTCGATCTGTCGATCGATCATCGAGGCCCATGGCGGGCGACTTTCCGCCATATCAAACCAGGAGCGCGGCGCGACTTTTCAGATCACCTTGCCCCTCCACCGAGAGGAAGCATCGTGACCGAGCGCGCGGACTCTTCGCCGCCGCAGAAGGACGGCGATCAGCCCCTTGTCCTCATCGTCGACGACGACGCGTCCATGCGCCGTGCGCTCACCAATCTGTTCGAGTCGGTCGGTCTCAAGGTCGAAGCATTCGGCTCGGCGCCGCAGCTCCTGCAGGCCAAGCCGCCAGACGTCCCGAGCTGCCTGGTGCTCGACATCCGCCTGCCCGGAACGAGCGGCCTCGAGCTGCAGGCCGATCTTGCCAAGGCAAATATCCACACGCCTATCATCTTCATTACCGGTCATGGCGATATTCCCATGACGGTTCGGGCCATGAAGAGCGGGGCGATCGATTTTTTGACCAAGCCGGTCCGCGATCAGGACATTCTCGACGCAGTTCAGGCCGCGATCGAGCGAGACCGCAAGCGCCGCGACCTCAACAGGATGGTCTCGACGGTCAGATCACGCTTCGAGTCACTGTCCTCGCGGGAGCGAGACGTATTGTCACTGGTGACGTCCGGCCTGATGAACAAGCAGGTCGCCGCCCAGCTCGGATTGGCCGAAATCACCGTCAAGATCTACCGCGGCCAGATCATGCGGAAGATGGGCGCGAAGTCGCTGGCCGATCTGGTGAGAATGAGCGAGGCGCTCGGGATTGGCCCGAACAAGCCCGATGCACAAACCTAAGTATGAGTTTCCAATCGTGACCGGCAGGTCCACCTTGCGCCTTTATGTTCTAGCCGTGGCGACGGCAAGCGTAATTCCCGGCGAGGAGCGGACGTCTTGTCAGTGGCTTCGGTCATCTCGGTGCTTGACGACGACCCCTACGTTCGGGCCGCGATCAACAATCTCCTGGAATCGCGCGGATACAACGTCCACACATTCGCCTCGGCGGAAGAGTTCCTGAGCTCGACCGATTCGAGCGACACCTCGTGCGTGATCGCCGACGTGCAGATGCCGCTGATGAGCGGAATCGATCTGTTGACAAAGATGCGGGCGCAGGGGTCGGCTACGCCGTTCATATTCATCACAGCTTTCCCGGATGAGGGCGTGCGTGTGCGGGCGCTCGATGCGGGCGCAATCTGTTTTCTCGGTAAGCCGTTCGCCGCCTCGGATCTGATGCAATGCCTGGACCGTGCGCTGGCACCAGGTCACCAAACCACGTCGTGAGCGCCCCGCCGCCAGCAAACGCGGCGGTGACGCCGCGAGGAGTGCGCCGCCCGGTTCAATCCACCTTGATGTTCGCCGCCTTGATGATCGGCCACCATTTGGCGATCTCGGCCCTTTGCCGCCTGCCGAGCGCTTCGGGCGTGAGCTGATCCTTGGGTGTCATCTCGAGACCCTGGCTTTCGAGCTGCTTCCTCACCGCAGGATCGTTCAGCGCCTCCACGGCCGCGGCGTTGAGCTTTGCGACGATCTCCTTCGGTGTGCCCTTCGGCACCCACATGCCCGACCACAGCGTCATGTTGAAGCCTTTCAGGCCCGCCTCCTCCGCGGTTGGGATCTCGGGTGCGGAGGCGAGGCGCTTGTCGTCGGTCACGGCGTAGGCGCGGATGGTGCCGGCGCGGACCTGGCTGATGGAATTGGAGGTCTGGTCGACGATGATGTCGATCTGGCCGGCGATGAGATCGTTCAATGCCGGTGCAGTGCCGCGATACGGCACGTATTGCAACTTGATGCCGGAGACGCTCTCGAAATAGACGCCGGCGATGTGGCTGCCGGAGCCCGCGCCGGCCGTGCCGGCGGTCGGCGGCGACGGTCGCGACTTCAGCCAGTCGATCAGCTCCTTCAGCGAGGTCGCCGGCACCGCATTCTTGCTGACCACGATCATCGGATTGCTCGGCAGCAGCACCACCGGCTCGAGGTCGGCAACGAGGTCGAATTTGAGCTTGTAGACGGCGCCGTTGGCGACGTGGGTCCCGAGATGGCCGAACGAGATGGTGTAGCCGTCGGGCGGCGATTGCACGGCACGGCCGACACCGATCGAGCCGCCGGCTCCGGTCACGTTCTCGACCACGACCGGCTGGCCGAGCGGCACCCGCATGCGCTCGGCGAGCACCCGCGCCATTGCGTCCGAAGGGCCCCCGGCCGCGAACGGCACGATGATGGTAATGGGACGCGAGGGAAAATCGTCGGCGCGCGCGGCGCCTGCAACAGCGAGAACAGCAATCAGCGCAGCCCAGAAGGCCTTCTTCATTGTCTTCTCCCCAGTGATGTCTTTTTCTTCACCTCGCCCCGCTTGCGGGGAGAGGTCGAATAGCGAAGCAATTCGGGTGAGGGGGAGTCTCCGCGAACTCAACTGTCACTGTGTTTGCGGAAGCAGCCCCTCACCCCGACCCTCTCCCCGTAAGAACGGGGAGAGGGAGAAGCAAGTTAGAACTTCGAATAGTCAATCGGCTTGTGGCGATCGAGCGTGCGGGTGACCGGCGGCAGCGGATATTTCAGGCCGGTCGCGCAGTTGAACAGCATGACGCGATCGGTCTTGCTGACCCGGCCGTCGGCGAGACTTTCCTTGTAGGCGGCGTAGGTCGCGGCACCCTCGGGGCAGAGCAAGAGCCCCTCCTCGCGCGCAACCTCGTTCAGCGCCGCCGAGATCTTGTCGTCATCGACGGCAATGGCAAAACCTTTGCTCTCGCGCACGGCACGCAGGATGAGGAAATCGCCGATTGCCTGCGGCACGCGGATGCCCGAGGCGATGGTGTGGGCGTCCTCCCAGCGCGTCGCATGCTCGGTCCCGGCCTCATAGGCGCGCACCATCGGCGCGCAGCCGGAGGCCTGCACCGCGACCATGCGCGGGCGCTTTGAGCCGATGAAGCCGATCTTCTCCAGCTCGTCGAACGCCTTCCACATCCCGATCAGGCCGGTGCCGCCGCCGGTCGGATAGAAGATCACGTCAGGCACGTCCCAGCCGAGCTGCTCGGCGAGCTCGAGGCCCATCGTCTTCTTGCCCTCGATGCGGTACGGCTCCTTCAAGGTCGAGGTGTCGAACCAGCCGACTTTCGCCTTGCCCTCGCCGACGATCTTGCCGCAATCGTCGATATAGCCGTTGACGCGGTAGACGGTCGCGCCCTGCAGCTCGATCTCGCTGACGTTCACTTCGGGCGTATCGGCCGGGCAGAAGATCGTGGTCTTGATGCCGCAGGACGTGGCGTAGGCCGCCAGCGCCGCGCCGGCATTGCCGTTGGTCGGCATCGCCATGTGCTTGATGCCGAGCGCCTTGCCCATCGACACCGCCATCACGAGGCCGCGCGCCTTGAATGAGCCGGTCGGCAGCCGTCCCTCGTCCTTGACGATGATCTCGCCGCCGCCGAGTTTTGCGCCGAGCTTCGGCAGCCGGATCAGGGGCGTCGTGACTTCGCCGAGCGAGACGATGTCCTTGCATTTGCGCACCGGCAGCAGCTCGCGATAGCGCCACATGTCGCCGGGGCGCTGGGCGAGCGCATCCTTGGTCAGCGCCTTCTTCACGCCCGCGAGGTCGTAGCGGACCAGAAGCGGCTTGCCGGCCTTGGAGAGGTTGTGAACCTCGTCGGCCGCGTAATGATCGCCCTCCATCGCGCATTCGAGATGGGTGACGAAGGTCGGGCGTTCGATGGTGAGATTGTCGTTGTCGTTCATGGGATGATTTCCTTCTTGTTCTGCAAACAGCTCTCTCTGCTCGTCATTGCGAGCGAAGCGAAGCAATCCAGAATCTTTCCGCAGCAGCAGTCTGGATTGCTTCGCTTCGCTCGCAATGACGGCGGCGGGCGACGCGCTCGCCCCTCAAATGTTCAACACCCGTCCATACGCATCCAGCACGGCTTCCTTCATCATCTCCGATAGGGTCGGATGCGGGAAGACCGTGTGCATCAGCTCTTCTTCCGTCGTCTCCAGATTCATGGCGACGACGTAGCCCTGGATCAGCTCGGTGACCTCCGCGCCGACCATGTGGGCCCCGAGCAGTTGGCCGGTCTTCCTGTCAAAGATGACTTTGACCAGGCCCTGATCCTCGCCGAGCGCGATCGCCTTGCCGTTGCCGACGAAGGGAAAGCGGCCGACGCGGATCTCGCGGCCGTTCTCCTTGGCCTTGGCTTCCGTCAAGCCGACCGATGCAACCTGCGGGTGGCAATAGGTGCAGCCCGGGATCATGTTCTTGTCGAGGGGATGCGGATTGAGGCCCTTGATCGCTTCGACGCAGATCACGCCCTCATGCTCGGCCTTGTGCGCCAGCATCGGGGGGCCGGCAACGTCGCCGATCGCGTAGATGCCGGGGACGTTGGTCTTGCCGTAGCCGTCGACCACGATGATGCCGCGGTCGGTCTTCACGCCGACTTTTTCCAGGCCGAGATTCTCGATGTTGCCGACGACGCCGACCGCCGAGATCACGCGCTCGAACTCTGATGTGACAGGCTTGCCCTTGCCGTCGTCGATGGCGGCGAGGACGCTGTCGGCCTTCTTCTCCAGCTTGGTGACCTTGGTCGAGGACATGATCTTGATGCCCTGCTTCTCCAGCCGCTTGCGGGCGAGGCCCGCGATCTCGGCGTCCTCGACGGGCAGAATCTGCGGCAGCACCTCGACCACGGTGACGTCGCTTCCCATGGTGTGGAAGAACGAGGCGAACTCGATGCCGATCGCGCCGGAGCCGACCACCAGCAGCGACTTCGGCATCCGCTCCGGCACCATCGCCTCGAAATAGGTCCAGACCAGCTTCTTGTCCGGCTCGAGGCCGGGCAGCACGCGCGGCCGCGCACCGGTGGCGACGATGATGTGCTTGGCCTGGTAGGTCCCCTCGCCTAGCGCGCCCTTCGGGCCCTCGACGTCGGACTTCTTCACCGTGACCTTGCCGGGCGCATCGATCGAGGCCGCGCCCCAGATCACGCTGACCTTGTTCTTCTTCATCAGGAAGCCGACGCCGTCGTTGAGGCGCTTGGAGACGCCGCGCGAACGCTGCACCACCGCCTTCGGATCGAACGAGACCTTCTCGGCGGAGAGCCCGTAGTCCTTCGCGTGCTGCATGTAGTGGTAGATCTCGGCCGAACGCAGCAGCGCCTTGGTCGGAATGCAGCCCCAGTTGAGGCAGATGCCGCCGAGATAGGATTTTTCGACGATCGCGGTCTTGAAGCCGAGCTGCGCGGCGCGGATGGCGGTGACATAGCCGCCGGGGCCGGAGCCGATGATGATGACGTCGAAGGATGTGTCGGCCATAGCGGCTCCCGTTCAACTCAAGAAGCGCCGCGGGCGCGGCGCTTGACCAGAAAAGACCTCACCAGCCATTCGAGCAGCACCACCAGGACTACGATGGCAAGCGCAGTGAGCACGATCGGCTGGGCGATGTTCCGTGCCAGCTGCTCACCGGCAAAGAACGCAGAGTGAAGAAAATCGAGCCCGACGGGGTGGAGCGCGACGATGACTCCGAGCAATAGCGATATCCATGGCCAGCGGGTCCGGACATGCAAGGTCGCCCCCTCTGCCGCCGCTTCAGACCATCATCATCACGGGGTTTTCGATCAGCTGCTTGAACGCGCCGATCAGCTCGGCGCCGAGCGCGCCGTCGATAGCGCGGTGATCGCAGGACAAGGTCACGCTCATCACGTGCGCGATCTCGATCTTGCCGCCGCGCACCACGGGACGCTCCTCGCTGGTGCCAACCGCAAGGATCGTGGCATGAGGCGGATTGATCACCGCAGTGAAGTGGCTGATGCCGTACATGCCGAGGTTGGAAACGGCCGTGGTGCCGCCCTGGTATTCCTCCGGCTTGAGCTTGCGCGAGCGGGCGCGCGCGGCAAAATCCTTCATCTCGTTGGAGATGGTCGAGAGCGTCTTGGTCTCCGCTTTGCGGATGATCGGCGTGATCAGGCCGCCGGGCATCGCGACGGCAACGCCGACGTCGGAATGGTGATGCTTGACCATGCCGCTTTCGGTCCAGCTGACGTTGCAGTTCGGGATCTTCTGCAGCGCGACCGCCATCGCCTTGATGACGAAATCGTTGACCGAGATCTTGTAGAGCGGCTTCTTCTCCTTGTCCTTCGGCGCGGCGGCGTTGATCTCCTCGCGGGCAGTGAGCAGCTTGCCGATGTCGCAGTCGATGGTGAGGTAGAAGTGCGGGACGTTCTGGATCGATGCGGTCAGGCGCTGGGCGATGGTGCGGCGCATGCCGTCATGCGGGACGATGTCGTAGGAGCCGGGCTCGAACAGCGACAGGATCTGCTTGTCCGACATGGTCGGCGCGATCGCAGGCGCGCCTGACGGTGCCGCGGCGGGCGCTTTCAGACCCTTGCCGGACTTGGCCTGCTCGACGTCGCGGGCGACCACGCGGCCGTGCGGACCGGTGCCGGCGACCAGGGCGACATCGATGCCGGCCTCCTTGGCGAGACGGCGCGCCAGCGGCGACGAGAATACACGGCCGCCATGACCATTGGCTTGCGCTGCCGGAGCTGCAGCCTGCTGCGCGGGTGCCGCGGCGGGCGCAGCAGCTTTCGGTGCGGCAGGCGCAGGCGCGGGAGCCGGCGAAGCAGGAGCCTCAGCAGCCTTCGGCGGCGCGGCCGAAGCGCTGGGCTTGGCGCTCCCTGCAGCCTTCACGTCCTCACCCTCGCCGGCGAGTACCGCGATCACGTCGTTCACCGGAACGTCCTGCGTGCCCTCGGGCACCAGGATCTTGGCGATCGTGCCCTCGTCGATCGCCTCGACCTCCATGGTCGCCTTGTCGGTCTCGATCTCGGCGATGACGTCGCCGGACTTGACCTTGTCGCCCTCCTTCTTCAGCCACTTGGCGAGGTTGCCCTTCTCCATCGTCGGCGAGAGAGCGGGCATCAGGATGTTGATGGGCATGCTGACCTCAAGAAGAACTTTGCAAAACGTCGTCATCCGACAGCGGCGACGAACAGACCAGGTTTAGTTGCCGATGTCGCCCTGCCACAGGCGCTCATTGGCAGGGATGGAACGCCAATTCTTCATCATGGTGATGGAGCGGTCGTCGGCAAGGTCGATCCACGGAATCCCGAACTTGTCGAGAATGTCCTTGGAGCCTTCGAAGGTGACGGATTCCCCGATCACCACCAGCTTGACCTTGAACAGCGCGAGCGCGCCGGCGCACATCGAGCAAGGCGACAGCGTGGTGTACATGACGGTGTCGTGGAACGAGATCGCGCCGGCCTCGCGCAGGCAGCTCATCTCGCCATGCAGGATCGGATTGTTCTCCTGCACGCGGTTGTTGTGGCCGCGGGCGATGATCTTGTTGTCGCGCGTCAGCACCGCGCCGATCGGCAAGCCGCCCTGCGCGATCGAGGCTTCCGCCTCGCGGATCGCCTCCAGCATGAAATCGTAATGATAGGCTTCGATCGCCATGGTCAGTGCCCCTTGCCGCGTGGCGTGGTAGTGCCCGTGTCGGTGGGGCGCTCGATCTCGGCCTGGAACATGTCGAGGATCCGGTTCAGCGCGTCCTCCTCGGTATATTCGCTCTCGCGCGCATAGGCGCGCGCGGCATGACGTGCGAGATCGACGAGCAGGAGGCCCCACATGTCCGGCTCCTCGAAGGCGCGCTGGAACGCCATCGACAGCCCACCGTCCAGGACGAACACGCGCAGGATCTCGACCGCGTCGTCGCGGGTCATGACGTCTGGCGGCAGTGGCTGCTCCTTGGGGCCTGCCATGGTCTACCTGTAGCAGACGGCTTTAGCGGCCTCGACGACGTCCGCCGCCGAGGGCAGCGCGAGCTTCTCCAGGTTCGCGGCATAGGGCATCGGCACGTCCTTGCCAGACACGCGCGTCACCGGCGCATCAAGATAGTCGAAGGCGTTCTCCATGATGCGCGCGGCGATCTCGGCGCCGACGCCGCTCTGGGCCCACCCCTCTTCCACCGTAACCGCACGTCCCGTTTTCTTCACGGAGTTGATGATGGTCTCCGTGTCCATCGGGCGCAGCGTGCGCAGGTCGATCACCTCGGCCTCGATGCCGTCCTTGGCGAGCTCGTCCGCAGCCTTCAGCGCATAGGTCATGCCGTTCGACCAGGAGATGATCGTGACGTGACTGCCGGCGCGCACGATGCGCGCCTTGCCGATCGGGATGATGAAGTCGTCGAGCTTCGGGACTTCGCCAGTGTGGCCGTACAGCACCTCATTCTCGAGGAAGATCACCGGGTTGGGATCGCGGATCGCAGCCTTGAGCAGGCCCTTGGCGTCCGCGGCGGAATACGGCGCCACCACCTTGAGGCCCGGGACGTGCGAATACCACGCCGAATAGTCCTGGCTGTGCTGGGCGGCAACGCGCGCGGCCGCACCGTTCGGACCGCGGAACACGATCGAGCAGCCCATCTGGCCACCGGACATGTAGAGCGTCTTGGCCGCGGAGTTGATGATCTGGTCGATCGCCTGCATGGCGAAGTTGAAGGTCATGAACTCGACGATCGGCTTGAGACCGGTCATCGCGGCACCGACGCCGACGCCCGCGAAGCCGTGCTCGGTGATCGGCGTGTCGATCACGCGCTTGGCACCGAACTCCTGGAGCAGGCCCTGGGTCACCTTGTAGGCGCCCTGATAGTCGGCAACTTCTTCGCCCATCACGAACACGTCCGCGTCGCGGCGCATCTCTTCGGCCATGGCATCGCGCAGCGCTTCGCGGATGGTCTGCGTCACCATTTCGGTGCCGGCGGGGACTTCCGGATCGGGCTCGGCGACGGCCTGGGGAGCAGGCGCGGCTTTCGGCGCGGGCGCCTCGGCCTTTGCTGCGGCCGGCGGCGCGGACTCCGCAGCCTTCGCCGCCGCTGCGGGTGCCTTGGCGAGATCAGCCGCGCTCTCACCGTCGGCGAGAATGGTCGCGATCGGGGTGTTCACCGCGACGTCAGCGGTGCCCTCGGGGATCAGGATCTTGCCGAGCGTGCCCTCGTCGGTCGCCTCGACCTCCATGGTCGCTTTGTCGGTCTCGATCTCGGCGATGACGTCGCCGGACTTGATCGTCTCGCCCTCTTTCTTCAGCCATTTGGCGAGGTTGCCCTTCTCCATCGTGGGCGACAACGCGGGCATCAGCACTTGAATTGGCATATCTTCTCCAAAGAAAGCTTGCGCGCGTTCAGCGGTACACGTCGGTCCAGAGCTCGGCGGCATCCGGCTCGGGATCATGCTGGGCGAAATCGGCGGAGGCGTTGACGATGTCGCGCACCTCGGCGTCGATCGCCTTGAGATCGGCTTCGCTGACCTTGGCAGCGAGCAGCCGATTGCGAACCTGCTCGATCGGATCCTGGTCGTGGCGAACCTTCTCGACCTCCTCGCGTGTGCGATATTTTGCGGGATCGGACATCGAGTGGCCGCGATAGCGGTAGGTCTGCATCTCCAGGATGAAAGGACCCTTGCCGCCACGGCACCAGGCCGCCGCCTCCTCGCCCGCCGCCTTCACGGCGCGGACGTCCATGCCGTCGACCTGCTTGCCCGGGATGTTGAAGGACGCACCGCGCTTGGAAAAATCCTGCTGTGCCGAGGCGCGCGAGACCGAGGTGCCCATGGCGTAGCGGTTGTTCTCGATGACGTAGATCACCGGCAGCTTCCAGAGCTCCGCCATGTTGAAGCTCTCATAGACCTGGCCCTGATTGGCCGCGCCGTCGCCGAAATAGGTGACGCTGACATTGTCGTTGCCGCGATAGTGGTTGGCAAAGGCGAGGCCGGTGCCGAGCGAGACCTGGGCGCCGACGATGCCGTGACCGCCGTAGAAGTGCTTCTCCTTGCTGAACATGTGCATGGAGCCGCCCTTGCCCTTGGAATAACCGCCGCGACGTCCCGTCAGCTCGGCCATGACACCGTTGGCATCCATGCCGGTCGCGAGCATGTGACCGTGGTCGCGATAGCCGGTGATGACCTGATCGCCCTCTTTGAGGGCCATCTGCATGCCGACCACCACGGCCTCCTGGCCGATATAGAGGTGGCAGAAGCCGCCGATGGCACCCATGCCGTAGAGCTGGCCTGCCTTTTCCTCGAAGCGCCGGATCAGGAGCATGTCGCGGAGCGCCTTGAGTTCCTGCTCCTTCGTGAATTCCGGGGGCGAACCGCCGTCGGTCTTGTCCTGTGGAGCGCTTGCGGCGGCTTTCTTGGGTGCGGCCATGGGAATTCCGGGTCAGAGAAAACTTTCGCCCTCTCTAACCCAAGTCAAACGCCCTTGGAAAGCACCGCGGCGGCATGGCACGACTTTCATTATGCCGCACTGCAACGTGATCGAAATATTGCAAAATCTTTGGCGCTGATCGGGCAACAAATCTATGAGCGCCATCGCGCGCGCAGATTCGTGACCGGATCAAGAACAGTGCACGACGCCAATCCCGACATGCGGAGCGGACGGCGCCGAAGCGGCGCCGCCCTCTCCGATCCGATCAGAAGAAGCCGAGCTTCTTCGGGCTGTAGCTGACCAGGAGGTTCTTGGTCTGCTGGTAATGATCGAGCATCATCTTGTGGGTCTCGCGCCCGACGCCCGACTGCTTGTAGCCGCCGAACGCCGCATGGGCGGGATAGGCATGGTAGCAATTGGTCCAGACCCGGCCGGCCTGGATCTCCCGGCCGAAGCGGTAGCAGCGATTGGCGTCGCGGCTCCAAACGCCGGCACCCAGGCCGTAGAGCGTGTCGTTGGCGATCGCGAGCGCCTCTTCGTCGGTCTTGAAGGTCGTGACCGAGACGACGGGGCCGAAAATCTCCTCCTGGAAGATTCGCATCTTGTTGTGGCCCTCGAACACGGTCGGCTGGACGTAGAAGCCGCCGGTGAGATCGCCGCCGAGATCGGCGCGTCCGCCGCCGGCCAGCACCTTGGCGCCCTCCTGCTTGCCGATGTCGATATAGGAGAGGATCTTGCTGAGTTGCTCGCTGGAGGCCTGCGCGCCGATCATGGTGGTGGGATCGCGCGGATCGCCCTGCTTGATCGCAGCGACGCGCTTGAGCGCCCGCTCCATGAAGCGGTCATAGATGTCGGCGTGGACCAGCGCCCGGCTCGGACAGGTGCAGACCTCGCCCTGGTTCAGCGCGAACATGACGAATCCCTCGATCGCCTTGTCGAAGAAATCGTCGTCCTCGGCGGTGACGTCCTTGAAGAAGATGTTCGGCGACTTGCCGCCGAGCTCGAGCGTGACAGGAATCAGATTCTGGCTGGCATATTGCATGATCAGCCGGCCCGTCGTGGTCTCGCCGGTGAAGGCGATCTTGGCGATGCGCGGGCTCGACGCCAGCGGCTTGCCGGCCTCGAGGCCAAAGCCGTTGACGATGTTGAGCACGCCGGCCGGCAGCAGGTCGGCGATGATCTCGGCGAAGACCATGATCGAGGCCGGGGTCTGCTCGGCGGGCTTGAGCACCACGCAATTGCCGGCGGCCAGCGCCGGCGCGAGCTTCCAACAGGCCATCAGAAGCGGGAAGTTCCAGGGAATGATCTGGCCGACCACGCCGAGCGGCTCGTGGAAATGATAGGCGATGGTGTCGTGGTCGATCTCGCCGATCGAGCCTTCCTGGGCGCGGACGACACCGGCGAAATAGCGGAAATGGTCGATCGCGAGCGGCAGGTCGGCGGCGCGCGTCTCGCGGATCGGCTTGCCGTTGTCCCAGGTCTCGGCAATCGCGAGGCGCTCGAGGTTCTCTTCCATGCGGTCGGCGATCCGGTTCAGGACCGCGGCGCGCTCGGCGACGCTGGTGCGGCCCCAGGCGGACTTGGCGGCATGCGCCGCGTCGAGCGCTGCCTCGATGTCCTGCGCGTCGGACCGCGCGATCTTGCAGACGACCTGGCCAGTCAGGGGCGAGGCATTGTCGAAATATTTCCCGGAGATCGGCGTGACGAACTTGCCGCCGATGAAATTGTCGTAGCGTTCGGCAAAGGGCACTTTGGTGACGCTGAGGAATTCCACCTTGTTCATTGATCACTCCCGATGTTGCTGTTTGCGCTTTGTCGTCGCCTGTTTGCGACTTGCGCCGACGATGATGCGGGAGGCGATGTCTGTCAGCCCGGGCGGACGCGATGGCGGAGCCGACCTGTCGCAGAACTGCGACAGTCGTGGACGAGGTAAGCGTGAGATGGAGCGCTCACAGCCACCCTACCGTCATTGCGAACGCAGCGAAGCAATCCAGAGTCCCTCCGCGGAAAGATTCTGGATTGCTTCGCTGCGCTCGCAATGACGGCTGAGCTCAGTGGTTCAGCTCGAACCGCTTCAGCTTCCGGTGCAGCGTCGCGCGGCTGACGCCGAGGGCCTTGGCGGCGGCGGAGACATTGCCGCCGGCGCGGAGCAGCGCCCGCTGCAGTACCGCACGCTGGCCACCGGCAAGATGATCGCGCGCGGCATCGCCGCCGAGAAGATCGGCCGCGGGCACCGGCCGCAACGCACCGCCGGGCACGATGCCGAGCGCCAGCCGGGCGGAGCGCGTTGCGCCGATCACCAGATCGTCCGCATCGACCGCAACGAGGCCGCCGCAGCTTCCATCCGCCGCCTGTGTCAGCACGATGCGGGCATGGGCGAAGACCTTGCGAAACAGGTCGGCCTCGATCCGCTTGGCCGCCTCGCCTGCCGCGAGCGCGATCAGGCTGGCGAAGGCGTCGGTGCGGTCGGCGCGGCAGGAGGAGACGTCGAGCACGCCCGCGAGCGCCGCCTCGTGATCGTAGATCGGAACGGCGGTGCAGCTCAGAAGCGTGTTGCGCGCAAAGAAGTGCTGGTCGCGATCGATGGTCAGCGGACGCTGCTCGACGAGGCAGGTGCCGATACCGTTGGTGCCCTCGTGCTCCTCGCTCCAGAGTGCACCGGTCCAAAGGCCCCAGGACTGAAACGTCGCATCGTCCGCCACCGTGCCGCGGCGATCGACCGGCACGCCCTCGCGATCGGCGAGCAGCACGCAGCAGCCCGCAGCGCCGACAGCCTGATAAAGCCGGTCCATGGCGCCCTGGGCGGCCGCCAGAAGCGGCGCGATGCGCTCGCGCGCCTGCTGCAGCTCGGCTTCGGTCAGCCGCATCGGCGCGGCGTGGCCGCCGGGATCGAGATGGTGCAATCGGGAGGAACGGCGCCACGAGGCCACGAGCGCGGACCGGGCCGCCTGGCCTGACGCGATGGCGGCCTCGACGCGGGCCGCGTGATGCCGGGGCATTGTCCCATTCATCACAGTTTCCTCCGGATATCGATTGTAGGACGCGCCGGTGCTCCCCGGTTGATCTGCGTCAACTTCAGCGCGCGCCAGCAAAGGCATGAGCCCGCCGCGGCGCCGCCGTCAAGGGAACCGCCCGGTTCGGGGGTTACGACCTTCGCAGGAGGAGGCAAAGTTGTGGTGGTCGGATGTCAGCAGCGACTTTCCCTGCGGCGTTCGAAAGCTGCGGATGCCGCTAGTTCGCCGGGATCATTCGAACGAGATCGCGCGGATGGACATAGTCGAGCTGGAAGCGCGCCCGCTCGTCCAGCATGTCCGGGTCGATCTTCTCGGACCGCAGCAGCGACACCCGTTGTTCGCTTCTGGCGCGCTCGCGCTTGAGCTGAGCCAGCTCGCTGGTCAGGGCGATGATCTCCTGGTCGAGCTCCTGGCGGGCGTTGAGACCGTATTTGCCGGTGTAGGCGTTGACGCCGAAATAGCCGACGATCGCCGCCGCCATCGCATAGAGGGCAAGACCGGTCAGGATCGATTTCAGGCGCGCGCGGGAGACCATCTTCGGAAGATGGGACAGGTTGGTTAAGGGAGTGCTAATTGCCAGAACGAGGCACTATCCCCACGACGCGTCATGCCCGGGCTTGTCCCGGCCATCCACGTGCTTTGCCGGCGATAACGAAGAACGTGGATGCCCGGGACAAGCCCGGGCATGACGGAGCGTCGGCTTGGCCGGAAGCTCAGCCCTGATTCTTCGCCACATGCGCGGCGAAGGCGTCGATGTATTGCTGCAGCACCGTCTTGAGGGAGTCCTTGGTCAGGTTGCCGTCCGCATCGAAGGCATCGCCGACGCTACTGAGATAGATTTCCGGCTGCTGAAGGACCGGACCGGAAATGCCCGGCAGGATGTTCTGCAGATGCTTGGCCGCGCTGACGCCGCCGAGCAGCCCCGGCGAATTGGAGATGATGCCGACCGGTTTGCCGAGGAACGAGCTCTTGCCGTAGGGGCGCGAGGCGACGTCGATGGCATTCTTCAGAACGCCCGGGATCGAGCGGTTGTATTCGGGCGTGACGAACAGGACGCCATTCGACGTCTTGAGCTTCTCGCGGAAGGCGAGCCAGTCCGCGGGCGGCGCGCTCTCGAGGTCCTGGTTGAAGAACGAGATGCCGGCCGGCGTGATCACCTCGAGCTTGAGCGAGGCAGGCGCAAGCTTGGCGAGCGCATTGGCGATCTTGAGCGAGAAGCTGTCCTTGCGCAGGCTGCCAGCGATCGTGACGATGTTGTAGGCCATTGGGTGTCCTTGAAGGCTCGAGCGGGAATGCCGGGACGGCACTTAAGCCATCCGGGCCAATAGATGCAAGTGCATGAACTGGTCCGATTTGGAAACGCTGCGTTTCTGGAAATGGGTGCGCGCGCGCTTCATCCGGCCAAGATCGACAGCAATCAGGCCGCCAAGCGGCGGCCTGATGTCCGTCGGTAACGGTCCGAAGCGATCACTTGTTCGGGTTGATCAGGAATTTTTCGCCGGTGGCGCGCTTGGCGTAGACCGCGATGTTGGCGGGATCGAGCGCCTCGGCGAGCGACACCACCTTGGTGTAATGGCTGGCGAAGGTGGTCTTGAGCTCGGACGCCACGCGCTGGCGCAGGCGGCCGATCTCGGCCGGACCAATGTTCTGAAGGAATGGCGTGAGCAGCCAGCCGCCGACGCCCCAGCTGAGCCCGAACGAGCGGTTCAGCTCCGTCGGCCGCGTGTCGAGGCTGCCATAGATGTAGACCTGCTTGTACACGTTGGAGCCGTAGCGGCTGTATTCCTTCGCGGTCTTGTTGGCTGCGATCTCCATCGCGGTCAGGATCTGGCTCGCCAGCTTGCCGCCGCCGATGGCGTCGAAGGCGATGGTGGCGCCGGTCTCGACCAGCGCGTTGGTCAGATCGTCCATGAAGCTGGGCGCGCTGGAATCCACGACGTACTTTGCGCCGATCTTGTGCAGGATGTCGGCCTGCTCCTTGTTCCTGACGATGTTGACGAGGCCGATGCCGTCCTTGATGCAGATCTTGTTGAGCATCTGACCGAGATTGGAGGCGGCGGCCGTGTGCACGAGCGCCTTGTGGTTCTCCCGCCGCATCGTCTCGGTCATGCCGAGTGCGGTCAGCGGATTGACGAACCAGGAGGCGCCGTCCGCCGCCGTGGTGCCCGGCGGCAGCTCCATGACGTCGCGGACCTTCAGCACGCGGTACTGCGTGTACATCGCGCCGCCGATCATCGACACCGTCTTGCCCATCAGGGCCTTGGCCGCATCCGACGATCCGGTCCGTATCACCGTGCCGGCGCCCTCGTTGCCGACCGGCAGCGACTGATCGAATCTCGCCGCCATCATCCGCATCGCCGCCTCCGGCATCGTGGCAGTGATGACCGGCATCTCCTTGGTGCCGGAAGCCTTGGCGGCCGACATGTCGGCGGGTCCGATCAGCAGCCCGAGATCGGACGGGTTGATCGGGGTGGCCTCGACGCGAACCACGACCTCATCGTCGGCCGGCTCCGCGATCGGGACCGTCACGAGAGACAATTCCAGCTCGCCGCTCTTCTTGAGCAGCGAACGCAATTCCAGTCCGGTCTTGCCGTCACTCATGTCGATCCTCCCCTGTCCTTCTGTTCGCGCGGATCGAGACGCCGGCTTACGCCAGCGCCTTCAGTGCCGCCCTGCCGCCATAGAGCGCCTGCTTGCCGAGCTGCTGCTCGATGCGCAAGAGCTGGTTGTATTTGGCGGTCCGGTCGGACCTTGCAAGGGAGCCGGTCTTGATCTGACCGCAATTGGTGGCGACCGCGAGGTCGGCGATGGTGGAATCCTCGGTCTCGCCGGAGCGGTGCGACATCACCGAGGTGTAGCCGGCCTTGTGCGCCATCTCGACCGCGGCGAGCGTCTCGGTCAGCGTGCCGATCTGGTTGACCTTGATCAGAATCGAGTTGGCGCGGCCGGTCTTGATGCCTTCGGCAAGGCGCTTGACGTTGGTGACGAAGAGGTCGTCGCCGACCAGCTGGCACTTCTTGCCGATCAGGTCGGTGAGCTCCTTCCAGCCGTCCATGTCGTCTTCCGACATGCCGTCCTCGATGGTCACGATCGGATAGCGCGCGACGAGGTCGGCAAGATACTTCGCCTGCTCGGAGATCGAACGGGTCTTGCCCTCGCCTTCATAGACGTATTTGCCGTCCTTGAAGAACTCGGTCGAGGCGCAGTCGAGGCCGAGCATGATGTCGGTGCCCGCCTTGAAGCCGGCCTTGCCGATCGCATTCATGACGAAGTCGAGCGCGGCGTCCGCCGACGGCAGGTTCGGAGCGAAACCGCCCTCGTCGCCGACATTGGTGTTGTGGCCGGCCTTCTTCAATTCGGACTTCAGCGTATGGAAGACTTCCGCGCCGTAGCGCAGGCCCTCGGCAAAGCTCGAGGCGCCGACCGGCAGGATCATGAATTCCTGGAAGTCGATCGGGTTGTCGGCGTGCACGCCGCCGTTGATGATGTTCATCATCGGCACCGGCAGCAGGCGCGCGGAGGTGCCGCCGACATAGCGATAGAGCGGCATGTCGAGCGAATTCGCGGCCGCCTTGGCGCAGGCCAGCGAGACGCCGAGGATGGCGTTGGCGCCCAGCCGGCTCTTGTTCGGCGTGCCGTCGAGGTCGATCATGATCTGGTCGATCTGGGCCTGCTGCTCGACATCGAGGCCGCTCAGAGCCTCGAAGATCTCGCCATTGACGGCGCCGACCGCCTTGGTCACGCCCTTGCCGAGATAGCGCGCCTTGTCGCCGTCGCGCAGTTCCACGGCCTCATGGGCGCCGGTGGAGGCGCCGGACGGAACCGCGGCGCGGCCGAGCGCCCCGTCCTCCAGCACGACATCGACCTCGACGGTGGGATTGCCCCGGCTATCGAGAATTTCGCGGCCGATGATGTCGATGATGGCGGTCATGATGTCCACTTCCGTTCGTTGGGGCTGATCGGTGCCGCGGGTCTTACACGGGCCGCAAGCAAATGTGAACGCTTGGACGCACGGCTCCGACTGACGCGAAAGGCGCCTCAGAATATGCTCGACCGCATCTGGTCCGCGTGCCCAACCTCAATCTCAAACAGTCGGGGTAACGCCATGAATCGCCGCCAATTTCTTGCTTCGAGTGCCGCGCTGCTTGCCACCCGCCCAGGTTTTGCGCAGGAAGGCCCGTTCCGGACGAAATACTACCCGATCAGCCCAGGCATCGGCCTGCACGATCTCACGCCCGCCCCTGACGGCACGATCTGGTTCACCGCGCAGGGCAAGGGCCTGCTCGGCAGCCTCGATCCACGCGATGGCCGTTTCAAGACGGTCAGCCTCGGCCAGGGCGCGGCCCCACACGGCGTGACCATCGGGCCCGATGGCGCGCCCTGGATCACCGAGGGCGGCCAGAACGCGATTGCGCGGGTCGACCCCGCCGATCTCAAGGTGACGCTGTTCCGCCTGCCGGAAAAGTTCGCCTCCGCCAATCTCAACACCGGCGTGTTCGACAGGGAGGGCACCTACTGGTTCACCGGCCAGTCCGGCTATTACGGCCGGCTGTCTCCGAAGACCGGCGAGATGAATGTGTTCAAGGCGCCGAAGGGGGTCGGCCCCTACGGCATCACGGTCACACCCATGGGCGATGTCTGGTACGCCTCCCTCGGCGGCAGCCATATCGCGAAGATCGACCGCGCGGGCGGCAATGCGACCGTGGTCGAGCCGCCGACCCCGAACCAGGGTTCACGGCGCGTCTGGTCGGATTCGAGGGGCCGGATCTGGGTCAGCGAGTGGAACAGCGGCCACGTCTCGGTGCATGATCCCGCGGACGGCTCGTGGAAGACCTGGAAGCTGCCAGGCGAACGTCCCCGCGCCTATGCCGTTTATGTCGACGACAAGGACAAGGTCTGGCTGACCGATTTCTCCGCCAACGCCATCGTGCGCTTCGATCCCGCCACCGAGAAGTTCAACGTCTTCGCCAGCGACAAGGCCAACGCCAATGTCCGCCAGCTCGACGGGCGGCCGGGCGAGCTTTGGGGCTGCGAGTCCGGCAACGACCGCATCGTCATGATCCAGACAATCGCCGCCGGTTGACGACGAGCCCGTTTGCGTCCATCCCGGCATCCTCTGGAGCGCGATCTTATCGCGCTCCTATTGCTTAATTGAGCATGATCTTTCGGAAAACCGGTGCCCACTTTTCCGGATCATGCTCCACAGGATGTTGACGACGATGGCGAAAAAGTCCCTCCAGCTCGGCCGCGCGGTCGAATGGCCGCACACGCCGGAAGAGGCCCAGCTCGACCGCGTGCCCAATCCGCAGAAAGGCACGGACTATCTGGTCCGCTTCACCGTGCCGGAATTCACCTCGCTCTGCCCTGTCACGGGCCAGCCGGATTTCGCGCATCTGATGATCGACTACGCGCCGGGGGCGTGGCTCCTGGAGTCGAAATCGCTCAAGCTCTACATCGCGAGCTTCCGCAATCACGGCGCCTTCCACGAGGACTGCACCGTGATGATCGGCAAGCGTATCGCGTCCGAGATCAAGCCGAAATTCCTGCGCATCGGCGGCTATTGGTATCCGCGCGGCGGCATCCCGATCGACGTGTTCTGGCAGACCGGCCGCGAGCCGAAGGGACTCTGGGTGCCGGAGCAAGGCGTGGCGCCCTATCGCGGGCGGGGCTAGGGCATGCTCGGTCACGTGTGACCATCAAGAGAAAACGGCCTCGGTCGACAGCGACGAGGCCGCTCTCGCAGCACGGTCCTAGCTTGCCAAGCGCTGCCTCAGGCTCTGGTAGAGCGCCGTCTCGAAGTTCATATAGCCGATGAATGATGTCGGATCACCGAAGGGCAGAATCTGGGTGGCCCAGAACCCGCCGACGTTGTTCTGCCGATCGATCCAGTAGAACAGGTTGGCAAGCCCGGCCCAGCCCAGCGCGCCGGCGGGACGTCCTGTCGGGGCTTCCTCGTCGTTGACCATGAAGCTCAACGCCCAGGATTTGGATTGGCCCGGAAAGAATTCCGCGTCGTTGCACAGTGACGGGATGACACCCGTGATCGGCGTTACCTTCCTGTCGCCCAGGTGGTTCCTTTCCGCCATCCGAACGGTTTCGGCTTTCAGCACGCGGCCGTGTTCGCCAACCCCGTCATTCAGCCACATGCGGATGAAACGCATGTAGTCGCCGACCGTGCCGTACAGGCCGTGCCCGCCCATATGGACTTCGGGCTTTGCCGGAAGCTCGAAATCCATCGGCGTCAGCGACCCGTCGGCATTCCGCGCGTGGATGCCGGCCAGTTTCTGGCGCATCGCGTCGGTCAGCTCGAAGGTCATGTTCTTGATCCCGAGCGGTTCGAAGATGCGCGTCTTGAAGACTTCACCGAGTCGCTTGCCCGTGATGGCCTCGACGATCTGGCCGCACCAGTCGAGATTCGTCCCATAGTCCCAGCGCTCGCCGGGATCGAACAGCAGCGGGGTCATCAGGGAGGCCTTGGTCGCGGTGATCACGCTGGGCTGCCCCTTCTCCTGCGCCAGCCGGTTGTAGGTGTGGTTGATGAAATCGTAGCTCAGGCCCGCCGTGTGGGTCATCAGCATGCGCGTGGTGATATCGCGCTTCGGTGCACGCAGGATCGGCTCGCCCGCTGCATCGAAGCCCTCGATCACCTGCAGCTTTCCGATCTCGTTCGCGTAACGCTTCGCGGGCGCATCGAGATCGAGCTTGCCCTCCTCGACGAGTTGCAGAACGGCCGTGCCGGTAATCGCCTTGGTGGTGGAGAAAAGGGCAAAGACGCTGTCGGTCGTCATGTCCGCCGGCCGATCGAGACGGCGTTTGCCGGCTGCGCCTTCATAGATGTTGCGCCGGCGGTCCGTCATCATCGCGACAACGCCGGGCACGCGCGGCGTGGATGTGACGACGCCGTCGAGAACGGCATCTGCCGTCGCGCCAAAATTCATGATCATGATCGTCCTCCCGTGCTGGATGGTTTGATGTGGTCGACGCTCGCGTCGCGAGCGCTCATTGCATCGCGAAGCCCTCGTAACCGTTCACCGCGACCTCGTCGCACTTCTGTCGATACGCGCCGACGCCGCCGCAGTACGACAGGACACGGCGCGGCTTGCCTTCGACGTTCGAGCCCAGGTACCAGGAATTGGTTTTCGCGATCAGCGTCGCGTTTGCGATCTCATCGTGATGGGCCACCCAGCTGTCCTGGGCGTCCTTTGTCGGCTCGACCACCTTCAGATCCTTGCTGCGCATGTACTTGATGCAGTCATCGATCCATTCGACCTGCTGCTGCAGGCACGTGGTCATGTTGCACAGCGCGGCGGACGGAGCGAGCGGAACGGCGGTCGTGAACAGGTTGGGATAGCCGTGAACCTGCAGGCCCATCGTGGTGCGGATGTCCCTGCCCCAGTCCTCCCTCAGCGATCGGCCGTCGCGGCCCCTGATATCGATGCGCGTCAAGGCACCGGTGCCGGCGTCGAAGCCGGTTGCTAGGATAATGACATCCAGCTCATGGACCGTACCGTCAGCGGTCTGAATACCAGTGGGCGTGACGCGATCGATCGGATTGCTCTTGACGCTGACGATCTCGACGTTGGGGCGATGGAAGGCCTCGAGGAAGTTCTGCTCGAGCGGCACACGGTGCGTTCCGAAGCCATAATCGGCAGGAATCAACGCATCGCACAGTTTCGGATCCCCGAGCCGCTCGCGCATCTTCCCGCGCACGAATTCGGAGATCTCGGCATTGACCTCCGGGTCGAAGAACAGCTCGGCGAACGAGGATATCCATAGCTTCAGAGAACCGTCATTCCAGCAGGCCTCGATCACCGCGCGGCGGCGCTCCGGCGTGAGGTCTGCCCAGGCGTGCTCGAAGTCGTATTCAAAGCCGGTGAATGTGCGCGGCAGGCGTTCGGTGAGTGACTTGAATCTCGACTTGTAGTCCTCGACCTCCGCGGCCCCAAATTTCGGATTCTTCATCGGGATGATGTATTGCGGCGTCCGGATGAACACCTTGAGATGGCCGACATCGCCGGCGATCGTCTGGATGACCTGGATGCCGGTCGCACCGTTGCCGATGACTCCGACGCGCTTGCCTGCGAGATCGACAGGCTGCTCCGGCCAGCGCGCCGTATGGAACAACCGTCCCTTGAAAGTCTCCTGCCCCGGAAAGGATACGTAGGGAGCCGACAGCATGCCGCAGCAGGTGACCAGAAACTGGGTGTCGATCACGTCGCCCCGGTCGGTCGTGACCAGCCAGCGCTGCGTGGCCTCGTTGAAGTGCGCGCTCTTGACCGTCGTACTGAACTGGATGTCCTTGCGCAGATCGAGACGGTCGGCGACGTAGTTCATCCAGCGCTCGATTTCGGGCTGGCCCGGAAACTTCTCGCTCCAGCTCCAATCCTTGTAGAGCTCCTCGGAGAAAAGATACTGATAGATGTAGGCCTCGGAGTCGAAGCGCGCGCCGGGATATCGATTCCAATACCACGTGCCGCCTACGCCTGACGCGGCGTCGATCCCCCTGACGCTCAATCCCTGCTCGCGCAGACGATAGAGTTGATAGAGCCCGGCGACGCCGGCTCCGACAACCACGGCATCGAATCTCGCTGGTCCATGCGAACCGTTGCTTCCATTGGATTTGGTCAGGGCTTCCGCCATTTCTTCCTCCTCGGTGATTTTTGAGTGCGCACGACCTTCCCCATCCGTCATACGATCGGATGGTGGTGCAGCGCGTCATTGTTGATCCCATCTGTGCGGGACGGGGGAAGCTATGAGTATTCCGGCGGCTGGAGCTTGAACAAATCGGACAATTCTTTGAACGAAGCCGGACGTCCGTTGCCGGTTCTGCAGTTCGGCAACGCGGCTCGCTTGGCAAATGGCAAAACCGGCTTATGCTCGTCTCCGCCGTTCGGCCAATGAGAAGCAGAAGCGGTCAACCGCGCCTTAGAATCAGGGAAGGAGTCGCGCGCGATGGGCCAATTAATCACGGTTGAGGAGCTCCCCCGCTACGCTCCCGGCCAATTGATGCTGGACAGTTCCGCCGTGGGCAAGGCTGACTTTCGGTTGCGCGTCTTCCGCTATGCGCCGTCCGACATCTGGGTGCCGCCGTCCGAGAATTTCCTGATCGTCGTCTATCGCGAAGGCACCACGTCAATGAACCGCCGTGTGACCGGCGCGTGGAAGCAGGATCACGTCGGACGCGGTGTCACAACCCTGCTGACACGTGCGGAGCCTTCGAACTGGCGCTGGAGCAATGACCTCGAAGTCAGCCATTTCTACATCTCGCCGAGCCTGATGACGAAGACCGCGAGCGAGGCATTCGACCGCGAGTCAGACGGCGTCGAACTCCACGATCTGCTCAGGATCGAAGATCCGGTGCTGACCTGGATCGGTGACCGGATGGTGCAGGAAGTGTCCGAAGGCGGCCCGGGCGGCCGGCTCTGCTACGATGCGCTGGCACTTCAGGCGAGCGTGCACATCTTGCGAAAATACGCCTCGGTGGAATTCAAGCTGCCCTGTCCGCAGGGGCGCTTCAGGCCAGCGCATGCAAGGCTGATCGAGGACTATGTCGAACAGAACATCTCCAGGAACATCACGCTCGAGGAGCTAGCCAACATCTGCAACTGCTCGCCGGTGCAGTTCGCGCGCAAGTTCCAGGTGCACTATGGCATGCGGCCGCATGCCTATGTCCTGAGCCGCAAGGTGGAGCGCGCCCGCCAACATCTGCGCAAGGATCGGCTCGCCCTGAAGGAAATTGCGCTCTTGAGCGGATTTTCCGATCAAAGCCATCTCAATCGGATTTTCCGCAGACACATGAACGTCACGCCGGCTGAGTATCGCAAGAGCTGCGCGAGCTAGCCTCCTCCGCCCAGTGTGACGTGGACGAAGTGAGACAGCCCCCACCCGCGTTCCGCGCAAGGTGCAGCGCGAAACGCTGCGCCCCGCACAGCCGGGACCGAGCGCCACGAATTCCGGACCCCGGATCAGCAACGCACCACGCCGCAAGTGCGGCGCGCTGCGTCGCATCAGGGGAACGAAAAACAATGTCTCGGTATAGTCAGTAGGCGCTCAGCAAATCCACCTTGGCATTCGCCAGCACCAGCCGCCGCGCCAGGATGGCGGCAAGATTGCGCATGATCTTCAACGACGTTTCCGGGTGCAGCCGGCGGTAATCGGCAAAGCTGTCGAGCGGCAGTTCGAGGCAGGTGACGGGCGTGTCGGCGAAGACGTCGGCGCTGCGGCTGTGCTCCAGGATCGCCATCTCGCCGAATTCCATGCCGGGACCATGCGAGGCGAGCCGCACGCCGCTCCGCAGCTCGCGCGGTGGGCGGGGACGTCCCGCCCACACGCTTTTTCATCCGCCTCAGGTGATCGCGATCGGGCAGCCATTGCTGCCGGTCGCGCCTTTGATCGGCGATGGCGTGAAGCAGTAGACGAACTGGTACTTCTTGTCGGCAATCAACTCGTCGAAGATCAGGTTCTCGTGGTTGAGAATGCCGTGCTTGGTCTGCAATTCGGAATGAACCGCGAAAGCGAGCGACTTGTCGGGATTGGGCACCACTTCGACCGCCCAGGTGTCGGCCGCAGTCAGCGCGAGATCCTTCTCGATGATCCACTTCGCGGCATCGAGGCCGATCCCAGGCTCGCCGCTATTGTAGCGATCATTGTTCTTCATCCACAGGGAGCCCCAGCCGGTGTGGAACATGATCGCATCGCCTGGCTTGATGTCGCTCTCCGCGATGCTTTGCTTCGCCAGCGCCGCCTTGATATCGGCCGAGGTGATCTCTTGGCCCGCATCCATCATGCCGCCCTTCAGCGCGACCATATCGATCAGGTGGGCGCGTGTGAACAGCGGCTTGAGCTTCTCGGTGCCAAGCTTCTTCAGGCCGTAGGCGTCGCCGATCTCAGCGGCAGTGAAGCCGTTGTAGAAGCGCATCTCGCTCTTGTCGCCGTCCTTGCCCAACTGGATACCGATATGGCCGAGCCCGTCGAATTGTGTGCCGGTCTGGCCGATTTCGGTGGCGAGAAACTCGTCGTGATAGACGAGCTTGTTGTCGCCGAACGGGCCGCCAGTCGGCCCGCCGGGAATGCGCAACGAAAATGCGCGGGCGCCGAACAACGGCATGCCTTGCTCGTAAACGCGGCCGATCTTGTAGATCTTGCCATCCTTGATCCACTTCACGGCATCGAGAACCTTCGCCGGCGTGATGTGGTTCGACGCGCCAGCCTCGTCGTCCTTGCCCCATTTCGAGGGCCACCAAGGCTTGTCCACGCCCTTTGGCATCGCCGGCGTTTGGGCTTGAGCCGCGGTGATCGGTGCGAGTGAGAACTTGCCGTGCATCGCACCTGCGAATGCCGCCCCGGCCGCACCAGCAAGACCTGCCGTGCGGAGCAAAGTCCGCCGATCGGTCGCCGCACCGCCCTTCTCTTCGTCGCCTTTGGTATCGTCCATCGCTTCCTCCCGGGGTGTGCCCGCTGAGATCGGGCTTAAGATCCTGTTTTCGGAATGCTCGTCCTCCATTAGGCTGTTGTCCAGCGACAAAAATAAGACCAGGGTTGAGGACGCCGATGAGCCTGTTCGAGAGCGACAAATCCGCCGAGCGGACTCCGGTGTCACTGATCACCGGCTTTCTTGGCAGTGGCAAGACCACACTGCTCAACCGCCTGCTACGCCACGACGCGATGAAGGACAGCGCCGTCGTCATCAACGAATATGGCGAGGTCAGCCTCGACCACCTCCTCGTGGAACGCGTGGATGGCGAAGTCGCCGTGCTTGCGAGTGGTTGTATTTGCTGCACTATTCGCAGCGATCTGGAAGAGACCCTGCGCGCGCTGCTGGTGCGCCGCGATCGTGGCGAGGTCCCGCCGTTCCGCAGGATTTTGGTTGAGACGACGGGGTTGGCTGACCCAGCTCCCATCGCTCAGCTGCTGCTGAACAACCCTTTGGTCTCGCATTTCCTGCGGCTCGACACCGTGGTGACCACCGTCGACGCGGTCAATGCAGCGCGGCAGCTCGACCGCCAATACGAGGCGGTGAAGCAGGTCGCGCTCGCTGACCGGCTGCTGATCACCAAGCGCGATTTGGTCAATGATACTGACGCACTGGACTTGCGGCTTCGTCGGCTCAATCCCAGCGCCAGGATCGAGAACGTGGCGCATGGCGAGGTCGATCCGGCTCAACTGTTCGGCGCCGCCCTCATTGACCCCGAAAAGAAGACAGCCGATATCGAGCGCTGGCTCAACGAGCAGGCGTTCGCCGACGTCGCCGAGGCTGCACATGAGAGCGGCCACCATCATGATGACGGTCATGCCCATCACGAGCATCATAGCCACGATGCCTTGATCCTTAACTTCATGATCGCATTCGACGATCCCCTTGACTGGATGGCCGTATCGCGCTGGCTCGCGCATCTGCGCGCCACCCGGGGCGAGGACCTCTTGCGGGTCAAGGGCATCTTGAATCTTCGCGATGAAGCGACGCCGGTCGCGGTTCATGGCGTCCACCACGTCTTCCATCCGCCGGTGGCGCTTGCAAAATGGCCCCATGCTGCCGACCGCCGTTCGCGCATCGTGTTCATCACCCGTGGCATTACGCGTCACGAGGTGCTTGACCTCTGGCAGGAGGCCTACGCGAGCGCCTGAGCGCCACAAGGACTGCTTGCGAAGCTTTTTGCGAGGGCGCTTCGTCCGGACGCGCCCTCAGACGCGCGCATCTGACGGCGCCCGCTGCTTGAGCAGCCGCGCGCAGACGAGGCCGAGCAGCACCATGATCGCGGCGCTCGCCGACAGGGTCGCCATCTTGCCGGCATGCTGGAGCCCGAAGCCGTAGGCGAGCGGGCCCACCGTCTGCCCCATGAAGAAGAAGAACGAATGCAGCGACATTGCCGTGGCGCGCGCCTCGACCGAGAGCTCGCTGGCGAAGACCTGGAGACAGCCATGGGCGATGTAGAAGCCCCAGCCCATCACGACGAGATTCAGCGCCTGCACTTCCCAGCGTGGACCGAAGGCGACGGCGATGAGCTGTGAGGCCACCAGCGTCATCCCTGCGATCATCATGCCCCTCACGCCGAGCCAAGGCAGCAGGCGCGACACCGTCAGCGTGTAGAACAGGCCGCCGACCGCAAAGCCGGCGATGACGATGCCGGCGATCGATAGCGAGGTCTGGCCGAGCTCGAACAGGAACGAAGCGATGTAAGGAAACAGGCCGAGCACGCAGCAGCCTTCGATGAACACCGCCGAATAGCAGACATAGGCATTTGGGTTGGTGAAGATAGTGCGATAGCCGGCCTTCAACGCCGACAGGCTCGTCTTCGGCGGATGCTTGACCTTGGCGCCACGAAAGCCGGCCGCGACCGCGATCGATGCGATGATCACGAGGACACCGAGCACCGCCAGCACGCCGCGCCAGCCGAGGAAATCACCGATCAGGCCTGAGGCCGAGGCGCCGAGCAGATTGCCCGTCATGGCGCCGGCGAGCGTGCGGCTGATCGCAACCTGGCGCTTCTCGGGACCGACGAGGTCGCTGGTCAGGCTGAGCGCCACCGGAAATACGCCGCCGGAGCCGATCCCCGCGAGGATGCGGGTTGCGAATAGAACCGAGAACGACGTCGAGAATGCGCCCAGGATGTTGGCGAGACCGAGCAGCGCGAGGCAGCCGATCATCAGCCGGGTCTTGCCGAACAGGTCGGCGGCGGCCCCGATGATCGGCTGGATGATCGAGAAGGTGAAGGCGAACACCGCGGCAAAGCCCGCGGCGGTCGCGATGCTGACGCCAAAATCCTCGGCGACGTGCGGCAGCACCGGATCGAGCGCGCGGGCCGATAAGGCAGCGGCGAAGCTTGCGCCTGAGATGACGTAAAGCGCCGTCGGCAAGCCGTGATCTTGCGGCCGCGCCTCGCTCTGCTGCATCAGCGCGGATTCTTTGCCAGCGCGTCGAACGCCATCAGCCGGGCGATGAGCCCCTCGAAGTCGCGCAGCGGTACCATGTTGGGACCGTCGGACGGCGCGCGATCGGGATCGGGATGGGTCTCGATGAAGACGCCGGCAACGCCGACCGCGACAGCTGCACGCGCCAGCACCGGGACGAATTCGCGCTCGCCGCCCGAGGACGTCCCCTTCCCGCCCGGCTGCTGCACCGAATGGGTGGCGTCGAAGATCACGGGCGCGCCGGTGGTGCGCGCCAGGATCGGCAGCGCGCGCATGTCGGAGACGAGCGTGTTGTAGCCGAAGGACGCACCGCGCTCGGTGACGAGCACGTTGGGATTGCCAGCGCTCGTGATCTTGGTCACGACGTTGGCCATGTCCCAGGGTGCCAGGAACTGGCCCTTCTTGACGTTGACGACCTTGCCGGTCGCGGCCGCCGCCAGCAGCAGATCGGTCTGCCGGCACAGAAAGGCTGGAATCTGCAGGATGTCCACAGCCTGCGCCACCTCGGCGCATTGCGTGGCTTCGTGCACGTCGGTCAGAACAGGCAAGCCGAGCGAGGATCGGATTTCCGCGAAGATCGGCAGCGACTGCGCAAGACCCAGCCCGCGCGCCGCCGCCGCGCTGGTGCGGTTGGCCTTGTCGAACGAGGTCTTGTAGACGAGGCCGATGTTCAGCCGCTCCGCGATCTCCTTCAGCGCGGAGGCGACCTCCAGCGCATGCTGGCGGCTCTCGAGCTGGCAGGGCCCGGCAATGACCGCGATCGGCAAATCATTGCCGAATTTGACCCTGCCGATGGTGATAACCGGCGCCGCTGAATTCGAAGAGCTCAAGGCACATCCCTCGTTTCGGCGCGACCATAGCCGGCATGAGGGTTGGATCAACCCTCTTCCGCCCGGACGGTCCGAATATCAGGGTTGCGCCAGGGTTCCCTGCCCGCCGCCTGCTACTTCACCGCCGAGAAGGCGGTCGGCGCCAGGATCTGGCTGACGATGTTGGCGACGATCTGGCCGTCGGCTTCGCTCTCGGCGCGCGCCTTCATCCAGTCCGGATCGGTCATGAACGCGCCCCACTTCTTCTCGCGCTCGGCAAGCGAGTCCCAGGCGAGGAAATAGGTCAGCTCCTGGTTGGATTCGCCGATCAGGGTGGTGAAGAACCCGGCCTGCTTGATGCCATGCTTCTCCCAGATCTTCAGCGTGGCGGTCTCGAACCGCTTGAGCAATGCCGGTAGGCGGCCGGGCACGCAACGATAGACGCGCATTTCGTAGATCATTCTTGCTCCCTCCCTGACAGGAGCGGCGGTTATACCCGCTGGCCACAACTCTGTCTTGAGCCTCACCCGGGGCCCCCTCATGGCGTTCCGCGCATAGCTCGATAGCGCGGGGCCGGCGCTCTTGATAATGTGCAGGCTCGGTCAGGGCGCATCAGCCGCCGACGGCCCGAGAGCAATCGGCAAAACGACCGAAGCGATCAAAGGGGGCGAAGGCAATGACCTATTTTGATCTCGGACCCTACAGCCGCAAAATCACCACGACTTCGCCCGATGCGCAGCTCTGGTTTGACCGAGGGCTCAACTGGGTGTTCGGATTCAACCACGGCGAGGCGATCAAATGTTTTCGCAAGGCGCTCGAGTTCGATAGCAGCTGCGCGATGGCGCATTGGGGCATCGGCTACGCCGCGGGTCCCAACTACAACCTGCCCTGGGTCCGCTATGACGCACAAGGCCGTCAATTGGCGCTGGCGGGATCATACGATGCGACGCAGGACGCCCTCGCGCAGGCGGAGAGGGCGAGCCCGGTCGAGCAAGCGCTGATCCGCGCCTTGTCGGCGCGCTATCCGCAGCGTGAAGCGATCGAGGACATGGCGCCGTGGGACAAGGCCTTCACGCGAGAGATGCGAAAGGTCTTCGCCACGTATCCCGAAGATCTCGAGGTCCGAGCCATCTTTGCCGAATCGATCATGAACGAGACGCCGTGGCTGATGTGGGACCTTGAGTCTGGAGAACCCACCAAGGGCGCTGGCACCGAGGAATGCAGGGCCGTGCTCGAACAAGCTTTCGATCGATGGCCGGCTGCGTGGAATCATCCGGGGCTGCTCCATCTCTACGTCCACCTCATGGAGATGTCGCCCTTCCCGCAACGGGCGATGCGGGCTGGGGACCGGCTGCGCGGGATCGCTCCCGATAGCGGCCATCTGATCCACATGCCGACGCATCTCGACGTGCTGTGCGGGCAGTACAACGACGTCCTGCTCTACAATCAGAAGGCGCTGGCGACCGACCGCAGATTCCTCGCTTATTCGGACGATCCGGGTGTCTACCTGGTCTATGTCATCCACAACTTCCACTTCGCCGTCTACGGCGCGATGTTCCTGGGTCAATACGCCCCCGCTATCGCAGCGGCCGAGGAACTCATTGCCACCGTGCCTGAGCCAGTGCTGCGCATTCAATCGCCCCCCATGGCGGACTTCCTGGAAGGCTATTTGACGATGAAGCAGCACGTTCTCGTGCGTTTCGGCAAATGGCACGACATCATTGCCCAACAGCTGCCGGAGGATCGCGAGCTATACTGCTCTGTGACGGCGATGATCCACTACGCCAAGGCGGTGGCTCATTCAGCGCTTGGCCACGTCACTGAGGCCGAAACCGAGAAAGCGTTGTTCGCTCAGGCGAAGACACGCGTGCCGGAGAGCCGGCTCGTGCACAACAACAAGGTCGTCGCCCTGCTCGGCGTGGCCGAAGCCATGTTGAATGGCGAACTGGAATATCGCAAAGCCAATTACGACCTCGCGTTCGCTGAGCTGCGCAGATCGGTCGCACTCAGCGACGCCTTGCCCTATGACGAGCCGTGGGGATGGATGCAGCCACCGCGTCACGCACTCGGCGCGCTGCTGCTGGAGCAGGGACGAATCGAGGAAGCCGAGGCCGTGTACCGTTCCGATCTCGGCCTGAATGGAAAGCTGAGCCGGGCCTGCCAGCATCCCGACAATCTGTGGTCGCTTCACGGCTTGCACGAATGTCTCATGCGGCGTGGCGACAGCGCCGAGAGGCCGCTGATCAAGCAGCGACTTGACCTCGCCCAGTCGCGCGCGGAGGTGCCGATCAAGGCATCTTGCTTCTGCCGCAGGATGGACATCGCGGCCGCGTAGCCGGACGTGCGAGCAAGACTTTGTCAGGGCAGACCGAGCCGGCTACACCAGCCGGCTCTGCTTCGCCGCCGCCTCGATGAACGAAGCGAACAGCGGATGCGGCTCAAAGGGGCGCGACTTCAGCTCGGGGTGGAACTGGACGCCGATGAACCAGGGGTGATCCTCGTACTCGACGATTTCAGGCAGCACGCCGTCGGGCGAGAGGCCTGAGAACTTCAAGCCGTGCTGCTCGAGGCGGTCCTTGTAGGCGGTGTTGACCTCGTAGCGATGGCGGTGACGCTCGGAGATTTCGGTCGCGCCGCCATAGACCTGCGAGACGCGGCTGCCGCGATTGAGCGTTGCAGGATAGGCGCCAAGCCGCATCGTGCCGCCGAGGTCGCCTGCCTGCGAGCGCTTCTCGAGCTCGTTGCCGCGCAGCCATTCCGTCATCAGGCCGACCAGCGGCTCCTTGGTCGGGCCGAATTCGGTGGAGTTGGCGTCCTCGATGCCGACGAGGTTTCGCGCGGCCTCGATCACCGCCATCTGCATGCCGAAGCAGATGCCGAAATACGGCACGTCGCGCTCGCGCGCGAACTGCGCCGCCCTGATCTTGCCCTCTGCGCCGCGCTGGCCGAATCCGCCGGGCACCAGGATGCCGTTGACGTGCTCGAGGAACGGCGCCGGATCCTCCTTCTCGAAGATCTCGCTCTCGATCCAGTCGAGATTGACCTTCACCTTGTTGGCGATGCCGCCATGCGAGAGCGCCTCGATCAGCGACTTATACGCATCCTTCATGCCGGTGTACTTGCCGACGATGGCGATGGTGACGTTGCCCTCGGGATTGCGGATCCGCTCGTTGATCTCCTGCCAGCTGCGCAGCTCCGGCGGAATCCGCGAGCCGATGCCGAAGGCAGCGAGCACTTCGTCGTCCAGGCCCGCATTGTGGTAGGCCTCGGGGACCGCGTAGATGTTGTCGACGTCGCGCGCCTCGATCACGGCGCTTTCGCGCACGTTGCAGAACAGCCCGAGCTTGCGCCGCTCCTCCTTCGGGATCTCGCGGTCGGTGCGGCAGAGCAGGATGTCCGGCTGGATGCCGATCGAGCGCAGCTCCTTCACGGAGTGCTGCGTCGGCTTCGTCTTCAGCTCACCGGCGCTGGGAATATAGGGCAGCAGCGTCAGATGGATGTAGACGGCGTGATCGCGCGGCAGCTCGTTCTTGAGCTGGCGGATCGCCTCGAAGAACGGCAGGCCCTCGATGTCGCCGACGGTGCCGCCGATCTCGACCAGCACGAAGTCGTAATCGTCGTTGCCGTCGAGGACGAATTCCTTGATGGCATTGGTGACGTGCGGAACCACCTGGATGGTCGCGCCGAGATAATCGCCGCGGCGCTCCTTGGAGATGATGTCCTGGTAGATGCGTCCGGTCGTGATGTTGTCGGCCTTGGTCGCGGGACGGCCGGTGAAGCGCTCGTAGTGACCGAGATCGAGATCGGTCTCCGCGCCGTCATCGGTCACGAACACTTCGCCGTGCTGATACGGCGACATCGTTCCGGGATCGAGGTTGAGATAGGGGTCGAGCTTGCGGAGGCGGACCTTGTAGCCTCGGGCCTGCAGCAGGGCACCCAGTGCCGCCGAAGCCAGACCCTTGCCGAGCGAAGAAACCACGCCGCCGGTGATGAATATGTACCGCGCCATGGGACTTAACCTCTAATCCCCTAAATACGATTCGCCAAAGCGATTCGTATTCCGCCCCAAAGATTTTGCGGGCCTGTGGGTGAGCCGAAACGAAGAGTGATGACAGTGCCTTGATGGGGATTGTTGATGCAGGACGGTAGCCACCGCCCTGCATGGCCCCCCTGCTTTATTGCGAGCGCGGCACCTGAGGACCGGTCGGAGCCGGCGCCTGCTGCTGCTCGTCGGCCTTCTTCAGCGAATCCAGGATGCCGCCCGAGGTCGGCGGCGCGATGGGCGACCCGCCGGCCGGCTGGGTCTGCGAGGGCTGGCCGATGATCGACGACGGCTTGCGGTCGTAACCGGCATACCAGGACAGGAACAGGCTGGTGAGGAAGAAGCCGACGGCCAGGATCGCGGTGGTCCGCGTCAGAAGGTTCGCCGTGCCGCGGCTCGACATGAAGCCCGCGCCGCCGCCCATGCCGAGGCCCCCGCCTTCCGACTTCTGGAGCAGGACGGCACCGATCATGACGGCGACGATCATGAGGTGGATGACGATGACAACGGTCTGCATGATATCCTTCCGTCACAAGCGGGCGGCGCCTGACGGCGGCCGATCGCGCTTCGCGGGTTTTCCTGAAGTTGCGCGGTGTTACACGATCGGAGGTGGCATTGCCACCCCCGATCGGGCCCGGTCCCGCGGTTTGGACTTAGCTAGGGGCAGCCCTTACCGATCGCAAGGAAATCGGCCGCCTTCAGGCTGGCACCGCCGACCAGAGCCCCGTTGACGTTCTTCACCGCCATCAGTTCGGCCGCGTTCGAGGGCTTGACCGAGCCGCCGTAGAGGATTCGCATCGTCGCGCCCTCAGCCTTGAACCTGATGGTCAGGAGTTCCCGGATAAACCCATGAATCTGCTCGACATCCTTGGCTGTGGGGGTCAGCCCGGTGCCGATCGCCCAGACCGGTTCATAGGCCACGACCAGATTGGTCGCCGCCGAGCCATCTGGCAGCGAGCCGTCGAGCTGGCCGCGCAGGATGTCCAGGGTCTGGCCGGCGTCGCGCTGGCCCTGCGTTTCGCCGATGCAGACGATCGCAACGGCCCCGGCGCGCCAGGCCGCCTCGGCCTTCTTCCGGATCAGCGCGTCGCCCTCCCCGTGGTCGGCGCGGCGCTCGGAATGGCCGACGATGATGGCGGTCGCGCCTGCATCGGCGAGCATTTCGGCGGCGATATCGCCGGTGTGGGCGCCGGAGGCCTTGGGGTGGCAGTCCTGGGCCCCGACCGCGACCTTCTTGCCGCGCGCCTTCTCGGCGAACGCCGCAACCAGGGTCGCCGGCGGGCAGACCAGCAGGTCGGCCTTGCCAGCCACGTCTGCCGCGCCGTTGAGCATGGCGTCGAATTCAGCAGCCTGGGCTTTCAGGCCGTTCATTTTCCAATTGCCCGCGATCAGCGGTCGGATGGCGTCGGTCATGTCAATGTCCAGCAGAATGAGGTTTGTTCATGCGCTAGCAGAGGTGCTCCTGCAGTTCCAGAGACCAGAGGCCCTTTCGCCGCAGCCTCAAGTGGTCGCCCGGGGCGAGGTTGCGGGGGGAAAGCCGCCACTTTATGATGATCTATCAATTTGGTGACGCGCTTTTGCGGAATCTGCATTAAGACGCGCTCCCGTTCCCCTCCTGACCAAACAAGTTGGACCAAATGCTCCGAGGAATACGCAAGGCCTCATCGAACTGGCTCGGCAAGATCGTTATGGCCGTGGTGATGGGCGTGTTGATCATCAGTTTCGGCATTTGGGGCATTGCCGACATCTTCAAGGGCTTCGGCCAGTCCACGGTCGCCAAGATCGGCAGCACCGAGATCTCGCTCAACGAGTTCCGCCAGATCTACACCGACCGCCTGCAACAGATCAGCCGCCAGTTCGGCCGTCCGTTGACGCCCGACCAAGCGCGCGCGTTCGGCCTTGACCGCCAGGTGCTGCAGCAGACCATTGCCGAGGCCGCGCTCGACGAAGAGGCGCGCCGGCTCGGCCTCGGCCAATCCGACGAGCAGATCCGCCAGCTCATCATGAACGACCCCAACTTCAAGGGTATCGGCGGCAATTTCGACCCCAATCGCTTCCAAGCCTTGATCCGCAATTTCGGCTACACCGAGCAGCGCTATGTCGCCGAGCAGCGCAAAGTATCGCTGCGCCGGCAGATCACCGGCACGGTCGGCGCCGGCCTCGAGCCCCCGAAGGCCATGGTCGACGTCCTGACGCGCTACCAGAACGAACAACGCTCGATTGAATTCGTCCGGCTCGACGCCGCGCAGGCCGGTCCGATCGACCCGCCCTCGCCCGAGGCGCTTGCCGCCTATTTCGAGGATCACAAGGTCCAGTTCCGCGCGCCCGAATATCGCAAGATCTCCTTCGTCGTGGTCTCGCCGGAAGAAATCGGCAAATGGACCGAGGTCTCGGACGAGGATGCCCGGAAGATGTTCGAGCAGCGCAAGGACCGGCTCGGCACGCCTGAGAAGCGCCAGATCCAGCAGATCGTCTTTCCGAACGTTGCCGAAGCGCAGGCCGCTCGCGAGCGCCTCGTCGGCGGCACGTCGTTCGAGGACATCGGCAAGGAACGCGGGCTGAGCGCCTCCGACGTCGACCTGGGGCTTGTGACTAAGTCTTCGCTCGCGCCCGCCGTCGGCGATGCCGCGTTCGCGCTGCCTGCCGGCGAGATCAGCCAGCCGATCCAGAGCGGGCTCGGCGTCGCGATCGTCAGGGTCGACAAGATCGAGCCGGGCGCCGAGGCCGACTACGCCAAGCTTGCCGGCGACATCAAGCGCGAGATCGCGACTGAGCGTGCACGCGTCAAGGTCGCCGACCTCCGCGACAAGATGGAAGACGAGCGTGGCGGCGGCTCCAGCGTGATCGACGCGGCGCAGAAGCTCGGCCTCACCGCCGTGACCATCGAGGCCGTCGACCGCTCCGGTCGCGCCCCGAACGGCCAGCCGGTCGCCAGCATCCCGCAGGGCCTCGACGTGGTATCGCAGGCCTTCAACACCGATGTCGGCGTCGACAACGACGCGATCTCGTTCAAAGGCGGCTATGTCTGGTACGACGTGCTCGCCATCACCCCCTCGCGCGACCGCAATCTCGACGAGGTCCGCGATCAGGTCGAGGCGCGATGGCGCCAGGACCAGATCGCCGCCAAGCTGAAGGCCAAGGCGACCGAGATGGTGCAGAAGCTCGATGCGGGCGGCAAGCTCGCCGACGAGGCCGCCGCCGTCGGCGCCAAGGTCGAGACCGCGGCCAGCTTCAAGCGCGACGACTCGCCCGCCGGCGTGGCCGGCACCGTCGTGGCGGCCGCCTTCCGCACCGCCAAGGACGGCATCGGACAGACGGCCGTGAGCGGCGGCAGCGAGGTGATCGTCTTCCGCGTCACCGACATCGTCGATCCTGCGGTCGACATTGCCTCGGACGCGGTCAAGAAGCTCAAGGAGAGCCTCGACCGCGCCCAGACCGAGGAGCAGGTCGCTTCCTACGTCAACAAGCTTGAAACCGACATCGGGACCACCATTAATCAGGCCGCCTTCGCGCAGGTGACCGGCGCGAACCAGTGAGTTGAAAGCACGCGATGGACGACCTGAAATCGATCATTGGAAAAGTGGCGACCGGCGCCAGCCTGTCGCGTGACGAAGCCGCTTCCGCCTTCGATGCCATGATGAGCGGCGAGGCCACGCCCTCGCAGATGGGCGGGCTCTTGATGGCGCTGCGGGTGCGCGGCGAGACCGTGGACGAGATCACCGGCGCGGTCGCGGCGATGCGCGCGAAGATGCTGACCGTACAGGCGCCGCCGGAGGCGGTCGACATCGTCGGCACCGGCGGCGACGGCTCCGGCTCGGTCAACGTGTCGACCTGCGCGTCCTTCATCGTCGCGGGCGCCGGCGTGCCCGTGGCCAAGCACGGCAACCGCGCGCTGTCGTCGCGCTCGGGCGCCGCCGACGTGCTGGCCTCGCTCGGGGTGAAGATCGATCTCAAGCCGGAGCAGGTCGGCCGCTGCGTGCGCGAATGCGGCATCGGCTTCATGTTTGCCCCCGCCCACCATCCCGCCATGAAGAACGTCGGCCCGACCCGGGTCGAGCTCGCCACGCGCACGATCTTCAATCTGCTCGGTCCCCTGTCGAATCCGGCCGGCGTGAAACGGCAGATGGTCGGCGTGTTCTCCAGGCAATGGGTACAGCCGCTGGCGCAGGTGCTGAAGAATCTCGGCTCCGACTCCGCCTGGGTGGTGCACGGGTCCGATGGTCTCGACGAGATCACCCTCACCGGCCCGACCTTCGTCTCCGCGCTCCACAACGGCGAGATCCGGAATTTCGAGGTGACGCCGGAGGAAGCCGGGCTCCCGAGTTGCGAGGCCGGTGCGCTCAAAGGCGGTGACGCCGATGCCAACGCGATCGCGTTGCAGAGCGTGCTCGACGGCAAGCCGAGCCCCTATCGCGACGTGGCGCTGCTCAACGCAGCCGCCGCGCTGGTCGTGGCCGGCCGCGCCAAGGACCTCAAGGAGGGCGTCGCGATCGGCGTCCGCTCGATCGACAGCGGCGCGGCCAACGCGAAGCTGAAGCACCTGGTCACGATCTCCAAGAGCTGAACTCCCGCATGTCCGACATCCTGACCAAGATCGAGACCTACAAGCGCGAGGAGATCGCGGCGGCGAAGCGAGCGCGTCCGCTCTCCACCGTCGAGGCGCAGGCCAAGGCCGCCTCCGCGCCGCGCGGCTTCCTGCGCGCGATCAAGGCAAAGCACGCCAAGGGCGGCTACGCGCTGATTGCCGAGATCAAGAAGGCCTCGCCCTCCAAGGGACTCATTCGCGCCGATTTCGACCCGCCGGCACTCGCAAAGGCCTATGAAGCCGGCGGCGCTGCCTGCCTGTCGGTGCTGACCGACACGCCCTCGTTCCAGGGCCATCTCGACTTCATGGTAGCCGCGCGCGAAGCAACCTCGCTCCCCGTGCTGCGCAAGGATTTCCTGTTCGATCCCTATCAGGTGGTCGAGGCCCGCGCACACGGCGCCGACTGCATCCTGATCATCATGGCGGCGCTCGATGACGCCGCGGCAAGAGACCTCGAAGACGCCGCCCTCGCCTACGGCATGGACGTCTTGATCGAGATCCATGACCGCGCCGAGCTCGACCGGGCGCTGAGACTTCGCTCGCCGATGATCGGGGTCAACAACCGTAATCTTCGGACCTTCGAAACCACGCTCGCGACCAGCGAGGCCTTGGCGCCGCTGATCCCTTCGGACCGGCTGATGGTCGGCGAGAGCGGCATCTTCACGCCCGCCGACCTCGCCCGGCTCGAGCGCGTCGGTATGTCGACGTTCCTGGTCGGCGAGAGCCTGATGCGGCAGGCCGACGTCACGGCGGCGACGCGCGCGCTGCTCGCGCGCGCGGCGACGGCGCGCGCGGCGGGCACGCGCTGACATGGCGCGCAAGCCGGCGAAGACCATTTCAGCCAAAACGAAGCAGGCCAAAGCAAAGGCCGGCCCCGCCCTCACCCATATCGGCGCCTCCGGCGAGGCGCGGATGGTCGACGTCTCGGACAAGCCAGCGACGGAGCGGCTGGCGGTCGCCGAGGGCCGCGTTGTCATGACCAAGACGACGCTCGATCTGATCGTGTCCGGCAACGCCAAGAAAGGCGACGTGCTCGGCACCGCGCGCATCGCCGGCATCATGGCCGCCAAGCGCACCTCGGAGCTGATCCCGCTCTGCCATCCGCTCGCGCTGTCGAAGGTCATTGTCGATATCGAGCCTGACGCCAAGCTGCCGGGCTGCGTGGTACGGGCCACCGTGAAGGTGACGGGACCGACCGGCGTCGAGATGGAGGCGCTCACGGCGGTGTCGGTCGCCTGCCTCACCATCTACGACATGATCAAGGCCGTCGAGCGCGGCGTGCGCATCGAGGGCATCCATCTGGTCGAGAAGCTCGGCGGCAAATCCGGCCATTACCGCGCCTGAAGCGGGCTTGCGTTAGCGCCCCACTTTCGCGCCGCGCGCATGGATTGCTTTTGCGCGCGGGTATTCACGTCTCGTTAACCGCGCTTCCTAACTTTGCTTCCACACCGTCACCGTAAACCAACGGATGTTCTCGGGGTCCTGAATTGATCCTGACGTGTGCGCGGCAACGAATCCAGCATGAAGATGAAACTCGGCAGTCGTCTCTTTGACCAGGTCTTCGTGCGCAGCGGCCCGATCCGCTGGCTTGTGGTTGGCGGCACGCTGCTGATCGCGGCCATCGCCATAGGCTCGGTCCTGATGGCGCAGAACTTCCGGGAGCGGGCGCTGCGCAATTCCGGTCGCGAGCTGGAAAACACCGTGCTGCTGCTTGCTCATCATTTCGATCAGCAATTGCAGGATTTCGCCGTCATCCAGAAGGGTTTCGTCGACTACGTCCGCACCACCGGAATTACCACCGGAGAGGAGTATCGCAAGCGCCTCTCGGGCGAGGACGTGCACCGGATGCTGCGGTCGAAGATCGAGGCGCTGCCCTATATGGGCGGTCTCAACATCATCGATGCCGAAGGCAATCTGATCAATTCGTCGACCGCATGGCCGACGCCCAAGGTGAATGTCGCCGATCGCGCCTACTTCCGCACTTTCAAGTACGATCCCAATGCACCTGATGTCCTGATCGAGCCGCTGCACAGCCGCGTCTCCGGTGCGTGGACCATTCTGGTGGCCCGGAGGGTCGTCGGGCCACGCGGCGAGTTCCTCGGCGTGGTCGGACGCGGGATCGAGCCCGCCAATTTCGAGAAATTCTTCGCCTCCGTGGTGCTCGGCGAAGGCGCGACGATCTCGATGCTGCATCGCGACGGCACACTGCTCGCCCGCTATCCGCAGTCCGGCGAATTGATGGGGCGAAACTTCAAGACCGGACCGTTCGAGCATCAAAGGGTGTTCGGGCTCGATCATTTCGCCGGCCGCTTCAACAGCCCCGTCGACGGCGAGGACCGGCTGATCTCCTCCCGTGCCCTGCCCCACTTCCCGATCCTGGTGATGGCCACCACGACGCGCGCAGCGGCCTTGGCTGACTGGCGCGAGCAGATCGGCATTCTGATCTCGATCGCAGCCTCTTCCGCGCTCGCGATCGCAGGCGTGCTGATTGCCGTCGTGCGCAAGCTGCTGGAGCAGCACCGCCTTTCGCGCGAACAGCTGACGCTGGAGAAGCAGCGGCTCGACCGCGCCGTCAACAACATGACGCAGGGCCTGTTGCTGTTCGATTCGGAGCAGCGGCTCGTGGTCTGCAATCAGCGCTACATCGAGATGTACGGCTTGTCGGCCGAGGTCGTGAAGCCCGGCTGCAGCTTCCGCGACATCATCGCCCATCGCAAGACAACCGGCTCGTTCACCGGCGACGTCGATGCCTACGTCGCGCGTGTCCTGAAGGACATCCATCTCCGCAACTCCATGGTGGTCGATACCGCCGACGGCCGCTCGATCCACATCCTCAACGAGCCGCTCGCGGATGGCGGCTGGGTGGCGACCCACGAGGACATCACGGAGCGCCGGCGCATCGAGGAGCGCATCACCCACCTCGCCCATTACGACGCGCTGACTGACCTGCCCAACCGCGCCATGTTCCACGAGCATCTGCGGCAGGAGCTGGCCGCGGCGCGCGACGGCGAGCAGACCGCGGTGCACTACATCGACATCGACGAGTTCAAGGGCGTCAACGACGCGCTCGGCCATCTCGTCGGCGACGAGCTGTTGAAATCGATCGCGACCAACCTCCGCCGCTGTGCGGGTCCCGCAGACTTCGTGGCGCGACTCGGCGGCGACGAATTCGCCATCGTGCAGGGCGCGGTAACGTCGTTGGATCAGGTCAACGAGCTCGTCGCGCGCGTCTTCGAAACCATCCGCACGCCGGTCGACTGCATGGGCCATCATCTCACCAGCGACGCCAGCATCGGTATCGCGCTCGCGCCGGAACACGGCACGGCGCTCGACCAGATCCTGAAGAACGCGGACATGGCAATGTACGCGGCCAAGTCCGCCGGGCGCCGCACCTACCGCTTCTTCGAGCCGGACATGGACGCCAAGGTCCGCGAACGCCGCGACCTCGAGGGCGACCTGCGCCACGCCATCGCGCAAGGAGATCGCGAAGGCGGGCTCGAGGTGTATTACCAGCCCTGCCTCGGCCTGAAGGACGACCGCATCACCGGCTGCGAGGCGTTGGTGCGCTGGCGCCATCCCGAGCGCGGCTGGGTCTCGCCGGCGGATTTCATCCCGATCGCCGAAGACACCGGCCTGATCAACGAGATCGGCGAATGGGTGCTGGCGACCGCGTGCCGGGACGCGGCAAGCTGGCCCGACGACATCCGCCTCGCCGTCAACGTCTCGCCGGTGCAGTTCAAGAGCGGCACGCTGGCGCTGAAGATTATGGCGGCGCTCGCCGCGTCGAACCTGCCGGCGAGCCGGCTCGAGCTCGAGATCACCGAGGCAGTCCTGATCCGCGACGACGATGCCGCGCTTGCCATCCTGCACCAGCTCCGCGCCATCGGCGTGCGCATCGCGCTCGACGATTTCGGCACCGGCTACTCGTCGCTGAGCTATCTGCACCGCTTCCCGTTCGACAAGATCAAGATCGACCGCTGCTTCGTCGAGGACATCGCCCGTCCCGACGGCTCCGCCAGCATCGTTCAAGCCGTCGTCAACCTGGCGGCCGCCCGTCGCATGACCACGACGGCCGAGGGTGTCGAGACCGAGGAGCAGCAGCGCCTGCTGCGCACGCTCGGCTGCTCCGAGATGCAGGGCTATTTGTTCAGCGCCGCCAAACCCGCCGACAAGATGCTGGAGCTGTTCGCACTGCACCGCAGCCGGCTCGCCCGGCGCGAAGGCAGCGAGAGCCGCCGCCGCGAGGTCGGTTAGGTCGAAACGGCGCTGCAAACGAAATCGCCCGGAAGCGGTCCTCCGCTCCCGGGCGAAACATGATCCGGAACGTCGTAAGATCTAGTTCGGCACTGCAGCCTTCGTCGCGCGCTTGGCGGCGACCGCATTTGCCGTAACGCCGTGGAGGAAGTCGTAGGCTGCGTGCAGAGCCTTGTCGTCCTTCTCTTCCGGCGGAACGTAGGACTGCGATCCGGTCTGCTCGGTGCCGTCGGCCGACAGATGCCCGCGCATCTGGGATTCCGCCATGGTGTCCATCCGCCCCTTCAGCTCGGGCGGCACGTCCTGGAGGATCTCGATGTCGGGCGCGATGCCCTGGGCCTGGATCGAGCGGCCCGACGGCGTGTAGTAGCGCGCCGTGGTCAGCGCCAGCGCGCCATTGCCGGAGCCGAGCGGAATGATGGTCTGCACCGAGCCCTTACCAAACGATCGCGTGCCGATCAACGTCGCGCGCTTGTGGTCGTGCAGCGCACCGGCAACGATCTCCGAGGCCGAGGCCGAGCCGCCGTTGATCAGCACCACGATCGGCTTGCCTTTGGTGAGGTCGCCGCCATGGGCGGTGAAGCGCTGGGTTTCTTCCGGACTGCGGCCGCGGGTCGAAACGACCTCGCCGCGCTGCAAGAAGGCGCTCGACACCGACACGGCCTGGTCGAGCAGGCCGCCCGGATTGTTGCGCAGATCAACCACGTAGCCGGCGAGCTTCTCCGGCGGGACCTGCTTGGAGACCGAGGCGATCGCCTTCTTCAGGCCGTCGGCGGTCTGCTCGTTGAACGAGGTGATGCGGATATAGCCGATGTCGCCGTTCTCGACGCGGAAGCGCACCGGACGCACATGGATGATCTCGCGCGTGATCGCAACCTCGAGCGGCGCATCCGCACCCTTGCGGATGATGGTCAGCTTGGTCTTGGTGTCGACCGGTCCCTTCATCTTGTTGACCGCCTGCTCGAGCGTCATGCCCTGCACGGCCTCGCCGTCGATCTTGCCGATGAGGTCGCCGGACATGATGCCGGCCTTCGAAGCCGGCGTGTCGTCGATCGGCGAGACGACCTTGACGAGGCCATCCTCCATCGTGACCTCGATGCCGAGCCCGCCGAACTCGCCGGAGGTGGTCTCCTGCATCTCGGTCCAGGCCTTGGCGTTCATGTAGCGCGAATGCGGGTCGAGCGAGGTCACCATGCCGGTGATCGCCCCCTCGATCAGCTTGGCATTGTCCGGCTTCTCGACATAGCTGGCCTTGACCCGCTCGAACACCGCGCCGAACAGATTGAGCTGGGAATAAGCATCACCCGCACTCACTGCCGCCCGCGCTGCCCATACGCCGCCCTGCGGGCTGGCTACCAGAAGGGTCAGGCACGCTCCCGTGAGCGTGCCCAGGGGGAACAGCAGGGTTTTCCGCATGAAGGTGCCTTTTGTGCTTGGCGTTTCTCTTGAGGCTGGGAGACGCCATGCAAATGGCGATCCAGTCCATCTCTCACAATACCATTCTGGTTTCTTCAAGGCCGGGATGCCGCGCTGGCGGGTACACCGAAGAAATCCCTTCGCCTTGGCCTAAACTTTTGGCAACGTTCCGAAACTGTTTCCAAGCAACACGACACCGGTCCGGGCCGCCCACGCTTCGCAGCTATGCGATTTTAGGATGGTTTTGGAGGGCCGGACGCGATAGGCGATGGCGACAAGACTTCAAATTCTCGGGAGGACAACAATGAATGAAGCGCCCCGCATCCGGCCGGAACGGAACGTCGAGCTCGGCGCCAGCGACGAGCCGTTCCAGAACCTGCACGAGTTCATCCGGAAGGCGCGCGCCAACCTCAACCAGAATGCCTGGGACTACATCATCGGCGCCGCCGAGACCGAGACCACGATGCGGCGCAACCGCATGGCGCTCGACGAGATCGCCTTCCGCCCGCGCGTGCTGCGCGACGTGCGCAGGATCGATGGCAGCGTCGAGCAGTTCGGCCGCAAGCTGCGTCTGCCGGTGGTGCTGGCTCCCGTCGGCGCACTCGAGATCTTCGATCCGGATGGCGCGGCGAGCGTCGCGCGCGCTGCGGGCGGGTTCGGCGCGGCGCACATGCTGAGCTCGGTGTCCGAGCCCGGCCTCGAGACGACCGCCGAGGCTGCCCCCGATGCACTGCGTCTCTATCAACTCTATGTCCGCGGCGACGATGCCTTCGTCGCCGACGTCGTCAGCCGGGCCGAGAAGAACGCCTATGCCGCCTTCTGCCTGACCGTCGACACCGCCCATTACAGCCGTCGTGAACGTGACATCGCCAAGCGCTACGTTCGCGAGAGCCGCCTGCGCGCCACCGGCGGCGATTTCCAGAAGGGCCTGGAGTGGCGGACCGTGAAGATGATCAAGGACACGTTCAAAATTCCGCTGATCCTCAAGGGTATCGCCACGGCCGAGGATGCGCAGATCGCGCTCGATCACGGCGTCGAGTGGATCTACGTCTCCAACCATGGCGGACGCCAGCTCGACCACGGCCGCGGCGCCATGCACGTGCTGCCGGAGATCGTCGACGCCGTGAAGGGCCGCGCCAGGATCATGGTCGACGGCGGCTTTTGCCGCGGCACCGACATCGTCAAGGCGATCGCGGCGGGCGCCGACCTCGTCGGCATCGGCCGGCTGCAATGCTGGGCGCTGGCGGCAGCCGGCGAAGCCGGCGTCGCGCGGATGCTGGAGTTGCTCGAAGACGAGGTGCTGCGCTGCCTCGGCCTCCTGGGCGCCACCTCATTCGCCGAGCTCGACAAATCCTGCCTGCATCCGGCGGCCGCCACCAACGCGCCCAGCGTGTTCAGCGCGTTCCCGCTGTTCGACCACGAGCCCTATCGTTACTGACGCGCCATACCGAAGTGAAGGACGCAATGACATCGCTCTCTCCCGGCAGCGCGGATGCGCTGCTGTTCGACCTCGGGCGCGTTGTGCTCGACATCGACTTCTCCAAGGCGATCGCCTGCTGGGCGGGACATGCCGGCTGCCAGCCCGAGGCCATCATCGCGCGCTATGTGCGCGACGAGGCCTACCGGTTGCACGAGATGGGCAAGATCAGCGATGCGGACTATTTCGCCTCGCTGCGGTCCTCGCTCGGGATCGGCATCTCGGATGCGCAATTCCTGGAAGGCTGGAACGCGATTTTCGCCGGCGAGATGCCTGATATCGCCGAGCTGCTGCCGCGCGCGGCGAAGCAGATGCCGCTCTACGCCTTCTCCAACACCAATCGGCCGCACGTCGACCATTTCTCGAAGGAATATGCCGGTCTGCTCGGCCATTTCCGCGAGCTGTATCTGTCCTCCAGCATCGGCCTGCGCAAACCGGATGCCGAGGCCTTCGACCATGTCGTGGCGGCGATCGGCGTGCCGGCCGAGCGCATCGTGTTCTTCGATGACCTCGCCGAGAACATCGAGGGAGCACGGGCGCGCGGCTTGACCGCCGTGCATGTCATCTCGCCGCGTGATGTCGGGAACGCATTGAAAGCACTGGGGATCTGAGCCGCGGGAAAGCCCGGAGCGCGCTCACTTGCCGGAACAAAAACTGCTGAAAATGTGGAACCTGATCACTTTGTGCATTTTTATACAGAGTTCCGGGAACGGAACACCACCCTTCGGACTCATGAGTCCGTTGGGACTTCTACATTGGACTGATCGACGTGCTGGGCAAGACCTATCTCACCAAGCAAGCCTCTCTCCTGCTCGAATTCGCCAGAACCACCTCGGATTCTGACCTCTCCGCCAAGCTGATCAGCAAGGCCGCCGACCTAAAATCCCAGGCGGACCCGCTGCCGGACAAGGATCAGGGTCCCAAGCCGCCCGACGTCGCGGACATCAGTCCGGGCGATCCGACGGGGCGTTGAACGATGTTGGCCGTGGCGCTCGTCATTCTCGTCCTTGCCATGGCAATCCTCGTTCCGGTCTGTCTCGCCTTCCGCATCATGCCGCGGCGGAGTTGAGCCCGCTCAGACGTCAGAGTGCTCGCGTTCCTGTGCGGGATGCTTGATCGCAAGAACGACGATTTCGCCGGCCTCTACCTCCAGCCGGTAGTAAACCAGGTAACGGTACCGCCGCGTTACCAGCTTGCGCACGCCCTCGACCTCCTGCCGTCGTCCAAGTTGCGGAAAGCGAACAAGATCTCGAAGGGATTCAAGGATCGCAGCGCGCACGCGCAATGCGCCTTTGGGGCTGTGCTCCCTAACATAATCGGCAATCTCAATCAGATCCTTGGCCGCGCGTTGCGTAAATCTGAGCTTCATCGCTCGAAGCGGCGAAAGGCGGCTTCGATCTCGGCGTCAGACGCAAATTGCCGGAGGTTCGCCTGCGTGAGCCCCTCGAGGACCGCCGCAAGATGACCGGGATCGACTTCCTCAGCCTCCTCTCCGGCGTCGCTCAACGCCAACATGGCGCGTGCAATCTCGTCCTGGCTATCCGCAGGAAGCCGCCGCACGGCCTTCAGCGCCTTTTCGAGCAGTTCTGTCATTGGCAGAAGATAAGCCGGGTCGAGACCAAAAGGAAGTGTGGTTCCTGGCTGGCAAGGGAGGCCTTTTGCTTCAGCTCCTCCGCTCGGCTAGAACTTGCCGACCCAGTCCTGATTTGTTGCGGAGTTCGCCCGTGGCCCTGATGCCGGTTTCTGACGCGCTTGCCGCGGTGTTGGCCGGCGTCGAGCCGCTGGCTGAACAGATGGTTTGCCTCGACGAGGCCTACCATCGTGTGCTAGCCCGCGATGTCGCGGCGCGGCGCACGCAGCCGCCGGAGGCGATGTCGGCGATGGACGGCTATGCCGTGCGCACGGCCGACGCGGCAAACGATTCGAGGTTGACCGTCGTCGGCGAGGTCGCGGCGGGCCGGCCGCTCGCGGGAAGCGTCGGCCCCGGCGAAGCCGTGCGGATCTTCACCGGCGGCGTCGTTCCCGACGGCGCCGATGCCGTCGTGATCCAGGAGGACACAGCTGCCGACGGCAAACATGTGACGATCAAGGAAGCCGCCATTTTCGGCCGGCACATCCGCCCTGCAGGCGTCGACTTCCGCGAAGGCGACGTGCTGCTGCGCAAGGGAATCCGCCTCACCGAGCGCGATCTCGCCCTTGCCGCCGGAATGAATCATCCGCATCTCGCCATCATCCGCCGCCCGAGGGTTGCCGTTCTCGCCACCGGCGACGAGCTCGTGATGCCGGGCACCACGCCTGGTCGCGGCCAGATCGTCTATTCCAACGGCTATGCCCTGCATGCGCTCGCCCGCAGCGAGGGCGCCGAGACCATCGACCTCGGAATTGCCGCCGATACACTGGAGGCGACGTCCGCCGGCATCCGCCGCGCGCGCGAGAGCGGCGCCGACATCCTGATCACGACCGGCGGTGCCTCGGTCGGCGACCACGACCTGGTCCAGCAGGCGCTCAAGGGCGAAGGCATCGCGATGGCGTTCTGGAAGATCGCGATCCGGCCGGGCAAGCCGATGATGCACGGTCGGATAGGCGCGATGCGCGTGATTGGCCTGCCCGGCAATCCCGTGTCGTCCTACGTGTGCGCCTTCCTGTTCATGGTCCCCTTGATTCGCGCCCTGTCGGGCCGTTCAGCGATTCATCATCGGCGCGAGCGCGCCGTGCTGGGCCGCGATCTCGCCGCCAACGACCAGCGCGAGGACTATCTGCGTGCGCGGCTGGAGGAGCGCGACGACGGCACGCGCGTCGCCCTTCCGGTCAGCCATCAGGACTCCTCCCTTCTTGCGAATCTCGCTGCGGCACAGGTACTTCTGGTGCGCGCACCGTTCGCGCCGAAGGCCGAGGCCGGCACGCCTTGCGAGGTGCTCCGGCTGCCCGTCTGAGCCGCCCAGCCACACGCATTCCGCGAGCTTGGCCGCGTTCACCATAAATTAAGCAGTTGCGGAACACATATCGAACATATAGTGTCCGTTCATGATTTGTTTCGAGGATGTAGCGGCTTAGTGCCGACTTCATCGTGTCGGAATCGAACGACATCAACCGGGGGACTTTGGTCGAGATGTTGACGCGCAAACAATACGAGCTTCTGCGGTTCATCAGCGAACGTCTGAAGGAAAGCGGCGTGCCGCCGTCCTTCGACGAGATGAAGGATGCGCTCGACCTGCGCTCGAAGTCAGGCATCCATCGCCTGATCACTGCGCTCGAGGAGCGCGGCTTCATTCGCCGCCTGCCCAACCGTGCCCGTGCCATCGAGGTGATCAAACTGCCCGAGCTCCAGGCCGCCGCCGGCAATCGCCGTGGCTTCACCCCGAGCGTGATCGAGGGCAATCTCGGCAAGGTGCGCGCGAGCTCCAGCCCGCCCGCGGACGAGGGCGAGCGCCCCGTCGCGGTGCCCGTGATGGGCCGCATCGCCGCCGGCACGCCGATCGAGGCGCTGCAGACCCGCAGCCATACCATCAGCGTGCCGCCGGACATGCTCGGCTCGGGCGAGCACTACGCGCTCGAAGTGCGCGGCGATTCGATGGTCGAGGCCGGCATCCTCGACGGCGACATGGCGCTGATCCAGCGCAACGAGACCGCAAATACCGGCGACATCGTGGTGGCATTGATCGACGACGAGGAGGCCACGCTCAAGCGCTTCCGCCGCCGCGGCGCCTCGATCGCGCTCGAGCCCGCCAATGCCGCCTACGAGGTCCGCATTCTTCCGCCGAACCGCGTGAAGATCCAGGGCAAGCTGATCGGGCTTTACCGGAAGTACTGATACGGGAAACATCAAGCGCCGCGCGCGTTTCGATCGGCATCGGCATCCAGGATCGGAGCGGATACTTGTCCGCTCCGGCTGGACGGTTTCTCTGGTTCTGCGCCGGCTGTCCGGTCCATCTTCCCGCGCGACATTCGCCCGCGCAGGCGCGCAGCAATCTCGCTCTGCTTCACCGGTAGAGTTGTGCCGGCAGTGCTGATAGCTCCGGCCGAATGCAAGGACGCGAGGTTTGTTCCTATCGAATCCGGGAAAGATAATGTGATCGCGCGCTGCGGACGCGAGCCGCAGATTTGCCCATAACCGAGCAGAGCGTTGTATGCTTCCACTCTGATAGAGGCCTGCGCCTCGAAAGAGACGCGGGTCGCTATCCCAGCATGAGGAGCACCCGATGTGTGACTACAGCCTGCATGCCGTCGCGACGCGCCCCGCCGAAGTCGGCGAGACGATCGTCACGACAACCTTCCGCGGCACCTCGACGCGCGGTTTCGCTTCCGAAGCCGATCCCTCCGTCGCGGTCTGTCTGCTGCCGGGGACGGAGCTCGCTTTCGCCGACAATGTCCGCTACGACAACCGCTGGATCTGGACGCGCACCGTGAACTCTCGCGTCGGCAAGTTCGGCAAGATCGACCCGCACATTCCCGATCGCCATCATGACGCGATCGAATTCCCCGACGGCAAATACGTGCTGGTGACGCAGCTCGTCGAAGGCCAGCGCGCGACCGTGCTGCAATTGCCGGTGACGCAGGCAGCCCCCGAGCGCGAGCACAAGCCGCAGATCGTCGCCGACACGCGGCCCACGATCACGCGCCTGCCGATCGGCTGACGCCCTTCGGCCGACAGGCCGAGCCCGGGATTGAAATTGCCGTCGCCGGCCGAGGCCGGCGAGCCCGGCAAGTTTGTGTTTCAGGACATTCGATCGGCGAGCCCACCGCCGCGCCTCGTCGTCGCACGAAGTTTGGGCCGTGCTGCCCGCATTTTGAACGTCCGCTCCGCAGCCAAATGACCGATGCTGTCGTGGTTTGAGGCGGCGGACACGCTCGATGAAGACCTTCATTCGCGTCGTTGAACTCTGGGTACCCGACCGGACGCGCATGCGGCTGGAATTCGGCGGCGGCCTCTACGACGATGGGCTGTCCGCGTTCAAAGCCGTCAGCGAAGAGCTGCACTTCGGATATGACGAGGGACTTCCAGGCAAGGCCTGGGCCTGTGGCCACCCCGTCATCCTCACGAAATTCGCCAACTCCTATTTCAAGCGGACCGATCAGGCCGCTGCGGCCAGCCTCACCTGCGGCGTGGCGGTGCCGGTGTTCGCGGGCGAATTCCTGCAAGCCGTGCTGGTGCTGTTCTGCGGCGACGACGAGGCGCATGTCGGCGCGATCGAACTCTGGCACAACGATCCTGATCTCTCGCATGAGATGGGGCTCGTCGATGGCTATTACGGCACCGCGGACATGTTCGAATTCAACTCCCGCCACACCAGATTTCCGCGCGGCTTCGGCCTGCCCGGACGCACCTGGAAGGCGGGCCTGCCGCTGATCATCAAGGACTTGCACGACGCCAAGAGCTTCCTGCGCTGGGAGGACGCCGCCAAGGTCGGGATCAATCTCGGCGTCGGCGTGCCCTACCGAACCGGTACCGACCAGACCTGGGTTCTGACATTCCTCTCCGCGCAGGCAACGCCGATTGCACGACGCTTCGAGATCTGGGTCCCGAACGAGGACCGTTCGGCGCTGGTCTTTCGCGCCGGCGATTGCAGCGCGCAGACCGACCTCGCCGCACGCTATGCGGCGCAGTCCATCGCCAGGGGCGAAGGCAGCATCGGCGGCGCCTGGGCCGCCGGCATGCCCGCGCTCAACGACGATCTCACCTCTGACGGCTCGATCGCCGGCTCCGAAGCCTGCGCAGCCGGGCTGAGCCGAATGGTGGCCCTGCCGGTTATCGGCAACGGAAGGCTTGACGCCGTGCTGGCCTGGTATTTGTGATCCGCGTCAATCGTCGGCCTGCAAGTCGGCCTCCGATGGCGTTGCGTCCCGGTTGCGGGGCACGGCCGCCTTCGGCACGAGGCTGCCGTCGAAATCTCCCTCGCCGGCGCCGGCCGGCAGCCAGGGACGGCTTGCTCCCCTCGTCCTCACCGCCTGCACCGAAAAGCCCTCGCCGCGTCTCGTCAGAGCCAGTGCGCCCTGACTGGCAAGACGCGCCCGATCGACCACCATCGCCGCGCAATCGGGTGGCGCAGGCCGCGCCGTCACCACCAGCGCGGCGCGGCTGCAATCATCGGCCAGCGCGTCGATACGCGTCGCCAACGCGATCAGTCGTCCGTCCGCGAGCGGCGCCACGCAGCCGGACTCGTCACACGACACCCCGCTCGCCAACGAGGCGTTGCCGGCATCGCGCGGATCGGCATCGGCAGCCAACCACTCCTTCAGCAGGAAGCTGTCCTTGCTGGCGCGGATCACCTGCAAGCGCCCATCCCCGCCCCGGACCGCGACGCTCGCGCCATCCCCGGCAATCAGGATATCGGGCTGCCGCACCGACAGTCCCCAGAGGATCGCTGCCAGCAGCACCAGGGCGCCGGACCAGCGCAAGGGCGTGCGCAACAGGCCCATCACGATGAGCCCGAGGCTCGCTGCGATCAGCGGCGCGATCCCGAAGGCGGGAATGCGGCCGACGGCGCCCGGCAGAGCCGCCACCCAGCGCGCGACCAGGACCATCCACTCGATGCCGATCCCCATCAACCACCAGAACACGCCGTCGAGCCCGAAGGGCGCCGCGAGCAGCCCCAACAGCCCGGCCGGCATCACCAGCGCCGAGACCACCGGCATGGCGCCGAGATTGGCGAGCACGCCGTATGGGGTCACGCGATGGAAGTGGAAGGCGGCGTATGGCGTGGTCGCGAGCCCCGCGATCAGCGAGGCCAGGAACAGCATCGCGATCTCGCGGCCGCCCCACAACGCGATCCGCGCCGTCGCGGAATGATCGGGCGAGGCGAGCAGGTTCGGCATGCCGATCTGCACCAGCGCCACCAGCCCGAGCGTTGCCGCAAACGACATCTGGAAACTTGGATGCACCAACGCCTCCGGCGCGACCGCAAGCACGATCAGCGCGGCAACCGCCAGCGTGCGGAAGGTGATGGCGCGGCGGTCGACCATCACTGCGATCAGCACCACCGCCGTCATGAAGAACGATCTTTGCGTCGCAACCTCCGCGCCCGACAGCAACAGGTAGAACGCGGCCGCGACCAGCGCCGCGGCGGCCGACCATTTCTTGATGGCAGAGCCGGCCGCCAGCCCCGGGATCAAGGCCAGCAGCGCGCGCACCGCGAAGAAGACGACGCCGGCGACGACCGCCATGTGATAGCCGGAGATCGACAGCACATGGCCGAGTCCCGAGACGAACATGGCATCGTTCACGGGCGCGGTGATCGCATCGCGCCGCCCCGTGAGCAGCGCCGTCGCAATCGCGCGGTTGTCGCCTTCGAGCGTTGCGCGGATGCGCGCGTCGATCGCGTCGCGCAGGCCCTGCATGAAGGCGGCATAGCGCAGCCGCAGGCCGCCGCCATCCGGCGGTGTGGACGCCGTGATCGCGCCCATCACGAAGCCGGAGGCGCCGATGCCCTGGAAGAACATGTCGCGCGAGAAATCATAGCTGCCGGGGCGCACCGGCGAGATCGGCGGGAGCAGCCGCGCCTTCAGCTGCACGAAGCTGCCAACCTCAGGCGCCGTGCCCTTGCGCACCGAGAGGCGGACGCGCTCGAGCTTGACGTCGCTGCGCTGCGCCTCCATCGCGCTGACGCGCAGCACGAAACGGTCGGTGCGCTCGCGGATGTCGCGCGCTTCCACGAAGCCCGACAGCGACACCGAATAGAGCGGTTTTGCCAAAACGGTGTGCGCGATACGCGCGGTCTTCCAGGTCGCCACGGCAAAACCAGCCGCGACCGCCGCGAGCATGATGGCGGGCGCAAACAGCCGGCTCCGCCGGAGCAGCACCGCGCCGAGCATTAGCGCGATGGCTGTGGCGGCAACCACCCACAGCACCGGCTCATGATCGGCGGCGAAATAAAGCGCAATGCCGCCGCCGAAGGCGACCGGCACCCACGGCAACAGCCGGCCAGGCCCGGCCTCGCCCCGAGCCCATTGGCGCAGCGTCTCGATGATCGCCGGCCAGATGCCAAAGCCCACCGGCGCAAAACCGCCGGCCGCGCGGCCGACCGGCCACGTCCCGGCAACTCCCTGGGACCGTCCTGGCCGGCCCGGCTCCGCCATTCCCCTGCACCTTACGATACGCGACGGCTGCGGAGGCTACCGGACCGTGCGGCTGCACGAATAGCGGTACGGATCGGGAACAGGCGAAGAGCGCCCTACTTTTCTCCGGGCTGGCGCCCGTTGCTAGATCAGCGGCGCCTGCGAGGAGGCGTGGTGATTGACGATCTTCCACTCGCCGTCCTCGCGGATGATGACCCAGCTCATCTTGACGACGAGATCATCCCGCTCGCCCGCGAGATCGAACGTGATGGTCGCGGCCATGTTGATCAGATCAGGGCCGGCCTGCGCGGCGTGCACATCGGAGAACGCGGCGCTTGGCCTGCGCCAGCGCGGCAGGCCGTTGAAGTATTCGGCGACGCCGTCCCGGCCGCGATAGAGCTTCGGGTTGGAGCCGAAGAAGAATGCGTCCTTCGCATAGAGCGAGGACAGCGCGGCCGCATCGAGCGTCGCGAAGCCGGCGCACCATTTCGCGATGATGGCGGAAACGATGGCGTCGGCCTCGCTGCTCATGTCCTGCTCAGCCCTTCTCAACCCTTGGCGACTTCCTTCGCGAACGTGTCGCGCAGACCGATCGTGCGCGAGAACACCGGCTTGCCGGGCGTCGAGTCCTTGTCACGCACGAAATAGCCCTGGCGCTCGAACTGCATCGGCTCGGTCGAATTGCTCTCCGCAACGGACGCCTCGACCCGCGCATCGGCGAGGATCTCCAGCGAGTTCGGGTTGAGATCGGTCGCGAAGTTCGAGGCATCCGGGCTCGGATTGGCGAACAGCTGGTTGTAGATGCGGATCTCCGCCGGCTTGGAGGCCGCCGCCGGCAGCCAGTGCATGGTCGCCTTGACCTTGCGGCCGTCGGGCGCGTTGCCGCCCTTGGTCGCGGGATCATAGGTGCAGCGCAGCTCCACCACCTCACCCTTGTCGTTCTTGATCACGCCGGTACACTTGACGAAATAGGCATAGCGCAGCCGCACCTCGTTGCCAGGCGACAGGCGGAAGAACTTCTTCGGCGGGTTCTCCATGAAGTCGTCCTGCTCGATATAGAGCTCACGGCCGAACGTGATCTTCCGCGTGCCGGCCGAGGGATCGTCGGGATGATTGATCGCCTCGAGCTCCTCGGTCTGCCCTTCCGGATAATTCTCGATCACCACCTTGAGCGGCTTCAAGACCGCCATGCGCCGCTGCGCCGTGCGGTTCAGCTCCTCGCGGATGCAGAACTCCAGCATGCCGACATCGACCACGCTGTTGGCTTTGGCGACGCCGATGCGCTTGACGAACTCGCGAAGTGCAGCCGGCGGCACGCCGCGGCGACGCATGCCCGCCATGGTCGGCATGCGCGGATCGTCCCAGCCCGCGACATGGCCGTCGCGGACGAGCTGGGTCAGCACGCGCTTGGACAGCAGCGTATAGGTGAGATTCAGCCGCGCGAATTCGTACTGATGCGGCTGTGAGGGCACCGGCAGCTTCTCGATGAACCAGTCGTAGAGCGGTCGGTGGTCCTCGAACTCCAGCGTGCAGATCGAATGCGTGATGCCTTCGATGGCATCCGACTGGCCGTGGGCATAGTCGTAGCTCGGGTAGATGCACCATGCGTTGCCGGTGCGCGGATGGTGCGCATGCAGGATGCGGTACAGCACTGGGTCGCGCAGATTGATGTTGCCCGCGGCCATGTCGATCTTGGCCCGCAGCACGCGCGCGCCGTTGGGGAATTCGCCCGCCTTCATGCGGCGGAACAGGTCGAGGTTCTCCTCCACGGAGCGTTCGCGGAACGGCGAATTCTTGCCGGGCTCGGTCAACGTGCCGCGCGAGAGGCGGATCTCCTCCTGGGTCTGGTCGTCGACATAAGCGAGGCCGTCGCGGATCAGCTGCTCCGCCCATTCGTACAGGCGGTCGAAATAGTCCGAGGCGAAGAACAGGTTCTTGCCCCAGTCAAAGCCGAGCCAGCGCACGTCGGCCTGGATTGAATCGATATATTCCTGCTCTTCCTTGACCGGGTTGGTGTCGTCGAAGCGCAGGTGGCAGCGGCCCGGAAACTCCTGGGCGACGCCGAAGTTGAGTGCGATCGACTTGGCGTGGCCGATATGCAAGTAGCCGTTCGGCTCCGGCGGGAACCGGGTCACGATCTCCTTGTATTTGCCCTGATCGAGGTCGGCCTGGATGATGTCACGAATGAAATCGCGCCCAACCTCAGCTGCCACCGGTTCTGTCATTACGAAAATCCTGTAGGGAAATCAGCGGTCCTTCTGCCAAATTCGCGTGGCCGCGCCAAGAGCTTACAAGAGCTTAAGCAAGGCCTGCCGGGTCCGCCGTCGCCCTTTAGTTATGTCCCGTTCCTGCTATACACCACCGCCTCCAATGCATAGGCCCTGCCAAGAATGTCCGATTCCGTCGTCACGCGCTTCGCTCCCTCGCCGACCGGCTTCCTCCATATCGGGGGCGCCCGCACGGCGCTGTTCAACTGGCTCTATGCCAAGAAGCACGGCGGCAAGATGCTGCTGCGGATCGAGGATACCGATCGGGAACGCTCCACGGAGGCGGCGATCGGCGCCATCCTCGACGGGCTGAAGTGGCTCGAGCTCGGCTGGGACGGCGAGGTCATCTACCAGTTCGCCCGCGCCGCCCGGCACCGCGAGGTTGCCGAGCAGCTGCTCGCCGATGGCAAGGCCTACCGCTGCTACGCCACCGCCGAAGAGCTCGCCGCCATGCGCGAGAAGGCGCGCAGCGAGGGGCGCACCCGCCTCTATGACGGCATGTGGCGCGACCGCGACGCGGCGACGGCTCCGAGCGACGTCAAGCCCACCATCCGCCTGCGCGCGCCGCAGACCGGCGAGACCGTGATCGAGGACCAGGTCCAGGGCCGCGTGGTCTGGCAGAACGAGAACCTCGACGATCTCGTCCTGCTGCGCGGAGACGGCAACCCGACCTACATGCTCGCCGTGGTGGTCGACGACCACGACATGGGCGTCACCCATGTGATCCGCGGCGACGACCACCTGATCAACGCCGCGCGCCAGAAGCAGATCTACGATGCGATGGGCTGGGAGCTGCCCAGCATGTCCCATATTCCGCTGATCCACGGCCCGGACGGCTCGAAACTCTCCAAGCGGCACGGCGCGCTCGGCGTCGATGCCTACCGCGCGATGGGGTACCTGCCGGCTGCGCTGCGCAACTACCTGGTCCGGCTCGGCTGGAGCCACGGCGACCAGGAGATCTTCTCGACCGAGGAGATGATCGACGCGTTCGATCTCGGCAGCGTCGGCCGCGCCGCCGCCCGCTTCGATTTCGCCAAGCTGGAAAACCTCAACGGGCACTACATCCGCCACGCCGACGATCAATCGCTCGTGAAGATGTTCGAGGACGTGCTCGACCACGTCGTGCCGAGCCGCGACGAGATCAAGGCCAAGTTAAACGACACCACGCGCGCGCAGCTGCTCAAGGCCATGCCGGCGCTCAAGGAGCGCGCCAAGACATTGATCGAGCTGATCGACGGCGCCCATTTCATCTTCGCCGACCGGCCGCTGGCGCCGGATCCCAAGGCGCAGGCGCTGTTGACGCCCGAGAACCGCAAGCTGATCGGCCAGCTTCATTCCGCGCTGGAGAAAGTCGAGACGTGGAGCGGCGCCACCACGGAAGCGGCGCTGCGCGCCTTTGCCGAGGAAAATAGTCTCAAGCTCGGCGCGGTCGCCCAGCCGCTTAGGGCGGCGCTCACCGGACGGACGACGTCCCCTGGTATATTTGAGGTTTTGGAGGTGCTTGGACGCCAGGAAAGCCTCGGCCGGCTTAGGGATCAGTCTACGACGTAAGTCGACCATGCGTGCGGCGATCTTGCAGCGCACATAGCAATAATATACCCATCTCCCCCACATTCTGGAACATCCGGCCTGCCCCCATGGTCGCCCTGGGGGTCTCCGGCTCCGGCCCGTCTCACCACACATCGGGGACCTCTGATGGACGCAAAAGAAAGCCCAAAGACCGCGACGCTGACGGTCGGAAACAAGAATTTCGATCTTCCGATCCTCAGCGGCAGCGTCGGGCCTGACGTCATCGATATCGGCAAGCTCTACGGCCAGTCCGGCCTGTTCACCTACGATCCGGGCTTTACCTCGACCGCGAGCTGCCAGTCCAAGATCACCTATATCGACGGCGACGCGGGCGTGCTGGAATACCGCGGCTACCCGATCGAGCAGCTCGCCGAGCATGGCGACTTCCTGGAGACCTGCTACCTCCTGCTCTACGGCAACCTGCCGACCGCCGCGCAGAAGAAGGATTTCGACTACCGCGTGACCCATCACACGATGGTGCACGAGCAGATGGCCCGCTTCTTCCAGGGCTTCCGCCGCGATGCCCATCCGATGGCGATCATGGTTGCCGCCGTCGGCGCCCTCGCCGCGTTCTATCACGATAGCACCGACATCAACGATCCGAAGCAGCGCATGATCGCCTCCATGCGCATGATCGCGAAGATCCCGACGCTGGCTGCGATGGCCTACAAATACACCGTCGGCCAGCCCTTCGTTTATCCGAAGAACTCGCTCGGCTTTGCCGAGAACTTCCTGAACATGTGCTTCGCGGTGCCTTGCGAAGACTACAAGGTCAGCCCGGTGCTCGCCGACGCGCTGGAGAAGATCTTCATCCTGCACGCCGACCACGAGCAGAACGCCTCGACCTCGACGGTGCGCATCGCCGGCTCCTCGGGCGCCAACCCGTTCGCCTGCATCGCGGCCGGCATCGCCTGCCTCTGGGGCCCGGCCCATGGCGGCGCCAACGAAGCCGCGCTGAACATGCTCTATCAGATCGGCACGGTCGACAAGATCCCCGAGTTCATCGCCAAGGTGAAGGACAAGAATTCCGAAGTCCGCCTGATGGGCTTCGGCCACCGGGTCTACAAGAACTACGATCCGCGCGCCAAGATCATGCAGAAGATGTGTCATGCCGTGCTCAAGGAGACCGGCCATGGCGACGATCCGATGCTGAAGGTGGCGATGGAGCTCGAGAAGATCGCGCTCAGCGACCAGTACTTCATCGACCGCAAGCTCTACCCGAACGTGGACTTCTATTCGGGCATCACGCTGAAGGCGATGGGCTTCCCGGTCTCGATGTTCACCGTGCTGTTCGCGGTCGCCCGCACCGTCGGCTGGATCAGCCAGTGGAGCGAGATGATCGAGGATCCCCAGCAGAAGATCGGCCGCCCGCGCCAGCTCTACACCGGCGTCGCCAAGCGCGATTACGTGCCGATCGACAAGCGCTAACGTCAGGCCATCACGCTTTCGCAGCGGCGCCATCGCAAGATGGCGCCGTTTTGTTTTGCGCCCGCACTTTCCTCGTGCTGCCGCGCACAACAACAAGTCCATGCTCACGGCGGCAAGCGCCTTGACAGCCGAAATGCTCCGCGCGCATTCTTACTCTAAGTAAGAATGACGACAGGGATGGAAATGCCGGAGCAGCCGAGAAGTCGGCGGCAGACGCGCGCTGCCATTTTGACTCATCTGCTTCAGTCGGGCGGCTCGTTTCGTCCGCCACTGGCCAAGGCCGTGCGTCTGTCGGAAGCGAGCCTGTCGCGCATCCTGCTTGACCTGAAGGCCGAAGGCCTGATCGAGGAGGTGCGGCGCCCTGCCCCTTACGTCGGCGGCCCGACCGGTCTCGTGTCGCTGGACCACGCGGTGGCGCTGGCAGCCTTCGAGCTGACGACGCAGCGGCTCAGCGTCGGGGTCGGCGGCCTGTCGGGTGAGCTGCACTACACCGAGCGTGTGCCGCTCCCGAAGACGCCTGACGTCGAGACCGTCGGCCGGGCATTTCGCGAAGCGATGACGTTGTTGCGCGACTGGACGCGGCGCCGCCGGATCACCCTCTCGCAGATCGGCGTCTCGATTCCCGGCCTCGGCCGTCTCAGCATATCGGCCAATCCGATCATTCCCTGCGACGTCGCTCGCATCAGCGACATGTTCGGCGAGATGTTCGCCGGCGTGCCGCTCGAATTCACCAATTCGGTCGTCGCGCATGCCACCTTTAACCGCTGCCGCACGGAAAACTACCCGTTCAACGACACGCATCTGTTCGTGCTCGTCAGCCACGGCGTCGCCGGCGCCTGGATGGATGATCCGGCCGAGACCGATGCTCTGCAGCCGATCGAGCTCGGCCACATGGTGTTCGGGCCTGACGGACCGCGCTGCCGCTGCGGACATCACGGCTGCGTCGAGGCCTATACGTCGATTCCCGCGCTGGCTGCGCTTCTCGGCGTTTCCGAGACCGAGCTGCTCCAGCTCGGCAACGAATGGGTCAACACGGTCCCGATCTCATCGCGCGTGCGGCAGGATTTGCGCCGTCGGCTGTTCCGGCTCGGCCTTGCGATCGGCAATACGCTGAACGTCAAGCCGTGCGGCGGCGTTGCAATCAGCGGCTGGCCGTCGCTTCTCGCTGAAGAGGATCGGCAAGCACTGGTCGATGGCATCGACGCCTGCCTGCTGGGCGGACGCAAACTGGCGCAGGTCTCCCTCGCCTTCGTGCCGCCGTCGACCGGCAACGATCCGCAGGCTGCGCTCGCCTTCGCCGCCTTTTGTCTCGCCAGCCGTGGCGGCATGCCCGCGGCATCGACGGAGGCGGCCTGACATGCGCTGAGCCCAAACGGCCTATAAAGCGCGAAAGATTTCACACCGGGAGGAACTGCCATGCCGATCACAACAACAAGGCGTCGTCTGCTCGCTGGCTCCGCTGCCGCGCTCGCATTTCCGCACCTTGCCCGCGCGCAAGGCGCGGCCAAGCCGCGACTGACCGCGATCTCGCAATGGTCGGCGGGCAGCGACGGGGCGGCCATTACGGCGCTCGGCAAGAAATTCGAGGAGAAGGGCGGCGTTTGGCAGCACTCGCCCGTCCCCGGCTTCACCACCGAGATGATGAACAAGCTGCGCGCGCAGATCATGGCCGGCGATCCGCCGGCTTGCTCGCAGCTCAAGGGGCCCGAGATTGCGGCCTGGTCGAAGATTGCGCCCACCGTAAATCTCGATGCCCTCGTCGCGGCCGCCGGCTACGAGAAGGTTGTCGCTCCGGACCTTGCAAAGCTGCACAAGCCCGGCGGCAAATGGATTGCGCTGCCGCTACAGATCTACAGCACCAACATGCTCTTCCTGTCCAAGCGCGCGATGGACAAGGCGAAGGCGGACAAGGTCCCCGTCACCTGGGCCGACTTCAACGACCTCGCCGAAAAGATGAAGGCGGGCGGAGTCGCTTCTCCCATCGCCAATGGCGGCACCCGCCCGGACGACGGACAGAAATTCGAGGCGGCTCTCGCGGGCATCAGTCCGCTCGCCTATCGCGCGGCCATCATGAATCTCGAGAAGAAGGCCCTCGAGGGTCCGGAGATCAAGGCCGCGTTCGCCCAGGTGCGCAAGATCGCCGACTGGATGGACCCCAACGTCGGCGCCCAGCATTTCTCGACCAACCTGAAGCGCTTCATCGACGGCGACATGGGCATGATGATCATGGGCGGATGGGCGCAGGGCGTGTTGCGCAATGCCGGATTCAAGCTCGAGGACTTCATGATTGCGCCAGGCCCGAGCGACAACGGCAAGCCGGTCTTCCTGTTGAATGCCGACGCCTTCATCTTCTGGCAGCGCAAGGAGGCGGACCTGCAAGCCGGCCAGACCCTGATGGCTCAGCTCGTCATGGATCCGGCGATCCAGACCATGTACTCGCAGATCACCGGCTCCATCCCCGTGCGCACTGACGTCGATCTATCAGGCGAAGGCTGGTCGGAGGGGCAACGAACAACCTCGAAGGCCTTGAAGGAGGCCATCGCCAGCAATCAGGCCGTCCTCAGCATGGCGCACAACATGGCGCAGGAAAACGGAATGACCGCGGCGATGATCGACGTAATCACGGAGTACGTGAAGAACAAGACGATCAAGCCGGAGCAGGCAGCCACCCGCCTCGCCGAGGCCGTCGAGGGCGCGCGTTGAGCAATGCCGCCACGATGAGGCCGGGCCGGCCGGCTCTTCCCGAATGGGTGCGCCGGCTGCCCGAATATCTGACGATCTGGGTGCCGCTGCTGCTGTCGGCGGCGCACCTCGTCTCGTTTTCGCTCTGGACGATCTGGATCTCGTTCACGCCGTCCACCCTCGTTCCCGTTGCGGGCTGGGTCGGCTTGCGCAACTACACGGCGGTCACGGCATCGCGCAACTGGCAAATCGCCTTCGACAATTTGCTGCTGTTCGGCAGCGCTTTCGTGCTGCTGAGCGCAGCGACCGGCCTCATCCTCGCGATCCTGCTCGATCAGCGCATTCGTGGCGAGAACGTGCTGCGCTCCATCTTCCTCTATCCCCTGGCGGTGTCCTTCGTGGTCACCGGCACGGTCTGGAGCTGGCTGCTCAATCCCGGTCTCGGGATCCAGAAGCTGGTGCACGACCTCGGCTGGACCTCCTTTAAGTTCGACTGGCTGATCGACCGCGACATGGCGATCTGGACCATTGTCATCGCCGCGATCTGGCAATCCTGCGGCTTTGCCATGGCGCTGTTCCTTGCCGGCCTTCGCTCGGTCGATCCCGACATCATCAAGGCCGCGCAGATCGACGGCGCGGGACCGGTCCGAACCTACCGGCGTATCATCCTGCCGTCGCTGTGGCCGATCACGGTCACCGTCGTGGTGATCCAGTTGCAGTTCGCGATCTCGACCTTCGATCTCGTGCGCGCACTCACCAACGGCGGACCAGGAATCGCGACCCAGCTGCCGGCACTCGTCGTCTACGACCTGATGTTCCAGCGCAGCCTGCTCGGCCGCGGCGCGGCGGCGGCCGTGCTGATGTTGCTCATTCTTCTCGCGGTGCTGCTGCCCTACGCGGCGTGGCGATACATCCAGCGACGGCGAGGCGCCCATGCCTGACCGCAGCTTCGCACCGACCCGGATCCTGATCTATCTCGCCGTCTTCTTGATCGCCGCGGCCTGGCTCGCGCCGCTCGTGGTCGTGGTGCTGAACTCGCTGCGGACCAACGAGGAGATCGCGCAGGGATCGATGATCGGCTGGCCGCAGCATCTGTCCTGGAGCAACTACGCCGCAGCCTGGAGCGGCTTCTGTGTCGCCGAGACCTGCGCCGGCATCCGGCCCTACATGCTGAACTCCGCGCTGGTCACGATTCCCGCCACGATCTTCTCCACCCTGCTCGGCGCAATCGCCGGTTACGCCGTGTCGCTCTGGCGCTTCCGAGGCGACAACTGGATCTATGGCATCGTGACGCTTGGCCTGTTCCTCCCCCAGCAGATGCGCCTGTTGCCCTGGACCATCGTGCTGCGGGACATCGGCCTCATCAACACGCTGACCGGCCTCGTGCTGATTCACACCATTCAGGGGCTCTCATTCACCACGCTGTTCTGCCGGAATTATTATGTCGCCATTCCCCATGAACTGATCAGGGCCGCCCGCATCGACGGCGCCGGCTTCTTCCGCATCTTCTGGCGCATCATCCTGCCGCTCTCAGGTCCCATCCTGATCGTCACGGTGATCTGGCAGTTCACCCATATCTGGAACGAGTTCCTCTATGGCGTGACGTTCACCACCGGCCAGCAGCAGCCCGTCACCGCAGCGCTTATCGCGCTGTCCGCCGCCGTCGCGGATATCCCGCAGCATGGCGTGCAGAGCGCAGCGGTGATCATCGCCGCGCTGCCCACGCTGTTGATCTACCTGCTCGGCGGCAAGTACTTCGTCCGCGGCCTGACTGCCGGGGCCGTGAAATGATGGAGTTGTCATGGCAGCACTGAGCATTCGCGCCCTGTCCAAGCGTTACGCCAATCTGGAGGTGCTGAAGGACATCGCGCTCGACATCGAGAGCGGCGAGTTCACCGTGCTGGTCGGCCCGTCCGGCTGCGGCAAGTCCACCCTGCTCAACATCGTCGCCGGGCTCGACCGCCCGAGCGCGGGAACGATCGAAATCGGCGGCCGCGTGGTCAATGACGTCGCGCCGAAGGACCGCGACATCGCCATGGTGTTCCAGTCCTACGCGCTCTATCCCTCGATGACCGTGCGCCAGAACATCACCTTCGGCATGGAATGCCGTCACGTTCCCAAAGCCGAGCAGGACGCTGCGGTCGGCCACGTCGCAAAACTGCTCCAGATCGAGCCGCTGCTCGGCCGCAAGCCCTCGCAATTGTCCGGCGGCCAGCGCCAGCGAGTGGCGATGGGACGCGCGCTGGTGCGCAATCCCCTGCTCTTCCTGTTCGACGAACCGCTCTCCAATCTCGATGCCAAGCTGCGCGTCGAGATGCGGATGGAGATCAAGCGCCTGCACCAGCGCATCGGCGCCACCATCGTCTACGTCACCCACGACCAGATCGAGGCGATGACGATGGCGACGCGGATCGCCGTGATGCATCAGGGCAGCGTGCAGCAATTCGCCGATCCCGACACCGTGTACCGCTATCCCGCCAATCTGTTCGTCGCACGCTTCATGGGCTCGCCGCCGATGAACACCATGCCGGCGCGGCTCGAGGCCGAAAATGACGGTCCGGTCGTCGTGATCGGCGCGGGACGGCCCGACGAGCTTCGTCTGCGCCTGAGGGGATATGACGCCGCAGCACCCTTTGTCGGGCGCAAGGTGGTGTTCGGAATCAGGCCGGAATGCATCGCTGAGGGGAGCCGCACGTTTTCCAGCGAAGCGCCTGTCCTCGTCGAGGCGCCGGTGGAGCTGGTCGAGCCCACCGGCGCCGAGACGATGGTGCTCCTGCGGCTCGGCGGCGAGCCCGCGATGGCACGAGTCTCGCCGGATATCCGCCCCGCGCCCGGCACGTCCGCCGCCTTCGCGCTCGACACCCGCCGCATTTGCCTGTTCGACCCCGAGACGGAGCGCCTGATCGCATGACGAAGACGACCTATTCCAGCCTAGCCGGCAGCGTGGTGCTGATCACCGGAGGCGCCAGCGGCATCGGCGCCGCCTTCGTCCGGGCCTTCGCGGGCCAAGGCGCCCGGGTCGCCTTCTTCGACATCGATAAGGACGCCGGCGAAGCCCTGGTGCGGGAAATAGCGGCCTCGTCCGGGCCTGCGCCGCTGTTCGTGCCCTGCGATCTCCTCGACATCGATGCCCTGCGCAGCGCGATGGCAGAAGCCCGCCGCTCGCTTGGCGACGCCGCCGTTCTCGTCAACAACGCCGCCAACGATCAGCGCCAGGCTCTCGCCGAGGTCACGCCGTCCGAGTTCGACTGGATGATCGGCGTCAATCTCAAGCACGTCTTCTTCGCGGCGCAAGCGGTGGTGCCACAGATGCAGGCGCGCGGCGGCGGCTCGATCATCAACATGTCGTCGATCGCCTGGATGCGCGGCGCGCCGGCACTGCCGGTCTACGCCGCGGCGAAAGCGGCGATCGTCGGCTTCACCAACTCGCTGGCGCGCTCCGTCGGTCCCGACCGCATTCGCGTCAACGCGATCGCGCCGGGCATGGTCATCACCGAGCGCCAGCGCAGGCTGTGGTATCCGGACGATCGGGTCATCGCCGAGATACGCTCGCGCCAGGCGGTGCCCGATGCGGTAACGCCCGAAGACATTGCCAATATGGCACTGTTCCTCGCCTCCGACGAAAGCCAGCGCATCACCAGCCAGTGTTTCAGGGTTGATGGCGGACTCGCCTAGGCCGGTGCGCATAAGACCGTTCGAGTGCCCTTTGCTTAGCCCTACGTGACGTTCGACAATAGTGATTGGAACTAGGAAACCTTGGGAGGTTCGCGCGTTTAGGGGCCGGAGCAAGCCGTGGAGGAGAAGCATGCGAACAGCAATTCTCGCATTGATTGTAGTTGCCGGAAGCGCAATGAGCTTCCAAGCAACGGCCCAACAGCAAAAGGCCGCACCCAGTGAGCAAACCAAGGAGGAGATGAAGCGCGACGTGGACCGGGAGCTCAAGGCTGGCCAGCCCAACGAGCAGATGCAGCGCGATGCGGACAAAGGGATCAAGACCCGCAACTCCGGAGAGTCCGGATACGTGGCCGATCAAGACAAGCCGGCCGCTTCGGCGCATCCTCCGGGCCGACCGGGAAGTGAGCAGACCACGGGTTCGGGTAGCCAGACCGGCACTCCGAAATAGAACACTCGGCCTGCTCTGCGTCTACGGCGAGTTGCGCGGGCGCCGGAAGTGGCCAATTCACGGGTCGCATGCGGTCCCGGGTTAGCGGGTCGTCCGCCTGGTTGCCGCCCAAATGTCCTCCCGGGGTCAGTATGTCGCGCTCAGTGTACGCGTGGAGCGAGACCCCGGGGGCAAGTGCGGGCCGTCATAGGGCGCACAAGCGCCAGTCGAGGCAAGGACGGCCTCCGCGTTCTGTCCACCGCCGATAGCCGACATCCAAGCTGCCTCAAATTATCCGGCTAAGGGCCACGGTGCGACCTGGAGCGGGATGTTACTCTATGAACAGCAGTCCCCTCTTCTTATCGCCGTCAAACGTATTTACAGCGTCGAACAGCCGCTTCCGTTCGACTAGCCACGGCTGGAAATCGAAATTGACATCGAGCACGAAAACGAGGTCTTCGGCTTCGAAATAGCCCCCAATTGGGGAATGGTGTCCACTACCAGCACCAAAAATATGAGCGCGATCGAAATTCACGATGTAGCGTCGCCGCGGATCGTTGGAGCGACGGAGATGCTCCAGAAACTCATTTTCGCTGAGATCGCGCAAGACAGTAACTTTCCGGCTGGTGTTGGACTGGGCGATGTTGGCCAGTTCGTCAAGCGTGAGCCCCATGATGCATACGCCTGTCCAGCAACTCCACGTCCCGGCCAACACCTTGCCTTCCGTCCTTGCCGCCTCGCCAAGGGACCGATACGCATTTGCAACAGCGGCAGGTCCGCAGCGAGAGCCATTTGACTGCCAATCAACGTGTCCTTCAAATGTTGCTGCCACGGGCAGGTGCCACGCACGCTCAATAAGCTCCGGAGTACGTGTGACCGATGAGGCTATGGCTTCTGATGGCACGTGCGATTGATTGACCACCAGGGCTCCGGCACACACCAGACTCAGGGCAATCACCAAGCTACTGATGCTTACGCGGTGCCATCGCTTCATGGATCGGAACCTTGGCGGCAATGACGACTTAGGCGCGCAAATTATACTCGGAAGCCGGAGAGCGCGAAGAAGATACCTGTCCGCGTTCGTCCGGGCTGAAAATGCGAACATAATCTCCGACAGGACGACCCGAGTTCTTCTTTGGGTCGAACAGGAAAGTGACAGCCAATCGGACCCTTTCCGCGGCATCCCCGAGATGTATCAGCGTCGAGATCTCAGTGCTAGACTTCCTGCTCCTACCGATTAGGAGGACGAACATGCCCGATAGCGTCTACAAGGTCATTGAACTGGTCGGTACTAGCAGCGACTCATGGGAGAAGGCGGCCGCTAACGCAGTCGAGCAAGCTGCTAAATCTCTCCGAGATCTCCGCATTGCAGAAGTCGTCAAGCTCGATATGCAACTGGATGACAAGGGAAAAGTTGAGGCCTATCGCGCCAAGCTCAACGTATCGTTCAAGTTCGAGGGCTCCTGAGCCTCAGCACCTCGCCGCTTCGGGCGAGGACGGCTCATTGGACAGGCGCGTTGCGGTCCGCCAGCCGGACGCTGTGGCCCATCCCGGAAGTTGGCACTAGTCCGAGCGGGACCGAAATGCTTTGATGCGCAGGAGCGTATGGCGCGTGGTGGCCCCATGTACATGGTCATTCGCAAGTACAGCAAGGTTCGTTCGGTCGCGGACGCCGCTCGTCGCGCCAAGAGCGGCGTTGGTGAGATCCTAAGACAATCGCAGGGATTCAAATCTTACCATGTGCTGGATGCGGGCGACGGTGTCGGTATCGCGGTGATGATATTTGACGACCGCGAAAGCGCCAACGCAGCGAACGCCAAGATACTGGCATTTGTTCAAGCCAGTCTACCGGACCTCGAACTTGGAGTTCCTGAAATCGCTGCCGGCGAGGTTTTGGTGAACATAGAGCCCAATGGGTCCTCGGGCATCAAGTAGCCGAAAACGCTGCCTGTTGCATGGCCCGCCGCCCGCTGATCGTGCAGTCTACCCGACCTGCATCGCGTTTGCGGCGGTCGCGCCCCGGCACCGGCATATGCCGGCCAAGAATCTGGCGACTGCGCTAATTTTCGAGGAGCACAATGCCATGAAGCAACACACCTCCGAAGCATTTTCCACCACAGCCAGGAAACTGCTCATGCGGATGCGCATCGTGATGCCACCCAGGGACCCCGATGAAGACGAGGAGGATGAAGACGAGGAGGACGAAGACGAGGATGAGCAAGATGATGCCGACGAACCGGCGGTCGTGCGCGAGCCGGACGAAGACTAGACTAGCCGGTGTCTGGCAGTCGCCGTTATACTATCTCTGATGGGCTGGGATGCGAAAGACATAGCGCTTCTCAAAAGGCTCTGGTCCGCGGGGCAGAGCGCGGCGCAGATTGCGCGCCATCTCGGCTGCAGTCGTAACGCGGTATGCGGTATGCTGAACCGTCTGGGCCTGAAGCGCGGCCACAAGCCGCCCACAGCGCAGCCCCAGATAAGGCCGGCCCCGAAGCTGAGGCCGTCGTCGGCCGCCTGCGCCCGTCCCATCGCGCGGAGGGTGTCGCCGAGTACAGCAGAGAGGGAGCTGCCAAAGGAATTCAGCCGGCAGCAGCTTTACGCCATTCTGGCTGAGGCGGTCAGAAACACTGGTTAAGAGCTCACCACGAACGTCCTTGCCCTCCCGTCCATGTCGGCCGCGTCGTTACTTTGCAAATAAGCGTCGGCCACCCGCGAGACAGAAACAGGGCCCACCTCACACGCATACGTTGATGGAACCGGGTTTTAGCTCGCGTTGTTTCGGCTCGGGGTCGTCACAGCCACGTCGCTATAGAGAAGCCCTGTATACGGGAGTATAGTCGCCAAAGGCATATTCCCGATCGATCTTGATCGGCTCCGGGGGGACGCGATCCGGCACGAGAAATCTGTCGATTGATCCATCACGCGTGAGCAAGAGATGATCATGCAACATGCGATTGAAGTGCCGTCGGTCGCCCTCGATTCGAATGAGTGCAAGCGCCCCGAGGAGGCACTGCGCGAGAGCGAGGAGCGCTTTCGCACGCTGGTGCAATTCTCCTTCGATGTGTACTGGGAAACGGACGCGGAGCATCGCTTCATCCGCCAGGAGTTCGCCGAGACGCTTCCCGAGCCGCCGGTCTCCGAGATCGGCAGGACACGATGGGAGGTCCCGTATCTCGAACCTGACGCAGATGGCTGGCGCAAACACCGGGAGATACTCGACGCTCACCTCCCGTTTCGCGATTTCGAGCTCGCGCGGCCGATGCCCGACGGCGGCAAGCGCTATATTTCCGTCTCTGGTCTGCCCATCTTTGACAAGACAGGGAACTTCGTGGGTTACCGAGGTGTGGGGCGCCACATCACGGAGCGCAAGCGCGCCGAACAGGCGCTGATCGAGAGCGAGGCCCGTTTCCGTACCTTCGTGGACCACGCGACCGATACGTTCATGCTGCACAGTGAAGATGGTCACGTTCTCGATGTGAATCGGAATGCCTGCGAAAGTCTCGGCTACAGCCGGACCGAACTGGTTGGAGCAACTGCGGCCTTGTTCGATCTGGAGATGGATGAAGCGACTTGGCGTCGCAACCGCGAGCGTCTCAAGGCCGGCGGCATCGCTACGCTCGAGAGGCGCTATTGCCGAAAGGATGGCACTGTGTTTCCCGTCGAAGTTCGTATGCGCGAGTTCTGCGAAGTCGGACAGTCACGAATCATTTGTCTGAGCCGCGACATCACCGAACGCAAGCGAACCGCCGAGACGTTCCGCGAGATGCAGGCTGAACTAACACACGCCAATCGCGCGGCGGCAATGGGCCAGGTCACGGCGTCGGTGACGCACGAACTAAGCCAACCAATCACCGCGGTGCTCTGCAACGCAGAGGCCGCACTCAACTGGCTAGGAACACAATCTCCGAATTTCGAAAAGGCACAGCAGGCGCTCGCATCCATCGTCGCAGAAGCCAAGCGAGGCGGCGAGATCATCAGTTGGATCCGTTCCTTGATCAAGAAAGCTCCGGCGCCGAAGGAGAGCGTCGATGTCAATGGCGCAATCCTGGATGTGATCACCATAGCCCGTAGCGAGCTGCTCAAACATGATGTCTCGATCCAGACCGACCTCGCTCCGGGCTTGCCGCTCGTGCAGGGCTATCGCGTTCAGCTGCAACAGGTGGTTCTCAATTTGATCCTCAACGCGATCGAGGCAATGAACTGTGTCGACGTTGGGGGACGAGAGTTGCGGATCAGCACGGCTGCAGATGCTTCAAATCTCGTTGTTGTCGCCGTACGGGATACCGGACCTGGACTTGACGTCGCAATCGTTGACCGCCTGTTCGAGCCCTTCTACACCACCAAGCCGGACGGAACCGGCATGGGCTTGTCGATTTGCCAATCGATCATCGAGGCGCACGGAGGACGACTTTGGACTGGTGCCAATGAACCACGGGGGGCGGCGTTTCACTTTAGTCTGCCTTCGCAACAGGAGTGATCCACGTCGCTTTAGCGTAACTCACGCCTTCGCTGTTGCGTTTCTTGGCGTCTGCTCTTTGGAGGGCAGCTCACGCTTTGGAGGGGGCGGCTCAAGCAGACTTCTATGAAACACCCTGGCTCGTTCGCCGACCCTGGCGCATCGTTGCGAGCACGATGTCGGCGGCGAGCACGCTCGGCGATGTGTTGCCGGTCGACATGATCTGATCGAGCCTGGCGAAGGCCTCGACCTGCTGCCGGCGCAGCGGAGACTCCGTCAGCACGTCCCGAAGCGCCGGCGCCAGCTTCTCCGGCGTGCATTCCTCCTGCAAATACTCGGGAATGACATCCTTGCCGATCACGAGATTGGCAAGGATCACCGAGGAGACACGGATCGCGCGTCGCAGGATGAACGCCTCGATCGCGCCGACGCGATAGGCCGTCACCATCGGAATGCCCGACAGCGCGAGCTCGAGCGTCACCGTGCCGGATTTCGCCAGCGCGGCGTGAGCGATGCGGAAGGCCGCACGCCGCTCGTTCTCGCCGATCACGATCTGAGGCTTGACCGGCCAGCTCGCGATGCCTTCGCGGATGGTGGCTTCGAGATGCGGCATGGTCGGCAGCATCAGTTCGAACGCACAGCCCTCACCCCTTAAGCGACCGAGCGTTGCGCCGAACACGTCGAGATGATGCCTGACCTCGCTGCGGCGGCTGCCGGGCAGCACCAGCAGCACCGGCGGCTCACTGTCGCGGCGCGCCTGCTCCTCCGCACTCGGCCGCAGCGAGCCCAATTGCTCAATCAGGGGATGGCCGACATAGCTGCAGGGCGGGCCGCCGAGCTTGCGGTATTCCTCGGGCTCGAACGGCAGCAGGCCAAGCACGTGGTCGACATAGCCGAGCATGGTCCGCGCCCGTCCTGGCCGCCATGCCCAGAGCTGCGGCGAGACGTAGTCGACGATCGGGATCGCGGGATTGCGCGCGCGCACGCGGCGGGCGACGCGATGGGTGAAGTCGGGGCTGTCGATGATGACGAGCACGTCGGGCGCGGCCTCGGTCACTGCGTCGGCGGTCTGCCGGATCAGCCGCAGGATCTTCGGCAATTGCTGCACCACCGCGGCAAACCCGACGATCGAGAGCTCCTCGATCGGAAACAGCGATTCCAGGCCCTCGCGCGTCATAGTGCGGCCGCCGACGCCGACGAACTGCACGCCGTCGCCGAGGCGCTGGCGCAGCACCTTCATCAAGGCGCTGCCGAGCCTGTCGCCGGACTCCTCCGTCGCGATCAGGAAGATCTTGCGCTTGGGATCACGCGACATCACGCGGGCAGGCCGATGACGAAGAGATATTTGGCATCGGCAAGCGCGATCATCGCCTGCGACTCGGCGGCGATGGTGTTGCCCGCGATGACGGCGATGCCGGCAAGGCCGGCAGCCGCGACGCCCTCGATGGTGCGCGGACCGATCGTCGGCAGGTCGAAGCGCAGGTCCTGGCCGCTCTTCGGTGCCTTCACCAGCACACCGCGTCCGGTGGCGGCGCGGATGCGGCCCTCCTCGCGCAGCCTCGCGACGCGGGCGAGCAGCGCGTCGGTGCCCTCGATGTCCTCGACCGCCACCACGTGGCCATCGATCACGACCACGGCCTGGCCGATGTCGAACGGGCCGAGCGCGGTCAGCACCGCCCGGCCGCGCGCGATGTCGGCCTTGCTGGCATCGCTCGGCCAGGCGCGGCTGATGCAGCCCTCGGGCATCAGGAGATCCGGCGCGACGTCCTTGATGCCGACCATCCGGAAGCCGTCCTGCTCGAGGATGCGGCCCACACCCGACAGCAAATGATCGTCGCCGCCACGGAAGGCGCGGATGACGTTGCCGAGCAGGCGCAGCGTCGTGAAGTCGAACCGGATCTCGGACAGCGAAGGCCGCACCAACGTGCCGATGAAGATCAGGTCGCGGCAGCCCTCCTCGCGGAACAGCCGCATCGCGCGTCCGAGCTGGCCGACGGAGATCCAGCGATGCCGGAACTTCTCCACCCGCTGGGGATCGCAGGCCCCGCGCAGCGGAAACAGCACCGGCGTGATGCCGTGCGCGGCGAGCGACTCGGCAACCGCGAACGGCATGGCTCCGCCCCCGGCGACGATGCCGACTGGTGACGAAACCTGCAAAGCCGCCGATGTCGTGCCCGCGGCCATCCCAAGGTCACTCCAAGATCACTTCGCGATGGCGGGAAGACAGAGCGGGCGCTTGCCCTTGCCGATGAAGTCGAGAATTTCGGCGATCGCGGGGTCCTCGCCCGCGAGCGGCCGCGCCGCCTCCAGCCGCTCGGCGAAGGTGCCGGCGCCATGGAATAGCTTCTGGTAGAACGCACGCACGGTGGCAAGCCGCTGCTTGGTGAACTTGCGACGCTTCATGCCGATCAGATTGAGGCCCTCGAGCACGGCATATTGGCCGTTGACGAGACCGAACGGAATGATGTCGTCGCGCACGCCACACACGCCGCCGACCATGACCTGCGGTCCGATGCGGGTGAACTGATGCACGGCGGACAGGCCGCCGATGAAGACGAAGTCGCCGATCTCGCAATGGCCGCCGAGCGTTGCCGAGGTCGCGAAGATCACGTCGTTGCCGACATGGCAGTCGTGGCCGACGTGGCTGCAGTTCATGAAATAGCAGCGGTCGCCAACCGAGGTGACGCCCCCGCCAGCGACGGTACCCGCGTTCATTGTGACGGATTCGCGGATGGTGCAGCCCGCGCCGATCCTGAGCTGTGTCAGCTCGCCACGATAGCTGAGCGATTGCGGCGGCGTGCCCAGCGAAGCGAACGGATAGATGGTGCAGCCGTCGCCGATCGTGGTCTGCGCCGTGATGTGCACATGCCCGATCAGCTTGCAGTTCGTGCCGATGACGACGTTCGGGCCGATGATGCAATAGGGTCCGATCTCGGTGCCCTCGCCGATCACGGCGCCGTCCGCGATCCGCGCGGTGGGATCAATCTTGCTCATCAAGCCAATCTTACTCGTCAAGAAGGTCGGGTTATGTATTGAAGTCGCTCGGTTTTCGGCTGGTTAGCGCGACTATGCCCGATCTGTCCAGTGACGTATCATCTCGCCGTGTTTCAAGTGCCGGATAACGCGGCCTTCCCGTCCCGTCGTCAGGTTCATGCGGAGCTTCAACGATCGTGGTCAGGGCCCTGATCCTTCTGCTGGCGCAGCTCGCGGATACTCCGATCGTGTCGGAGGCGGTCGAGATCGGCGAACACCGCCTGGTCGATCTGCGGACATTCGAGTGCCGGGACATCACCCGCAGCACGGTGCTTCAGCGGGTCTGTTACGATCGCGCGCAGCAGGACCTGATCGTCGCGAGCAACGGCGCCTATCACCGCTATTGCGGCGTGACGGCCGACACCGTCGAACGCCTCCTCGGCGCGCCCTCCATGGGCCAGTTCTTCAACCGGACTATCAGGCGGGAGACGACCGGCAGCCGCTACGATTGCACCTGAGCCCAGTGCCGCTCAATCGGTCAGCATGGCGCCGACGTCGGCTTCGGCAACGACCTGACCGTTGACCTTTGCATCGCCGTGAAACCACCACATGGTCTTGCGGCGGCCGAGCGAGCGCATGTGATACTCGATCGTGTCGCCCGGCAGTACCGGCTTGCGAAACTTGCACTTGTCGATGGTGAGGAAATAGACCGCCCGCGGCTTCTCGGTGCCCTCGACCGACTTGATGCCGATCACGCCCGCGGTCTGCGCCATCGCCTCGATCATCATGACGCCGGGATAGACCGGACGCTCGGGGAAATGTCCCTGGAACGCCGGCTCGTTGAAGGTGACGTTCTTGATGCCGATGCCGCTGTAATCGGCGCGGATGTTGATCACGCGGTCGATCAGCAGCATCGGAAAGCGGTGCGGCAGTGTCTGGAGGATCGCGTTGATGTCCACCAGCTCGAACTTAACAGGTGATTCCGCCGTCATTCCCGTCCCTCGTCCTTCGGATCGGCCTTGCTGTCGCGTACCAGCCGCTCCACCGCGATGATCTCCTTGAACCATTGCTTGGTCGGCTTGGCGAAGTGCCCGCCCCAGCGGCCGCCTGGCGGGATGTCGTCCTTGACCGCGCTCATCGCCGTCACCTGCGCCCCGTCGCCGATCTTGAGGTGATTGTTGATGCCAACCTTCGCTCCGAGCGCCACGTTGTCGCCGATGGTCAGGCTGCCGGCGAGCCCGATCTGGGCCGCGAGCAGGCAGTGCCGGCCGATCGTCACATTGTGGCCGATCTGGACCTGATTGTCGATTTTGGTCCCCTCGCCGATCACGGTGTCACGCAAGGACCCGCGGTCGATCGCGGTGTTGGCCCCGACCTCGACGTCGTTCTGGATCAGCACGCGCCCGGTCTGCGGCACCTTCAGATGGCCCTCGGGGCCGAAGAAGATGAAGCCGTAGCCGTCCTGGCCGATCGAGCAGCCGGGATGGATCAGCACGTTGTTGCCGATCAGGGCGCACTGGATAGCGGTCCGGGCGCCGACATTGCAATCCCGGCCGATCTTGACGCCGGGACCGATCACCGCACCGACGCCAATCACAGTGCCACTGCCGATCTCGACGTCCGGGCCGATCACGGCCAGGGGGTCGACGACCACGCCGTCCTCGAGCCGGGCCGTGGGATCGATGATGGCCGATGGCGCGATACCGTCGTTGCCGACCCAGGATTGCGGCCGCAGCGCGTCGGCGTGCCATTCCCGCGCGATCCGGACAAAGGCGCGGAATGGCTGCGCCACCCGCAGCACGGCCACATGTTCGGGCACCTCGGCCTCGAAGCGCGGACTGACCAGACAGGCCCCCGCCTTGGTCGCCCTGAGCTGATCGGCGTATTTGAGGTTGTCGAAGAACGCCAGATGCATCGGGCCCGCTTCGTCGAGCGAAGCAAGGCCCGTGATGACGTGGCCGCCCCTCCCGGGGTCGACCAGCTGCGCCTTTGTCAGCGTGGCAATGTCGGCCAACGCTGCGGCAGGCGGCTTTGTGAAGAAGATCGGCTGCGCCATTCCACCCCGTCGCGGTCCGGCTTCGGCATGAAGCGGTCAGGCCGCATCATGCCTCATGTCCTGGATCGGCACGATCCCTTTCCGAAACCGGTTCCGGTGATCCGGATCGTGCCGTGCTGATCGAATTAGAACGTGGTGCCGCCGCCGAACCGGAATTCCTGCGTGCGGTCGTACTTGCCCTTGCTGAGCGGCACGGCGTAGTCGAAGCGCAGCGGTCCGAACGGCGACTGCCAGATCACGCCGACACCGACCGACGAGCGAACGACCTTGCTGTCGTCATAGACGAGACCGGTGCAGGTCCCCGTGCTCGAGGGATTGATGCTCGACGGGATACATCCCGGCGCATTGACCTCGTTGGTGGTGGTCCAGCTCGTCGGTCCCTTGTAGTCGTAGAGGCCGCCGGCGTCGGCATAGACGGCGCCCTTCAGACCCACTTCCTTGGGCAGGAACCAGAACGGCATCTGCAATTCGAACGAAGCACCCCAATACTGGGTGCCACCGAGCGCATCCTGCGTGCCGAACGGGTTCAAGTCGCGCGGACCGATGCCGTTCGGGGCGAAGCCGCGGACGAGGTTCGGGCCCATCTGGAAGTGGTCGAGCATGCGCAGATCGGTGCCGATCTTGTTCAGCATGCCGCCTTGCAAGCGGACGAGGCCGACGATGTCGGACACGAGCGGAGTGTAGTACTTCGCGTCGACGACGGACTTCAGATAGGAGACGTCGCCGCCGACGCCGGCGAAGTCCTGCCGGAAGTCGACGAGCAGACCGTCGGTCGGGTTCTTGTTGTTGTCCAGCGTGTTGTAGGTCAGCGTGTAGCCGAGCGCCGAAGTCAGCGTCTTGCCGTTGGCGAGCTCCTTGCGCACCGGCAGCGAGGCTTCGCCATCGTTGTAGCAGCCGAGGCCGTTGGTGGACGGATCCAGAGGTATACCGGTGGCAGCAGAGAAGGCCGGGCTGGGATTGAAGGCCGCCGAACCAACCACGTTGTTACAGTTCGCCAGGTAGCCCGGCAGGGTGATTTCCTGCCGATAGATCGAGTAGCGCACCTGGAGCGAGAGATCTTCACGCAAGGAGAAGCCGAGGCGCGGCGAGAAGCCGAGCGTCTTGGTGCCGTAGGAGATGTAGCTGTTGGACTTCTGCTCACGCTGATAGAGGTCGAGGCCGAGCGCGACGCGGTAGTCGAGCAGGTACGGCTCGACGAACGACAGCGAGTAGCCGCGCGCATACTGGCCATAGGTCACCGCAGCCTTGGCGAACAGGCCGCGACCAAGCAGGTTGCGCTCGGAGATCGAGACTTCGGCCAGCGCGCCGTCGGTGGTGGAGTAACCGCCCGAGACCGAGAAGTCGCCGGTCGACTTTTCTTCCATGTCGACGATCAGGATGACGCGGTCACTCGACGAGCCCGGCTCGGTCGTGATCTTCACGCTCTTGAAATAGTCGAGGTTCTTCAGGCGCCGCTCGGCACGGTCGACCAGCGCGCGGTTGTAGGCGTCGCCTTCCGAGATGTCGAACTCGCGGCGGATCACGTAGTCGCGCGTGCGGGTGTTGCCGCGCAGGTTGATGCGCTCGATATAGGTGCGCGGGCCCTCGTCGATGTTGAACACGACGGACACTGTGTGCGCTTCGAAGTTGCGGTCGCCGCCGGGCCGGACCACGGCAAAGGCATAGCCGCGGCGGGAGGCTTCGATCTGCATCTCCTCGACCGACTTCTCGACCAATTCGACGTTGTAGAGCGAGCCGACATTGAGGCGCGAATAGGCGCGCATCGAGCTCGGATCGAAGTTCGGAATGCTGCTGCGGAAATCCACCGCGCCGACGCGGTATTGCTGACCTTCCTCGATCTTGAAGGTGACGTTGAAGCCCTTCTTCTCCGGATCGTACTCGGTCAGCGCCGCGACGACCTGCACGTCCGCGAAGCCGTTCTTGAGGTAAAATCGGCGGATCAGGTCGCGATCGGCTTCGACGCGGTCGGGATCGTAGACGTCACCGCTGCCGAGGAAGCTCAGCAAATTCGTCTCGCGCGTCTTGATCACGTCGCGGAGGCGGTAGGACGAGAAGGCATTGTTGCCGACGAACTCGATCGACCGGACGCCGGTCTTGACGCCCTCCTCGACCGTGAAGATCAGGTCGACGCGGTTGTTCGGCTGCTCGATGATCTCGGGCGTGACGCGCACGTCGTAGCGGCCGGAGCGGCGATAGATTTCGGCGATACGGAGCGTGTCCGACTGCACCATGGCGCGGGAGAAGGTGCCGCGGGCCTTGGACTGGACTTCAGCGGTGAGCTGCTCGTCCTTGATCTTCTTGTTGCCCTCGAAGGCGATGCGGCCGATCACCGGGTTTTCCACCACGGAGACGATGAGCTGGCCGCCGGAACCGCGGTTGATCCTGACGTCCTGGAACAGGCCGGTCTCGATCAACGCCTTGAGGCCGTCGTCGATGGCGGCCTGATCCAGCCGGCCGCCGGGACCAGGCTTGAAATAGGAGCGGATCGTCTCCACCTCGACGCGGCGATTCCCTTCGACGGAAATCGACTGAACGGTCTGAGCGAGCGCAGACGAAGACACGAAAACAGCCCCAACCGGGGCAACCACCGGCGCGCCGAACAAGATCAGGGTCGCGAGCAAGCCCCCCCGGAGTCGCAGTCCAAACTTCATCGCGCAACGCGCCCTTATCATTCCCTGCCAGACCCAACCCCAACGCCGGTCCGGAGATTCCCCAAGTTCAGGCCGCTTGTAGCCAATTTCGCCGACGCCGCAAACGGCCGAAAGCGCCGTAATTTCAATTTCATTCCAAGACGTTGCTCAACAGCAACGCCACAAAAAAGCCCCTATCAGGAAGCTGCCATCCGCAGGATGTCGTTGTAGGTCGCAAACACCATCAACATCAGCACCAGGCCAAGCCCGATTCGGAACCCCATTTCCTGGGTCCGCTCGGACAAAGGCCGGCCCCGGACCACCTCGGCCGCATAGAACATCAGGTGGCCGCCATCGAGCAGCGGGATCGGGAACAGGTTCAAAAGGCCGATCGACACCGACAGCACCGCGCAGAGATTGATCACGAACTGGAACCCGGCGCTGGCCGCCTGCCCCGACATTTTCGCGATTCCCAGGACGCCGCTGACCTCGTTCGGATTGCCTTGGCCGACGAACAGCGAGCCCAGGAACTTGAACGTGCTGGTGATGATGAACCAGACCTGCTCGACGCCGATCTTGAGCGCTTCACCGACGCCGACCGGGGTAGTCGAGGCCTCCCCGGCCTGCGACTTGTGCTCGATGCCGAGAACGCCGAGACGGTGGCTGTTGCCGAACGGGTCCTTGCGCTCCAGCAGCGCCGGGGTCGCGGTCAGCGAGACGACGGCGCCGTCGCGCTTCACCTGGAAGGTAAGAGCCGAACCGGCGTTCATCGCAACGATTCGCTGCATGTCGGCAAAGCTCTCGATCGGCTTGCCGTCGATCTGGATGACGACGTCGCCCACCTTGAAGCCGGCGGCAGCCGCCGCGCCGTTGGCGACGACACCGTCGACCCGGGCGATCGTGCTCGGCTTGCCGTAATAGAGCGCCATTCCGGCGAAGATCAGCGCGCCCAGGATGAAATTGGCGATTGGTCCGGCCGCGACGATCGCCGCCCGGGGACCGACCTTCTTGTGGTGGAAGCTGCCGGCGCGCTCCTCGGCCGACATAGCCGCCAGCGTCTGGGCCGATGGGGTCGAGGCCTCGCTCTCGTCGCCGAAGAATTTGACGTAGCCGCCGAGCGGGATCGCCGAGATCTTCCAGCGGGTGCCATGGCGGTCGTTGAAGCCGACCAGTTCGGGGCCGAAGCCGAGCGAAAAGGTTAACACGCGTACGCCCGCCCAGCGCGCGACCAGGAAATGGCCGAGCTCGTGGAAGAACACGACAATGGTCAGGACGAACAGGAAGGGAACCGCGTAGCCGAGGAGCCCATGGCTCAACGTATTGAAACTATGGACGAAAAAGTCGATCATCGAATTCCCTCACCCAGCGCCGCAAGGCCCTGGTCCCGAACCAACTAGGATGCCTTTAAGGCAATTTGAGGCAATAGGGCGGCAGCCCTATTTCGCGCAACATGGTCAACAGAGATTGCATCGTCTGCGGAGGTCAGAGGCGCCTGGTTGCCGCCTTTGATCCAATCCTCGAGGGTCGCCTCGACCAGCCGGGCAATCGCACCGAACCGGATCTTGCCGCCGATGAAGGCGGCCACGGCGACCTCGTTGGCGGCATTGTAGACGGTGGTCGCGCCCTTCCCGGTCCGGAGCGATTCGTAGGCCAGCCGCAGTCCGGGGAAGCGCTCAAAGTCCGGCGCTTCGAAGGTCAGCTGGCCGATCTTGGCAAGGTCGAGCTTGGCCGCCGGGCCCTTGATTCGATCGGGCCAGCCGAGGCAATGGGCGATCGGCGTCCTCATGTCGGGCGCACCGAGCTGGGCCACCACCGAGCGGTCGGAAAACTCGACCATGCCGTGGATGATCGACTGCGGATGAACCAGCACGTCGATCTCGTCCGGCGAGAGCGCGAACAGGTAGGACGCCTCGATCACCTCGAGCCCCTTGTTCATCATCGAGGCCGAATCGATCGTGATCTTCTGGCCCATGCTCCAGTTCGGATGCTTCAGGGCCTGCTCGAGCGTCGCCTGCTCGATGTCTGAGGGCTTCCAGGTCCGGAACGGGCCGCCGGAGGCGGTGATGATGACGCGGACGAGCTCGTCGCGATTGCCTGAGCTCAGCGCCTGGAACAGCGCGTTGTGCTCGGAATCGGCCGGCAAGATGCAGGCGCCGGCTTTTGCCGCGCGCTGCATGAAGAAGTCGCCGGCGCAGACCAGGCACTCCTTGTTGGCGAGCGCGACATGCGCGCCGCGATCGACCGCGGCGAGCGCCGGCTTCAGCCCGGCAGCGCCGCTGACCGCCGCCATCACCCAGTCGGCCGGACGCGCGCCGGCCTCGATCACCGCGCTTTCGCCGGCGCCGCATTCGGTACTGGTGCCCGCGAGCGCAGCCTTGAGCTCGGCGAGCTTGGAGGTGTCGGCGATCGCGACATAGCGCGCGTTGAATTCCTTGGCGAGCTTGGCGAGCGCTGCGACATTGCCGTTCGCCGTCAGCGCCTCGACACGGTAGCGCTCGGGCGAGGCGCGCAAGAGATCCATCGTGCTGTCGCCGATCGAGCCGGTGGCACCGAGGACCGTGACGCTGCGAATGTCGGACGCAGCAAGCCTGTTGTTACGCAAGGGAACGGCGCTCATATCCTCACCAAACCATAAGACCGCTTCCGGCGCTATGCACACCATGGCGGAAAAAGCCGATAAACCAGGCCGCCAGGATGGCGGCGACAAAACCGTCCAGGCGGTCCATAAGCCCGCCATGGCCGGGAATTAAGTGACTGGAATCCTTGACACCGAAGCGCCGCTTCACGGCGGATTCGAAGAGATCGCCGAGCTGCGACACCACCGACAGGACGGCGCCGACGAGCAGCAGCGGAACCAGCTTTCCGATCCCGCAGGCGGCGAAGCCGGCAGCGACCGCAAGGCTCGCCGCAAAGCCGCCGAGCGCGCCGGCCCAGGTCTTTTTCGGGCTCACGCGTGGCCATAATTTCGGGCCGCCGATGCTGCGTCCGGCGAAATAGCCGCCGATGTCGGTCGCCCACACCACGAGCAGCACGAACATCAGCGCGGAGAAGCCGTTGACGAGATCCTTGCGCACCAGGATCGAGGCCAGCAGCGCCGCCGCCGCATAGGCAAACCCGCTCGCCGCCCACAAGAACTTGCCCCGGGCGATCAGCGTCACGATGGCACCGCCAATGAGGCCGGTGACGACGGAGGTCTTGAGCGCGCCGAAAGCGACGGAGGCTCCCATCATGGCGATCACGACCGTCCCTGCCCCGGTCAGCGCGGCCGATGCTGCGCCCACCACCATCAGCCATTCCGCGAACAGCCCGATCGAGACCAGGGTGACGAGAAGCGCCCACAACCAGCCACCGGCATAGGCGATCGCGATGGCCAGCGGCGCCAGCACCAGCGCTGCGAGGACCCGCATCACCAGATTGCTCGGGGCAGGCTTGGCGCCCGCCGATGCAGGATCGGGTTCGTTCACGAGGCGGTCTTCGCAACCAGGCCGCCGAAACGGCGCTCGCGCCTGGCAAATTCGGCGATCGCGCTTTCCAGCGCCGCCTTGTCGAAGTCGGGCCAATGGATCGGCACGAACACGAGCTCGCTATAGGCGGCCTGCCACATCAGAAAGTTCGACAGGCGCTGCTCGCCGCTGGTGCGGATGATGAGATCAGGGTCTGGGATGTCGGGCGCATCGAGATGCGCGCCAAGCGTCTCGGCGTCGATCGTGGCAGGATCCCGCCTGCCCTCGGCGACCTCGCGGGCCAGCTTCTGCGCCGCCTTCGCAATCTCCTGCCGCGAGCCGTAGTTGAAGGCGACGACCAGCGTCAGGCGCGTGTTGTCGCGCGTCAGCTCCTCGGCCTCGTTCAGCAAGGCGCAGATGTCGCTCTCGAGCCCCTCGCGCTCGCCGATGATGCGGACCTTGACGCCGTCGCGATGCAGGCTCGCCAGGTCGTTGCGGATGAAGCGCCGCAGCAGGCCGAACAGGTCGCCGATCTCGCTTGCCGGGCGCGACCAGTTCTCCGACGAGAACGAGAAGATGGTGAGATAGCGGATGCCGAGCTCGTGCGAGGCGCGCACCACGCGGCGCAGCGCGTCGACGCCGCGGCGATGCCCTTCCGCACGCGGCAGACCGCGCGCGGCCGCCCAACGCCCGTTGCCGTCCATGATGATGGCGACATGCGCAGGCGCCTCGGACCTGTCGGGTCCTTCCGTTGCGGGCGCGGCGGCGTTGGACATGAAGGCGATGCCTTAAAGCATGATCCGGAAAAGTGCGAAGCGGTTTTCCGACAAAATCATGCGCGAACAATAGTCTAGAGCGCGATGATGATACTCATCGCGGTTTAGACGGTGAGGATTTCTTTTTCCTTGGCGGCCAGCAACTGGTCGATCTCGGCGATGGTGCCGTCGGTCGCCTTCTGTACCTCGTCGGCGTGACGCTTCTGGTCGTCCTCCGACATCTCGTGATTCTTCTCGAGCTTCTTGAGCACGTCGAGACCGTCGCGGCGGACATGGCGCGCGGCGACCTTGGCGGCTTCGGCATATTTGTGCGCGACCTTCACCAGCTCCTTGCGGCGCTCCTCGTTGAGCTCGGGAATCCGCAGGCGCAGCACCTGGCCCTCGGTCGCGGGCGACAGGCCGAGATTGGAATCCACGATCGCCTTCTCGACGGCCTTGACCATCGACTTGTCCCAGACCTGCACCGAGATCAGCCGCGGCTCCGGCACGCTGACGGTGGCGAGCTGATTGAGCGGCATGTGGCTGCCATAAGCCTCGACCTGCACCGGATCGAGCATCGAGGCGGAGGCGCGTCCCGTGCGTAGGCCGCCGAGCTCGTGCTTGAGCGAGGCGACGGCGCCCTGCATGCGACGCTTCACTTCGTTGAGATCGAAATTACCCGTGGCCATCACGTTTCTCCTTCAAAATCCCGGCGACCGCTCCGCACCGTCCGTTCGGCGCGCCAGATGAGCCGTCAGCCGGCGACGATGGTTCCGTGGCCGACGCCACGCAGAATCGCGCCGATCGAGCCCGGCTCCGCGATCGAGAATACGATGATAGGCAGCGATGTCTCGCGGGCAAGCGCGAAGGCGGTCGCATCCATCACCTTGTAACCGCCCTCGATCGCCTGCGAATGCGTCAGGCGGTCGAACCGCGTCGCGGTCGGATCCTGCTTCGGATCGGCCGAGTAGACCCCGTCGACATTCGTCGCCTTCAGGACCGCCTGCGCGCCGATCTCGGCGGCCCGCAGTACCGCGGTCGTGTCGGTGGTGAAGAACGGGTTGCCTGTCCCGCCGCCGAGCAGCACGATCCGGCCTTCGGCCAGGTATTTATGTGCCGCAGTGCGGGTGAACAGCTCGGAAATCTCGGGCATGACGAAGGCCGACAGCGTCCGGGCCGGCGTTCCCTTGCGCTCTATCGCCGCTTCCAGCGCGAGGCAATTCATCATGGTGGCGAGCATGCCCATGGTGTCGCCGGTGGTGCGCGACACCCCGCGCGATGAGACCTCGACGCCGCGGACCATGTTGCCGCCGCCGATCACGACCGCGACCTCGGTGCCGAGATGGCGGGCCGCGATCAGATCGGCCGCAACCCGGTCGACGGTCGGCTGATCGATGCCAAAGCCTTGCTGTCCCGCGAGATACTCGCCGGACAGCTTGATCACGACGCGACGATAGACCGGATCAGTCATGAGCACTTTCCTTGTCCGGGCGCCGCTTCCGGCGGCACGCCGGAAGGAACTTCCGGCGGTTACTTCTTGCCGCTGGCCGCGGCGACCTCGGCCGCGAAGTCGCTTTCCTGCTTCTCGATTCCCTCGCCGAGAGCATAGCGCACAAAGCCCGCGATTTTCACAGCGCCGCCGACCTTGCCCTCGGCCTCCTTCACCGCCTGCGCCACCGACTTGCCGGTGTCGTGGATGAAGGCCTGCTCGAGCAGGCAGACTTCCTTGTAGTAGGTCTTGAGGCCGGACTCGACGATCTTCTCGATCACGTTCTCGGGCTTGCCCTGCTGACGGTACTTGTCGGCCAGTACGTCCTTCTCGCGCTTGACCACGGCCGGATCGAGGCCGGACGGATCGAGCGCCAGCGGGTTGGCGGCCGCAATGTGCATCGCGATCTGACGGCCGAGCGCTGCGAGCTCATCGGCCTTGCCCGGCGATTCCAGCGCCACGATCACGCCCATCTTGCCGGCGCCGTCGATGACGGCACCATGGACGTAGTGCGAGACAACGCCCTGGCTCACCTCGAGCGCGGCGGCGCGGCGGAGCGTCATGTTCTCGCCGATGGTGGCGATCGCATCATTGATGGCGGTTTCGATCGTGACGTCGCCGACCTTGGCGGCCTTGATCTTCTCGACGTCCGCTCCGACGTCGAACGCGACCTGGGCGATCATCTTGACCAGGCCCTGGAACTGGCCGTTGCGCGCAACGAAGTCGGTCTCGGAGTTGACCTCGACCACGACGCCCTTGGTGCCCTTGGTGAGCGCGCCGATCAGGCCCTCGGCGGCGACGCGGCCCGACTTCTTGGCGGCCTTGGACAGGCCCTTCTTGCGCAGCCAGTCCTGCGCCGCTTCCATGTTGCCGTCGTTTTCGGTGAGCGCGGCCTTGCAGTCCATCATGCCCGCGCCGGTTGATTCGCGCAGGTCCTTGACCATCGCAGCTGTGATCGTTGCCATCGTTGAGAATCCTTTGTGCCTGCCGGTTTGCCGCGGCGCGGCATCAATCGCCCCGCCGCGGTCCATCTCAGGAATTCGCGTCAACTGAAATGGTGGCCGGATCCTATCCGGCCAACCCATCGCTCTTTTTAACTATTCCGCTTCCGCGGTCAGCGCCTTGGCCTTGGCCACCCAGGCATCCGCACGGCTCGGCAGACCGACTTCTTCGCCGATCGTGTGCGCGGTGTCGTGGTCGAGCTCGGCGAGCTGCCAATAGTGGAAGATGCCGAGGTCGTTGAACTTCTTCTCGATCGCGCCCGACACGCCCGGGAGCTTCTTGAGGTCGTCGGCAGTGCCGCGAGGACCCGCAAGGCCCTGGAAGCCGCTCGAAGACGCCGCCGGCAGCTCTTCGGCGACCGGCTGGGCCGAGGCGCCGACGTCGATGCCCGAATCGCCTTGCGCGCGCGAGATGCCGTCGATCGCCGCACGCGCGACGAGATCGCAGTACAGCGAGATGGCGCGGCCGGCGTCGTCATTGCCCGGCACCACATAGGTGATGCCCTTCGGGTCCGAATTGGTGTCGACGATCGCAGCGACCGGGATGTTGAGCCGCTGGGCTTCCTGGATCGCGATGTCTTCCTTGTTGGTGTCGATCACGAAGATCAGGTCGGGCAGACCGCCCATGTCCTTGATGCCGCCGAGCGAGCGGTCGAGCTTGTCGCGCTCGCGCTGCAGCGTCAGGCGCTCCTTCTTCGTGTAGGAATTGGCTTCGCCGCCCGAGAGCACGTCGTCGAGGTGACGCAGGCGCTTGATGGAAGCCGAGATCGTCTTCCAGTTGGTCAGCGTGCCGCCGAGCCAGCGCGAATTGACGAAATACTGCGCGCAGCGCTTGGCCGCGTCGGCAACGCCGTCCTGCGCTTGGCGCTTGGTGCCGACGAACAGGATGCGGCCGCCCTTGGCCACCGTGTCGCTGACGGCCTGGAGGGCCTGGTGCAGCATCGGCACGGTCTGGGCGAGGTCGACGATGTGGATGTTGTTGCGGGTGCCGAAAATGAACGGAGCCATTTTCGGATTCCAGCGGTGAGACTGGTGACCAAAGTGCACGCCAGCTTCGAGCAGCTGACGCATAGTGAAATCGGGCAGTGCCATCGTTCTAATTCTCCGGTTGGTTCCTCCGGAAACGTGTGAGCAAAACGGAGCGTTCACGCCCCGGCTGCCACCGGACGGCCTTGTGAGCCATGTTTCCGTGTGAGATGGCGCGCTATATAGCGCCATTTCGGCCAGAAGCAAGGAAATAACGGCCTTTGGGGACGCCTCTCGGCTGCTGTCGCATCCCAGCGTCCCCTGCCCCTTGAGCCTCCTAACACCTGGGCTGGCCTGGCGGGCAGCTCTTCGGTGGCGGGCCGGCCGGCCGCGGAGCCGCATGCGGCGCAGCGGCCATCGGCGGCGGCGCCGGTCGGGCGACCGGAGGTGGTGGCGGCGGCGGCGCTGGCCGCGCGACCGGCGGCGGAGGTGGTGCCGGCCGCGCCATCACTGGCGGAGGCGGCGCCGGCCGGGCAACAGGTGGCGGCGGCGCCGGCCGCGCCACAGCCACGGGCGGAGGCGCCGCTCGCGGCGGCGGAGCTGGCGCAACGCGCGGCGGAGGCGGCGGCGTCGGCCTTGCCAGAGCCTGAGGAGGCGGCGGCGGAGCGGCGGGCCTGGCGGCCTGCGGCGGCGGTGGCGCGGGCCGACGATCCTGGACTCCGGACGGTGTCCGCGCCGCGACAGGCGGCGGCGGAGGTATCGCGGGTTTGACCGCAGTCGGGGCCGCGGGCTTGCCGGTGGCCGCGCTCGGCGGCGGCAAAGCGCCCGGCTGGGTCCCGCCGGGCCTGCCGCGCAGGTCAGGCGGGGTCGTCGTCCCCGGCGGCCTGGGCAGGGCCGCGGACGGGCTCGTCGCGGTTCCGGAAGCCGGCGGCTGATTGGGCGTCGTTGCTGCGTTCGGCTGCGACGGCGGGACATTGCCGCTCGGTGCCGTGGCGGTCGCGGCGGGCTTGCCAGGGGATGGGACAGACCCGGGCGCAGCCCCTGCCCTGGCCGGCGGCGGTCCGCCGGGGGTGCCGGGCACGGGCAGCGTATTGGCCGGGGGCAGCTTGGTCGGGGCCAGCGCTTGCGGGGTTGCTGCGGCGTTGCCGGTGGGTGCGTTCGCGGTCGGACTGGGCGTGCCGCCGGGCGTCCCCGTCGCGGGCGGCGCTCCGGCCGGCGGGCTGCCCGGAGATCCTGGCGCCGGCACCGTATTGGCTGGCGGCGGCTTGGTCGGGGCCAGCGCTTGCGGGGTTGTAGCGGCGCTGCCGGCAGGAGCGTTTGCGGTCGGACTGGGTGTGCCTCCGGGCGTCCCAGCTCCGGGCGCCGCTCCGGCTGGCGGGCTGCTGGGAGCTCCCGGCGGCGGCACAGTATTGGCCTGCGGCAGCTTGGCGCCGGCGGGCGGCGGCGCTGTCGTGCCAGGGGCGACATTGGCAGGAGCTGGTGTCGCGATACCTGGCCTCGCCGTCGGCTGGATGGTCGCGCTCGGCGGCATCGGTGCCTTGCCCTGCTGGATCAGGGCGGCGCGCTGAACCACCGCCTGCGGCACGGCCGGACCTGCCGGCGTGGCGCGGCCCGCAACCGCCGGCGCCAGATTGCCGGGTCCGATCCCAGGGCCGGGCGCCGGTCCCGCGACCGGCGGCGGCGCCGGCGGGCGGTTGATGACGGTGTTGATGACCGTGGTGTTGTGGATGTTCTGGTAGATGATGTTGTTCGGCGGCGGCGCGACATAGACCGGCGGCCTGACGAACACCGGAATGGGCACGAACACCGGCTGCGGCAGCACGAACAGGCCGACCACGGGCAGCGGCGGCGGCAGCACGACGAAATCCGGCGGCGGCGGCGGCAGATAATAGACCGGCGGCGGCGGTGGCGGCGCAAAGCCGAAATCGGGATCGCTGAAATACAGCACCGGGCGATCGACATAGATCACCTCCTCCGGCGGCGGTGGCGGAACGTCGTAGTCGATCATCGCGAAGGTCGGCGGCGGCTCGGGCGGCGCGGTGAGGATCGCAAGGCGGCGCCGCGCATCCGCCGCATGCGGCCCGCGCGGATAGCGGCGCAGATACGACCAATAGGCCTCAGGCGTGTCGGTCCGGTAGGTCCGCCGCCAGGTGATGGCTTCACGGCGTGCGGCAACGATGGCCATCACGCGCTTGGCGAGGGGATCGTTCGGATAGGCCGCGAGAAACTCCTCATAGGCCGCCAGCGTGTCGCGCTCGAGCGCGGCGGCATAGGCATCCTGCACGCCGAGATCGCGGATCGGCTTGCTGCGGATCGCGGCGACCTGGTCGGGCGCAGCCTGCGGCGGCGCATCGGGCGCGCGCTCGAAGAACGAGAATGGCGCCGAGATCTTCTGCTCGTTCCAGGGCACCTGCGCGCCCTTGGAGGCCTCGTTGACGCGCAGGCGGACACGGTCGAACACCTCGGGCAGCGGCAGGCCGCCGGCGCGGATCATCTCGGCGAGCGACTGCGCGTAGATGCCGTAGGGCCCAGGCTCCTCCGGCGCCACCGTGCCGGGCGCGGCATTGAAGGCGATCAGCATGTTCGCTTCGGGCTCGACCAGCGCCAGACCGCTCGCGATCGGCTGACCGCCCTCGATGAAGGGCTGCGCTCGCGCCGCGTCGAGCACGACGATATTGGCCTTGAGCGGACTAGATGCGAGCTGGCGCGCATAGTCGCTGATGCGCAGGGCCTCGGTCGGTATGTCGGTGTCGCGGCTGATGTTGGAATCGACCGGGATGAAATAGTTCTCACCGGCGAGCTGCACGCCGTAGCCGGCAAGATAGATCATCGCGACGGTGCTCGGGCCCGACGCCTGGGCCTTCTGGATGAAATCGCGCAAGCTCTTGCGCAGCGTGTCGCCGTCGAGATCGCGCGCGCCGACCACGTCGAAGCCGGCCGCCTGGAGCGTCTGTGCGATCAGGCCGGCATCGTTCGCGGTGGTCGCCAGCGGCGATTTGGCATAGGCGCCGTTGCCGACCACGAGCGCGATGCGCTTTTCCTGCTGCTGGGCGCGCGCCTGATGCGGCGCGCCCGCGGCAAGGACCGCCATCGGCAGGAGAAGGCAGAGGAAGACTTTGAGCGTCCCACGCATGGCTTGTGCCTGCTTTTGTCGTTGAGGTGGCCACCGCATATACCGCATATCAGGCGCGCGGCCAGCTGAATGGCACTTGAACGAAAAGCGCGGATTGAGGCGGCGGCATGGCGCCGCCGCCCAACTCAAACCTCCACGCCAAACCTCACGTCAAACCTCGAACCTCCACGTGAGGCCTGCAAGCCTCGCGACCGCACTGCGGCACAAGGCTCCTCGGCCCGTTCAGCCCTGGGCGATCAGATCGACCGTGCCAGTGGTTAGCCGGTAGATGCCGCCGACGACCTTCAGCTTGCCCTGCTCCGCGGCCGCATTGAGGATCGGCGCAGCCGTCTTCAGCTTGGCGATGTTGTCGACCACGTTCTGCCGGATCGCCTTGTTGAGCACGTCCCCGCCCTGCTGCATCGCCGCCTTTGCGGCGGGCGCGATCGCATCGACCAACGAGGGAATGTGCCCCGGCGGCGACGTATTGTCCTTGATCGCCTTCAGCGTCGCGTCGACCGCGCCGCAGGCATCATGGCCGAGCACGAGGATCAGCGGTGTGTTCAGCACCGCCACCGCATATTCCATGCTTGCGATGGTCTCGGTGCCGGCAAAATTTCCGGCGACGCGACAGACGAAGAGGTCGCCGCGCCCCGCGTCGAACGCATATTCCGGTGCGATGCGCGAGTCGGCGCAGCTCAGCACGGCCGCGAACGGATTCTGTCCGCCGGCCAGCGCCTCGCGCTCGTGCTTGAAATCGTGACGTCGCGACACGCCGGCGACGTAGCGCCCATTGCCTTCCATCAGCCGCTTCAGCGACGCGTCGGGCGACAGCACGTTCTGCGGCTTTGGCGGCTGCTTGGCGTCCTTGGCCAAGGCGCCACTTGCGAAAGCTCCACCGGCGAAGGTCATGCCGAACGCGGCGGCGCCAAACAGCATCGCCGATCGCCGCGACGGCGCGATGTCTTGGCGCAGAGAGTCTTGGCGCAGAGAGTCTTGGCGCAGAGATTGGTGATGCAGAGTGTCAGAACACTTGTCGCACATGTGACGTCTCCTCGGGTCAGTGGACGAATGAAGCGTCGCGAAGATAGGTGCGCCGATATGAAGAAATAACAAATGTTAGTTGATGCAACCGATGATTGCTGCACCGCGCGCTATGCTGCAAGCCGAAAGGCCGGTCATTCCGCGCCCGACGATTGCACGAACATGCGTCCGCCTGCATGCATTCGAGATCAACCCGCCAAAGAGCCCCTGCGCCAGCGCGATCAGAGGCACGTCGTCGTACCGCGCGCCCTACTCGACGGCTTCCAGCTCCGCGAGCTTCGTCCGCGCGGTTGCCTCATCCAGCGCGACGAGCTCGCCCGGCCCGAGATTGGCCTCGCCCGCCGTCGCGACGGACACGACCGCAAGTCCGGCCAAACCGCCGAGCACGGCGCCGCCCATGGCCGCATCGTGCCGGGGGCTGCTCTTGATCAGGTAGAAATGCGTCCGGCCCGCCTCCATGACGATCTCGCGCTTGGTCTCGCCCGGAAACATCAGCTCGGTGAGCAGCACGTCGTGACGCCCGGCAGGCCGGTCGGCATAGGCATATTTCCCGGCCACGACTTTTCCGAGCGGCGCACCGTCGAGCTTCACCTCGCAGGCGCAAATGGCCATGCTCAAGCCGCTCCTCTTGTCCTGCAGGAACACCACACGCGCGTGCCCCGCGCGCGGAGGACCAACCTTTTTCGACACCGACGCAAAGTCCGTCCCAACCTGATTGCTGACGCACCCCGTCAGCATGGCACAAACGGCCAACAACAACGCAACCTGTCGCAGCATCACACGCCCCATTCCATTCCCCGGGGACATGCTAGTCGGAATCAGCGCAGGGTTGCAACCGATGCAGTATGACGACTTTGCAAAAACCGGAACGCGTGGCGGAGAAGCTAAAGCTGCTGCACGTCGACGACGCCTGCCACCGCCTTGATCGCGCCGGCGATCTGCGGCGAGACCTTGAAGCGGCCGGGCAGCTTCATCTCCACCTCGGTCTCGAGGTCGAGCATCAGCACCAGCGAGACCTCGCCGTCGCCGTTTCCGCGCGGTGCGATGCCGGGACTGCCGACCTTCGGCGCGCCGCCGTTGGAAGCCGCCATCTCGGGCCCGGCGAGACGCTTGGCAATCGAGTCCAGCGGCTTGGTGTCGCGCAGGAAGATGCGCAGCCCCTTCTGCGTCTTCGCCGCGGCATCATCGAGCGGCTCGGCATGCAGCACGCGGGCGCGGACGTCCTCGCCCTGAAGCTCGGCCCCGAGTTGCAGCAGCACGGCCGCGCCCGGCTCCAGCACGTCGCGATATTGCGCAAGGCCTTCCGAGAACAGCACCGCCTCGAAATGGCCGGTGGGATCGGACAGCCCCATGATGCCCATCTTGTTGCCGGTCTTGGTACGCCGCTCCATGCGCGAGACCACGGTCGCGGCAACCTTGCCGGCGGTGGCGCCGGTCTTCACGGCGCGCGAGAACTCGGCCCAGCTCTGCACCCGCAGCCGCTTCAGCACGGTCGCGTAATCGTCGAGCGGATGTCCCGACAGGAAGAAGCCGATCGCGTCGTATTCGCGGCGCAGCCGCTCGGCCGGCAGCCATGGCTCGACCTGCGGCAGCATGATGGTCGGCGCATCCGCCGACATGCCGAACATGTCGTTCTGGCCGATAGTCGCAGCTTCATGCGCGCGCTGGCAGGCGGCGAGGATCGCATCCGCACCGGCAAAGACGCGCGCCCGGTTCGGCTCCAGCGTGTCGAAGGCGCCGGCGGCGGCGAGACTTTCGATGATGCGCTTGTTGATCGCGCGCGGCGAGACGCGCGCGGCGAAATCGGCGAGCGAGGTGAACAGGCCGCCCCGGGTGCGCTCCGCGATGATCTGCTCGATCGCCTGGATGCCGACGCCCTTGAGCGCGGCGAGCGCGTAGTAGATCGTGTTCTCGCCGACCTCGAAGGTCGCGCCCGACCGGTTGATGTTCGGCGGCTCGACCTTGATGCCGAGCCGCTGCGCCTCGGAGCGGAATTCGGAGAGCTTGTCGGTGTTGTTCAGATCGAGCGTCATGGACGCGGCGATGAACTCCACCGGATAATGCGCCTTCATGTATGCGGTGTGGTAGGACACCAGCGCATAGGCCGCCGCGTGGCTCTTGTTGAAGCCGTAGTCGGCGAATTTCGCGAGCAGCTCGAAGATGGTCTCGGCCTGCCCCTTCGGCACGCCGTTCTTCACCGCCCCCGCGACGAAGATGTCGCGCTGCTTGTCCATCTCGGCGCGGATCTTCTTGCCCATGGCGCGGCGCAACAGGTCGGCGTCGCCGAGCGAATAGCCCGACATCACCTGCGCGATCTGCATCACCTGCTCCTGGTAGATGATGACGCCGAAGGTCTCCTTCAGGATCGGCTCCAGCACGGGGTGCAGATATTCCGGCTCCTCGTCGCCGTGCTTGCGCGCGCAATAGGTCGGGATGTTCGCCATCGGGCCCGGCCGATAGAGCGCGACCAGCGCGATGATGTCCTCGAAACGGTCGGGGCGCATGTCGATCAGCGCCCGCCGCATGCCCTGGCTTTCAACCTGGAACACACCGACCACGTCGCCGCGCGCCAGCATCTGATAGCTCTCGGCATCGTCGATCGGCAGCGTGGCGAGATCGACATCGATGCCGCGCGGCTTGAGCAGCTTGCAGGCGACGTCGAGCACGGTGAGCGTCTTCAGGCCGAGGAAGTCAAACTTCACGAGGCCCGCCGGCTCGACCCATTTCATGTTGAACTGGGTCACCGGCATGTCGGATTTGGGATCGCGGTAGAGCGGCACGAGCTCGCTCAAGGGGCGATCGCCGATCACGATGCCGGCCGCGTGGGTCGAGGCGTGGCGGGTCAGGCCTTCGAGACGCTGGGCGATGTCGAAGGCGCGCGCCACCACGGGATCTTCGTCGCGGAACGCCTGCAGCTTCGGCTCGCTCTCGATCGCGGCGGCCAGCGTCACCGGCGCCGCCGGATTCTGCGGCACCAGCTTGGTCAGCTTGTCGACCTGGCCGTAGGGCATCTGCAGCACGCGGCCGACGTCGCGCAGCACGCCGCGCGCCTGCAGCGTACCGAAGGTGATGATCTGCGCGACTTGGTCGCGGCCATAGCGCTGCTGCACGTAACTGATCACCTCGCCGCGGCGGTCCTGGCAGAAGTCGATGTCGAAGTCCGGCATCGAGACGCGTTCCGGATTGAGGAAGCGCTCGAACAGCAGGCCGAACCTGATCGGGTCGAGGTCGGTGATCGTCAGCGCCCACGCCACCAGCGAGCCTGCGCCGGAGCCGCGGCCCGGCCCGACCGGAATGCCGTGAGCCTTGGCCCATTTGATGAAGTCGGACACGATCAGGAAGTAGCCCGCGTACTTCATGCGCATGATGACGTCGAGCTCGAACGCCAGGCGCTTGTTGTAGTCTTCTTCCGTCGTGCCCTGAGAGAGGCCGTGCACGCGCAGACGGTTGGCGAGCCCCTCCTCCGCCTGGCGCTTCAGCTCGGCCGCCTCGACCGCGGCGGCATCCGAGCTCGCCGCGGCGCCGACGGTGAAGAACGGCAGGATGGGCTTGCGCGTCATCGGCCGGAACGAGCAGCGCTCGGCGATCTCCACCGTCGAGGCCAGCGCCTCCGGAATGTCGGCGAACAGCACCGCCATCTCGGCGCGCGTCTTGAAGCGATGATCCGGCGTCAGCTGCACACGGTCGGTCTCGGCGATCAGCCGGCCGCCGGCGATGCAGAGCAGCGCATCATGTGCTTCGTAATCGTCGGTGGTTGCGAAATACGGCTCGTTGGTCGCAACCAGCGGCAGTCCCTTGGCGTAGGCGATGTCGATCAGGCCGCCTTCGACGCGCCGCTCCTTCTCGGCGTTGTGGCGCTGCAATTCGATGTAGAGACGGTCGCCGAAAAGAGCGGCCAGACGCTCGCACCGCGCGCCGGCGAGCTCGGCCATGCCGCCGGCGAGCGCCAGCGAGATCGGCCCGTCCGGCCCGCCCGTCAGCGCAATCAGGCCCTCGGTCTCGCCCTCGAGCCAGTCGAGCTTGATGAACGGAGCATGGCTGTCCGGCGATTCCAGAAACGCGCGCGAGTTCAGCCGCATCAGGCTGCGATAACCGCGCTCCTGCGCGGCGAGCAACACCACGCGCGAGGGTCCCATCGCGTTGCGCGCGTTGGGATCCTGATCGCCGAAATCGATGGCGAGCTCGCAGCCGACGATCGGCTGGATGCCGGAGCTCGCCATCTTGTCGGAGAACTCCAGCGCGCCGAACAGATTGTCGGTGTCGGTCAGCGCCAGCGCCGGCTGGTGGTCCTTCTTGGCAAGCTCGGCGAGCTTGGCGATCTTGATCGAGCCCTTGAGCAGCGAATAGGCCGAGTGAACGTGAAGGTGAACAAATCCGGCGCTCGGCATGGTCGCGTGACGGCCTCTTGCAGATGAGATGGAGCGGTCTCCGGCGCCTCAAGGCATCATGCACTCGCGGCCGACTCGCCTCTCAATGGTGGGGTCTCACAGCTTGAGAGTCCACGCCGGAGCGGCCGCTTGGGCGCGTCGTCCCGCTTTTCCCCAAGAGGTCGGAGAAAGCCGGCCTACAGCTGCGGAATGACCTGGGCCCAGATCGCGATCATCCCGACGAACAGCGTGATGGACGCCAGTGCGGCGGCTTCTTCCACGAAAACCCTGAACATGGCCGGCTCCCTTGTTGGAACGTATGAAGAACATTGTTCTCATTTCGTTCTATGGAGTCAAGCGATCCGGAAGCCGCCGAAAGGAGATGGTTAACTCGCTGAAGACAAACAGCAAAAAAGCCCCGGCCGAGGCCGGGGCTTTCGTCAGCCACTCACGTGGAGCGGTCAGTCTCAGTAACGGCCGATCATCGGGCCGCCGAACTTGTAGTTCAGGCGGACGAGACCCATGTCGATGTCCTGCCCGATGCGTTCGACAGCGCCACTGGCGAAGGTGACGTTGTGGTCGCCGAGGAAGATGTGGTTGTACTCGACGCCGACCGTCCAGTTCGGAGCAAAACCAAACTCCAGGCCCGCGCCAACCGTGGCACCCCAGCGGGTCTCGTCGGCCCGGTCGAGATTCGCACCCGTCACGACGCTGTAGACGTCGTACTTGTTGCTGACGACCGCCGCACCGCCCTTCGCGTAGAGCAGGACGTTGTTCCAGGCATAGCCAACCTGGCCTGTGATCAGACCGAACGCATCGACGCGCGTCCGGTTCCGCAAACCGGTGATTGCGCTGATGTTGTCACCCGAGAAGTCGGCCCAGTTGCCCTGGCCCTCAAGACCGAACACGAACTGGCCGGACTGAAAGCGGTAACCGATCTGGCCACCGACGGTGCCGCCGGTCGAGTTGTGGGAGCCTTCCGGACCGAAGCCGACCAGATCCCACGACGTGTCAGCCGAACCGCCGCCGCCGTTGAGACCGATGTAGAAGCCGCTCCAGTCGTACACCGCAGCGATCGCCGCGGGCGGTGCTTTGGTGTAGGGCCGTGCCGCGAGATCAGCCGCAAGTGCCGGCGCAGTCGCACCAAGCGCGACCAGGCTGACAGCTGCAAGCAACAAATTCTTCTTCATTTGATTCCCGTTCCAGTTTCTTCAGTAGTGGGCCCCCCGGCCGTGGGTCGTCATAACAGCGATCGACGGAATTGCTGTAGCCACGAGGCAACAGGTGCGATCGAAAGGACCTTGCTCACTAACAAATGTTTATCGGCACGGGCGCGGAAACCCTTTGAAACAAGGGTCTTCAGCAATTTCAATGTCGCCGAGGCGAGACAAACTGCATGCGCGCGCAACATCGTCGCGCGCACATTCGCGTGATGGGAGAATCAAAGACACGCTTGAGTTCCGCATCCAAATTGTCGCCATGTTTTCGCTCGCTTTCATCACATTCGCGCTCGCATCAATCGCACGCTCGCCCGCGCGCGTTCAGACGATCATCCCTTCTGCTCTAATCCGCGCTAACCGGCATGCGCGTCGCCGCCAGCGTCGGGCGATGGAGTTCGCTACCGCGAGGTGCGAACCGAGGCGCCGGAACGCTCTCGAATCGGGGTTGCGGGGGCCGGCCGTCTGTCCGCATGGGCGTGGGACTGCAAGTTGTGACCGCGCCGGTCATCGGATAGCGTCGGGCCTAGCCTTCCTTCGCGCAGTCGATCCTGCCATGCTCGCCCGTATCCTGCTCCTCCTGGCCTCGCTGCTCCCGGCCGCTTTGCGTGCCGAAGCAGCGCCGGCCGAGAAAGCCGGCTTCGCCTCCAGGCTGACGATCTATCTCGCCAAGGGACCACCCGATGCGTGCGGGCCGGGCTGCGATCGCTGGATCGCCATCGAGGGCGAGATCGATCGGGAGGCTGCGCTGCGCATTCGCCGCTTCCTCGCCGGCGTCAAGGACCTGCAGCGTCCGATTTACGTTCATTCGCCCGGCGGCAACGTCGAGCAGTCCTACGCGATCGCGCGGTTGCTGCGCAGCCGCAAGGCGATCGCCAGGGTCGGCCGGACGATCGCGACCGCCTGCGCCGCGGGCACGCAGGGAGACGCCGCTTGCCTGAAGCTCAAGAACGCGAGCGGCGAGGTCGAGGCCGAACTCACCACCGCCCGTGCCATGTGCAACTCGGCCTGCGCATACCTGTTTCTCGGGGCGGCATCGCGCGAGGTCGCCCCCGACGCCACAATAGCGGTCCATAATTCCAAGCTGGTGCTCGCCTTCGACGGACGGCCCGATCCGGCGGCAGTCGCGGAATACAGGCGCCGCCGGCTCCTTGCCGCCGACCGCGATCGCGCGGCGTTCATCGCCGCGATGGGAATTGGTCGCGAGCTCGATTCGCTGATCCGGACGGTGAAATTCGAAAGCCTGCACGTGCTGACGCGATCCGAGCTCCACGGTTTCGGCATCGACACGCGACCGCTAGCTGAGACAAACTGGTCGCTGGAGAAGGAGGCCCGGCCGTTCGTCCGCAAGATCGCGACCGCAAAGAAGGCGAACGGCTCCGCGTTCCGAACGATGGAGCTGCGCCTGTCTTGCGAAAGCAGCAAGGGCGCACCGCTGACATTTGCGGCCGAGGTCGACGAAACGGCCGCCGGCAAGAGCACGATCCTGATCACGGCGGATGCCGACAAGGAGAAGACGGCCGGAGGATCTCCGCTGCGGACCGGCAAGCACGAGGTCTGGCGCAGCAACATCGACCCCGACATGGTCAAGGCGATACTGGCCTCCCGCTCCCTGCATGTCCGCGAAAGCACGCCGATCGCGGACGACAAGACGGACATCATGACATTCGAGCTCGACCTGGCGGGCCTGCCGTCACAATGGGCTCGGCTCAAGGCATCCTGCGCATTGCCGACGCCGGGCCCGACAAGCTCCTGGCCGACGACGCCTGGGAAAGCGGCTCCCTGGCAGGCAGCTCATTGGCCCGAGAGCCCTTGGACGCCCGCCCCCCAACTGACCGTCAGCACAAACCCTCGGCCCGCTCCGTCGCCTTGAAATGACGTCGGACATCGCCTCGGGGGACGATTCAACGCGCAACATTCATTCACCCCTCGTCGAGCAGGGAGCGGACCTTGGCGGCCAGGTCCTCGATCGCAAAGGGCTTGGAAAGTAAATGCTTGCCGGCATCGAGCACGCCATTATGGACGATCGCGTTGCGCGTGTAGCCGGTGGTGAACAGCACTTTCAGATCCGGGTATCGTCTCGACAGCTCGGCCGCGAGTTCGGCACCGGTCATGTCGGGCATGACGACGTCGGTGAACAGCAGATCCGGAACGAAACCGCCTTCGATTTTGCCGATCGCCTCCCGGGCGCTGGCGGCCTCGACGACGGTATAGCCAAGCTCGCGCAGGCTTTCGGAGGAGATGCCGCGGACCCGCTCGTCGTCCTCGACGACGAGGATGGTCTCGCTCTGCGGACTTGCACCGGGATGCGGCACGCCGTGCGACGGAGTTGAGACAGGCCCCTCGCCCGCGAAGCGTGGAAGATAGATCTTCACGGTCGTGCCGACGTCCACCTCCGAATAGATTTTGACATGGCCGCCCGACTGCCGCACGAAGCCGTAGACCTGGCTGAGGCCGAGCCCAGTCCCCTTGCCGACGACCTTGGTCGTAAAGAACGGATCGAAGACCTTTCCCAGCACGTCCGCCGCAATGCCCGTGCCGTTGTCCGTCACCGCAATGAGCACGTACTGCCCGGGCTGCAGCGCGTATTCGCGGGCGTATTTTCGATCTATCGAGGCGTTGGCGGTTTCGATCGTCAGCCTGCCACCCTTCGGCATGGCATCGCGTGCATTGACAGCAAGATTGACGAGAGCGCTTTCGAGCTGCGCAGGGTCTGCCTTGACGCGCCATAGGCCAGCCGCGAGGACCGTCTCGAGACGGACGAGCTCGCCGAGCGAGCGCTCGAGCAGCTCACTCATCTCACCGACCATCTTGTTGATGTCCACGACCTCGGGCGCAAGAGGCTGCTGCCGCGAGAATGCCAACAATCTTTGCGTCAAGGTGGCGGCACGGTTCGCACCATCCGTGGCGCCATCGAGGAAGCGGTCAATGTTGAACTCGCCCTTGCCGAGCCGCCGCTTGGCGAGATTCAAGCTGCCGAGGATGACGGCCAGCATGTTGTTGAAGTCGTGGGCGATCCCTCCGGTCAATTGCCCGACGGCTTCCATCTTCTGCGATTGCCGCAATTGCTCCTCGGCCTTCATGCGCTCGGCGATCTCGTCGGCGACACGTTGCTCCAGCTCGGCATTGAGCGTTTCGAGCCTGGTCAGCAGCCCGGCATTGTCGATCGCGGTCGCGGCGTGGCCGGCGATACCGAGCAATGCGGCCTCGTGCTCCTCGTGGAATCGACCGACCTCCGCATGACCGAAGAAAAGCCCACCGAGCACCTCGCCGCTGCGCGAGATCACGGGGACCGCAAGGTATGACCGGACCGGGAGATGGCCCTCGGGCATGCCTTTCCGCGGCGCATTCTTGCCATAGCGCGGGTCTTGCAGGATGTCGTCCGACCTCACCACGCCCGTGCCCTTGAAGGTCGGCTCGAACACGGCGGTATTGCGCGGCATCGGGAAGTTTTCAAAAGCGGATCGCGGCGCGCCGGACAGCGAGTACAGCATGTAGCTGCCTCCGTCCGCGGCCGGGACGTTGTAGAAGAAGGCGCCGAACTGGGCGCCCGTCAGCTCGACGCCGGCATCCGTCACGATCTGGACGATCCTATCGAGATCGCGTTCGCGGGCAACTGATGCCCCTGTGTCGTTGAGGATCCTGAGATGACGCTCGGTCTTCTTTTGGGCGGAGATATCCAGCACAGTCCCGATGAATCGCGTGGCCTGACCATTGGAAAAGATCGTGTGGCCCGTTGCGGCGATCCAACGCTCGACGCCATCCTCGATACCGACGGTCCGGTATTCGATGTTGTAGCTTCCCGGAGAATTGGGCTGTAACGCGGTCGAGGCGGCCTCATGAGCGCGCTGCCTGTCGTCGGGATGAATGCCTTTCAGGAATGAGCCCTCATAGCTGACCTCGGCATTCGGTGAGAGACCGAACACCTCCTTGCAGCGGCTATCCCATCGAAGGACATCGTTGATCGGATCGTAGTCCCAGGTGCCGATTCCGGCGGCCTTGTTGGCGAGGACCAGCCGTTCGGCAGCTTCGCGCGCCGCCTGCTCGGATCGGACGCGCTCGATGTGCGCCCATGATCGCTCCGTCACCTCGGTCAGCAAGGCAAGTTCGCGCGGCGTCCACAGATGCGGGCCGCGGTGATGAATGGCCATCAAGGCGGTCAGGCGCCCTTCCTTCACCAAGGGCATGCAGATCGTCGAACCGATCCCGATGCGCTGGAAAGTGGCGGCTTCCTCGGGGGCGATCTCCTTCAGATTGTCGTTGATGATGAGGGGCCGCCCAGCGCCCAGCTCTCGCACCGCCTTCTCGCCGAAGTCGGCAAGACTGTAGTGCCCCACTATGTGCATCGCACCGGGGGCCGCCCAATCCCCGCGGATGGTGAAGCCGTCCTGATCGGGATCCATGTCGGCATAGGCGCAGTTGGAGACGCCGAGATACTCACCGACCATTCGCGTCGTCACTGCCATGACGCCGTCGGCATCGCGCGTCTTCGCCGTTTCCTTGTTGAGAGCGTCGAGGAAGATGAGCCGCGCCTCGTTCTCGCGCACCGCGCTCTCGGCGCGGCGACGTTCGACGGCGGTGCGGGTGCGTTCGGCAACCTCTCGGATGAGCTCTAGCTCTGCTGCGCTCCATTCGCGCGGCGTTGCATTGTTCAGGTAGAGCAGCGCCACGACCCCGTCGGGCTCGGAGATCGGCATGTTGACCAATGCGCGGGCCGAGATTGCCTCGAGAGCTCGGGCGCGGTCGCCGACGCGAGGGTCCTTTTCAGCATCAGCGCAGACGACCGTCTCACCCCGCTTCAAGTCTTCGATATAGCTGCCATAGTCGCGAAAGCGCAGCACGCCGGCCAGGCTCGAGATCCCAGGCGCATTCCAGTCGCGCGCGATGGTGATGGTCTCTGCGGAGGTATCGACGGTGCCGTAACCTGCCCGGCTGACATTGAGGCTGCGGCCCAGCAGCTCCGCCGCCGCATAGGCGAGATCGTCGGGGTCACCGATTTCCCGAATATGGTCGCCGAGGGCGGCTAAGACGGCGTTGCGTTCGGCCGAGGGCATCCCGGTCGTTGTCGTCATCGCTCATCCCCGAACACGTCCCTCGCTCCACCTGCACACCGATGAAACGGTAACCGTAGGATTGCCCTTAGGTTCCCCGGCGCAAGGGGGGTGCTCCGGATGCTGCTTAGCCGACGTGGCGTGATGCGGCGGAAGCGCGCTCTCAAAGGCGGCTTAGACCGGCGTATAGATCACGAGCTTCAACGCGGGATCGTCATTGGCCTGGAAGCTGGTGTGCTCGAAGTGCAGCACGCCCTTGGTCGGATGGTTCATGGTCTTGCGGCCCGAGATGGTGCTGCGAACGTCGTGCGCCTCCCACCATTCGACGAATTCCGGACTGCTCTCGCGCAGCCGCGTCAGCAGCTCCGTGAAGGCGGGATCGCCGGCCCAGACGTCGTGATTGGCGCGAAACATCGCCACCATCGCCTTGGCTACGTCGGTCCAGCCGGCGCCGTAGGATTTTCGCGTCTGCTTGTTCGTCAACATAAGAAGCAGCGTGTTGCGATCCTGCTCCGGCAATCGCCCGAACCCGAACACCTCCTCGGCCGCATCGTTCCAGGCCAGCACGTCCCAGCGCCGGCCGGTGATGTAGGCCGGCTGATGCAGGCTCTCGATCATGCGACGAATGGGCGGAGGCACGATCTCGCGGGTGAAGGGGCTCCTTGCGGGCTCGCGCGCCAGCGCCTTGAGGTGGGCGTGCTCGGCCTTGCTGAGACGGAGGGCCCGGGCCAGCGCATCCACGGTGGTCACGGACGGGCTGACCGTGCGGCCCTGCTCGAGACGGATGTACCAGTCGACGCCGATGCCGGCGAGCTGCGCGACTTCTTCGCGGCGCAGCCCCGCGGTGCGCCGGCGCCGGCCCACCGGAAGCCCGACCGCCTTCGGCGACAGCTTTTCGCGGCGGGACCTCAGGAAGTCCCCGAATTCAACGCGGCGTGGATCGACCATGGCGGGTGTCCCGGCGATGGAGGGCCTATGAAATACTAGGATAATACCAGGCCTTCCTGACTTCCGCCAGGGCAGCGCATACGGACCTCACCCGACGTCGAGGTGAACATCATGAAAGCTGCCGTACTCAAATCCTTCGGCTCGCCGCTGGCGATCGAGACTGTCCCCGAACCGGTGCTCGGCACCGGCGAGGTCATCGTCGACGTCGTCGCGACGCGCGTGCTGTCCTACATGAACGAGGTCTTCGACGGGACGCGCAACTACGCGCTCGACCTGCCAATCATTCCAGGCCCAGGCGGCATCGGCCGCGTGCGCGCGATCGGTCCGGACGCGACCAGGCTTGCCGTCGGCAACTGGGTGTTCTGCGATCCGACAGTGCGCTCGCGCGATGACGCCGCGGCGCCGGATATCGCCCTGCAGGGCCTGACCGCCGCGGGACCCGGCGGCATGCGCCTGCAACAGCACTTTCGCCACGGCTCCTTCGCCGAGCAGATGCGGGTGCCGACCGAGAACGTCAAACCCCTCGGCCCGATCACGTCCGAGCAGGCGAAACAATGGTGCGCGCTGGGCACGTCGCTGGTGCCCTATGGCGGCTTCCTTGCGGCAAACCTTCGCCCGGGCGAGACCGTGCTGGTGAGCGGCGCCACCGGCAATTTCGGCAGCGCCGCCGTCTCCGTCGCGCTGGCGATGGGCGCAGCCTGCGTGGTCGCGCCGGGCCGCAACGAACGGATCCTCGCCGACCTCGTCCGCCGCTTCGGGGCGCGGGTGAAGCCGGTCAAGCTCTCGGGTGACGAGGACGACGACCGTGAGACGATGAAGCGCGCCGCACCGGGGCCGATCGACTGCGTCTTCGACATCATGCCGCCCTCGGTGAGCCCGACTGTCGTGCGCGCGGCAGTCATGACGGTCCGCGCTTACGGACGCGTCGTGCTGATGGGTGGCGTCGGCATGGCGGGCGGGCCGGGCCTCGAGCTGCCCTACCCCTGGATCATGCGCAACTGCATCAGCATCCACGGCGTCTGGATGTATCCGCCCGATGCGGCCAGCCGCCTGATCGCACTGGTGCGTGCCGGGCTGCTGCGGCTGGAAGAGTACGAGACAGAGACCTTCGATCTCGACCACGCCAACGAAGCCGTGGCGCATGCTGCCGCCAATGGCGGACCGTTCAAATTGACGGTGATCAGGCCCTGAATCGTGAGGCGGCGACGGACCGCCGTCTTCGATTTTTTTCGGAAGTCTCACCAAGCACTTGGCTACTGTGCATGGGGTTGTTTTCGAGCTCTTTAGTCGAGCTCGACCACCTGGCCGTTCGACAGCGAGACCCGCCGGTCCATGCGGCCGGCGAGCTCCATGTTGTGGGTCGCGATCAGCATCGACACATGCGTCGCCTTGACCAGCTGCATCAGGGCCTGGAACACGTGCTCGGCGGTACCAGGATCGAGATTGCCGGTCGGCTCGTCCGCAAACAGCACGCGCGGCGCGTTGGCGACCGCACGGGCGATGGCGACACGCTGCTGCTCGCCGCCGGACAGCTCGGCGGGACGATGGGTGATGCGGTCGCCGAGGCCGAGATAGCCGAGGATCTCCTTGGCACGCTTGACGGTCTCGGACTTCTTCAGGCCGCGGATCATCTGCGGCAGCATGACGTTCTCGAGCGCCGAGAACTCCGGCAGCAGCCGGTGCGACTGGTAGACGAAGCCGATATCGGTGCGGCGCAGCTGGGTGCGCTCGATGTCGGGCAGTTGCGAGGTCGGTGCGCCCGAGACATAGACCTCGCCGGAATCGGGGGCTTCCAGCAGCCCCGCGATGTGCAGCAGCGTCGACTTGCCCGAGCCCGACGGCGCCACCAGGGCGACGGACTGGCCGGCCCACAGCGCCAGCTTGGCGCCGTCGAGGATCGTCAGCGGCACCTCGCCCTGCAAGTACTGCCGCTTTATCTCGTGGAGATAAATGACCGGTACATCTTCTGCCCCCTGCTGCTGCTCCATCAGTCCCTCACTCGTACCGGAGCGCTTCGACGGGATCGAGGCGCGCGGCGCGCCACGACGGATAGAGCGTCGCCAGGAACGACAGCGTCAGCGCCATGATGACGACGGCCGTGGTCTCGCCCACGTCGATCTCGGCGGGCAGTTTCGACAGGAAGTAGAGCTCCGGCGAGAACAGCTCGGTCGAGGTCAGCCAGGACAGGAATTGCCGGATCGATTCGATGTTGACGCAGATCACGAGGCCGACGCAGAAGCCGACCAGCGTGCCGACCACGCCGATCGAAGCGCCCGTGATCAGGAATATCCGCATGATCGATCCCTGCGAGGCGCCCATGGTGCGCAGGATCGCGATGTCGCTGCCCTTGTCCTTCACCAGCATGATCAGGCCGGAGACGATGTTGAGCGCGGCAACCAGCACGATCATGGTCAGGATCAGGAACATCACGTTGCGTTCGACCTGGAGCGCGTTGAAGAAGGTCGAGTTGCGCTGCCGCCAATCGACCAGGAAGATCGGCCGGCCCGCCGCCTCCGTCACCGCCTTGCGGAAGGCGTCGATCCTGTCGGGGTTGGTCGTGAACACCTCGATCGAGGTGACGTCGTTGCTGCGGTTGAAATAGGCCTGCGCCTCGGCAAGCGGCATGAACACGAAGCCGAGATCGTATTCGGACATACCGATCTCGAACACCGCGACGATCTTGTACGGTTTTATGCGCGGCGTCGTTCCCATAGGCGTCACTGCGCCCTTCGGCGCCACCAGCGTGATGCTGTCGCCGGCATGCAGCGAAAGCTGATCGGCGAGGCGCCGGCCGATCGCAACGCCCTGCCCTTCGTCAAAGCCCTCGAGGGAGCCCTGCTTGATGTTCTTGGCGATCGAGGTGAGGTTGTTGAGATCGTCGGAGCGGATGCCGCGCACCAGGACGCCCGAGGCGTTCCAAGGCGATGACGCCAGCGCCTGACCGTCAACCACCGGCGCCGCGAGCCGGATGCCCTCGACCTGGCTGAGGCGGTCGGCAACGTCCTTCCAGTCGGTCAGCGGCGATTCCAGGGGCTGGACCAGGATGTGGCCGTTGAGGCCCAGGATCTTGTCGAGCAGTTCCTTGCGGAAGCCGTTCATCACGGCCATGACGATGATCAGCGTCGCAACGCCGAGCATGATGCCGAGAAAGGAGAACCCGGCGATGACCGAGATGAATCCCTCTTTCCGCCGCGCCCGCAAATAGCGCGCCGACAGCATCCACTCGAATGGCGCGAAAGGCGCGGTTTGCACGGTTTCGGTCATGGTCTCATCCATCGCTCGATAATCCCATGATTCGGGGTCAATTGTGGCCGGATTGGCGGCCGCGATATCGCGCGATGAACAATATTCAGCCGATCAGCCTTCTCAGCCCACAAGTCTTGCAACCGCGTCGGCAGGCGACATGGTCTCGCGCGCGCCGTCGCTGCGCCGCTTGATCTCGACCTTGCCGTCGGCGAGCCCCTTCGGCCCGATCATGATCTGCCAGGGGATGCCGATCAGGTCGGCGGCGGCGAATTTGGCACCGGCGCGTTGATCGGTGTCGTCATAGAGCACGTCGATGCCCTTGGCCGTGAGCTCGGCATAGAGCTTCTCGCAGGCCGCATCGACGGCCGCATCGCCCTGCTTCAGGTTGAGGATCGAGACGCGGAACGGTGCCACCGCTTCCGGCCATTTGATGCCGGCATCGTCATGGCAAGCCTCGATGATGGCACCCAGCAGGCGCGAGACGCCGACACCGTACGAGCCGCCATGGATCGGCACGTCGACACCATCAGGCCCCGCCACGAGCGCCTTCATCGGCTCGGAATATTTGGTGCCGAAATAGAAGATCTGGCCGACCTCAATGCCGCGGGTGTTCACCCGCTTGTCCACCGGCACCTCCTGCTCGAACCGCGCGGCATCGTGGACGTCTTCGGTCGCCGCATAGAGCGAGGTCCATTGCTTGATGATCGGCGTCAGGTCGCTCTCATAATCCACGTCCTCGCCCGGCACCGGCAGGTCCAGCACGTCGCGATTGATGAACACGCCGGATTCGCCGGTCTCGGCGAGCACGATGAACTCGTGGCTGAGATCGCCGCCGATCGGGCCGGTCTCGGCGCGCATCGGGATCGCCTTCAGCCCCATCCGCGCGAAGGTGCGCAAGTATGCGACGAACATCTTGTTGTAGGCGACGCGCGCCGCGGCCTCGTTGAGGTCGAAGGAATAGGCGTCCTTCATCAGGAACTCGCGGCCGCGCATCACGCCGAAGCGCGGACGCTGCTCGTCGCGGAATTTCCATTGGATATGATAGAGATTGAGCGGCAGGTTCTTGTAGGACTTCACATAGGCGCGGAAGATCTCGGTGATCATTTCCTCGTTGGTCGGTCCGTACAGCAGCTCGCGCTTGTGGCGGTCGGCGATGCGCAGCATCTCCGGGCCGTAGGCGTCGTAGCGGCCGCTCTCGCGCCAGAGGTCGGCGAGCTGGAGCGTCGGCATCAAGACCTCGATCGCGCCGGAGCGATTCTGCTCCTCGCGCACAATCTGCTCGATCTTCTTCAGCACGCGAAAGCCGAGCGGCAGCCAGGCATAGATGCCCGCCGCCTCCTGCCGGATCATGCCGGCACGCAACATCAGCCGATGCGAGACGATCTCCGCCTCTTTCGGATTTTCCTTCAGGATGGGCAGAAAGAACCGCGACAACCGCATGGTAATACTCTGGGAATCAGTGATCGCCTGCAGTGAAACCGGATTGGGAGCGAAAACACAAGACGGGAATGAGGAAAAGCCGCTAACGCGGCGAAATAGCTGTCATTTTTCCGTTGCCTTCAGGTTTGACTTCAGGAGCACCGTGCTCAGCAAAGCCGGTAAGCCTAGGGCGGCGGCACCTCGAGTTCATCCGCCAGCGTGATCTTCTCGAAATCGCTCACAAGCGCCTCGATCCGCACACGCCAGCGGCCGGCGAAGGGCAGCTCGACCCTGCGCACGTGCCAGTAGCCATCCGGCCCGAGCAAGGCGACCCGTTCCATCGGCTCGATGCCACGCTCGGGCAGACTGAGGGTCAACGTCACCTCTTTGGCCGCCAGGGGCGTCCCCTCGCCGGTCATGAGCTGGAGCACGAAATCGTCCTTGCCGACCTTTCCAGGTGACACCAGCACCTGGAACATCGCCTTGTCGCCGTGGATGTGGATCGCCAACGGCGTCTCCGGAATGATCGTTCGCGGCGGCGGCGTGAAGCGCCAGCCGGCGACGACGGCAAAGATGGCGAGGGCGATCACGCATTCGAGGAGGATCGAGCGCTTGAGGATGGTCTGGGCTCCACGATCGCGGGCGAGTGCCGGAGTGAGGCGGAAGCGGTTGAGCGCCGCAAGTGCGAGCAGCATGAGAACCAGGCCGAGCTTGATCGAGAGGATGAGGCCATAGCGGGTCTCGACCAACGCCGAAACTTTTTCGAGCTGAACAATCGCAAGGGCGAGGCCCGTCAATGCCAGCACGCCGACCGCCGGCATGGCGATGCCCGAGAAGCGCTTCACGACGGCGAGTGTTGCCGGCGTCGGCTTCGACAGCAAAGCCGCGAGCGGAGCAAGAGCGCCGATCCATAGCGCAACGCACAGGCCGTGAAGAAACATCGCCGGGCGCATCATCATTCGAGGCGGCGCCGTTGCGGCATGCCCGCTCATGGCGAGCGACAGGCCCACGCCGACCATGGCAATGATCGCAAGAGCCCGCGAAGACCATGCGCTGCGGAGCGCCAGCAAGGCGAACAGCATCGCGGCGGCAGCAACTAGAAACGCGCGGCCGGCACTGGTTGCGACCGCGACCTTCCAAGGCGCGGCCGTCGCGAGCGCCGCCGGCGGCAGGCCGAGGAGATCGAGGCCTAGCGCTCCGAGCGATACCACTGCGCTCGAAAGGCCGACCGCGAGTGCCATGCGCGGCACGGTCATGCCGGCCAGAGACCATGATATCCAGCGCGCAAACCACACACCGCCGACGCCTATGAACAGACCGAGATACAGGCCAACGCGCGCCAGCCAGATCAGCGCGGCCAACCAATGGTCAGTACTCGCGGACGGCTTCGTCTCCGACGGCATGCCGACTGAAAACATCACCGATCCCACGATCGGATGGCCATCCTGCGAGACCACGCGATAGCTGACGACCGCGGTCCCCTCAGGCAGATCCGCCGGCATCTGGATCGAAATCGTGTCGCCGGACGCACTGACGCGCGTCTCGTCCCGCGCCCTGCCCGTCCCGTCGATCAGCCGGATCGCGCCCGGCGTTACCGGTTCGTTGAACCGCAGCTCCACCACCTTGGGCGCGGTCGCGAGCGTGCTGCCGCTCGCCGGCTCGACCGAGATCAGCGCCGCATGCGCGAGCGCACCGCTCGCGAAGCCCGCAGCGAAGAGCAGCGTCGCGAGCGCTGCGAGGAGGCGCATCAGGGTTTCGGCAGGAGCTTGACGCCAGGCGCCGGCGACTTGCCCTCATGCGAATGGCTTGACCCCTCGGTTGGGATCTCGATCCAGCGACGAACGCCGGTCTCGCATTCCTGAACCACTGGGAAGTACAAGGTCGTGTTCGCCTTGAGCTTGTCGGTCAGCACCGTCTGCATGATGAACTCGTCATAGTTCTTGTCCGCCAGCTTACCGCCGGACCACGCCACCTCCTTGACGCCGGACGAGAGCTTGTTGCCGTGATAGTCGTATTCCCCCGCATATTTGCCCTCGACGACGTCGATGGTCCAGCCGGCCTTCGGCATCGGCTTCACCGCGATGACCCCTTCCGGAATCTGCACGCGGAGCTTCACCGTCGGCGAGCCCGCGCAGCCATGCGGCACGGTGAACACCGCCTTGTAGGACGCGCCGATTGTGGCGTGCTTGGTCTCGAGAGAGACATGCGCCGCCACTGGTGATGCGGCGACCGCGGCAATCAGAATCAGGCAGCATCGCTTCGACATATTCGGTCTCCCGAGAGTCCAGAACAGTCTCATTTCATCTTCATTCCCGAATGATCCGGCATTTTCTTCATGTCCATGTGACCCGAGTGCCCCCCACCGCCCGGTGCTTGCGCGCCGACGCCCTGGACGTCGAGCGCAACGGTGATCTTTCCGGCCTTCTCGAACTGAAGCGTCACCGGCACCTTGTCGCCCTGCTTGAACGGCCCCTTCAGCTCCTGAAGCATCAAATGATTGCCGCCGGGCGCGAGCTTCACGGTCTTGCCGGGCTCGATCGCCAGTCCCTTGTCGAGCGCGCGCATCTTCATCACGCCGTTGTCCATGGCCATCTCGTGAATCTCGGCCTTGCCTGCGATATCGGCGGACACGCTGACCAGCCTGTCGGCGGCGCTCCCCTTGTTTTCGATGGTCAGATAGCCGCCGGCGACCTTGGCGCCGCCCGGCGTCGCCCGGCTCCAGGCCTGCGAGATGACGAGATCGCCGGCCTTGACGTCCTCGGCTGCGACCCCCGCGCTGGTGCCGAGCAGCATGGCGACGGCGAGAAGTGATAGATTGATCCTGTTCATTTGGTTCCCTCGGCTTTGATCTGATCGAGCACGGTCGGTCTTGGTGGTTTCGGCAGCCTCAGTGCGCTTTACCATCGATACCTCATTCCGGTGTAGACCGCCCGGCCCGCACCTGGCTCGAACAACGCCGACGTCGCGGTGGCGCGATCGATGATACTGGCGCTTGCAATGTAGGTCCTGTTGGTGAGGTTTCGACCCTCGATATAGGCGGAGAACGGTCCGCCATTGTCGAAGCCCGCTTTCAATCCGAGCAGTGCATACGGCTCCGTCGTCAACGTGTTCATACTGTCGACGAAATAGGCCTGCGGCACCCATTCGACGTTCGGACCAGCATAGAACCCGGTCGGATGCTTATAGAGCAACTCGGCGCGCAAATAGTGACGCGGCGCGCCGGGCAGCTGGTTGTTGCCGAACGCCGTGTCGCTGTCGAAGCGAAAATCGCTGTAAGTATAAGCGAGGTTGAGCCACACCTTGTCGGGCGCGCCTCCTGTCACGAAGATATCGCGGAAGATTGCTGCCCCTGCCCCCGCCTCGACGCCCTGGTGGAAGGTTCGGTCGGCATTGGTCACGTTGCAATTGCCGAACGCGCTGTACAGGCACAGCAGCTCATCGCGGATATCGGCGCGATAGGTGGTCAATTCCCACGAATAGTCGGGCCGTCGCATGCGGGTCCCTATCTCGTAGGTCGTCGCAATCTGCGGGCGGATGCTGGTGAACGGAATCGTCGGAATGCCAGGACCGCGCGCGCTCTCGCCGAAGCTCGGCACTTCGGCGCTCCGCGAAACATTGGCGAAGGCCTGCCACGTCGGGTCGATCTGCCACAGCAGGCCCGCCTTCGGCGACCACAGATCAAAGCGGGTTGCTCCCGACTGGTCGCCGTCGCTGAGAAACCGGTCCTGCCGATTGCGGGTCGCATGCAGGAATTGCGTGCCGGCGATCGCGGCGACATTCGGCAGAAAGTAGAAGCTGTCCTCCACGTAAACCGAGGTGTTCTCCGAGCGATCGATCGACGACGACAGCAATGCCCCCTTCTGTCCGGCAATGTTGGCGAACTGCTGGTTGTCGATGCTGCCGTTCAACAGGTTGACGCCCGCAACCAGCCTGTTGCGGTAACCGCCGATGATGCGGTCGTCCGTAACCTTCGCGAAGCCGCCATAATCCTTGTAGCGATAATCGAGCCACTGGAAGATCGGATGCATGAGGTGCCGGTCGACGCCGAAAGCGCCGAACTCCAACCTGGTGTCGTCGAATCGGATCGTCGTCTTGTTTGCCAGCCTGATCGTGTCGATGTTGCGCTGCTGGTCCAGCGCAACGTTCGCCGGAGCCGCGGCCTCCGGATTGGTCAAGGCAGACGCCTTGGTGACGGTTCCTGGAATGCGCTGCCGCACCTCGTTGGCGTTAAGATAGAATCGCGTCTCGAAATCCGGCGAGAACTGGTAGCCAACATTGCCGCTCACGCGGTTGCCCGAGCCGAAGCTGTGATCGCGGAAGCCGTCCGTGGCCTGCGTTGATGCGGTGACGAAACCATCCCACGGCCCGTTGGCGCCTCCTGCATTGGCCTGCAGTCGCCTGAAGCCGAAGGCTCCCACGTCGAGCGAGACTCCATTCGGAAATCGGTCGCGTCCCGATGGTGTCACGAAGTTGACGGCGCCTCCCAGCGAATTGGCTCCGAACTGCAGCGCGTTCGCGCCCTTGTACACCTCGACGTATTTGTAGGCGGTCGGGTCGATCTCCTGGAAATCGCCGTAGCCGTCCGCCGTATTGATCGGGATGCCGTCCATGTAAAGCTGCACGCCGCGCAGATGGAAATTGCGCGACAGGCCGGATCCGCGGATCGAAAGCCGGGTGTCGTCACCCCATTTCGGCTGCGCAAACACGCCGGGAACGTAGTCCAGGACATCCTTGATCGTGCTGGCGGGAGTCGAATTCCGGTAGGCCTCCGCTGCGACCAGCGCTACGCCGCCCGGCGTCTGGTTGATCTCGCTCAGTGCCTGCTGGGCGGTGAGAACCGTCAGGGCACCAGGACCGAGGCCCCCTTCGGAAGCTGCCGTCGGTTGCGGACGCGCAGTTGCGGGCGCGCGGGCCCGCGTTGATCGCGCGGCGGTTCGCTGTGCGCGGGCTGGAGAGGCCCGTTTCTCCCGCGGCGCGTCGACTGTGACGGGAGGAAGCTCGCGTCGGTTTTCCTCCGCGATTGCGTTGGATGGCACAACGAGGGCAGAAGCTGAGGCAAGCAGAATTTTGCGTGCGGAAAGCAGTCGAAAGAAGCCTGTACGAGGCATGAGGTCATTCCTGATGCCGGCAGAGAGCCGGTGCATAGCGATCCCGGCACGGCCGAAGCCGGCGCGGAGCTGAAGGTTTCGCGGATCAGGAAATGCGAGGGGGAGCGCGCGCCCAAGCGCTCGAACCGTCGATGGCGGCGAGGACGGGCGCGTTCGCCACGTGCCAGACGATGCGGGCGATGGGGCGGACGGGAGTTGAGAACGCCGCATGGGGCGGCGCGTCAAGCGAGGCGTCAGCGTGCGCGAGGCAGCAAAGCGCACATGCGCCAGCTTTTGCGGCCGGTGTCCCGGTCTCGTCGACCGGGCCGCCCTGCTCACTTGCGCTGTGGCAGATGACGCCTGCAGAGAACGGATCGGCCGCAGCCTGGCCGGCCGCGAGACAGGCGGCGATCGGCGCCAGCACCTGCATCACCAGGGCGAGCAGGACCAGAGGCAGGAATTTTTGCAGACGTGCGCGCATCCGCCGGACCATTCGTTCGTGCGCTAACTAATCACTCGGGCGCGGCCGAGTCGAGGCCAGTTCCACCGCCTGTTGGGCCCTGCGCAAACTGCTCGCAAGCTTGTGGTCGGACGACCCCACCCTCCGGCGGGCCGGCATCTGAGGCAGGAAAACCCGCCCGGCCATCCACAAATTTCTTATATCTGTCATATATTTAGGGGGCCGGAAGCCCGATCGTTTCGTCAGTTGCTCCTATTTTGAACATTCGTTGCCGAAAATGATGACAAGTGAGAAAAGTTGATCTAGCATCCCTCTTGCTCAGGCGCTGACCGCGAGGTCGAGGCCTGGTGGTCCAAGTCTCGGGAGGAGCCCCTGGCGCGCAAAACGCAGCGTCGCCCCGTCAATCAAGATCAAATCTTAAGATCGGGGATAATAGGGTCGACACAATTTTTGAGCGGGGCCAGGGCCCCGCTCTTTTTTTGCCCGCGGCGCTGAACCGTCGATGAACGCGGCCTTTCATCCCATCCACGACAGCTTCGAACGTGCGGCCTCGCGCTGCGCCGACCTCACGCCGTTCGTCTATCGACGTCTGTTCGATCTCCATCCGGAAACGCAGGCGATGTTCCGCACGGACGGCGGTGACCTCGTGAAGGGGTCGATGCTGGCGCTGACGATCGAGGCGATTCTCGACTTCGCCGGCGAGCGCCGCGGGCATTTCCGGCTAATCGCGTGCGAGGTCGCCTCGCACGACGCCTATGGCGCGCCGCGCGAGCTGTTCATCGCGTTCTTCGCCGTCATCAGGGATGCGCTCCGCGATCTGCTCGGCGATGAATGGACGCCCGAGATCGCGCAGTCCTGGGATACATTGCTCGCCGAGATCGACGCATTCGCCGCCGCGGCCACCTGACGCTTTGCGCTGCACCAACGCACGGGCTGCGACGACGCTGCGGCTGAATGCAGATTGAGTGCGAACAACTCTTGTGAGAGACTTTCGGAGATCGGTAGCGCTACCAATGACGCGCCGACGACAAAATATATGGGAGCGAGCGATGTCCGGGACGAAAGATTTCTCGACGACCAGGCGCGATCTTCTTCAGGCGGCTGCGGCCGCCGGCGCCGGAGCTGCCATCCTCGGCAGCATGGGCATAAACCCCGCACTGGCCGCAGTCGGACGCAGCGAGAAGCCGTTGAAGGCGGCGTTCTCCAACGCCGGCCTCCAGGCCACCTGGTGCGCGCAAGGCAAGCAGGCGGCGGAATTCTGGGGCAAGCTGTTCAATGTCGAGGTGACCTGGTTCGACGGGCAGCTCGATGCGGTGAAGCAGCGCGCGGCGATCGACAACATGGCCTCGCAGAAATGGGACTTCGTCGCGATCCAGGCCTTCGGCATCGGCACCCTCACCCAGCCGGTGCAGAAGATGATCGATGCCGGCACGCCTGTGATCGACATGGACACGCTGATCGCGCCGCTCGATCAGATCAACGTCCATTCCTTCCTCGCTCCCGACAACGAGTTCATGGGCGCTTCGGTGACACAGGCGCTGTGCAACGCCATGGGCGGCAAGGGCAAGATCATCATGACGCAGGGCGCGCTCGGCCACACCGGTGCGCAGGGCCGCGCCAAGGGCTTCAACTCGGTCGTCAAGCAATTCCCGGGCATCGAAGTGCTGGACACCCAGCCGGCCGATTGGGACGTCTCGAAGACCGCCCGTCTCTGGGAGACCTATCTGACCAAATACCCGCAGATCGATGCGGCCTTCTTCCACAATGACGACATGGCGCTGGCCGCCGCCAACATAATGAAGGCGCGCAATCGCACCAACATCCTGATCGGCGGGGTCGACGCCATGCCGCCGGCGATCCAGGCGGTCAGCGAAGGCCGCATGTTCGCGACCGTCCGCAATCCGTCCTGCCGCATCCATGGCGGCGCGATCGTCGCGGGCGTCTCCGCCGTGGTCGGCGGCGAGAAGAGCGGACAGGGCATCCCGAAGAACGTCGTCACCGACGGTCCGGTCGTGACCAAGGCGAACGCGGCCGGGATGCAGTGGATGCAGGATCACTTCCTGATCTGAGCGTCCAGATCTTTCATGAGCGTGGGACAACAGCCCATCCTGGAACTGCAGGGCATCACGAAGAGCTTCGGCGGCGTCGAAGCGCTTCGTGGTGTCGACTTTGCGCTTTATCCCGGCGAGATCCACGGTCTCGTCGGCGAGAACGGCGCCGGCAAGAGCACGCTGATGAAGATCATCGCCGGCGTGCACACCGAGTTCTCCGGCCGCTTCCTGGTCGACGGCCAGGAGATGCATTTTCGCTCGGCGCGCGATGCGCATGCCGCCGGCATCGCCATGGTGCACCAGGAGCTCAGCGTCGCGCCCGACCTGACGGTCGCGGAGAACGTCTTTCTCGGCAACCAGCCGACCAACGCCCTCGGCCTCGTGCAATGGCGGCGGATGGCGCGCGAGGCGGGCGAGCAGCTCGCCCGCTTCGGCATCGACGTCGATCCGATGGCGCGGCTCGGCGACCTTCCGATCGGGCTGCAGCAGTTGATCGAGATCGCGCGCGTGCTGTTCTCCGGCGCGCGCATCGTCATCCTGGACGAGCCGACCTCCGCCCTCTCCCCGCCCGAGGTCGAGCGCCTGTTCAAAGCGCTCCGGCGGCTGCGCGAGCAAGGTACTGCGATCGTCTTCATCTCGCATTTCATCGAGGACATCCTGCTGGTGTCCGACACGGTGACCGTGTTCCGCAACGGCCGCAAGGTTGCGGAGACGGCGAGCGCCGCGACCAGCAAGTGCGCGCTGATCGAGGCCATGATCGGCCGCGGCGGCGAGGCGCTCGAGCACAGCTACACCGACGACCTGATGCTGCCGCAACCGAGCGACAGCAAGGTGATTCTTAGGGTCGATCAGCTGTCGCTGTCCCGCAGCCTTCAGGACGTCTCGTTCGAGGCCCGCGCCGGCGAGGTGCTCGGCATCTATGGCTTCATGGGTTGCGGCCAGCAGGAGCTGTCGCGCGTCCTGTTCGGCAAGCTGAAGCCGGACGGCGGGACGCTTGCAGTCGAAGGCGTGACGAAAACGTTCGCCAGCACGGCGGCGGCGCGCCGCGCCGGCGTGGCGCTGGTGCCGGAGAGCCGGCGCGACATGCTGTTCCACCAGGAGCCGGTCTACAAGAACATCTCGATCAGCATTCTCGACCGCATCTCCTCGCTGCTGCTCAAGCCGGCGCAGGAGCGCGACATCGCCAAGCGCCAGGTCGAGCAGCTGCAGATCAGGCCGCCAGTGGTCGGTCTCGATCTCGGCATGCTCTCGGGCGGCAACCAGCAGAAGGTCGCGCTGGCGAAATGGCTGACCTATCCGCCCAAGCTGCTGGTGCTGTGCGAGCCGACCCGCGGCATGGATGTCGGCGCCAAGAACGACGTCATCAACATCGTGCGCGACCTCAGAACGAAGGGGCTCGCGATCATCGTGCTGTCGACCGAGCCGGAAACGGTGCTGTCGCTGGCCGACCGCATCCTCGTGCTCAAGCGCGGCGCATTGGTGCGTGAATTCAAGAACGAGCCGGTCAGCAAGGACCGCCTGCTGGAAGCGGCGTGACGGAGAAGCACATGAGCAGCGAGACGGCTTTGGCGACAGGACAACGGGCACGGGGCCTTGCGCCCTTCCTGCGCTCGCAGATGCGCAACATCGCCCCGTTCCTGACGCTGATCTTCCTCACCGCCTTCTTCGCCTTCGCCAGCCCCTCCTTCGCGACGCTCGACAATCTCGGCAACATCCTGACCCAGGTGTCGGTGACGGGCATCATCGCCGTCGGCCTCACCTTCGTGATCCTCTGCGCCGAAATCGACCTGTCGGTCGCCAGCATCGCCAACGTCACGGGCATTGCGGTCGCCTACTTCACGCTGCAGGAATCCTACGTCAACATCGCCAACATCCCCCTGCCCGGCGCCGTCGCGATCATCCTGTCGCTCCTGCTCTGCGCCCTGCTCGGTCTCGTCAACGCGGTGGGGCTGACCGTGATCGGCATCCCCTCCTTCATCATGACGCTGGCGATGATGCAGATCGCCGCCGGCATCTCCGCGCTGCTGGTGCGCGGCCAGATCGCCTACAAGGTGCCGAGCCTGATCACGACGCTCGGCTCCGGCTCGATCGGCGGCATCCCCTGGATCGTCATCGTCGCCGCCATCATGCTGCTCGGCGGCCATCTGGTGCTGACCTACACGCGCTTCGGCCGCTACGTCTACATGGTCGGGGGCAATCGCGAGGCGGCCGAATATTCGGGCCTCAACGTCAAGCTGATCCTCGGTGCGGTCATGGTGATCTCGGCGGTGTGCTCGGGCCTCGGCGGCATGCTCGGCGTCGCCCATTTCGGCAGTGCGCAGCAGAACGAGTTCGACACCTACCTGCTCGATTCCATCGCCGCGGTCGTGGTCGGCGGCACCAGCCTCTTCGGCGGCCGCGGCGGCATTGGCAACACCATCGTCGGGCTTTTCGTCCTCGGTGTGCTCAATAACGGCCTCGACCACGTCAACATCGACAGCTTCCTGAAGATCCTGATCCGCGGCCTGATCCTCCTGGCGGCGCTGGTCATCAACGTCTATGCGCAGCGCTTGAGGGAGAAAGCGGCGGAATAGACGGCCGGCAAGACAAAAGTGCGAAAACAACCCCATGCACAGTAGCCGGCGCCAACGGAATCAATGACTTGCCGACGGGCGTCGTAAACTTGCGGATTTTACGAAGCCGATTTGCTCCGTCGGGCAAAACAGGGGTATGATGTCATCATCGGCAGCCGGCTTCGAAAGGCCGGTGCACCCCCGTCACTGCGAGCGCAGCGAAGCAATCCAGAGTCTTTCCGCGGCTGCATTTCTGGATTGCTTCGCTGCGCTCGCAATGACGATGTAGCGGCAGAAGGAATACGGCCTAGCACTCGGCCTTCGCGTTTGATGGCAATCGCGAGAAGCGGAAATTGCAGTGGCTGGCGCCGCCGGCCAGCGTCTGGGTCCGTTCCAGGCGGATGCCTCGCGTGGCGTAGGCGACGAAGTCGAGGCCGCAGATGGTCGGCAGGATCTCGGTGTCGCCGCGGCGCGCCGCGAGCTTGCAGAAGCCGCAGGCCTTGTAGTCGATGCCGAATTCGAAGCTGTCCTGCGGACCCGGCTCGACGAAATCGTAGACGAAATCTTCCGGAAACTCGGCTTGGTGAGCCTCTGTAACGCTCCTTGCCGCCTGCTCGCGCATCAAGGCCTGGTTCTCCGGCGACATGAACTGACGCCCCGCGGCGAGACGCTCGGCTTCGGGTGCCGTCAACAGCTGCGCCTTATAGGTTTCTCGCTCGATCTCGCCGATCACGGGCACCGGGACGCCGTGGCGCCGCAGCACACGACTGATGGCCATGAAGCCGGTCAGGCGCATGAAGAAATCGCTCATGCGGCTTCCCGCGCCGCCGACATAGGGCATCTGGGTGAGGACGATCTCGAATTCGTCCATCACTTGCTGCCTGATTGCGTCGATATCGGAGAGATGCGCGCGCTCGCGGAGCATCGGTTCGGCAAGGTCTATTCGCTCGCGCATGGCGGCCTCCATCGCGCGGCGATGCGTCTGGTAGAACGGATGAATCTCAGCCATTGGACACCTGATATGATTGGCTCATTGCAACATCGACGACCGCTTCATTCCGCGGCGATCGCCTCGATCTCCAGCAGCCATTTGCTGTCGACGGTCTCGACCACCACGACCGTCAGCGCCGGCTGATGCTCCCCGAGCACCCGCGGCGAATGGCGCGGTTGGCGACGACTTGACTGCGGTCCGTCAGGAACGTGGTGACCTTGACCAGGTGCTCGACTCCGAGACCTGCCGCGGCCAGCACCTCCCTGACATTGCGCCAGGCCTGCTCGCATTGCGCCTCGAAGCCGTCGGGCACGGTGCCGTCGGAATTTTGAGGGACCTGGCCGCTGATGAACAGCAGTCGGCGATGCTGCTTCAGCTCCAGGCCCATGCAGTAGCCGCCGGCGGGCGGGTGAACCGTTGCGGGATTGTGGCTGACGATGTGAGCTGGCGACATGACGTTTCTCCAGATTTTGCGCGTCAAGCGTATCCGGCGGCATCACGCTAGCGCAAAGCATCATTGCTGCGGTTCAGCGCAAGAAAATCTATTGCAAGGACGCGGCCTATCGGTGTCAAAGTGCAATTGCGATGACCTACGCCCTTCCCCCGCTCAACGCGCTCCGCGCCTTCGAGGCCGCCGCGCGCCATCTCAGCTTCAAGCTGGCCGCGCACGAGCTGCACGTCACGCCCGCGGCCGTGGGGCAGCAGGTGAAAGCGCTGGAGGCGCGCCTCGGCGTGCAGCTGTTCGAGCGGCTGCATAAGCAGCTCATCCTCACCGAGGCCGGCCGGGCGTATCTGCCCGGGATCTCGGAAGGCTTTCGCCACATTGCGGAGGCGACCTCGCAATTGAAGCCGTCAGGCACGGTGCTGCTGCAAGTGGGGGTGCACGGAAGTCACGACCTGCGCCGCCTCCAGCTTGCGGCGTTTCGCAGCGCACATGCGGAGATCGGCTTGAGCGTGCTGCAGCCCGCCGGCCTGCATGAGCTCGTCGAGGGAAAGGTGGACCTCTTGATCGGTCGCGGCGTGAGCCACCATCCCGGCTATCGCTGTGAACGGATCGATGAGGGATCAGGCGCGGGTGATTGGCTGGTTGCGCCAGAAGGCACGGCAGATTGTCCGGAGGTGGTCAGTTTTCGCGTGTGGCTACGCGCCCTGCCCGCGGCGAAACCGCTCGCAAATCACCGCCCGCGTCTGGTCGGCGGCGTCGGGAGTTGACGGAGCCGAAGGTTGCGTGCCGAGGCCCGGGACTTCCGTTCAACTCAACGCCCTACCCGTAAAGAGAAAAATCGCGATGACCGTCTAGGGCGCGTACTCATAAACCCGCCCCGCAACGGCGGGAACTCGGTGGGTGCCTTAGATTAGCATCTGGCACCAGCAGACCAACCCAATTCCGTTGTGAACGACCGCACGCCATATTAGCCTAGTCGAAACCTCCTCGGGTGAGGGCCGAAATGAACCTCGAAGACTTGTACCGGCTTCTGCGCAGCGAGCATGTCCAGGCGCAAGGGATCGTTGATACCCTGGAGGAGCCGTTGCTGGTGCTTGACCAGAGCGGTTGTGTCCTTACGGCCAATCGCGGGTTCTACGAAACCTTCAGGGTGGCTCGGGATGACACAGTCGGGCGCAGCCTGTTCAACCTTGGCGACGGTCAGTGGGACATACCCGAACTCAGGCGCCTTGTTGGCGAGATCATCCCCCGTTCTACCGCCGTCGTCGGATACGAGGTAAAAGCCGACTTCCCGACCATCGGTCCGCGCACAATGCTGGTCAGTGCGCGTCGCCTCGTTCACCCCGACAATAACAGCACCAGCATCTTGATCCTGTTCGAGGACGTGACCGACAGGCGCCACAGCGAGGCGCAAAAAGACATTCTTCTCGCCGAAACGCGCCATCGGATGAAGAACCTCCTCGGGATCATTCGCTCTCTTGCCAATCAGACCGATGTGGAAGGCCGGTCAGCCAAGGAGTACCGCGATGCCTTCTTGGGGCGGCTCCAAGCTGTGGCCGAAGCCGAGACCCTCGCCCTGGCCGGCAGCGCCGAAGCCGATCTGGGTGTTCTGGTGGAGCAGTCGTTGAAGGCCGCCGGTCCGGAGCGATACCGGCTGATCGCCGGGCCAGCAGTTCGCCTCAGCCCACGGCAAGTCGTGCCGATGAGCCTCATTCTGCATGAACTCGCCACCAATGCTTTGAAATATGGAGCGTTCTCCAACTCTGGAGGGCTCGTCCACCTGAGCTGGCGCACGTCGGAAGAGCAGGGCAAGACCTTCCTGCACATCGACTGGCGAGAGGAAAACGGCCCACCCGCTACTTCGCCAACTCGCTCCGGATTCGGCTCCAGGCTGATCGAGCTCAGCGCCGTGCAGGGCTTACGCGGCGCCGTGGAACTGAAGTATGAGCCAACCGGTTTAAGGGTTCACATCACCGCGCCTGTGGAGTCTTGAACCCCCGGGGACACATTGTGCACGATGCTCCCCGAATCTTGGTCGTCGAAGATGAGTACCTCATCGCATTGGAGCTCGACACCCAGTTGAGGGCTGCCGGATACCAGGTGATCGGTCCCGTCCCAGACATTGATGGCGCTTTGAAGCTGCTCAAGGCTGACCGGCCCGACGCGGCCATCCTCGACGTCAACCTCGCTGGCGAATGGGTCACCCCCGTCGCGCAAGCGCTCCAGGCGATGTCCGTACCGTTCATTCTTGCCAGCGGCTACGTTGCCGCCGATCTCCAACGCGCTCCAGTATTGCGCGACGCCGTCAATGTCGGAAAATCGTGGAGGCCCGATTATCTCCTCAAGGCCCTTCGGAGCGTCCTAGAGGGGAAGTAAGGAACTCGCTCGGGGCTCTCGCAGTCACTAGTATAGCCTCCGCGCGTCGTTGCCGTGACTAGCCCCGCTGTCGCAGAGCCTCGACGGGGTCGAGCCGCGCAGCTCGCCACGATGGATAGAGCGTTGCGAGGAATGACAGGGTCAGCGCCATGATCACGACCGCTGCGGATTCCACGGGATCGATCTCCGCCGGCAGTTCTGACAGAAAATAAAGCTTTGGCGGGAACAACTCGGTACGCGTCAGCCAGGACATCAATTGCCGGACCGCTTCGATATTCCTGCAGACGAGAAGCCCGACGCCGAAGCCGACCAGCGTTCCGGCCACGCCGATCGAAGCGCCGGTGATCATGAACGTCCGCATGATCGCGCCCCGTGAGGCGCCCATGGTCCTGAGGATCGCGATGTCGCTGCCCTTGTCCGTCACCAGCATGATCAGACCGGACACGATGTTCAGCGCGGCCACCAAAACGATCAGGCTGAGGATGAGGAACATCACATTTCGTTGGACCTCGAGCGCGTTGAAGAACGTCGTATTGCGCTGTCACCAGTCAACGAGGAAGATTGGTCGACCAGCCGCTTCCGCTACCGTCTTGCGAAACAGGTCGATCCGATCGGGATTGGCCGTGAAAACCTCGATCGCGGTCACGTCCTGATTGCGGTTGAAAAAGGCCTGCGCTTCTGCGAGCGGCCTGAAGATGACGCCCGCGTCGTATTCGGACATCCCAATCTCGAAGACAGCCGCGACTCGATATTTCTTGACGCGCGGCATCATGCCCATGGGCGTGACTGCGCCGCGTTGCGCAACGAGCGTGATATGGTCACCGGCATGGACCGAGAGTTGATCGGCAAGACCCTGGCCGATGGCGACGCCCTGGCTCTCGTCAAAATGTTCAAGTGAGCCCTCCTTGATGTCATTGGCTATCGAGGGAAGCTGAACGAGATCCGCCGCCCGAATGCCGCGCACCAAAACGCCGGAAGCGTTTGACGACGATGCCAGTGCCGGGCCGTCAACAACCGGTACCACCAACCGAACACCCTGCACCTGGCCGATGCGTTCGGCGACATCTTTCCAGTCCGTCAGAGGGGTCTCCAGTGGCTGCGCCACAATATGCCCGTTGAACCCGAGGATCTTGCCCAAAAGTTCGGTGCGAAAACCGTTCATCACCGCCATGACGATGATCAGCGTGGCGACCCCGAGCAAGATTCCCAGAAACGAAAACCCCGCGATGACTGAGACAAACCCCTCTTTGCGACGGGCACGTAGATAGCGTGCAGCGAGCATCCATTCGAACGGCGCAAAGGGTCCTGCTTGCGGCGAATCCATCACGGTCTCGTCCATCATCCGATGAGGTCCGGCATTCTGTTCTGTTATGATCGGATTGGCTACCTTGCGTGTGCCCAGACGCGCCTTCGGCGCATCAGCCCTCGGTCGAGACTAACGCCATCCGCCCCGCAATCTCCTCACTCCGCCAGCACCGCACCGCATGCCCATCCGCCCGCGTCCCCAGCGCCGGTCCCGGCTCGCTCCGGCACACCGCCTCGGCGTAACGGCAGCGCGGGCTGAAGGCGCAGCCGTTCGGCGGGTTGAGCGGGTTCGGCAGGTCGCCGCCGGTCGTTGCCAGCGGAGCATGGCGCAGCGGATCGGGGATGGCCGCTATCAGGGCCTGCGTGTAGGGGTGCGCGGGGCGCTCGAAAATCTCGCGCCAATGGCCGTTCTCGACGATGCGGCCGAGATACATCACGGCGACGCGGTCGCTCATGTGCTCGACGACGCCGAGGTCATGGCTGATCATGATGTAGGACAGGCCGAGCGTCTCCTTCAGCTCCAGCAGCAGGTTGATGATCTGGGCGCGGATCGAGACGTCGAGCGCCGAGACGGGCTCGTCGCAGATGACGATCTTCGGGTTGAGGATCAGGGCGCGGGCGATCCCTATGCGCTGGCGCTGGCCGCCGGAGAACTCATGCGGATAGCGGTCGGCCTGCTCGGGGCGCAGGCCGACGTGCCTGAGCATCGTCGCGAGGCGGTCCTCGATCTCGCTTTTCGCAGTCACGCCGTGCACGCGCAGGGGATCTTCGAGCGTGCGGCGCACGGTCTGGCGCGGATTGAGCGAGGCGTAGGGATCCTGGAACACGATCTGCACGATGCGGGCGAGCGCTTTCCGGTCTCCGGATTGCCGGTTCGTGACGACCTGCCCGTCCAGCACGATGCGGCCGCGCGTCGGCGTCAGCAGGCCCAGAATGGACAATGCGACCGTCGACTTGCCGGAGCCGGATTCGCCGACGAGGCCGAGGCATTCGCCGCGCTTCAGCCTGAGGTCGACGCCGTCGACGGCGCGGAGCAGCCGACGGCCGCGGCCCAGCAGGCCGCCTCCAAGCGGAAAATGAACGGCGAGATCCTCCACGCTGAGGATCACATCGTCATCCGCTCTCCCCTTTGGCTCATGCATGGTGGTGACACCGGACGAAACCGCCCGCCTCCAGCCCTTCCGTCTGAGGCGCGGTGGTTCGGCAAATATCCGTCGCCTGCGCGCAACGCGGATTGAACCGGCAGCCATCGGGGAAGCGCGTGATCGCCGGCACGACGCCCGCGATCTCCTTCAGCCTGCTGCGGCCGAGCGCAGCACGGCTGCCGAGACGCGGCAGGGAGTCGACGAGGCCCTGCGTATAGGGATGGGAGGGCGCTCGGAAGATGTCGGCCGAGCCGCGCTCCTCGACGATGCGGCCGGCATACATGACGGCGACGCGGCGGCAGACATTGGCAACAAGGCCGAGATCGTGACTGATCATCAGGATCGCCGTTCCGCGCTCGGCGCACAGATTGCGCATCAGCTCGATGATCTCCGCCTGCACGGTAACGTCGAGCGCCGTGGTCGGCTCGTCGGCGATCAAGAGGTCCGGACCGCAGGCGAGCGCAATCGCGATCATCACGCGCTGGCGCATCCCGCCGGACAGCTGGTGCGGATAGTCCTTCACGCGCCGCTCCGGCGCGGGGACGCGGACGCTCGCGAGCGCCTCGACAGCCAGCTGGTTGGCCTCCCGCCAGCTCTTGCCCTTGTGCAGCACGAACATCTCGGCGATCTGCCGCCCCACCGGCGAGACCGGGTTCAGCGCCGTCATCGGCTCCTGGAAGATCATGGCGATGCGATTGCCGCGCAGCTGCCGTTGCCTGGCGGCGGACAGGTGCTGGATCTCCTGGCCCTGGAACCGGATGACGCCGCCGCCGATCGACAAGGGCGGCCGCAGCAGGCCGATCAAAGCGAGCGCCGTGATGCTCTTGCCGCAACCGGATTCGCCGACGAGGCCGAAGGTCTCGCCGCGATCGATGCGGAATGAAATGCCTTCGGCTGCCGCAACGCGTCTTGATCCGTCATCGAGATCGATGCGGAGATCCTCGACCTCGAGCAGCGGGCTGCCTGTCATGTGCGCCGGCTCCGCGATTGCGGATCGAGGATGTCGCGCAGGCCATCGCCGAGCAGATTGAGGCCGAGCACGGTCAGGAAGATGGCAAGGCCGGGAAAAATCGAAAGCCACGGCGCCGTCGTGATCTGCTCGCGCGCTTCCGACAGCATGCTGCCCCAGCTCGGAAAGGGCGGGCGGACGCCGAGGCCGAGGAACGACAATGCGGCTTCGGACAGGACCGCGCTGCCCATGCCCAGCGTGCCGATGACGACGATCGGCCCCAGCATGTTCGGCAGGAGCTGCGTGATCATGATGCGGATATCACCGTAGCCGAGCACGGTTGCCGCCTGCACATAGCCCTGGCTCCGCAGCGACAGCGCCGAGGCCCGTGCGAGCCGGCAGGTGAACGACCAGTTGGTCAGCCCGAGCGCGATCAAGAGGCTGGTCAGGCCGGGACCGAGCACCGCCATGATGGCGAGCGCGAAAATCAGCGAGGGGATCGCGAGCATGAGATTGGTCAGGGCGTTGACGACATCGTCCCACCAGCCGCCGAAATAGCCGGCGCTGAGGCCGAGCGCCACGCCGATGACGCTGTTGATGAGCTGGGAGACGATGCCGACCGTCAGCGAGACGCGCGCGCCGTAGAGGACACGGGAATAGATGTCGCGGCCCTGCGCGTCGGTGCCGAACCACCAGGTCCAACTCGGCGGCTCCTCCGCATTCATGAGGTTGGCGTCCATCACGGGATCGGTATGTGCCAGCCATGGCGCGAGCAGGCCGACGACGATCGCCAGCGCGAACAACGACCCGCCGATGACGAGATTGGCGCGCAGCTTCATGCGTATCTGATCCTGGGATCGATCACGCCGTAGAGCATGTCGATCAACAGATTGATCGCGAGAAAGAACATCACCACGACGAGGATGGAGCCCTGGACGGCGGGAATGTCGCGCTGGAGCACGCTGTCGACCAGCAGCGAGCCGATGCCCGGCCAGGAGAACAGTTTCTCGACCACGACCGCCTGCCCCATCAGTGCGCCGAACTGCAGGCCCATGGTCGTGAGGATGAGGACGAGCGCGTTGCGCATCACGTGCCACTTGACGACCCTGGTCTCGCTCATGCCCTTCGAGCGCGCGGTGCGGACGAAATCCGCGGTCATGATCTCGAGCACCGCGGCGCGCGTCGTCCGCGCCAGCAGCGCCATCGGCGAGACGCCAAGCGTCACGGCGGGCAGGATCAGGTATTTGAGGCCACCGTCACCGTAGCCGAAACTCGGCAGCCAGCCGAGCTTGAGCGCGAACAGGTACATCAAGAGCAGTCCGAGCCAGAACTTGGCCAATGACAGGCCCGACACCGCCAGCATCATCGAGACGGTGTCGACGAGGCTGCCCGGTCGCAAGGCCGCGACGAAGCCGAGCGGCACGCCGAGCAGTATCGCAAACGCCATGGATGCGAAGATCAGCTGCAGCGTCGGCCAGGCCCGCTTGGCGATCATGGTCGTGACAGGCTCACGGGTCCGGAACGAGGTTCCGAAATCGCCGGTCGCGAGCCCGGCGATGTAGGTGCCGAAACGCATATAGACGGGCTGATCGAGGCCGAGCTGCTTCTTCATGCGCAGCTCGACCTGCGGATCGCTGTCATCGCTCATGCTCGAGACGATGCTGCCGGGAACGACGCTGAACAGCACAAACACCAGCAGCACCACGGCGAGCACGGTCGGGATGGTCTGCAGGACGCGGCGGATCAGGAACGCGAGCATCTCAACTTTTCCCCGCTCCCTCCCTCGCCCGTCGCGCTAGGCGGGAGCGCGCGTGTCACTTCGCGGGCGAGGTCTCGTCGACCCAGAGGTCCTCGACGTTCTGGTGGGTCAGCTCGGTCGCGTTGAGCTGAATTCCCTTCAGCCAGGGCTGCACCGCCATGACCGCCTTGTTGTAGTTGAAGAACCAGACCGGCGCCTCCTCGTAGAGCAGCGCATTGGCCTTCTGCATCAGCTGGATGCGCTTTGTGGGATCGTCGGCCTGTCCGGCTTCATCGAGGATCTTGTCGAAGTCGGGATTTTTGTAGGTCGTGTAGTTACAGGCCGCCTGCGGCGTCGCCGAATGGAAGCATTTGAGCGCGGCCTGAGGATCGGGGCCGCTCGCCTGGGAATAGATGAAGGCCTGATAGTCGCCGGTGCGAACCACCTCGGCCAGCACCGCGGTCTCGACCTGCTTGACCTTGGCCTTGATGCCGACCTTGTCCAGCATCGGAATGACGGCCGAGACGATCGGCAGACCCCAGCTTTCATTCTGGCTGGTGGTCCATTCGAACTCGAAGCCGGATGCGTAGCCGGCCTCGGTGAGCAATTGCTTGGCCTTGGCGGGATCGAAGGGGTAAGGCTTCATCGCCTTGTCGTAGGCCGGCGAGGTCAGCGGCAGCCAGCTGGTGGCGCGGTAGGCCTTGCCCTTGACCAGCTTGTTGATGATCAAATCGGTATCGATGGCGTAATTGATCGCCTGCCTCACGCGCTTGTCGGAGAACGGCTTGACCGCGGGATTCATGCCCATGTAGCGCGTGAACACCTCGGCGACCTCGACGATGGTGCCCTTGAGGTCGGCGTCGGATTGGTAGGCGACGTACTGCGCAGGTCCCAGCACCGAGGTGTCGATCTCCTTGTTGCGGAAGGCGACGTCGCGCGCCGCGGCTTCGCCCATGACCGACACCACGATCTTGTCGGCATAGGGCTTGCCGGGCTTGTAGAACCGGTCCCAGCGCTCCAGGACGATGCGCGATCCCGGCACATGCTCGACGAACTTGAACGGACCGAGACCGATCGGCTTCTGGATGAAGCTCTCCTTGGCGGCCTCGTCGGCGGGATAGATCGAGGTCAGCGCGGTGAAGAAGTAGAAGCCGGGATCGACCTTCTCCGTCAGCTTCATCTCGATGGTGAAGTCGTCGATCTTCTTCAGGCCGGAGATTTCCTTGGCCTGGCCCTTCTCGACTGCGGCTGCGCCCTCGATGACACGGACGTAACGCGCGCCGGGATAGGCCTTGCTGCCGTCCATGATACGGTTGTAGGACCAGATGATGTCGTCGGCTGTCATCTTGCGGCCGCTGTGGAAATAGGCGTCGTCGCGCAGCTTGAAGGTGTGAACGAGGCCTCCGCCCGAGACCACATCCTCCTTGGCGAGCTCGAGCACCGGCTTTCCTTCCGCCGAATTCCAGATGTACAGCGAACGGTGCAGGGCCTTGGCGTAGATCTCATCCTGGGCGCGCTGCGTGGTGTGAATGTCGAGGCTGGTGAAGCTCGAGCCGTAGGGCGCCGTCATGCGGATGGTTCCGCCCTTGCGCGGTGTCTGCGCCTCGGCTGTGGCGGCGAGCGCCAGTCCCAAACCGGCAACGATCGCGATGGTCTTGAACATCATGTGTCCCCCGACGCAGGCGTATTCCGATAAGTGATTTGATCATTCGTCGCCTGCCGAAAGCAAGCTTCGTTTTGACGGCAAATGATGCCGGTTCCTGAGGCAGTCCTTCGGCGGGGGCATTGACGCGGTGCGTCATCGGGCGAGAAGGATTGATGAACATTTTTCCTGATCAACGCGACCAAGCTCAGGATCATTATCTGAGCCCCAAGGGACGGCGCAAAAATGCATCGCCGAACGCTAGGTGCCCTGCTCGCCACGGGTCTGGTCGCCACTACGGCCGTGCTGGCGCGCCCGGTCGCGGCCGGCCTCGGTGGAGAGAGCGCGACAGACGCTATCCGATTAGGCTGGAGTCGCACCTCCGGCGCGAACGACAATGTCGACCAGAGCTGGTGGGCGGTCCGGAGCCATAACACTCTGGACAATTTCGTCGAACGACTGCTCAGCATCCCCGTCGGGATGATGGCACGCGGTGCGGGAGCACGTTTCGAAGCCAAGCTCTCCGAGCATACCGGCCTGCCGCTGCCCGAAGGCTGGGCCCTCGCGACGGCGAAAGATTCGCCGCAGATCCGGTCGATCTACGCCGAGACGCCGCGCGATTTCGCTTCTGTGCTCGGCTTCTATCGCGACGCACTCGGCAAGCGTGGCTGGACGGAGAAAGACGGTGCGGTGGCAGAGCCGGACCGGGCCGTGATTACATTTCTGACGAGAGAGGGACCGGTCCTGCTCCGGCTCTCACGTCAGGACGACAGGACAATTGCCGAGCTGTCGGGGCGCAAATTCGCCCCGGCGACCATTGGCCTCCTGCCGAAGCCGGGGCAAGTGAGGCTGATGCTCGGCAACAAGACGGATGAAGCGGCGGTGATCACCGTCGCCGACCAGGCCGTCAATCTGGCGGCGCACGCCGGCGAAGACCTGGCGAACTCCGACGGTGCCGCAGGCGAATTGCCGGACAGCCAGAAGCTCGATCTGCCGCCCGGCAGGTACAAGGTCACCCTCAAGGTGGACGGCGGAGCGGCAGCGAGCCGGGAGTTCGAGGTCGCGGCCAACGAGACCTGGGGTTTGCTGGCCGGCGCGGACGGCGTCCTGCTGCCGATGCGGCTTTACTAACGTTCCGGGGACGATCTCTCATCTCGCAATCACGGAGCGTGGGCGGGCTCCTCATGAGGCCCTTTCAGCCCGACAATTCCGGCATCCAGTCCCGCAGTTTTCGCGCGGCATTCGTCACATCCGCGATGGTCCGGAACGACGCCGTCTCCACCATCATCGCCCTCGCCAGCCGCACGGCACGGGCTTCGCTGACCGCCCGCGTGCGCGGGTCCTCGATCAGCTCGAAATCGATGTTGTGGGCGAGGCCGAAGATGCGGCGGATGATTTTTGCGGCTGCGAAGCCGACAGCGTCGGCGAACAGGCGTTGCACGTAACTTTTTCGCTCGGCTTCCAGCCGCACGGCACCCTGCTCGCCGGCGAAAAGCGAGACCGGATAGGCATCGCCGGTGCCTCCCGCCCGCCAGAGATCGTGGAACTTTCGGGCGAACTCGGTCCAGACCTGCTCGACCGTCTCCAGCACCCAGGCCTCGAATGCCGCCCGTTCGCCCGGCGCGCGCTCGTGGCCGGCGGAAGCGAAATAGGCCATCAGGAGATTGGCCAGCACGGCGCCGATGTCGAAGCCCATCGGACCGTAGAATGCGAATTCCGGGTCGATCACCCGGGTCTGGCCGTCCGTGACCATGATCGAGCCGGTGTGGAGGTCGCCATGGATCAGCGCTTCCGGGCTCGCCATGAATTTCAGCTTCAGCCGGGATACCGCGACATGCAGCTCCAGATCCTCGCGCAAGCTCGCGGCGAGGCCGTCGAGATAGGGCGCGGTCCAGCGGTTCTGCTCGGCGATGCGGTAGGGATCGGTGAAGATCAGGTCCTCGGTGATCTTGCAGAGCGCGTGGTTGCCGGCAAAGGCCGCGATGGCCTCCTTCTTCTCGGCCGCTGACAGCGCGAGGTCGGAGGTGAAGAACAGCGTCCGCGCCATGAAGGTGGTGATATCGTCGACGAAACGCGGATAGCGCGTTGCCGCGACCAGGCCCTTGCGCATGATGATGTGGGGCTCGAGCAGCTCCATCACCGTCAGCGCCAGCGCCTCGTTGTGATGCAGCACGGCCGGCACCAGGCCGGGCGCGAGCTGGGCCTGGCGCGACAGCGCCAGATATTCGTAATGGGCGCGCGACAGCGGCAGGGGCCAGCTCTCGCCGACGAGGCGGACGTAAGGCAGCGCCTGCTTCACGGCGATGCCGCCGCGCGCGCCCTTGACGATGAAGACGAGGTTGAGGTTGCCGTCGCCCACCTCGGTGATCGCCCAGGAGGACGCCTCGCCGCCAAGGAGCGCGGCGATATCAGGCAAGCCCGCGAGATAGTCCCGCAAGTCCGCCTCGTGCAAAATCCGATAGTCCCCTGCCCGGTCCCCGGTCATTGCGATCCCATCCCATGTCTGGGCCGGATCGCTACTCCCGATGCTGGCAAGCTCGAGCCGATCCGGCCATTCTTTTCATCGGATCGTAGCCACAATGTACGTTGTCTGCCACCCGGTGCTTTGGTGGCGGCCAAGCTGGGACGCTTGGTCGCGAGCTCCGATTGGTCGATTGAGGAACCCAAGCAAGCTGAGACGGTTTTGGGTTTCTGACCTTCTAAAAGGAGCGAGCGATGAGCCGCGGAATGCCATCTATGACTGCCCTGCTGGCGATGCTGGCCATCGCCGGATATCAGAACCGCGACAAGCTGGCGGAGCTGCTGAAAGGCGCCGGCGCCGGCCCGTCCACGGGCGGCCAGCAGCCGCTCGGAGGCATGCTCGGCAATCTCGGCGGCATGCTCGGCGCTGGCGGAATCGGGGGCCTGCTCAATGGCGGGATTGGCGAGCTCCTGGAGAGGTTCAACCAGAATGGGCAGGGCGAGATCGCCGATTCATGGGTGAAGCCAGGCCCCAACAAGGAGATCTCCCCGCCGGAGCTCAAGCAAGCCATCGGCAGCGACGTCCTGGAGAAGCTCGCGCAGCAAACCGGGCTTTCCCAGGAGGAGATCGTCTCACGGCTAACCCGCGAGCTTCCTTCCGCAATCGACAAATACACGCCGGATGGACGCCTGCCCGACGCATAGAAGCAGCGGCTCAACTCGAAAAGGTGTACTCATGAGCATTCTCTGGACCATCATCATTGGCTTTCTCGCCGGCGTGATCGCCAAGTTCATCATGCCGGGCGACAACGAACCTTCAGGGTTCATCCTGACGACCATCCTCGGCATCGTCGGCGCCTTCGTCGCTTCGTATCTTGGGCAAGCGCTGGGCTGGTATCGCCCTGGCGAGGGTGCGGGCCTGATCGGTGCCGTGGTCGGCGCGATCATCGTGCTGTTCGTTTACGGTCTCTTCGCCGGCCGGCAGCGCCGCGCGATCTAGCTAGAAAGTCTCCCGCTCCAGGAAGCTGGAGCCGATGTCGGCCTTTCTCTTGATCGGATCGTAGTCGCAATAGACGCTGTCCGCGACCAGCGTGTAGCTGGCGCTGACCGTGTATTTGTCCGTCTTGACCGAGTTCAGGCCGATCACCGAGGTGCTCTTGCCGCCGTTCCATTTGAACGGCGTCGAGCTTTTGGCCTGCTCGCAGGCCAGCACGGCCTCGTTGAAGACATAGCCCTCGACGAACGCCTTCAGGGTGCGCACCTGCACCGCCATCCGCCATTCGAAATAGCCGATGGCACCGAGCCCTGCGACGATCAGCACCAGAAGCGCAATGACGATACGCTGAAATGTCATTTGTGACCCCATAACAACGCCAATCAAAACTTAAAACGGCATTCCCATCATCTTCGACAGGCGCTCGATCGAGAGATAGCCGGCATGATAGGCCGCAAGGCCAATGCCGAACACGATTGCCGAGATGATCGTGGTCCAGATCAGCTTGTGCCCCATGCGGGTGAGGATGGGAGCACCGGGATCGGTGCCGGGCGCGCCAACACCGTCCTCATGCTGGCTACGCACGCCGAACGGCAGCGTCACGAACAGCATGACCCACCAGAGCACGAAATAGATCGCGAGCCAGGTTGAAATCTGGATGGCCATGACGCGGCCCTATGCCTGCTCGATCTCGACGAGGGCGCCGGAAAAATCCTTGGGGTGCAGGAACAGCACCGGCTTGCCGTGGGCGCCGATCTTCGGCACGCCGTCGCCGAGCACCCTCGCGCCCTCCTTCACCAGCGTGTCGCGCGAGGCGACGATGTCGACGACCTCGTAGCAGACGTGATGGATGCCGCCGTCGGGATTGCGCTCGATGAACTTCGCGATCGGCGAGGCCTCACCGAGCGGCTCGATGAACTCGATCTTGGTGTTGGGCAGGGTCGCGAACACGGTGGTGACGCCGTGCTCGGGCAGCGGCACGGCCTCGGAAATCTGGGCGCCGAAGGCTGCACCGTAGATCTTCGCGGCCTTGACCGCGTCCCTGGTCGCGATCGCGACATGGTTGAGCCGGCCCAACATGTTCCCCTCCCTATACCGTCAGTACATGTACCAGACAGGGGGGCTTTTTGCCCCAATGTTCGTTGATCACGGCCCGGACAGCGCGTCGCACCGACTCGGCCAAGGCGTCCGGATCGCGCCGGCGCGCCCTCGGCAAGCCTTCGATGGTCGACATCACGGCATCGAAGACGACGTCGTCGAAGGCCTCGCCGGCCCTGTTCTTCTCGGGGATACCGACCAAATCGAGCTCGGGATCACCGGCGAGCTCACCCTGCGCGGTCATCGCGATGGCGACGAAGGCGCAGCCGGAAAAGCCCATGCGGCGCCGCTCCACGACGGCACGGGACTTAGAGTCTTCCAGGATCGTGCCGTCCTTGTACAGACGTCCCGACGGCACCTCGCCGACGATGCCGGGATCGCCGGGGCCGAGCTTGACGAGGTCGCCGTTGCGGCAGACCAGCACGCGCGGCACGCCGGCAGCGCGGGCGAGCTTGGCGTGCTCATGCAGGTGCAGGGCCTCGCCGTGGACCGGGATCAGGATCTGCGGCTTCACCCAGGAGATCATATCGCGCAGCTCGTCGCGGCGGGGATGGCCGGAGACGTGGACCAGCGCATCGCGATCGGTGATGACCTCGACGCCCTGCAGCACCAGATTGTTGATGATCGAGCCGACCGCCTTCTCGTTGCCGGGAATGGTGCGCGAGGAGAAGATGACGCTATCGCCGCGGTTCAGCGTGATTTCAGGATGGTCGTCGTTGGCAATGCGGGCCAGCGCGGCGCGCGGCTCGCCCTGGCTTCCGGTGCACAGCGCCAGCACCTTGTCCTGCGGCAGGTGGCCATAGACCTCGGGCGAGCGGAAATTCTGCACGCCCTCGAGATAGCCGGTCTCGCGCGCGACCTGCACCACGCGCTCCATGGCGCGGCCGACCACGACGACCTCGCGGTCCGCGGCCCTCGCGGCGTCAGCCACCGCTTTGACGCGAGCAACGTTGGAGGCGAACGTCGTCACCGCGACGCGGCCCTTGGCGGATTTGACGAGGTCGATGATGGTTCGGGCGACCTCGGCCTCCGAGGGCGAACGGCCGTCGCGCACGGCATTGGTGGAATCGCCGATCAAGGCGAGCACGCCCTGCTCGCCCAATTCGCGCAGCCGCTTCTCGTCGGTCGCGGCTCCAAGCGTCGGGGTCGGGTCGATCTTCCAGTCGCCGGTGTGCAGCACGATGCCGGCGTCGGTGTGGATCGCCAGCGCATGCGCTTCCGGAATGGAATGCGCGACCGGAATGAACTCGACGTTGAACGGACCGATATCGACACGGCCGCCTGAAGGCACCACGGTGACCGGAATCTCGGGCGCGTTGCGCTCGGCGGCGCATTTGGCCTCGAACAGCGCGGCGCTGAACCTGGTGGCGTAGATCGGGCATTTCAGCTTCGGCCAGAGGTCGATGATGGCGCCGAAATGATCCTCATGGGCGTGGGTCAGCACGAGGCCCATCAGGTTCTTGCGCTCCTTCTCCAGGAAGGAGATGTCGGGCATGATCAGGTCGATGCCGGGCAGATGCTCCTCATCGCCGAAGGAGACGCCGAGATCGACCGCAAGCCAGGCGCGCTGGTGACGGTTGCCGAGGCCGTAGATCGACAGGTTCATGCCGATCTCGCCGACGCCGCCGAGCGGCGCAAACACCAATTCGTCCGGCCTTGCCATCACGCTGCTCCCACCGAGGCGACGGGCCCGAAGAACACCTCGCCGGCCGCCACCGGAACGAGGCGGCCCTCCGCGGTGCGGACGATCAGGCAGCCGGTGTCGTCGATCGTGTCAAAAACACCTTCCAGCGTCATGGTTCCCGTGTGGATGGCAACCTTTTCGCCGAGGCCGGCGGCGCGCTCTAGCCAGAGCCTGCGGATCTCGGCAAAGCCGCGGCCATTGTCCCAGATGCCGCGGAACTCGACCCAGGCATCCGACAGCGCCATGAATAGCTCCTCGGCGCTGATCTGGACGCCGAGGGCGGCCAGCGACACCGCGGGCGTCGGGGTGCCCTCGGGCGCGGCGACCACATTGGTCCCGATGCCGACCACGACGGCAAGGCCGCCACCGACGGCCTCGGCCTCAAGGCCAATGCCGACCAGCTTCTTGCCGCTGGCGAGCACGTCATTCGGCCATTTCAGCGCGTAGCGGGGCCGGCCTTCGCCGAGACGGAGCGCGGCCTCGAGGCTCACCTTCTCCAGTGCCGCCTCCTCGGCCAGCCCTGCGGCAAAGCCGAGCGTGGCGGCGACGGCGGGGGCGACGTCCATGACTTCGAGGATGCTGGCGGCGAGATTGCCGCGCGGCGCGATCCAGGCGCGCTGGCGCCGGCCGCGGCCGGCGGTCTGCTCGGACGTGACGAACCACATCGGGCCGCGCTCGCCGGCCCTGGCGTGTTCGATCGCCTCGGTATTGGTCGAGCCGGTCCGTTCGAACGCCGCGAGCCTGTAGCCCGCAGCCGATGCGCGAGGACCGAGCGCGAAGACCATCCTAGAACAACGACTTTGCCGCGGCGGAGGCGACGCTCACCACGGGCCCCGCGAACAGCGCAAACAGCAGGTTGAATAGGCCAGCGACCGCCAGCACCGTCCGCACTTCGATGCGGACCGGATCGACCCGGCCGGCTGGCTCGTCGAAATACATCGTCTTGACGATGGCGAGATAATAGTAGGCGCCGACCACGCTGGTCAGCACGCCGATGACGGCGAGCGTGAACAGGTTCGCCTTGATGGCGGCGACGAAGACGTACCATTTGGCGAAGAAGCCGGCGAGCGGCGGAATGCCGGCGAGCGAGAACAGCAGCATCGCGAACATGAAGGCGAGCAGCGGATTGGTGCGCGACAGGCCGGCGAAATCGCTGATCTGCTCCACGGCCTGGCCGTTGCGCTTCATGGCGAGAATGATGGAGAACGAGCCCAGCGTCATCGCGACATAGATCACGATGTACATCAACACGCCCTGCGCGCCTTCCACCGTGCCGGAGGCAAGGCCGACCAGCGCGAAGCCCATGTGGCCGATCGAGGAATAGGCCATCAGGCGCTTGATGTTGCTCTGGCCGATCGCGGCGAAGGAGCCCAGCGCCATCGAGGCGATCGACACGAACACCAGGATCTGCTGCCATTGCGAGACGATGCCGGGGAATGCGGTGAGCGTCACGCGGGTGAAGACGGCGAGCGCGGCGACCTTCGGCGCCGACGCGAAGAAGGCGGTGACCGGGGTCGGCGCGCCCTCGTAGACGTCAGGCGTCCACATGTGGAACGGCACGGCCGAGACCTTGAAGCAGAGGCCGACGAGCAGGAAGACGAGGCCGAACACGAGGCCGACATTCGAAACCGTCGCGGCCGCGGCGATCCCGGTGAAGTTGACGGTGCCGGTAAAACCATAGACCAGCGACGCCCCGTACAGCAGCATGCCCGAGGACAGCGCGCCGAGCACGAAGTACTTCAGGCCGGCTTCGGTCGACTTGGCATTGTCGCGGTTCGAGGCCGCCACGACGTAGAGCGCCAGCGACATCAATTCGAGGCCGAGATAGAGCGAGATCAGGTCGCCGGCCGAGATCAGCACCATCATGCCGAGCGTCGAGAGCAGCACGAGGATGGCGTATTCGAAAATCCGGCGCGAGGGGTCGGACAGGAACTCGGTCGACAGGATCAGCGTCACGGCCGAGCCGATCAGGGCCAGGATCTTCATGAAGCGGGCGAAGTCGTCGACGATAAAGCTGCCACCGAACGTCACCTGTTTGCCCGCGGGCTGCATGTACACGAGCGCACCGACCACGATCAGAAGCACCACCGCCAGAGAGGTGACGGTTTTGGTCGTCTCCTGCCCGCGATAGGCGCCGAGCATCAGAAGCGCCATCGCGCCGACCGCGAGCACGAGCTCGGGCAGCACCGGCGCCAGTTGATAACCTGCAGTCGAAAAGCTCATGGCGATATCCTGACCTGCCCGATCACTGGAGCAGTGCGGCGGCCTTCACGGCCGTCACGGCGGTATTGTAATTGTTGACGAGTTGCTGGACCGAAGCGGCCGACATGTCGAGCACCGGCTTCGGATAGACGCCGAACAGGATCGTCAGCGCGATCATCGGGAATAGAATGACGCACTCCCGCAAGGTGAGATCCTTCATGCTCGCCAGCTGCGGCTTGACCAGCGCTCCGAACACGACCTTGCGATAGAGCCATAGTGCGTAGGCCGCCGAGAGGATCACGCCGAAGCTGGCGAAGAACGCGGTCGGGATCGAGACCTTGAAGGTGCCGAGCAGCGTCATGAACTCGCCGACGAAGCCGCTCGTGCCGGGCAGACCGACATTGGCCATGGTGAACACCATGAAGGTCATCGCATAGAGCGGCATCCGGTTGACGAGGCCGCCATAGGCCGCGATCTCGCGGGTGTGCAGGCGGTCGTAGACGACGCCGACGCAGAGGAACAGCGCGCCGGAGACGATGCCGTGCGAGATCATCTGGAACACGCCGCCGGCGACGCCCTGCATGGTGCCGGCGAAGATGCCCATGGTGACGAAGCCCATATGCGCGACCGAGGAGTACGCGATCAGCTTCTTCATGTCCTCCTGCATCAGCGCCACCAGCGAGGTGTAGATGATGGCGATGGCCGAGAGCGTGAACACCAGCGGCGCGAAGTCGTGCGAGGCCAGCGGGAACATCGGCAGCGAGAAGCGCAGGAAGCCGTAGCCGCCCATCTTCAGGAGGATCGCGGCCAGGACCACAGAGCCCGCGGTCGGTGCCTCCACGTGCGCGTCGGGGAGCCAGGTGTGCACCGGCCACATCGGCATCTTCACCGCGAAGGAGGCGAAGAACGCCAGCCACGCCCAGGTCTGCAGGTTCCGCGGCACGGCGGTGTGCATCAGAGTCGGAATGTCGGTGGTGCCGCCGTTCCAATACAGCGCCATGATGGCGAGCAGCATCAGGACCGAGCCGAGCAGCGTGTAGAGGAAGAACTTGAACGAGGCATAGACCCGGCGCGGACCGCCCCAGACGCCGATGATCAGGAACATCGGGATCAGGCCGCCCTCGAAGAACAAATAGAACAGCACGAGATCGAGCGCCGAGAAGGTGCCGATCATCAGCGTTTCCAGGATCAGGAATGCCATCATGTATTCGCGGACGCGGTTGGTGATCGCCTTCCAGCTCGCGATGATGCAGAACGGCATCACGGCGGTGGTGAGGATCACGAGCGGCAGCGAGATGCCGTCGACTCCCATGTGGTAGGTGATGCCGGTGGCGAGCCAGTTCGCCTTCTCGACGAACTGGAAGTCGGGGTTGCTGGGGTCAAAGCGCATGACCAGGATCACCGACACCGCGAAGGTGATCAGCGTGGTCCAGAGCGCGATCCAGCGCGAATTGCGCCGCGCCGCCTCGTCGTCACCGCGGCTCAGATAGACGATCAGCGCGCCGACCAGGGGCAGGAACGTCGTGACCGAAAGAATGGGCCAGGTTGTCATTTACTGGCCTCCAAAGCCGAACATGAACCAGGTGATCAGGCCGGCGGCGCCGATCAGCATGGCGAATGCATAGTGATAGAGATAGCCGGTCTGGATCTTGACGACGTTGCGGGTGACATCCAGCACGCGGGCCGAGACGCCGTCGGGGCCGAAGCCGTCGATGATGAAGCCGTCGCCCTTCTTCCAGAGCTGGTAGCCGATCCACTTCGCCGGGCGGACGAAGATGAAGTCGTAGAGCTCGTCAAAGTACCATTTGTTGAGCAGGAACTGGTACAGCATCGGCTGTGTGTTCGCGAGCTCGACCGGCAGGTAGGGCCGGCGGATGTAGAACAGGTAGGAGACGAGGAAGCCCAGCACCATCATCACCGTCGGCAGGAAGGCGATGGTCTGAGGGATGTGGTGCATCTCCTCGATGATGTGCGGGTTCATCTTCACGGACTCGCGGAAGAACTCCTCGACCCCGTGACCGGCGAACAGCTCCTTGAACGGCAGGCCCGCGACGAACGAGCCGACCGCGAGCACGCCGATCGGGATCAGGATCCAGAGCGGAGCCTCATGCGCGGCCTCGTAATGATGCTCGTCATGCGGCTCGCCGTGGAAGGTCTTGAAGATCAGGCGCCAGGAGTAGAACGAGGTCAGGCCAGCGGCGATGATCGTCATCAGGAAGCCGTACACCGCGAACGGATTGTGCGAGGCGTAGGCGGACTCGATGATCGCGTCCTTTGAGAAGTAGCCGGCGGTGAGCGGGAAGCCGGTCAGCGCCAGCGTGCCGACCACCATCACGGCATAGGTGTAGGGAATCTTCTTCCAGAGGCCGCCCATGTTGCGGATGTCCTGCTCGTGGTGCATCGCGTAGATCACCGAGCCGGAGCCTAGGAACAGCAGCGCCTTGAAGAAGGCGTGGGTGAACAGGTGGAACATGCCGACCGAATAGGCCCCCGCCCCCATCGCCACGAACATGTAGCCGAGCTGCGAACAGGTCGAGTAGGCGACGATGCGCTTGATGTCGTTCTGGACGAGGCCGATGGTCGCGGCGAAGAACGCCGTGGTCGCGCCGAAGAACATCACGACGGCCTGGGCATTCGGGGCGAGCTCGAACAGCGGCGACAGGCGCGCCACCATGAAGACGCCGGCGGTGACCATGGTCGCGGCGTGGATCAGCGCCGACACCGGGGTCGGGCCTTCCATCGCGTCCGGCAACCAGGTGTGCAGCAGGAACTGGGCGGACTTGCCCATCGCACCCATGAACAGCAGCAGACAGGTCAGGGTCAGCGCGTCGGCGTGCCAACCGAGGAAGTTGATGGTCTTGCCAGTGAGGCCGGGCGCGGCGTGGAAGATGGTCTCGAAATCGGTCGAGCCGACCAGCATGAAGACCGCGAAGATACCGAGCGCGAAGCCGAAGTCGCCGACGCGGTTGACCACGAAGGCCTTGATGGCGGCAGCGTTGGCCGAGGGCTTCTGGTACCAGAAGCCGATCAGCAGATAGCTGGCGAGACCCACGCCTTCCCAGCCGAAGAACAGCTGCACCAAATTGTCGGCCGTCACCAGCATCAGCATGGCGAAGGTGAACAGCGAGAGATACCCGAAGAAGCGCGGCCGGTTCGGGTCCTCGTCCATGTAGCCGATGGAATAGAGGTGCACGAGCGAGGACACGGTCGTCACCACCACCAGCATTACGGCGGTGAGCGTATCGACGCGCAGCGTCCACCAGACTTGGAGATCGCCGGAGAAGATCCAGGGCAGCAGCTGGATCCTGTAGTCGTGATGCATGAAGCCGACGTCGACCAGCGTCATCCAGGACAAGGCCGCCGAGACGAACAGCAGCCCGGTGGTGATCAGCTCGGCTGCGCGCGAGCCCGCCGCCGGCGGCTCGGTCGGGCCATGGCCGTGATCGTCGTGAGCGTCGTCGTGATGGCTCTCGTGGATGACGGAGGCATCCTCGTTGATCTTGTCGGACGCATGGGCATGCGCGCCATGGCCGTGGTCGCCGTGATGCTCGAGCTCGTCGCCCGAGGGGTTGCGGGCATGCGCGCCGAACAGCGCGATCAGGCCAGCCAGAATGGCGCCCAGCAGAGGCAGAAAGACAATTGCCTGAACCATGACTTACTCTTTCCGCATGATCTGATCGGAAAACCGGCGTCCACTTTTCCGGATCATGCGCTCAGCCCTTCATCAGATTGACGTCCTCAACCGCGATCGAGCCGCGGTTGCGGAAATAGACCACCAGGATGGCGAGACCGATCGCAGCTTCGGCAGCCGCGACCGTCAGCACCAGCAGCGCGAAGACCTGGCCGACGATGTCGCCGAGGAAGCTCGAGAACGCCACGAGGTTGATGTTGACCGAAAGCAGGATCAGCTCGATCGACATCAGGATGACGATGATGTTCTTGCGGTTCAGGAAGATGCCGAGGATGCCGAGCGTGAACAGGATCGCGCCGACCGCCAGATAGTGTCCGAGCCCGATCGTCATTTCACCCACTCCGCCGCATCCGCGTCCGAGAGCCCCTGCCCCGGCGCCACCTTGCGCACCGCCATCGCGATGTCGGGCGTGCGCGCGTTCTGAACGTTGATGTCCTGCCGCTTGACCTTCTCCTTGTGGCGCAGCGTCAGCACGATGGCGCCGATCATGGCGACCAGGAGCACCATGCCCGAGAGCTGGAAGTAGTGGATGTACTTCGTATAGAGCACGAGACCGAGCGCCTCGGTGTTGCTGACGTTGGCCGGGATCGCTGCCGTGATCGTCTTGGAGACGCCGGGATTGATGACCCAGAAGCCGACGGTGAGCAGCAACTCGAACATGAAGATGCCGCCGATCACGAGGCCGACCGGCAGGTACTCGATGAAGCCCTCGCGCAGCTCGAGGAAGTCGACATCGAGCATCATGATCACGAACAGGAACAGCACCGCGACCGCGCCGACATAGACGACGATCAGCATCATGCCGAGGAACTCGGCGCCCATCAGCACGAACAGGCCGGAGGCGTTGACGAAGGCCAGGATCAGGTACAGCACGGAGTGCACGGGATTGCGCGAGACAATCACCATCACGGCCGAGGCGACGCAGACGCCGGCGAAGAGATAAAAGAACAGTGCGGGAAGGATCATGCCCTCACCTCACCGGTACGGCGCGTCGAGCTCGATCGCCTTGGCGATCTCGCGTTCCCAGCGGTCGCCGTTGGCGAGCAGCTTGGCCTTGTCATAATAGAGCTCCTCGCGGGTCTCGGTCGCGAACTCGAAGTTCGGGCCCTCGACGATGGCATCGACCGGACAGGCTTCCTGGCAGAGGCCGCAATAGATGCACTTCACCATGTCGATGTCGTAGCGCACGGTGCGGCGGGTGCCGTCGTTGCGGCGCGGGCCGGCCTCGATGGTGATGGCCTGCGCCGGGCAGACCGCCTCGCACAGCTTGCAGGCAATGCAGCGCTCTTCGCCGTTCGGATAGCGGCGCAGCGCGTGCTCGCCGCGGAAGCGGGGCGAGATCGGGCCCTTCTCGAACGGATAGTTCAGCGTCGGCTTCGGCTGAAAGAAATAACGCATGGCGAGGAAGAACGCCGAGACGAATTCCGACAGCAGAAGCGAGCGTGCAGTGGCGTTGACGTTGATACCCATGACGGCCCTCACTTCGGCGCGATGCCGGCGAAATGCAGCACGCCGGCCACCACGATCACCATCGCCAGCGACAGCGGCAGGAACACCTTCCAGCCGAGGCGCATCAATTGATCGTAGCGGTAGCGCGGCACGATCGCCTTCGCCATCGCGAACAGGAAGAACATGAAGAACAGTTTCAGCGAGAACCAGATGATCCCCGGTACCCAGTTGAAGGGCGGCAGGTCCACCGGCGGCAGCCAGCCTCCGAGGAACAGGATCGTCGCCAGCGCGCACATCGTGACGATTGCGACATACTCGCCGAGCATGAACAAGAGGTACGGCGTCGAGCCGTACTCGACCATGAAGCCGGCGACGAGCTCGGATTCGGCTTCGACGAGGTCGAAGGGCGGACGGTTGGTTTCCGCCAGCGCCGAGACGTAGAACACCACGAACATCGGGAACAACGGCCAGACGTACCAATTCAGGATCGTCAGCTGCGGCAGCCCGATCAGGCTGGCGAGACCGCGCGCGTGCTGGGCCTCGACCACCGCCGTCAGGTTCAGCGTGCCGGCGCAGAGCAGCACGGTGATGATGACGAAGCCGATCGAGACTTCGTAGGACACCATCTGCGCGGCCGAGCGCAGCGCGGCGAGGAACGGATACTTCGAGTTCGACGACCAGCCGGCCATGATGATGCCGTAGATCGACAGCGACGAGATCGCGAAGATGAAGAGGACGCCGACATTGATGTCGGCGATCACCCAGCCGAGATTGGTCGGGATCACCGCCCAGGCCGCGAGCGCGAGCACGCATGAGACCAAGGGAGCAAGAAGAAACACGCCCTTGTTGGCGCCGGCCGGGATGATCGGCTCCTTCAGCACGAACTTCAACAGGTCGGCGAAGGATTGCAGCAGGCCCCACGGGCCGACGACGTTCGGGCCGCGGCGGATCTGCACCGCCGCCCAGATCTTGCGGTCGGCGAGCAGGATGTAGGCGATCGCGACCAGCAGGACGACGAGCACGAGGACACTCTGCGCGACCATGATGATCAGCGGCCAGAGGAACCCGGTCCAGAATGCGCTTTCGAAGAATTCCATCAGATCACGCTCACTCCGCTGCGGTCAGCATCTGCCCGGAGGCGAGGCGCGAGCACTCCGCCATCACGGCGGACGCACGCGCGATTGGGTTGGTCAAATAGAAGTCCTCGACCAGAGGCTTGAACGGCGCCTTCTCGGGCGAGCCGCCCTTGCCCGCCAGCTTCTTGATCTGGTCGGCCGAGCCGGCCTCGATCTGGTCGAGACGGATGAAATGCGGCACGGCCTTGAACATCGCCTGGCGCAGCTGCGCAAGCGAGTCGTAGCCGAGCTTCTTGCCGAGCGCTTCCGACAGCGCGCGGATGATCGCCCAGTCCTCGCGGGCCTCGCCCGGCGGGAACGCGGCGCGGCCCGTCATCTGCACGCGGCCTTCGGTGTTGACGTAGATCGCGGACTTCTCGGTGTAGGCAGCCGCCGGCAGGATGACGTCGGCGCGGTGTGCGCCACGATCACCATGGGTGCCGATATAGACGACGAAGGTGCCGTCAGGCGCCTTGATCTCGTCGGCGCCGAGCAGGAACAGCAAGTCGAGCGTGCCGAAGGTCGTCATCTGCGCAGCATTGAGGCCGCCGCTGGTTGCGGCAAAGCCGATGTCGAGCGCGCCGACGCGCGAGGCGGTCTCGTGCAGCACGCCAAAACCGTTCCAGCCGTCCTTGACTGCGCCGACATCGAGCGCGAGCTTGGCGCTGGCGGCGAGAATGGCGGCGCCGTCGTGACGGGCGGCCGCGCCCGCACCGACCAGGATGATCGGTTTCTCAGCGTTCTTCAGCACGTCCATGAAGGAATGCTTGCCGGCCGCGAGCTCGGCCAGCGTCTCGGTACCGGCACCGAGATGGTCGTAATCATAGGTCAGGTCGGCCTTGGCACCGATCACGCCGACCTTGAAGCCGCCGGCACGCCAGCGCTTGCGGATGCGGGCGTTGAACACGGCCGCCTCTTTCCGCGGGTTCGCGCCGATGATGAGCAGCGCGTCCGCCTGCTCGACGCCGGCGAGCGTCGGATTGAAGATGTAGGAGCCGCGGCCGAGCGCCGGATCGAAGGCGTCGCCGCCCTGCACCGCCAGATTGCCCGAGCCGTATTTGCCGAGCAGGTCCTTCAGCGCGAACATCTCCTCGACGCCGGCGAGATCGCCTGCGATCGCGCCGATGCGCTTGCCGTCGGTGCGCGCCGCCTTGGCGGCGATCGCGGCGAAGGCCTCGGTCCAGCTCGCTGCGCGCAGCTTGCCGGCTTCGCGGATATAGGGCCGGTCGAGACGCTGAGTGCGCAGGCCGTCGACCACGTGCCGGGTCTTGTCGGAGATCCACTCCTCGTTCACGGCCTCGTTGATGCGCGGCAGGATCCGCATCACCTCGCGGCCGCGGGTGTCGACGCGGATCGCAGAGCCGACGCCGTCCATGACGTCGATCGACTGGGTCTTGCCGAGCTCCCACGGGCGCGCCGCGAAGGCATAGGGTTTCGAGGTCAGCGCGCCGACCGGGCAGATGTCGACGAGGTTGCCCTGCAATTCGGACGTCAGCGCGTGCTCCAGATAGGTCGTGATCTCCATGTCCTCGCCGCGGCCGGTGGCGCCCATCTCGGGCGCGCCGGCGACTTCCGCCGAAAAGCGGACGCAGCGCGTGCACTGAATGCAGCGGTTCATCGAGGTCTTGACCAGCGCGCCGAGATATTTGTCCTCGACCGCGCGCTTGTTCTCGGCGAAACGGCTGGTGTCGACACCATAGCCCATCGCCTGGTCCTGCAGGTCGCACTCGCCGCCCTGGTCGCAGATCGGGCAGTCCAAGGGATGGTTGATCAGGAGGAATTCCATCACGCCTTCGCGTGCCTTCTTCACCATCGGCGAACGCGTCGAAATCTCCGGCGGCTCGCCCTTGGGGCCCGGACGGCAATCGCGCACGCCCCAGGCGCAGCTCGCGACCGGCTTCGGGCCGCCCTTCACCTCGACGAGGCACATCCGGCAATTGCCGGCGATCGACAGCCGCTCGTGATAGCAGAAGCGCGGAATCTCGGCGCCGGCCGCCTCGCACGCCTGAAGCAGCGTGTACTCGGCGGGGACATCGATCTCTTTGCCGTCGATGATGAGCTTGGTCATGTCTCTTACTCCGCCGCGACCATGTTCACGGGATCGCGGACGCCGATGTCGTCGACATCGGCCTTGTGCGAATATTGGTCGATGCGCGCTTCGATCTCGTGGCGGAAGTGCGTGATCAGGCCCTGGATCGGCCAGGCCGCGGCGTCGCCGAGCGCGCAGATGGTGTGGCCTTCGACCTGCTTGGTCACCTCGAGCAGCATGTCGATCTCGCGCTTATGGGCACGGCCTTCGGCCATGCGGGTCAGCACGCGCCACATCCAGCCTGTGCCTTCGCGGCACGGCGTGCACTGGCCGCAGCTCTCGTGCTTGTAGAAATAGGAGATGCGGGCGATCGCACGGATCAGGTCGGTCGACTTGTCCATTACGATCACGGCGGCGGTGCCGAGGCCCGAGCGCAGCTTGCTCAGGCTATCGAAATCCATCGGCGTGTCGATGATCTGCTCGGCCGGCACCATGCGCACCGACGAGCCGCCGGGGATCACGGCCTTGAGGTTGTCCCAGCCGCCGCGAATGCCGCCGCAATGCTTCTCGATCAGCTCACGGAACGGGATGCCCATGGCCTCTTCGACATTGCAGGGCCGCTCGACATGGCCGGAGATGCAGAACAGCTTGGTGCCGACATTGTTCGGGCGGCCGATGCCGGCGAACCACGCCGCGCCGCGGCGCAGGATATCGGGCGCAACGGCGATGGATTCGACGTTGTTGACGGTGGTCGGGCAGCCGAACAGACCGACATTCGCCGGGAACGGCGGCTTCAGCCGCGGCTGACCCTTCTTGCCCTCGAGGCTTTCGAGCAGCGCGGTCTCCTCGCCGCAGATATAGGCGCCGGCCCCGTGGGCGACGTAGAGGTCGAACGGCCAGCCGTTGAGATTGTCCTTGCCGATCAGCTTGGCCTCGTAGGCCTGGTCGATCGCGGCCTGAAGGCGCTCGCGCTCGCGGATGAACTCGCCGCGGACATAGATGTAGCAGGCATGCGCGTTCATCGCGAAGCTCGCGATCAGGCAGCCCTCGACCAACAGATGCGGATCATGCCGCATGATCTCGCGGTCCTTGCAGGTGCCGGGCTCGGATTCGTCGGCGTTGACGACGAGATAGCTGGGACGGCCGTCGGTCGATTCCTTCGGCATGAAGGACCACTTGAGACCGGTGGGGAAGCCGGCGCCGCCGCGGCCGCGGAGCCCTGAGGCCTTCATCTCGTTGATGATCCAGTCGCGGCCCTTGTCGATGATGTTCTTGGTGCCGTCCCAGGCGCCGCGGCGCCGCGCACCCTCGAGCCCCCAATCATGGAGGCCGTAGAGGTTCTTGAAGATGCGGTCCTTGTCCTCGAGCATATCAGTGCTTTCCGATCAACGAATGGACTGCTTGTAGGCAAGTCCGGCGGCGCAGACGGCGAAGAACAGCGCCCAGAGCAGACTGGTCTCCTGCGACGCGTTCATGAAGTAACGCTGCAGCAGGAACATGAAGGCAGCCGCGATCGCGGCGTGCATGGCGACGAAGCCCCATTTCTTCACGGCCGCGGTCCCTCCGGTTATGGCGAGATCACGCATCAGGTGATCTCCTTGAGCGTGGTCGGTCCGGTGATCGGCGCCGAGAATTGGCGGCCGTTCTGCGGACCGGGCTTGGGCGGATTGCCCGAAGCGAAGCCATCGAGCACCTTGCCGAAGCTTTCCTTGGTCAGGTCCTCATAGGTGTCCTTGCCGATCAGCACCATCGGCGCGTTCACGCAGGCGCCCAGGCACTCCACCTCCTCCCAGCTGAAATTGCCGTCCTTGGAGAGATGGAAGGGCTCGTGATGGATGCGGTGCTCGCAGACGTGGATCAGATCCTCGGCGCCGCGCAGCCGGCACGGGGTGGTGCCGCAGACCTGGACGTGAGCCTTCTTGCCGACGGGGGCGAGCTGGAACATGGTGTAGAAGGTCGCGACCTCCAGCACGCGGATATAGGGCATGTCGAGCATGTCGGCGATGACGCGGATCGCGGCCTCCGACACCCAGCCCTCGTTCTGCTCCTGCGCGCGCCAGAGGATGGCGATGACGGCGGAGGCCTGACGGCCTTCGGGATATTTCGCGATCTGCTGCCGGGCGAATGCGAGGTTCTCCTCCGTGAACGCAAAGCTCGCGGGTTGGACTTCCTTCGGTGCTAATCGGCGAACGGACATCTCTTCAATCTCTCACTGCATGCGGCGCGCGGTCTTGGTATCCAGGTTCTTGGCGTTCATGGCCTCGATCCTGTCCTGCCAGAATGCGCTTGCGGTGCCGAAAACGTTGTAGCCGACGTGGGTCGAGACCTTGATGCGGTCGAGGATCGACAGCTCGGTCACGGTTTCCATGCGGTTGCTGCGCGGATCGAACACGATCAGCTTCAGTGGGGTCTGTTCGAGGATGAAGCGCGACACGGCGTGCGAGCGGTCGCTGCCGTGCTCCTCGCACATGATGACGCTGTCGGCCTGAAGCAGCCGTGCCCCGCCCTTGATCGCCTCGATCTCGACGCCCTCGACGTCGAGCTTGATCAGGTACTTGCCGGTGGCCGCGACCTTGCCGTCCTCGATCAAATTGTCGAGCGCGATCACCGGCACCTCCTCGCCGCCCGCCGACTGATCGCCGGCGATGCTGAAGGCCTCGTGCTTGGTACCCGACAGACGCGCGGTGCCGCGCGCCGCGCCGATCGCGCATTTCATGGTCTCGAAGCGGCCAGCGTTGATGCGGGCATTGTTGGCGAGCTTCGAATAGTTCTGGCCCGACGGCTCGATCGCGATCGCCTTATGCGCGCCGAACGGCTTGCTCGAGACCAGCACCGACCAATAACCGTAATTGGCGCCGCAATCGAGCAGCGTGTAGTCGACGTCGATGGAATCGGCGAACAAGAGCTCGAGCTCGTCCTCGTAAATGTAGGAGCGGTTGAGCAGCTTGCTCCAATAGCCGTCGCCGTAAGGGAATTCGAACACCGCGTCGGGATTGAGCCTGATCGCGATGTTGCGCTCGGGCAGCGTCTTGCGCAGCAAATTCGCGCAGGCGATGTAGCCCATATGCGAGAAGTGCGAGGAGATCTTCGATCCCGTCACCAGCGCCAAGGCAGCCGTCCGCTCCCACAGGTTCGCCCCTTCAAGGGCCCCCGAGGCACGGTCAAACTGGATTGGCGCCTGCGCCATCACCGATCGACCTCTCCGAACACGATGTCGAGCGAGCCCAGGATCGCCGAGACGTCGGCCAGCAGATGGCCGCGGCAGATGTGATCCATCGCCTGGAGATGCGCGAAGCCCGGCGCGCGGATCTTGCACTTGTAGGGCTTGTTGGTGCCGTCGGCGACGAGATAGACGCCGAACTCGCCCTTGGGCGCCTCGACCGCGGCGTAGACCTCGCCGGCCGGCACGTGGACACCTTCGGTGTAGAGCTTGAAGTGGTGGATCAGCGCTTCCATCGAGCGCTTCATCTCGCCACGGCGCGGCGGCGCGACCTTGTTGTCTTCGACGACGACCGGGCCCTTGCCGTCAGGCGCGTTCAGCTTCTGGATGCACTGTTTCATGATGTGCACGGACTGGCGCATCTCTTCCATGCGGATCAAATAGCGATCGTAGCAGTCGCCGTTCTTGCCGATCGGAATGTCGAAATCCATCTCGGCGTAGCACTCATAGGGCTGCGACTTGCGCAAGTCCCAGGCCGCGCCCGAGCCGCGCACCATCACACCCGAGAAACCCCATTCCCAGGCTTCCTTGAGCGGCACCACGCCGATGTCGACGTTGCGCTGCTTGAAGATGCGATTGGCGGTGAGCAGACGGTCGAGATCGTCCACAACCTTGAGGAACGGATCGCACCAGGCCTCGATGTCGTCGACCAGCTTCTGCGGCAGGTCCTGATGCACGCCGCCGATACGGAAATAGGCCGCATGCATGCGGCTGCCCGAGGCGCGCTCGTAGAACACCATCAGCTTCTCGCGCTCTTCGAAGCCCCACAGCGGCGGGGTCAGCGCGCCGACGTCCATCGCCTGCGTGGTGACGTTGAGCAGATGCGAGAGGATGCGGCCGATCTCGCAATAGAGCACGCGGATCAGCTGGCCGCGGCGCGGCACCTCGATGCCGAGCAGCTTTTCGGCGGCGAGGCAGAAGGCGTGCTCCTGATTCATCGGCGCGACGTAGTCGAGCCGGTCGAAATAAGGGATCGCCTGCAGATAAGTCTTCTGCTCGATCAGCTTCTCAGTGCCGCGGTGAAGCAGGCCGATATGCGGATCGACGCGCTCGACCACTTCGCCGTCGAGTTCGAGCACGAGGCGCAAAACGCCGTGCGCCGCCGGGTGCTGCGGTCCGAAATTGATCGTGAAGTTACGGAGATTCTGCGGTTGCTCGTTCATGATCAGACCTTCGGCCCCGCTTTTTCATCGCCCGGAAGCACCGGATAGTCGGCACCTTCCCAAGGGGATAAAAAGTCGAACTTGCGGAATTCCTGGTTGAGGCGGACCGGCTCGTACACCACCCGCTTCTCCTGATCGTCGTAGCGGACCTCGACGAATCCGGTGAGCGGGAAATCCTTGCGCAGCGGATGGCCCTCGAAGCCGTAGTCCGTGAGGATGCGGCGCATGTCGGGATGGCCGACGAAGAACACGCCGTAGAGGTCGTAGGCTTCGCGCTCGAACCAGTCCGCGCCCGGGAAGACGTCGATCAGCGAGGGCACCTGCGTGGTCTCGTCGGCTTGCGCCTTGAGCCGGATGCGCGCGTTCAAGGTCGGCGACAGGAAGTGATAGATGACGTCGAAGCGCTTCTCGCGATCCGGATAGTCCACCGCCGTGATGTCGGTGATGTTGACGAACCGGCAGTTCGGGTCATCGCGGAGGTACTTGACCACCTCGACGATCCTGGCGGCCTCGACGTCCACGGTGAGCTGGTTGAAGGCCACCGAGTGACCGGTCGCGGCGCCCGGAAGCGCGCTAACGATCGTCTGCCCCAGGGCGTCGAGCTTGGCGTCGTCCATGACGTAAAACCTTAGCGTTCGATGGTGCCGGTGCGCCGGATCTTCTTTTGCAGCAGCAGCACGCCGTAGAGCAGCGCCTCCGCCGTGGGCGGGCAGCCCGGCACGTAGATGTCGATCGGCACGATGCGGTCGCAGCCGCGCACGACCGAGTAGGAATAGTGATAATAGCCGCCGCCATTGGCGCAGGAGCCCATCGAGATGACGTAGCGCGGCTCGGGCATCTGGTCGTAGACCTTGCGCAGCGCCGGCGCCATCTTGTTGGTCAGCGTTCCCGCCACGATCATCACGTCGGACTGACGCGGCGAGGCACGCGGGGCGAAGCCGAAGCGCTCGACGTCGTAGCGCGGCATCGAGACCTGCATCATCTCCACCGCGCAGCAGGCGAGACCGAAGGTCATCCACATCAAAGAGCCGGTACGCGCCCAGGTGATGAGGTCGTCGGTCGCGGCCACGAAGAAGCCCTTGTCGGACAGCTCGGAATTGACCTCGAGGAAGAACGGATCATTGGCCCCGACCGGCTTGCCGGTCGAAGGATCCAGAATACCCTTCGGGGCCGGTGCGATCACCGGACCTGCGGACTGTGTAGACGGGTTCAATCCCATTCGAGGGCCCCTTTCTTCCATTCATAGGCGAACCCGACCGTCAGCACGGCGAGGAACACCACCATGGACCAGAAGCCGGTCGCGCCAAGCTTGCCGAACGCCACCGCCCAGGGAAACAGAAACGCCACCTCGAGATCGAAGATGATGAAGAGGATGGCGACGAGATAGAAGCGGACGTCGAACTTCATGCGGGCGTCGTCGAAGGCGTTGAAGCCGCACTCATAGGCCGACAGCTTTTCGGGATCCGGCTGCTGGAACGCCACGATGAACGGCGCGATCAGCAGCACGAGGCCGATCAGGCCCGCTACCCCTATAAAGACGACGAGTGGAAGATAGTTCTGCAGAATGCCGCTCATTGGCGAGCCCTTTTCCCGCAGCCTCGGGACAGCCACGGATTCGTCCGATTTGGAATTATTCTGAGCCTTAGCGCAGTGCACCAATGGGCGCAAGACACGCTCTTTTCAGGCCCTTTGCCGCCCCCAGCACGGTGAAAATCCCGGAATCACCCCGCGGCTGGTATGGAGCAGATCGTCCTACCCAGCAAGGGCTGCCACGGTCTCGCAGGTCAGCCGTTCTGAGATTGCGGCACTCGGGCCGAGGCCGCTATCGCTGCGCGCTGACAGACCAAATGCTCGGGTTTTTGGTGCGGCAGTGCAGCGCCGCAGGGGCAACTTCCCCCGATGTCGCGGGGACAGATTTGCCGATCGGCGCGGCCAGGACACCCATGCTGGTGCGGCCGCCTCAGGTGCAGGAAAGACCTGTCCACAGCTCAGAGTAATCGGAGGAGCCATGCGTCATCACAGGACCAGGGCTCGTCCGGCGAATGTGCCCGCGATTGGCTCCAAGCCGGTCGCGGGCGCGGCGGCGACCTGCCGGTCGCTCGCGCCGCGCCCGGATGAGCTTTGGGCCGGGGGGCATGGCCCGCGAAGCTCATCTTGACGGTGGATCAGCGGACGCCCAGGCGGAGCCGGGCGAACATCACGATCGGTTGCTCCGAGCCCCAGAGCCTTCCGGCCCTGCCCTCGGCTGCCCTCACCATTTGTAGGAGACGCTGGCGGTGACGCGCCGACGGTCGCCGTAGAAGCAGGACGTGGACGACGCGCAGCTTGCGACATAGATCTTGTCGGTCAGGTTGATCACGTTCAGCGCCGTCCGCCAGTTCTGCCATTCATAGTGGAGCGCGAGATCGCCGAGCACGACCGCGGGAACCTCGAGCGTGTTGGCGGTATCGGCCCAGGACGAGCCGATGTAACGTACGCCGCCGCCGAAGCCGAAGCCCGCGAGCGGTCCGTCCTTGAAGGTGTAGTCGGCCCAGCCGGACACCAGGAGTTCGGGCGTGTTGGTCGGCGTCTTGCCGACGAGCGTCGGATCGAGATCCTTGCTCACAAAGAGATTATAGGCCGTGAAGGCACCGATGAACTTCAGCTCCTTCGTGGCATTGGCCACCGCCTCGAGCTCGATGCCGCGCGAGGTCACCTCGCCAGTCTGGTTCTGCAGGAGCGGAACGCTGCCCGGCACCGTTGTCGGGACATTCTGACGGACAAGGTCGAACGCCGAAACGGTGAAATAGCCGTCGAATCCGACCGGCGCGACCTTCACGCCGATTTCGGCCTGCTTACCGGTCTCCGGCAGGAAAAGCTGGTTCGACGCATTAAGGCCGATGATTGGATTGTAGCTCGTTGAATAGGAGACGTAAGGCGAGATGCCGTTGTCGAAATTGTAGATCAACCCGGCGCGGCCGCTGAACCTGCTGTCGTCGCGGCTGGCGACGGTGGCGCCGGTGTCCCGGGCTTCCTGCGTCGTCTCGACCCAGTCATTGCGGCCGCTCAGCACCAGCGTGAAATTGCCGAGCTTCATCTGGTCCTGAACGTAAGTACCAGCCTGTTTCTGCGTGATGAGGAAGTTGCGGAACGGCGAGCCGGGTAGCGGAACCTCAGCTCCTCCGTAGGCCGGATTGAAGACGTTGATCGAGGGCACACCGAACCCGAAGGCCTGGTAATCGTCGATTTGATAGCCCCGCAGATCGACACCGAACAGCATCGTGTGCCTGACGGCGCCGGTGTTGAAACGATACTCCAGCTGGTTGTCGAGATTGGCCTGATTCGCGGTGTTTTTCGCATACCAGTTATAGCGGCCCATCGTCGCCGTGTTGATGTTGTCCCAGCCGTTGCCGACATAGCCGCGATAGGTGATGTCGACATGCGCAAAGCGCGCGTTCTGACGGAACGTCACATCGTCGGTGAGATGACGCTCGAACTGGTAGCCGAGCATCTCCTGCTCGCGCGTGAACTTATCGACACTGGGATCGCCGACGAAGAAGCTGGTCGGGATCTTGCCGAACGGCGCGCTGGTCACCGTGCCCTGATAGGGCAGGAAGTTGATGCCGCGGGTATCCTGCTTCGAGGCCGACGCCAGCACCGTGAAGGTCGTGTCGGCATCGGGCTTCCACGTGACCGACGGCGCGATGAAGTAGTTGTTGTCAGGTGTGAAGTTGACCTGCGTACCGCCGTTCTGGACCTGGCCGACCACGCGCGCGAACAGCTTGCCGTTATCAGGACTGGTCGCAACCGGACCGCCCATGTCGAAGCTGACATAGGCGTTGCCGAAGTTGTTGACGCCGGTCTCGATGTAACGGATCGGTTCGGCCGGCGGCATCTTGCTGATGACGTTGACGATGCCGCTCGGGCTCGATCCGCCATACAGCACCGCCGACGGACCGCGCAGCACCTCGACACGCTCCATGTTGGGCGTCTGCAGCTTCCAGCTCGCATAGGACGTGTAGAACAGCTGCATGCCGTCGAGGAACAGCCCAATGTCCTCGGACTTGAAGCCGCGGATCAGCCACCAATCGTTGCGCGTGTCCGTACCGAAAGTCCCTGCCCGCACGCCGGCGGTGTAGCGCAGAACCTCGTCGAGCTTGTTCGGCTTCTGGTCGCGGATCTGCTCGGCACCGATGACGGACACCGCCTGCGGCGTCTCCATGATCGGCGTGTTGGTCTTGGTGCCCGACGAGCTGCGGCCGGCGACATAGCCATTCACCGGCCCGCGCGGCGTCTCGACGAAGCCGACGTCGCGCCGTGGCTGCGGCCTGTTCGAGGCAGGGGTCTGCGCCGAGATCCGCGTCGCGCGGCGCTGAGGCGTCGCCGCGGTGCGGCGGCGCGCTTCCGGCGCCGTGACCGTCACCGGCGGAATGTTCTGCGCGCCACTCTGCGCGGACGATTGTGCAAGCGATGCCTGAGGCATCAAAACCCAAGCGGATGCGGTCGCCAACACGGCCGACCGCAGCATTCCAAGACTGTTCAACGCGCCACCCCAAAGCTGCATGTTCGATGCGTCATGCCGCCTGTCCCGGGACGGCATGCGCTTGCAGTGACGCTTATGTGAGGGCGCGGGAATTCCCTAATTGAATGCTTCTTAGAAAGACTCTTAGAAATGCTCCAATATTTCCGTATGTTGCTGCAACATCAGCGGGCTTCGGCGGCGATCACCGAAAGACGATCGGGCGGCCAAACGGCGCCCCAGACCAGCCCATCGCGGCCGTCCGAATGAAACTTGCCGGCCGGGCGAGATGAAACCATTTTGCGGAACCCGCGAAACCATCCGGAAACAGACGGCGCTTAGAAGATGAGCCCGTAGACGACGGCAAAGCCCGTCGGGAGGCTCAGATGAACCACTCAATTCATTCTGCTGATCGTGCGACCCACCTGAAGATCGTGGTGGTGGCGCTGGTGGCCGGCATTGCCGTGGCCGGCTTCGGGATTGCGGCCCGCACCCATGCCGATTACAGCCAGACCGCCCAGTCCACCCAGGTCATCAAGGCCGGCAAGCCGGTGGTGGTGACCAGCGCGGGCACGTCCGAGATTCGCTGAACAACCGAAAAGGTCCGGTTTGATACCAAACGGCCGCCTTCAGGCGGCCTTTTCGTTCGGTTTCACCCATGCGACGGCGCCGCGGGGGATGTTGCCTCCGCCAGGCGCGAGAGGAGCGCAAGAAGATGCCCGCCGGGCACGGCGGGCATCCGTCTTCGAGATCGCTCTACCAGGTATAGCGAAGGGCGGCCTGAGTACCCGCGATCGAGGTTCCGAATCCCCCAACCCCAGGCAGCAGGGGGTCCGGCAAGGTGATGCTGCTGCCATGAACTTCGAGGTAGGACGACAGCTGCGGCGTCCAGAGCACGTTGACCTTTGCGGAACCGCGAAGACCATTAGTACCGATCACGCCGGCCGCAACGGGGACCGCACCTCCAACGGCGCCGGCGCCGCTCGCGTCAACGATCCTGTAGTACTGACCCGAGATCGACGGCTGGATCTTAAAGCCCAGCCAGTCCGTCTCGAAGCCGGCGCGCATGCCACCGTGAAATTCGGTTGAATCGCCCGTCTTGCTGCCGAAATTGGCGGTATAGCCCTCCGAATAGGTTACGCCGACCGTGGGCTCGAACCACACGGTGTAGGGGAAGTCGAACCGGTATTGGCCGTTCCAGGTATAGGCGATGCCGGTGCCGTCCGCGGTCGCGGCAAGGGGAAGATTGGATGTGGTGCGAGTCCAGCTCGCAAGCGCGGTGAAGTCAGTCGAGAAACCGCCGTTGAGATACGACAGGGTGCCGGAAGTCGATGGAATTGAACCATCGGTCGTCAGTCCACCATTCGTGAAGGTGTGCGCCCACGAATGGGAGCCAGTCCCGATGAAGGTCAGCGCGTCGGTTGCAGTGAAGATACCGATCTTGGTCACATCGACTGCGCCGGTCACCGTCGCAACGCTGACCTGGACCCCGCTCGATTGCGCACTGTCGCCACTGCCGACGAGGTTCGCGCCGTAAAGCCAGACCGCCGGGGGCGGCGCTGCAAGTGCCGGAGCCTTGGCGTAGGCCAGGGCACCGAACGGATTGCTGACACCCCTTGCGGCGAACGGATCACGGCGGTCGAAATCCGACTCCTCGCCGCTGAAGCGCAGCATTCCAGGAGGAGTAACGACCCTGCGATGCTGAATCTGGTCGCGGACGTTCTGGATGATGTTCTGAACGGTGTTGTTGATGACTTGCTGCGGAACATTGACCTCCTGTGCGGAGACCGGTCGCGTCGCAAACAGACTAAGCAAAAAAGGTACGGCCACGACAAAGCCGCGGCGGAAAATTCCTGCCCTCATGGTATTCGATCAGCCCCCTGCTGGTTCAGCCCCGAGCCTTGGCGGGAGGTAAATTCCCGCAAGCTTCAGGCGCCGAATTTATTTGCAAAGCACCCGCGGCGTCTTCACCTGATTGGCTGAATTGGGGGTTCGGCTCCATCAAGCGCGCCCAGCTGATGCTCATTTGCAACACTTTCCCAAGCCGCGCTGCACGCCGAGCAACACGCCCGGATACGAGAAGCAACCCAACGCAGGGCGCGCGCCGATATCCCACTACTCCACCGTCGAGCGGTTTCGCTTCTTCGTGGCACCACGCTGCGTTGCCGTCTGGCTCAGCTCCGGACTTTTCTTAGGCTTGCCTGCTTCCCGTGCCCGGATGTGCCGTCGCACGTCCTCTCGAACGTTCTGGATGATCGAGTCGCGTGACGACTCGGCCGGATCATTGCAGCGGGCCACGCTGCACAAAGCGACGAGCAGCGGCAGGGCCAGAATTGGCGCACGGGCGAACTTGACTGTCCTGGTCATCCGCAGTCTCCGAAGATGTCGCCGGCCTCGGCCGCCTGCGCCATCAACACCAGCGCAGCGCGACTGGTTTCACCGCTCGCGACGTGCAGCCTCTTGGTCGAAGCATCGCCACTCCCGGTTCACGAAATCCTGAACACGGAGGCCTTTGATGTCGTCATCCAGCATCCCTTGATGTAAAATCCACGAACAAGCCGCCTTAGCCCGTTTCTGCGATTTTCATTTTCTGAGTTTCTGCCGATGCCTGCCCATTTCGGGATTTTCGTTCTCGCCAGCTTGCGTCCCCTCTTCACGTTGCAGGATCTGGCACGCCGGATCGCCGTTCTCGGCTGCGTAGCGTTGTCGATGCTCGTTTCGACAATACTGCAGGCGACCGCTGGAGACAGGATCGCGCTCGTTGTCGGCAACAGCAACTATCGCAAGGTCCCAAAACTCATCAACCCGGCCAACGACGCCGCCGACATGGCGATGTCGCTGGGTCGTCTGGGATATTCCGTCAGGCACCTCGCCGACCTCGATTACAATCATTTCCGGCAGGCCCTCATCGAATTCGGCAATGCTGCGAAGACGGCCGACAAGGCGGTGATCTTCTTCGCAGGCCATGGCGTCGAAATGGACGGAAAGAACTGGCTGATTCCGGTCGATGCCGAAATCAAGTCCGAGATCGATGTCTATGCCGAGGCGATCAATCTCGAGACCCTGATCGATATCTCCGTGATGCCGAAGATCATCGGCCTCGTGGTTCTCGACGCCTGCCGCAACGACCCGTTTGAAACGACGAAGGTCGCCGCCGCGGGACGCGCGCTGTCGTCGCGGCCATCGAAGGCAGCCGCGCCAGTGTCCGGCACACCCCGTTCCCCGACGCCTTTCGCGGCCGACACGCGCGGTCTTGCCCCTGTCGAGGTGAGCGACAACGTGCTCGTTGCCTTTGCGGCCGCTGCCGGCACGACGGCGAGCGATGGGACCGGGCGGAATAGCCCCTACTCCGGCTCGCTCCTGCGCCATGTCGAAACGCCGCAACTCGAGATCAACTATCTCTTCCGGATCGTGCACGACGAAGTCTGGAAGGAGACCGGGACACAAGAGCCGGCAATCTACGGGACGCTGCCGAAGGGCGACATCTATCTCAACGGCGACGCCGCGGTCGCAAACGGCGATGGTGGAGCAGATGCCGAGCAGCTCGCCTGGGAGTTCGTCCGCTCGACCAACGAGATCGCGACCTTGCGCCGTTTCGCCCAGCAATTCCCGGCGAGCGCGCATAGGGCCGAAATCGACCAGCGCATTGCGCAGTTGCAGACAGCTGAAACGAACGCCTGGAAGATCGTCGAGCGACAGAAGTCGCTCGCGGCCTACCGCGCCTATTTGGATCTCTATCCGTTTGGCGAGCATGTCGAGAGCGCCCGGGTCGCGCTGGCTTCGCTCGAGAAATCGGCTAAGCCGGGCCAAGCCACCGGGCAGATCGACATGCCCGGTCCGCCACCGGCGAGCTATCAGCTCGCCTCGGCCGAGACGACCACCGGCAATTCGGAGGCAGTCGAGAAGGCATGGGACGTCCTGAAGGAATCACGCGATAAGAGCGTGGTTGGCCGGTTTGCCGAGCGCTATCCGAGCTCGCGCCATAACCGCCTGCCGCCGGGCAGCGACCTTGCCCTGCGACCGGTCAATTCCACCGAACTGATGCTGCAATCAGCGCACGATAGCGACGTGAACGCCTGCTTCGACGGCGATTCCGGGGCGTGCGCCAGATCCATCAAAAAATACCCGGACTACGTCCAGCTTCAATTCCAGCTTTGCCGGTCCAAGGGCAATCCCAAGGGATGCATGATCAACGCGGTGACCGAGGCGCGCAGGCGCGGGCTCCTGGTTTCCGCCTACACCCGCTCGGAAGAGGAAAAGGTTCGCAATCGCGAATATCGGCGAGTAGTTGCACGCGTGAACCAGAATGTCGGCAATGTGGTCAGCGGCGTCGTCAGCAACGTCGTCGGCAACGTTGTCAGCAATGCCGTTTCGACTGCGGTCAGCAATGCCGCGTCGAGCGCAGCAAGCCGGGCGGCATCGCAGGCGGCATCAGCCGCAGCGTCGAACGCTGCCAGCCGATCAGCCTCGAGCGCTGCATCAAGCGCGGCCAGCAGAGCGGCCTCGACTGCCGCTTCGAATGCCGCGAGCCGCGTCACCATTCCATCGGACATCCGCCTCAAGGAGGACATTACGGCACTCGGCTGGACCGATACTGGCCTCCGCCTCTATCGCTATCGATACAAGGGCGATGCGAGGTTCTATGTCGGCGTGATGGCGCAGGAGGTCGCGCGGCAGACTCCCGCGGCGGTGTCGTCTGGAGTGGACGGGTTTCTGCGCGTCGACTATGGTCTGCTCGGCCTCGATTTTCTCACCGACCGCGACTGGATGAGGCGGCAGCTCCGTTCGGGCATCGACTAAGGGACGCGACTCCAACTTGCGCTGGCTGGCACTGTTCATTGCCATCGGGCTTCTCTTCGACGCCGAAGCAGAAGCTTCCAACCGCCGTGTCGCCTTGGTCATTGGAAACGCGAGCTACGCGAACGCGCCGCCGCTCGGCTCTCCCGTCAATGATGCCGAGGACATTGCCGCGGGTCTCGCCGGCCTCGGCTTCGATGTCGATCTGCGCAAGAACACGACCATCGACGATCTGCGCGTGGGGCTCGTCGCCTTCACCGAGAAGTCCGCCGCTGCGGACATCGCGATCTTCTATTTTGCCGGATACAGCGCAGCCGCCGGTGTCGGCAGTTACCTGATCCCCGTCGATGCGCATCTCGCCACACCTGAATCGGCCAACGCAGAGACCGTTCCCCTGGCTGCGGTGACCGCTGCCGCAGGGCGGGCTCGCAGGCTGGGTCTGGTGATCCTGGATGCCATGCGGGAGAACCCGTTCCCTGCGATACCGAATGGCCGCAGCAGCAGCTCTTCCCTGACCTCAGCCGGAAGCACACCGATCCGCAACACGCTCGTGTTCTTTCCAGCGGAGCCGGGGCGGACCGCGGAAGAAGGCGAAGGCCGGAACAGCCCTTTCGCTGCGGCGCTGCTGAAATACCTCCGGCAGGCCGACCTCGAGATCAACTTCGTGTTTCGCAACGTTCGCGACGAGGTTCGGCAGGCAACGCACCGGAAGCAGACGCCCTACATGTATGGTCAGCTTTCCAAGGACAAGATCTATCTCCATCCCGTCAAGCAAGTCGTCCAGGACGATACCGCCGTCATGCAGCACTGCGACAACGCCGTTGCCGGGCTCGCGGATTTGAGGGCAGCCGGCGCCGACCAAGGCGAGACGCGCGACAATCTAAAGGCGGCGAGCGCGGTTGCGGCGTGCGCGGAGGCGGTCAAGCGGTGGCCAGGGGTGGACCGCCTGCACTACCAGCTCGGGCGTTCACTGTTCGCCATGCGCGATTACGGAGGAGCGGTGGCGAGCTACAAGGCGGCATCCGAGCTCGGCAACGCACGCGCGCTCTACGAGCTCGGATTGATGTATGAGAACGGCAACGGCGTCGAGAAAGATCCCGCCCGCTCGCGCTTCTACTATGAGATGGCCGCCGAGAAGAAGATTGCGCCAGCACTCGTCAGCCTCGGCCTACAGCAGGAGCGTGGAATCGGCGCGGCCAGCGATCCCGCAAAGGCCTATGCGTTGTACCAGCGGGCCGCCGAGCTCGGCGATGCGACGGCCATCAACAGGATGGGGGAGCTTGCCGAGAAGGGACTGGGAGCCAGGCGAGACCTGAAATTGGCTCGGGCGCTGTACCAGAGGGGCGCCGCGATGGGCGGACTCGAAGCCCTGGTCAATCTCGCCCGGTGCAACGCCAACGGAATCGGCGGCCGACGGGACCTTGCCGAGGCCAGACGGCTCCTGGCCAAGGCGGCGCAGGCCGGCAGCACAGACGCACGGCGCATCCTCGCGCATATCGAGGAGTCCAAGCCGAAATAAACGTATTCTGGCGGGGAGGAAGCGATCGGGATGAAACGGCAGTCCAAGCGGCGCTTTTGGCCGCAAAATACAGCAACTATTTGATCTATTTGCCAAAAATGGCGCGAGAGACGGGGCTCGAACCCGCGACCTCCGGCGTGACAGGCCGGCGCTCTAACCAACTGAGCTACTCCCGCGTGACACGCAATGTCTGCGGAACGAGGGGGGACTTAAAGGCCCGATCTGGTGAAGTCAAGGATGTTGCATCCACAGCTCAAACCAGCGGATTCCACTGCTGGCACACACGAACGCGGCCCTCGGTAACGCCGGCGGCGTAGTCAGTCCGGTCCCGAATCGTCTACGCCTCCGGGAACTTGCGGGTCAGGGGCCATCTCCCTTCTGGACGACCTGCAAGATCGAGGAGGCCAGACATGGCTAAGAAGGATCCGGCTAAGAAGGATTCTGCGAAGAAGGCGGCCGCGCCCGCCACGATCACGCTCAAGCACCTCGCCGCCGACATTGCCGAGCGCCAGGATGTCTCCAAAAAGCATGCCGAGGCCGTGCTGACCGACATGGTCGATCTGATCACCAAGCACCTCAAGAAGGGCGACCGGGTCCGCATCGTCGGCCTCGGCATCCTCCAGGTCCGCAAGCGCGCCGCCCGCACCGGCCGTAATCCTTCCACCGGCGAAGCGATCCACATCAAGGCCACCAGGAAGGTCGCGTTCCGCCCGGTGAAGGAACTGAAGGAAGCGATCTGAGGCCGCTAAAGCCCGCCCCCGAGCCCGTTGCGGCCGCATCACGGCCCGCTTTTCTGATATACCGCCAGCTTCAAGAACACCCGGCGGTTTGACCAGAATGTCCTCCCTCTCCTTTTCGCATACCGTGACCGAGCGCTTCCTGCGCTACGTCACCATCGACACCCAGTCCGATCCGGCATCCCCCAGCTCGCCGTCGACCGAGAAGCAGAAGGATCTCGGCCGCGTGCTCGCTGCCGAGCTGAAGGCCATGGGCGTTGTGGACGCGCATCTCGACGATTACGGCTACGTCTACGGAACGATCCCGGCCAACACCGACAAGAAGGTGCCGGTGATCTGCTTCTGCTCGCACATGGACACCTCGCCCGACGTCACCGGCAAGGACGTCAAGCCGCAAATCGTGAAGAACTATCGCGGCGGCGACATCACGCTGCCCGGCGACACCAGCCAGGTGATCCGCTTCAATGAGCACCCTTCGCTGAAGAACCAGATCGGCAACGACATCATCACCACCGACGGCACGACGCTATTAGGCGCCGACAACAAGGCCGGCGTCGCCGAGATCATGGATGCCGCGCATTTCTTCATCAACAATCCCGACGTGAAGCACGGCACCATCAAGATCCTGTTCACGCCGGACGAGGAGATCGGCCGCGGCGTCGATAATGTCGACCTGAACAAGCTGGGCGCCGATTTCGGTTACACCATGGACGGCGAGAGCGCCGGCTGCGTCGAGGACGAGACCTTCTCGGCCGACGGCGCCACCATCACCATCAACGGCGTCAGCGCCCATCCCGGCTACGCCAAGGGCAAGATGGAGCACGCGATCAAGATCGCCGCCGCCATCGTCGAGCGTCTGCCGAAGGAGGGCTGCTCGCCCGAGACCACCTCGGGCAAGCAGGGTTTTGTGCATCCGATCGGCATCGACGGCGCGCTCGAACAGGCGACGCTCTCCTTCATCGTCCGCGACTTCACCGAGGAAGGGCTGAAGGAGAAGGAGGCGCTGCTCGAGGGCATCGTCAAGGACGTGATGAAGGACTACCCGCGCTCGACCTACACGTTCGAGGTCAAGGAGCAGTACCGCAACATGAAGCAGGTGATCGATCGTCACCCGCACGTGCTCGAATACGCCATCGAGGCGATCCGCCGCGCCGGCCTGCGCCCGATGCGCACCGCGATCCGCGGCGGCACCGACGGCTCGCGCCTGTCCTTCATGGGCCTGCCCTGCCCCAACATCTTTGCCGGCGAGCACGCGTTCCATTCGCGGCTCGAATGGGTCAGCCGGCAGGACATGGAGAAGGCGGTGCAGACCATCGTGCATCTGGCGATGATCTGGGAAGAGAAGGCCTGACGCTTCCTGAAGAGTCGAATATGGCCGGGCTTGCGCCCGGCCATTTCCATTTGGTTGAGGGGCCTACGGCACCGGCATTGCGCGCGGGTTGCGGTGGAAGCGGTTGGCGCTCGCCATCCAGTTCGGCAACGGCTCTCCATCGCGATGGCGTCCGCCGGCAACCGCCGCGGCCCAGGCCACTGCGGCGCCGATCAGGGTCGCGGCTGCGACCGAGAACGCCACGATGATCGAGTTGCGCCGCGCGCGGTTGATCGCCGTCTTCGCGTCTGCGATCAGGGCGTCAACGCGCTTTTCGGCGTCGGGGGCCGCCAGTCCCGTGACCGCGGCGACCTGCTGCACGAGGTACGTCCGGTCATCGGCGGCGACGCCGCTGTGGCTGGACGACGTCATCAGGATACGTCCGGCTTCGGCGCGCGCTTCCCTTAGGTCGGTGTTCGGAGCGCGGCGCGGCGCGCGGAACAGCTTGTCGAGCTCATAGCTCAACAGGGGCTCGGCGGCCGAGGTGTTGCTCGCCGAGCTGCGCATCGGGGAACGGTCGATCGCGGCAGCGCCGAGAAGGGCCAGCAGCGCGGCGCCGGCCAGGACTGCCAGCGCCCAGGCGGTCAACCCGTGAAGCCCGTCCCGCCGCTCGCCGTCATCCTCGATCGTTGCGAGCGCTGGCTCGGACCGGGTGGTCCGGCCGGCGACGTAACCGCCAAATCCAAAACTGACGATCGCCTGGATGATCAGATAGAGCCCGGAGAGTAGCGCCAGCGCCGCCGACGCATCGCGCCAGCTCGGCGAGGCCGAACTGACACCGAGGCCGACCGCGACACCAAAACCGATCAGGATGAACGACATTGCACTCGCAGCAAGCGCGCCCGCGAACACCGAGCTCCACTGGATGGTTCGAGGCGCCTCAACTGCCAAGCCGCCTTCCATGACCTCTTCCCGCATCAGAGTCTCGACCGTCATCGCGGCGCTCTCAGCGCAGGCCGAAGAACGACAGGATCGCCATGATGACGACGATCAAGCCGATCAGATAAATCAGTCCGTCCATTGTCCGTCCTCCTCAGTCTCTTCTCTCGCTAATCGCGAGGTATGAGGAACGTTCCAAATTGGACAGATCGTATGGAACGAACTTGGAGGATGCGGGTTGTCTGTCCAAGTCCTAGGGATAGAGATTGTGAGCACATGAGGCCTCAGCCGGCTCGTCCGGCTGGGGCCTTTCCGCGTTGCGGCCGGCAGGTTTCCTCCTGTCGTATGTTAACGACGCCGGATCCGGGATCATCAATGATGCGATCGGGGCGGAACCTCCGGATCAGGAGAGGCGCGGTGGACCGCAGAACGGCGTGCCTGCATCAGGCGAATGCATTCCGGGAGAAGGCCCTCGCCGATCCCGAGCACCACGACCAATGGATCGACGAAGCCATCAAATGGCTGGAACGGGCTATGGAGGCGAGCTGTCGGGCGGTCATCACCATGGAAGGTGACAATGGCAGCGACGCTCCGGCCCCCGCGTTCGAAACCATGGCGCCGCATCGGCGCGTCATTATCCGCCAGTGAGAGGCGCTGGCAGCGCATGCACTGCTGCGGCAATTGTTCCAGGGACGTAACAATGTTGCGGGTCGACACTGTTCCCGCACCCATGCTAGGCCGGGCACAGTCCGCAACCAGAGTGAACTCGTGCTCGCAAACCGTCAGCCCTCAGGATCCCGCCGCTCGCGTTTTCCGCGCGGGCTGCTGTCCGTGCTGATCGCGGCGGTCTATCTGCTCGCGGGCGCTCTGCACGGCGCGCACGACATCGACGTCACCACGCCCCGCGGCGGTTCGGAGATCGCCGCGGTCCTCGATGGCGCTACCGGCCATGGCGACCACAAGACCATCGGCGGACATCATTGCCACGGCTGCTTTTCGCTGACCGTGGCACAGCCGGCACCATCGACCGCGGCGATCGCGCTCGTGTCGGCACCGAGCCCGCAACAGGCCCCCCGCCTCGCCGGAATTGTGCCCGATACCGACTCTCCCCCTCCCAGACCTATTGCCTGAACGGATTGGTCGGGCGCGGCGCGCCCATTAGGTTCATCCTTCACAGGTCGATTTTATGTTTTGCAGGGGAATGGCCGCGCGCCTCGCGTGCGCGGCAGCGTGTCTGATTGCAGCATCGGCGCTTGCACCGGCTCACGCCCAGACTTTAACGATGCGAAGCGCGCTGTCGCGCGCGCTGGCGGCGAGCCCGCGCCTGACGGCAGCCGAGCGCGACGTCGGCATCGCCACGGGCCAGCGTATCCAGGCGGGCGCCCTGCTCAATCCGGAACTGTCCTACGAACAGGACGATTCATTCGGCTCCGGCAGATATCGCGGAACGCGCTCGGCGGAGACCACGCTCCAGATCAGCCAGGCCTTCGAGCTGTTCGGCAAGCGCGAGGCGCGGATTGCCGCAGGCGCAGCCGGCGTCGAGGTCGCCGCGATCCAGCGCAAGGCGATCAGGCTGGAGGTGCTGTCGGAGACCGCGATCGCCTTTCTCAGCGTGCTCGGCGCGCAGCGGCGCATCCAGATCCTCGACGAGCAGATCGCCGCGATCGACCGCCTGACGCCGCTTCTGCGCCGCCGTGTCGAGGCCGGTGCCTCCTCGCCGGCCGAGACCGGCCGCGCCGAGGTCGCCTCCGCCCTGGTGAAGGCGGACCGCGAGCGCTTCAAGGCGACGCTGGCGAGCGCCCGGCGCGAGCTTGCGGTGCTGATGGGCGATCCCGCCGCCAAATTCGGCGAGGTGTCCGGCCGGCTCGACACCACCGGGCGGCCGCCGGCGTTCCAGGCCGTGGTTGCCGCCATCGACGCCAATCCGCAGCTGGTGCGCTGGACCGCAGTCTACGCCCAGCGCAATGCCGAGCTGCTACTGGCGCGGCTCAGGCCCTATCCGGACGTGCGGATCGCGGCTGGCTGGCGCCACTTCAACGAAACGGGCGACGATGCGGCGCGGCTGACCGTCTCCGTGCCGATCCCCGTCTTCGACCAGAACCAGGGTAACATCCTCTCGGCCCAGGAAAGCCTCGCCAAGACCAAAGCCGAGCGCGAGGCCAACCGCAACGCGCTGATCGTGATCGCCGGCCGCGCCTATGACTCGCTGCAGGGATCGCTGCGCGAGCTCGCGGTGCTGCGCGAGACCGCAATTCCCAAGGCCGTCGAAGCGTCCGAGGCGATTTCGCAAGGCTATGGCCAGGGCCGCTTCACCCTGCTCGAAGTGCTCGACGCCCAGGCCAGCGTCACCCAGGCGCGGCTGCGCGAGCAGGAGGCGCTGCAGAATTTCCACGCCGGCGTGGCCATCATCGAAGGCCTTGTCGGCAATCCCTTTACGCTGGCCCGGGAGAGCGCGCGATGAAGACGTCCTCCACCATCCTTGTAGCCATCGTCGCCGCCGCGCTCGGCGCTTACGGCTATTCCCTGCTCGCAGCAGACAAGCTCGCGCACACCGAGCACGGCGAACACGCCGAGCATTCCGAACATAAGAAGCCGAACGACCATGTCGAGCAGGACGAGCACGGCGCCGACCGCATCCGCATCTCCGACGTCAAGCTGGCGGCCGCGGGCGTCACGCTGGCGGAAGCCGCCAGCGCCACGTTGACCGACACGCTCGCCTTCAACGGCATCCTGCGCGCCAACCAGGAAGCCGTGGTGCAGGTGACGCCGCGCTTTCCGGGCCTCGCCAAATCCATCCAGAAGCGGATCGGCGACAAGGTCGGCAAGGACGACCTGCTCGCCGCGATCGAGAGCAACCAGAGCCTCACCGTCTACGAGCTGAAGGCGCCGATTGCCGGCACCATCATCGAGCGGCAGATCTCGCTCGGCGAATACGCCTCCGAGCAGAAGCCGGCCTTCGTGGTCGCCGACCTCTCCACCATCTGGGTCGACCTGTCGATCTACCGGCAGGACCTCCGCCGCGTCCGCCTCAACGACGAGGTCCTGATCGATCCCGACGACGGCCGCGGCGAGATCAAGGGCACGATCTCCTACATCGCACCGATCGGCTCAAGCGAGACCCAGACCGCGCTGGCGCGCGTGGTGCTGCCAAATCCGGACGGACGGCTGCGGCCCGGCCTGTTCGTCACGGCGCGGCTGATCCTCGCGGCGCGCAATGTCGCGGTTGCCGTGCGCCGCAGCGCGATCCAGACGCTGGAGAACAAGACCATCGTGTTCGTGCGCGAGGACGGCGACAAGATCGAGGCGCGCCCGGTCGAAACAGGCGATTCCGATCCGCGCCATGTCGAGATCAAGGCCGGGCTTTCGGCCGGCGAGCATTACGTCGCGGAGAACAGCTTCGTCGTGAAGGCGGAGATGGGCAAGGGCGAGGCCGAGCATGATTGAGCGTCTCATCGCCGTCTCGCTGCAGCAGCGCTGGCTGGTCCTCGTCCTCGCGCTCGGCGCCGTCGCCTTTGGCGCCTGGAATTTCCAGCGCCTGCCGATCGACGCCGTGCCTGATATCACCAACGTCCAGGTCCAGATCAACACCCGCGCTCCCGGCTATTCGCCGCTCGAGACCGAGCAACGCATCACCTTCCCGGTCGAGACTGCGATGGGCGGCTTGCCAAAGCTCGACTACACCCGCTCGCTGTCGCGCTACGGCCTCAGCCAGGTCACGGTCGTCTTCAAGGACGGCACCGACATCTACTTCGCCCGGCAGCTCGTCGGCGAGCGCATCCAGCAGGTGAAAGACCAGCTGCCGGCGGGTGTCGAGGTCGCGATGAGTCCCATCTCGACCGGCCTCGGCGAAATCTTCATGTACACCCTCGAGGCCAAGGCGGGCGCGAAGACGCAGGGCGACCGCGACTATTCGCTGACCGACTTGCGCACCGTGCAGGACTGGATCATCCGACCGCAGCTTCGCAACGTGCCGGGCGTGATCGAAGTCAACACGATCGGCGGCTTCGAGCGGCAATTCCACGTGCTGCCGGATCCCGGCAAGCTGATGGCCTACCGGCTCGGCTTCCGCGACGTGATGACCGCGCTCGCCGCCAACAACGCCAATGTCGGGGCCGGCTATATCGAGCGCAACGGCGAGCAATATTTGGTTCGCTCGCCGGGCCAGGTCGGCACTGTCAGCGAAATCCAGGACATCGTCATCGGCTCGCGCGGCGGCAATCCGGTCAGGATCAGGGACGTCGCTGCTGTCACCGAGGGGCGCGATTTGCGCACGGGCGCTGCGACCTGGAACGGCGAGGAGACCGTGCTCGGCACCGCCATGCTGCTGATCGGCGAGAACAGCCGGACCGTGGCCCGCCGCGTCGCAGCCCGTCTGGAGGACATCGCCAAATCGCTGCCCGAGGGCGTCGTGACGCGGACCGTCTACGACCGCACCGATCTCGTCGAAGCCACCATCCGCACCGTCCGGAACAACCTGCTGGAAGGCGCGGCGCTGGTGGTCGCCGTGCTGTTCCTGATCCTCGGCAACTTCCGCGCCGCGCTGGTCACGGCCTGCGTCATTCCGCTGTCCATGGCGTTGACGATCACCGGCATGGTCGAGACCAAGGTGAGCGCCAACCTGATGAGCTTGGGGGCGATCGACTTCGGCATCATCGTCGACGGCGCCGTGATCATCGTCGAGAACTGCCTGCGCATGCTGGCGGTGGCTCAGCGCGAGAAAGGCGGGCTGCTGACGACGCCCGAACGGCTGCGCGCGATCCTGCGCGGGTCAAGTGAGGTCATCAAGCCGAGCCTGTTCGGAACGCTGATCATCGCCGTGGTCTATTTGCCCGTGCTGACGCTGACCGGCGTCGAGGGCAAGATGTTCACGCCGATGGCGCTGACGGTGCTGATGGCGCTGGGCGCGGCCGTGCTGTTCTCCATCACCTTCGTGCCGGCGGCCGTCGCCATCTTCGTCACCGGCAAGGTGTCCGAGCACGAAAACCTATTCATGCGCGCGGCGAAGCGCGCCTATCTCCCCCTGCTCCGCTTTGCCATCGATAACCGGCTCGCCGTCGCCCTGTCCGCCGCGCTCATCGTGACCGCGAGCGGCATCGCCGCCTCGCGCATGGGCGGCGAGTTCATTCCGAGTCTCGACGAAGGGGACGTCGCGCTGGCCTCGATCCGGATTCCAGGTACCAGCCTCACGCAGTCGCTGGACCTGCAGAAGGCGCTGGAAAAGCGCATCATGCAGATTCCGGAGGTGAAGGAGTTCTTCACCCGCATCGGCACCGCGGAGATCGCCACCGACCCGATGTCGCCGGCGCAGACCGATGGCTATGTCATGCTGAAGCCGCGTGCCGAATGGCCCGATCCGGGCAAGTCGAAATCGGAGGTGGTCGAGGCCATCGAGCATGCTGCAGACGAGATTCCCGGCAGCGCATACGAAATCTCCCAGCCGATCCAGTTCCGCGTCAACGAGCTGATCTCGGGCGTCCGCACCGATGTCGGCGTCAAGATCTTCGGCGACGACCTCGACATCCTGCAAGGCGCCGCCAAGCAGGTGGAGGCCGCGATCCGCGGCATCCGCGGCGCCAGCGACGTCAAGATCGAGCAGGTCTCGGGCTTGCCGATCCTCACCGTGCGCCTCGATCGCCAGGCGCTTGCCCGCTACGGCCTCAGCGTCGCCGAGGTGCAGGGCATCGTCGAGATCGCGGTCGGCGGCAAGTCGGCCGGCAAGCTGTTCGAAGGCGATCGCCGCTTCGACATCGTGGTGCGCCTGCCGGAGCACCTGCGCGGCAATCTCGAGGCGATCCGGGCGATCCCGATCCCGCTGCCGCCCGCCGAGGACGCGGCAACCGGCAGCGCCGTTCGAACGGCGCTGGCCAACTCGCCCCTCACCCAGATGCGCTACGTGCCGCTGTCATCGGTCGCCACCGTGGATGCGACGCCGGGGCCGAACCAGATCAGCCGCGAGAACGGCAAGCGGCGCATCGTCGTCACGGCCAATGTCCGTGCGCGCGACCTCGGCTCTTTCGTCGCGGAGGCCGAGGCGGCCGTTGCCGAGAAAGTCAAGCTGCCGCCGGGTTACTGGATCGGCTGGGGCGGCCAGTTCGAGCAGCTGGTCTCGGCCACCAAGCGGTTGACGATCGTGGTTCCGGTGGCGCTGCTCTTGGTGTTCCTGCTGCTGTTCATGGGCATGGGATCGGCGGCGGATGCGGCGCTGGTGTTCTCCGGCGTGCCGCTGGCGCTGACCGGCGGCGTCGCGGCGCTGCTGCTGCGCGACATTCCGCTATCCATCAGCGCCGGCGTCGGCTTCATCGCGCTATCCGGCGTTGCCGTTCTCAATGGCCTCGTCATCATCGCCTTCATCGAGCGTCTGCGCAGCGAGGGACGCTCGGTCGCGGACGCCGTGCGCGAAGGCGCGCTGACACGGCTGCGCCCGGTGTTGATGACGGCGCTCGTCGCCTCGCTCGGCTTCGTGCCGATGGCGCTCGCCACCGGCGCCGGGGCCGAGGTGCAGCGGCCGCTCGCAACCGTGGTGATCGGCGGCATTCTCTCCTCGACCGTCCTGACGCTGCTGGTGCTGCCGGCGCTCTACGTGCTGTTCCGCCGTGACGTGGCGAAGGAAACGCCTACAATGGCCCCTGATTTGGCGGCGTCTGCGGAGCGCTAGATTTGGGCAGCCACGACCACCACGGTCATCACGACCATGATCATGCGGGCCACTCGCATGCGCATGGCCATACACACGATCATGGTCATGGACACGGCCATGTCCACGCGCCCGCCAGTTTCGGCAAGGCGTTCGCGCTCGGCATTACGCTCAACACCGCGCTCGTCGTGGCCGAGGCGGTTTACGGCTATGTCGGCAACTCCACCGCGCTGCTCGCCGATGCCGGCCATAATTTGTCGGACGTGCTCGGCCTCGTCATCGCCTGGGGCGCCTCGATCGCAGCCCGCCGCGCGCCCAAAGGCCGCTTCACCTACGGCTTTCGCGCCTCCACCATCCTGGCGGCGCTGGCCAATGCGGTGTTCCTGCTGGTCGCGACCGGCGCGATCGGCTGGGAGGCGATCCTGCGCCTGCGCGAGCCGGAGCCGGTCGCAGGCGTCACCGTGATGGTGGTCGCCGGCATCGGCATCCTCATCAATGGTTTTACCGCCCTGCTGTTCGCTGGCGGACGCAAGGACGACATCAACATCGAAGGCGCGTATCTGCACATGGCCGCCGACGCCGCGGTCTCGCTCGGCGTCGTGGTCTCGGCCGCGCTGATCATCTGGACCGGCTGGCTCTGGCTCGATCCCATCACCAGCCTCATCATCTGCGCCACCATCCTCTGGAGCACGACCAGCCTCTTGCGCGGCTCCATCGACATGTCGATGGCGGCCGCGCCCAAGGGTACCGACCTCGCCGCAATCAGGGCGTTCCTGCTGGCGCGACCGGGCGTCTCGGCGATTCACGATCTCCACGTCTGGCCAATCTCGACCACCGAGACGGCGCTGACCTGCCACCTCGTTATGCCCGCAGGCAGCGACGACGCATTCCTGATGCAGACGACGGAGCTCCTCAAGACATCCTTCCGCATCGGCCACACCACGCTCCAGGTCGAGACGCATCCCGACAACGGCTGCGCGCTCGCGCCGGATGATGTGGTGTGAGGCGACTCTGCCTCCGCATCGTCATTGCGAGGAGCCGTTGCGACGAAGCAATCTAGATTGTCTCCGCGGAGGGATTCTGGATTGCTTCGCTTCGCTCGCAATGACGGTGGAGAGCGCTGCGCCCTAGCCCGCCTTCGCCGTCACGATCCAGATCGCGCCCTGGAGCGCCACGCTCTGCTCCTTCAGGAACGGCGCGAGCGCCTCGCGGATCGAAGCCTTGGCAGCTTCATAAGTCTCGGGCGGATGGCCCTGGAGTGCGCGGCTGGCGGGACCGATCTGGAGAGAGCCGTCGACGGCGGCCTCGAGCCCGCCGCCGATAGCAATGTCCATCGACAGATTGTGCGGCTCCATCGCGACGTCCGCGAATCCTGCGCCTTTCAGGATGCGCATGACGCGCTCTTCCGAAGCAAAGGCGAACGGGCCCGGCTCCTCCGGCCCAACCGGCGGCATCTTGGGCACGTGCTTGTAGACCGCCATCAGCGGCGTCATCGCCCACGGATTTTCCTTCGGCTCCCGCCAGCAGGCGAAGGCGAGCCGGCCGGCCGGCTTCAGCGCGCGACGCAGATTGGCGAAGGACGCGATGGGATCGGCGAAGAACATCACGCCGAAGCGTGAAGCGAGCAGATCGAAGCTCGCCGGTTCGAACGGATAAACGGTCGCATCCGCCAGCACGAAGTCGAGCGGCAGGCCCTTCGGCGCGAGCGCCCGCGCCTGCGCCAGCATCGGCTCGGAGACGTCGAGGCCAAGCGCGAAGCCATCGGGCGCCACCGCCTTTGCGAAGGCCAACGTCGTCGCGCCGGAGCCGCAGCCGACATCCAGAACGCGCTGGCCCGGCTTCGGCTTGGCGCGGTCGATCAACACGTCGGCAATAGGGCCGAGCAGCTTCTCCTGCGCCGCGTGGCGATCGGCCCAGCGCTGCCCGCTCGGCCCGTTCCAATAGGCGATCTGGTCGGCGTTCTCTGCGTGCCCGGCGGGTCGTTCCATTCAAGGCTCCATCATCTATTCTTGCTCTATCATAGAAGCCTGTTCGGTCGAAAAGCGGGCGCCCTAACGTCAGGCACGTGTGAGAGCGCCTTGGAGGTCGCGCGACGGATTGCCGCGTCGGCGCGTACCGGCCCGTCCGGGCCGCGTCCGATCAGAGACTGACTTTCGGAAAGCTGTCGATGTCCGCAGCCCTGGACTGCACGCGTCGAACCGTCAGAACCCTCTGCTAGCAAAGAGGTTCTGCTGGACGCCATCCGGTCCCTTCGAAGGGCCAAGGCTCGCACCCTCTGCTCCCACGAGACCGACACCAGAAACGCGGTGTCGCGAAAAGCCCGGCTCGCGGCTGGATATGCACAGGCGAGCCGCACACTTTCCGCGATTGTAGCCTTCCTGCAACAGCATTCTGAATCAAACTTCGTATGTTTGTCCGAGGAGTCGATTGTGGCTTGGCGAGGGGTCGCTTGGCCGCGGTCTGGTGGGATGGGAATGTTTGGAATGAAGCAGGTTGCGCCCGCCCTCGTGGCATTGGTGACGTTTTCCGGATCAGCATTGGCAGCCGACCTTCCGCGCAAATACGCCAAGCCACCGGCTGTCGCCGCAGCTTTCGTCAACTGGACCGGCTGCTATGTCGCGGGCGGCGGCGGCTACGGCATGTGGAATCAGGAAAATTCGACTTTTGTCGACGGTCCGCTCCGCTTTCAGAATGCCGATACGATCACCACCGGTGGCCGCGGGTACTTCGGGACGGTACAGGCGGGATGCGACTATCAGTTTGCGGCGGCCAGCGAGCGCTTCGTGATCGGCGCCTTCGGTGATTATGATTTCGCCAGTCTAACCGGGCGGCTCACTCCCTCCGGCTTCTCGATGGTTGGCGACGAGAAAATGAGCTCGGCCTGGGCGGTCGGCGGCCGTCTCGGCTGGCTGGCGACGCCTAGCCTGCTGACCTATGTCTCGGCGGGTTACACCGAAGCGACTTTCGACCGCACGAACTTCAATCTGAACTTTCCGCCCTTCGGAGTTGCGGCCGGCCTCTATCAGGACAAGCGAACCTACGATGGCTGGTTCATCGGCTCCGGCGCCGAATATGCGCTGGGCTTCCTGCCGGGTCTCTTCTGGAAAACGGAATACCGCTTCTCCGACTTCAATGTCGGCACAAATCCGATCCGGGATACGGCGAGCGGATTGCCGATCGGCTTTTCCGAGGATTCGAAGAAGTACGTCCACACTGTCCGCAGCGAGTTGGTCTACCGCTTCAATTCGAGCGGCCCCGCCGCCGATGTGACGTCCCCTGCCTATCTGAAGGCGCCTCCGGCCCCCACGCCGCTCACGAATTGGACCGGCTGCCACGTCGGCGGCGGCGGAGGCTATGGGCTCTGGAATCAGGACAGCACGACCTACATCGATGGTCCCACCAGAACCCGCTTCAGCGATACAGCAACGACCGGAGGCCGCGGCTTCTTCGGGACTGTGCAGGGCGGCTGCGACTACCAGTTTGCGGCAGCGGGCGCGGCCTTCGTCGTCGGCGCATTCGGCGACTACGATATCGGCAGCCTCAAGGGCCAGCTCAGCCCGCCTCGCTTCGGGATCGTGGGCGAAGAGAAGATGAGCTCGGCCTGGGCGGGCGGCGGCCGGCTCGGCTGGCTGGCGACCCCGAGCCTCCTAACCTATTTCTCAGTCGGCTATACCGAAGCCAGCTTTGACCGTACCGATTTCACCCTCAACGCTGCGCCGTTCGGAAGACCAAGCGGCGTGTTCATGGACAAGCGTACCTACAGGGGCTGGTTCATCGGCGCCGGCGAAGAACACGCGCTGAAGATCGTGCCGGGCTTGTTCTGGAAGACCGAATATCGGTTCTCTGAATTCGACACCGCAACGAACGCCGTCCGCGACACGGCAACGGGTCTGTCCGTTGGAGCGTCGATCGATTCCGAGAAATGGGTTCACGCCGTTCGCAGCCAGCTGGTCTATCGCTTCAACTGGGGCGGAGGCCCCGTCGTGGCGAAGTACTGATCACCCCACTGCTGGTCGTCGCTAAGGCAAAGCTCCGGTTCGTCCGGGGCTTTTGCTTTCTGCATTCGGTCAATATGAAAGTCTGGAACAGAGTTGCGCTTTGGGCTCCGGACCCGACGCAAGCGTCTCATCCGCGCGCATTGCGGCCGCATTGTTTCACCGAACGGCCACATCGGAATCAGATGCCAACCAGATTTCCGCGCTAGGTTCGCGCTTCCTCAAACTGGAAAAGGCATGACCATGCGCAGCTTCACGGCATCCGTCCTCGTTGCAGCTCTCTCGCTGGGAACACCTGCCCTGGTGCAGGCACAGGGCGCATCGTCGCAATCCGACACGGAGCAATCGTCCACGCAATCCAGCACTGTGATCCGGAGCATACAGGTTGTAGACGTCAAGGAACTGCAGCCGGCCGTGCGCGCGAAGGTCGATGAACTCGTGGCGCATACGAGCGAGACGGACATCCAGTCGCTTCGGCAGTCCATCGACGCCACACCGCAGGCCGCCTCCGTGCTCAAGGCCAAGGGCTTGAGCTCGGCACAAGTCGTCGCGATCAACATCGTCGACGGTGTCCTGACGATGTTCACCAAGACAGCCTGACACCCGCAGCATGATCGCTGGCTCCTCGGCCTTACGTCGAGATCGCGCTGCGAGAAAGATTGCCCTGCAGCGGACCTGCTGCAGGGTTGGCCGTGTCCGGCATGAAAGCTCTCACCGGGCCGGCAATTGCAGCCGGGTCGGGCGCGCTCGGCCCTTGCTTCGGCCCCCGCCGGGGCGCTAAAGAGGCGCCATTGGGCGGTTAGCTCAGCTGGTTAGAGCATCTCGTTTACACCGAGAGGGTCCGCGGTTCGAATCCGTGACCGCCCACCAGCCTTCGCTCGCTTCGCGAGCTACGGCTCGGCAAGCCAGCACAGCAAGGTCGTAAGCGCGAAGCGATCGAAGGTTGCCGCGCCGAAGCCCAACGGCGAAGGCGGGCTCGGCCAGCCAACTTCAATCCCTGGGCCGCCCGGGCAGCAGCGGCACGGCGTCGATCCACACCGCTGCCGATTGGCACCAGATCTGCCTCACCGGCCGCAGCGCATCCCGCTGGCGGATCGAGCCCCAACGGATGCCCCAATCGTCGGCCTGGTCGCCCTCGCCGCTGGTGAACAGCGGGGAACCGCAATCGGCACAGAAATGCTGAAAGCGCATCCGGCCGTTGTCGCCGCGCTTGCCGTAGATTTTGGGCGAGCCACGGGTCAGGCGGACATCGGCCTTGGTGCAGATGGCCGTCACGCGGAACGGCGAGCCGGTCAGCGTCTGGCAATCGGTGCAGTGACAGACCGAGACTGCCTCCGGATCGACCTCGGCCTCGAACGCGACCTTCCCGCAATGGCATTGCCCATCGACGTGCATTGCCTCCTCCCCTTCCCCAAACAAAAACGGCGCCCGAAGGCGCCGTTTTATCATCATTTTCGAGCTGCGATCTCAGTGAGCGGTCAGGCCGCCGGCGGCTTCATCGCCGTCCGGCTTCACCGTCACCTTGGTGTCCTCTTCCCAGACGATCGGCGTAGGCTTCTTCACCAGCGCCTTGGCGACGACGTCATCGAGGCGCGAGACCGGGATGATCTCCATGCCGCCCTTGATCGCATCGGAAATCTCCGTGAGATCCTTGGCGTTGTCCTCGGGGATCAGCACCGTCTTGATGCCGCCGCGGGCCGCAGCCAGCAGCTTCTCCTTGAGGCCGCCGATCGGCAGCACGCGGCCGCGCAGCGTGATCTCGCCGGTCATCGCGACATCATGGCGGACCGGGATGCCGGTCATGACCGAGATGATCGCGGTGGCCATCGCAACACCTGCGGACGGGCCATCCTTCGGCGTCGCCCCTTCCGGCACGTGCACGTGGATGTCGCGCTTGTCGAACAGCGGCGGCTCGACGCCGTAGTTGATCGCGCGCGAGCGGACGTAGGACGCCGCCGCGGAGATCGACTCCTTCATGACGTCGCGCAGATTGCCCGTGACCGTCATCTTGCCCTTGCCGGGCATCATGACGCCTTCGATCGTCAGCAGCTCGCCGCCGACATCGGTCCAGGCAAGGCCGGTGACGATACCGACCTGCGGCTCGCTCTCGATCTCGCCGAAGCGGTACTTCGGCACGCCGAGCAACTCTTCCAGAGTCTTCTCGGTGACCTTGACCGACTTCTTCTTGGAGATCATCAGCTCCTTCACCGCCTTGCGGGCCAGTGTAGAGAGCTCACGCTCCAGGTTACGCACGCCCGCTTCGCGGGTGTAGCGGCGGATCAGAAGCAGCAGCGCCTCGTCGTCGATCGAGAACTCCTTGGAGTCCAGGCCATGCTTGGACACCGCGTTCGGGATCAGGTGCTTGCGCGAGATCTCGACCTTCTCGTTCTCGGTGTAGCCCGCGATCCGGATGATCTCCATGCGGTCCATCAGGGGCCCCGGAATATTGAGCGTATTCGCGGTGGTGATGAACATCACGTTGGACAGATCGTAGTCGACCTCGAGATAGTGGTCGTTGAAGGTCCCGTTCTGCTCGGGGTCGAGTACCTCGAGCAGCGCCGAGGACGGATCGCCGCGGAAATCGGCGCCCATCTTGTCGATCTCGTCCAAGAGGAACAGCGGATTGGACGACTTCGCCTTGCGCATCGACTGGATGATCTTGCCGGGCATCGAGCCGATATAGGTGCGGCGGTGACCGCGGATCTCGGCCTCGTCGCGCACGCCGCCGAGCGAGACGCGCACGAACTCGCGCCCCGTCGCCTTCGCGATCGACTTGCCGAGCGAGGTCTTGCCGACGCCGGGAGGCCCGACCAGGCACAGGATCGGCCCCGTCAGCTTGTTGGCGCGCGACTGCACCGCGAGGTACTCGACGATACGCTCCTTGACCTTCTCCAGCCCATAGTGATCGGAGTCCAGGATGGCTTGCGCCTGCTCCAGGTCCTTCTTCACCTTAGACTTCTTGTTCCACGGGATCGACAGTAGCCAATCCAGATAGTTGCGCACGACGGTCGCTTCCGCGGACATCGGCGACATCTGGCGCAGCTTCTTCAATTCATGCTGCGCCTTCTCGCGCGCTTCCTTGGAGAGCTTGGTCTTCGAGATCTTCTCTTCGAGATCGGCGAGCTCGTCGCGACCGTCGTCGTCGCCGAGTTCCTTCTGGATCGCCTTCATCTGCTCGTTGAGATAGTACTCGCGCTGGGTCTTCTCCATTTGTCGTTTGACACGAGAACGGATGCGCTTCTCGACCTGCAGCACCGAGATCTCGCTCTCCATCAGACCCAGCACCTTCTCCAGGCGCGTGGTGACCGACAGCGTCTCCAGTATGCCCTGGCGATCTGCGATCTTGACCGCGAGATGCGAGGCGACCGTATCGGCGAGCTTGGCGAAATCGGTGATCGCCTGCACGACGCCGACGACCTCGGCCGAGATCTTCTTGTTGAGCTTCACATAGCTCTCGAAGTCGGACACGACCGAGCGCGCCAACGCTTCCGCCTCGACCGATTTCGCGTCGGTGTCCGCAAGCGCGACGGCGGTCGCCTCATAATAGTCGGCGCGGTCGGTGTACTTCGCCACGCGCGCACGCTCGAGCCCTTCGACCAGCACCTTCACGGTGCCATCGGGAAGCTTCAGGAGCTGCAGCACGCTGGCAAGCGTACCGGTCTCGTAAATCGCATCGGGCGCCGGATCATCGTCGGACGCGTTCTTCTGCGTCGCGAGCATGATCAGCGCGTCGTTCTTCATCACCTCTTCGAGTGCGCGGATCGACTTCTCGCGACCGACGAAGAGCGGAACGATCATGTGCGGGAAGACGACGATGTCGCGCAGCGGCAGCACGGGATAGGCGTGTGCTTCGCCATGAACGATTGTTGGCCGGGGTTTTGGATTGGTCATGGCCTTTTCCTTTTGCTTTGCCCCCTTGCACGCAGCCCGCGATCATGCGCAACCGCCACAAGGTGCCGAGGTGATCCGCAGAACCGGTCGGTCCTCTACAAGTTGGACCGGCTCGCCGGAACGGAACTGAGGCGAATCTTGAAGAGAATTTTCGCTCGCCGCCGACATTAGGTGGCTATCGACCCGGGGGGTGTCAAGTCATTGAAAAACGCGCGCCATCAGGCGCTTACGCAACGCGGCAAGCGACGCAACACCGGCTGCGGAACCACGGCTCCGCAGCCAACTCGAGGAGACGATTGGAGCTTTCCAGCGCCGTCAGATCAGGCGCTGGCGTTCTCGACGGCACGATCGGACCGATCGGCATAGATGTAGAGCGGACGCGCCGTGCCTTCCACGACTTCGCGGGAAATCACGACTTCTTCCACACCTTCCAGGCCCGGCAGGTCGAACATGGTCTCGAGCAGGATCGCCTCGAGGATCGAACGCAGGCCTCGCGCGCCGGTCTTGCGCTCGATCGCCTTGCGGGCGACCGCGCCAAGCGCCTCGTCGGCGAAGGTCAGCTCGATGTTCTCCATCTCGAACAGCCGCTGGTACTGTTTCACCAGCGCGTTCTTCGGCTCCGTCAGGATCTTCTTCAGCGAGGTCTCGTCGAGATCCTCGAGCGTCGCCACGACCGGCAGACGACCGACGAACTCGGGGATGAGGCCGTACTTCAGGAGGTCCTCAGGCTCGACGTGACGGAAGATCTCGCCGGTCCGGCGATCCTCCGGCGCGAGCACCTGGGCGCCGAAGCCGATCGAGGTCGACCGACCGCGCGCCGAGATGATCTTCTCGAGGCCGGCAAAGGCGCCGCCGCAGATGAACAGGATGTTGGTGGTATCCACCTGCAGGAACTCCTGCTGCGGATGCTTGCGGCCGCCCTGCGGCGGGACCGAAGCCACCGTGCCTTCCATGATCTTGAGCAGCGCCTGCTGCACGCCCTCACCCGACACGTCGCGCGTGATCGAGGGGTTGTCGGACTTGCGGCTGATCTTGTCGATTTCGTCGATGTAGACGATGCCGCGCTGGGCGCGCTCGACGTTGTAGTCGGCGGCCTGGAGCAGCTTCAGGATGATGTTCTCGACGTCCTCGCCGACATAGCCGGCTTCGGTCAGCGTCGTCGCATCGGCCATCGTGAACGGCACGTCCAGGATGCGGGCGAGCGTCTGCGCGAGCAGCGTCTTGCCCGAGCCGGTCGGACCGATCAGCAGGATGTTCGACTTCGCGAGCTCGACGTCGTTGTGCTTGGTCTGATGGTTGAGGCGCTTGTAGTGGTTGTGCACCGCGACCGACAGGACCTTCTTCGCATGGCTCTGGCCGATGACGTAATCGTCCAGCACCTTGCAGATTTCCTTCGGCGTCGGAATACCGTCGCGCGACTTGACCAGCGAGGATTTGTTCTCCTCGCGGATGATGTCCATGCAGAGCTCGACGCACTCGTCGCAGATGAAGACCGTGGGACCCGCGATCAGTTTGCGGACTTCGTGCTGGCTCTTGCCGCAGAACGAGCAATATAGCGTGTTCTTGGAGTCGCTCGTGCCGACCTTACTCATTCATATCTCCGTCCGCGGTTCGATCCCGTTCCGCTCGATCGCTCCATTCCGACACGATGGTCGGCATGAAGCTTAAGTAGAGCAAATTCCGTACCAAAAAAGATCCTACGCTTTACTACATTCCGTGCGAATCACGGTGGCTCGATTCTCCCGCGATCATAGCCGATCAATCGTAGCCAACCATGCTGTCACCCGACTATCAAGAATTCGCTAATCGGGGGTCGCCGGCTACCCGTGACAATACCGTGATTTCCGGTCTTGGCACGGGCGAAGTGATGGAAAACACCCCGGCGTTGCTGGATTGCCACGAAAAACAAGCACGAAAGCGGAACTTTCTGCTTGTCGCAGGGCGCAAAACCGCGTTTTGCGCCGTGCGCACGCGCACCTAACGTGAACGCTGCCCTGAGGGGTCCACGGCAAACCGAGGGCTCGTCGTGACGCTTCAGTAGTGCTACGGGGCCTTCGCCGGCGCCGGCTCCTCGGCGCGCTTATCGATCACCTTGTCGACCAAGCCGAACTCCTTGGCGTCGTTCGCAGTGAGGAACTTATCGCGTTCCAGCGCATCCTCGATCGACTTGTAGGTCTGGCCGGTGTGCTTGACGTAGATCTCGTTGAGCCGCTTCTTCAGGTTCAGGATCTCCTGGGCGTGCAGCATGATGTCGGTTGCCTGGCCCTGGAAGCCGCCGGAGGGCTGGTGCACCATGATGCGCGCGTTCGGCAGCGAGAAGCGCATGTCCTTCTCGCCGGCGCAAAGCAGCAGCGAGCCCATCGAAGCCGCCTGACCGGTGCACAGGGTCGAGACCGGCGGGCGGATGAACTGCATGGTGTCGTAGATCGCAAGGCCCGACGTCACCACGCCGCCCGGCGAGTTGATGTACATCGAGATTTCCTTCTTCGGATTTTCCGCCTCGAGGAACAGGAGCTGCGCGACGATCAGCGTCGACATGCCGTCCTCGACCGGGCCGGTCACGAAGATGATGCGCTCCTTCAAAAGGCGCGAGAAAATGTCGTAGGCGCGCTCGCCACGGTTGGTCTGCTCGACCACCATGGGCACGAGGTTCATGTAGGTTTCAACCGGATCGCGCATGAGTCACCTAGGGTTTCGGAGACGGACATCGCCGGGCTGGCTTGCCAGCTTGGCTGGATTTGCCGGAAGGCGAATGGACGTCCTGTGATGCAGGAACTTGGGTAAGAAGCAGAAAGGCGTAGCGACAGATATAGCCCATTTCGCTTCTGACAAGTGCGCAGCGCATTAAGGCTTAATCCGTGGGGCAGTTGAAGCTGATTCGCACAAAGAGGCCCAGCCGGCCACCTGGCTAGCTGGGCCTCTTCGCTCATCATCCTTAATAGCGGACTATCTCAAACCCTTCAGGCCGCGGTCTTTTCCGCGTCGTCGTCCTTGTAGAGGTCCTCGCGCGAAACCTTCTTCTCGGTCACGTTGGCTAGCTCGAGGATGAAGTCGACCACCTTGTCCTCGTAGATCGGCGCACGAAGCTGGGCCAACGCCTGGGCGTTGTTGCGGTAGAAGTCCCAGACCTCCTTTTCGCGGCCGGGCATCGAGCGCGCGCGCTCGATCACGGCGCGGCCGACCTCGTCATCGGTCACCGTGATCTTGTTCTTCTCGCCGATCTCGGAGAGCACGAGGCCAAGCCGCACGCGGCGATCGGCGATCTTGCGATACTCCTCCTTTGCCTTGTCCTCGGTGGTGTCCTCGTCGGCAAAGGTCTTGCCGGCGGAGTCCATCTCGGCCTTGACCGAGTTCCACATCAGGCTGAACTCCTCGTCCACCAGCGAGGGCGGCGCCTCGAAGCGATGCGCCTCGTCGAGGCGGTCGAGCAGCGCGCGCTTGACGCGCTGGCGCGTGGCGGTGGCGAACTCGGCGGTCAGGCGCTCGCGCGCGGCCTCTTTGAGCTTGTCCAGCGATTCCAGGCCGAGCGACTTGGCGAACTCGTCGTCGATCGCAAGGTCCTGCGGCGCCTCGATCAGGGTCGCGGTGGTCTCGAACTCCGCCGGCTGGCCGGCGAGCTTGTCGTTCATGTAGTTCTTCGGGAACGACACCTTCAGCGTGCGCGTCTCACCCGCGCCGATGCCGATGAGCTGCTCCTCGAAGCCCGGAATGAAGGTGTTGGAGCCGATCAGGACCTGGATGCCCTCGCCGGTGCCGCCTTCGAAGATTTCGCCGTTGATGCGGCCCGTGAAGTTGATGGTAACGCGGTCGCCCGACTCAGCCTTGGTACCCTCGCCCTTGGCGGCATAGGTGCGGTTGGAATCGGCGATGCGCTTGATCGCCTCGTCGACATCGGCGTCGGTGACATCAGCAACTGGCTTCTCGACCTGGAAGCTCTTGAAGTCGGCGAGCGCGATCGCCGGCACTACTTCGATGGCGACCGTGTAGGTCAAATCCGTCTTGCCGCTCAGCAGCTCCTCGACCTCGGCCTGTTCGCTCGGCATGGTGATTTTCGGCTCGGTCGCAAGGCGAAAGCCGCGCTCGGAGAACAGCTGCGTGTTGGTGTCGCGGATGGTCTGGTCGATGGTCTCGGCCATGACCGAGCGACCATAGACCTTCTTCAGATGCGAGACCGGCACCTTGCCCGGACGGAAGCCGTTGATACGGACCTTGTCCTTGAGGTCGACGAGCTTGGCGCCGGCCTTGGCGTCGAGATCAGACGCGGGAACGCTGATCTTGAACTCGTGCTTCAAACCTTCCGAGAGGGTTTCTGTGACCTGCATGGCGTCCAATCTTCTTTTCGTTCGGCCCCGGCACGTCGCGCGCCGGGACGCTGTCGTTAATCGATCCGGCGCGAGGCAAACGCCTTCACGCCGGTGGTTCATCGGACCCGCTCCAGGCGGATGATCATCCGCGCGGAAGCAGGCCTCGTAATCCGTGCAAACGCGATAAGCGCTTGGTGCGGGCGGAGGGACTCGAACCCCCACAACTTTCGTCACTGGAACCTAAATCCAGCGCGTCTACCAGTTCCGCCACGCCCGCGTGAATTCGCATCAAGACCGGCCGCGATGCCGCGGGCGGCCGGGCTTATAGCATGTGCCTGACTGTTCGCAGCAAAAAAATGGCCTGATGGAGGCAAGCTTCAAGTAGGCACTGCGGCTGGACTTATCCAGCACGGCGTGGTCCGGATCGTGCCATGACAACGCGGATCCATGCTCCCCATCGGCGCGAGGTTTTGGCCGGCTTAGGGGCCTCGGCAGCCGGGCTGATCGTGGGCGGTGCAGGCCCATCCGTCACGGCCCAGCTCGCGCTGCAGGCGAGACCGGCAACGCTGGCTTTGAGACCGGGTCAGCCGGCTACACCAATCTGGGAGCTGGCCGCCGTAAGCCACCTCAGAGACGTGCGTCTCAAGCGTTTCGACCGCTGCCAGGTGGTCTTCAGCAACAACCTCCCTGTGCCGATTGCGCCAGTCTGGTACAGCCTCCACGCGCCGATGGCCGCCGACCCGCTCCGCGGCCGCGCCCCGGCAGCGCCGGATGCGACAGAAACATCAATTATTTCAGTGCCTAATGCAGGCACCCTGCTGGCCGACTTCCGCCTCTTCGAGCACCGCCTGCAGCAGCCCGCACGCGCGCTTCCGATCATCGTGGCCGAAACCGGCCCGGTCGCCGTCGATCGTGATGAGCTCCTGCTGATCCAGGAATGGCGCCTGCGGCCGGATGGCACCGCGGTCCCGCCGGGCCAGGACCCGAAGGACACGACGCCGCTTTACACAATCAACGGCAAGACTTCATTCGAACTCTCAGCTTCGGCGGGCGAGCGGCTGCGGCTACGCTTCATCAACGGCTCGCAACGCTCTGTTCTCGCAATCAAATTGGAAAACCACGAAGTCCGTGTGATGGCCCTCGACAGCCAGCCGGCCGAGCCGTTCCCCGCGCGCAACGGCGCGTTGGTGCTGGCCCCGGGGGCGCGGACCGACGCCTTCGTGGATGCGGCCAGTTCGGCCCCGTTTATGCTGCATGACGGCAAGGCGGTGCGCCAGGTCGGACACCTGACTGTCTCCGGGAAGCTGAAGCGCGCTCCGCTGCCGCCGCCCCAACCGCTCCCGCCGAATGATCTGCCCGAGAAGCTCGAGCTGAGAGGCGCCCTGCGGTTCGATGTCGCGCTCGGTACGGCCGATGCCGGCTGGGCACGGCCCGCGACCTTCTCCACCGCCTCCGCCCCTGCCTTCCGCGCCAAGACCGGCCGCACTGTGGTCCTGGCGCTGCAGAACCCCGCCCCGGTCACCACCGTGTTTCACCTGCACGGCCACCATTTCCGGCTGCTCGACAAGCTCGACGACGGCTGGAAGCCCTATTGGCTCGACACGCTCGCGATCGAGCCTGGCCAGACCCAGCGCATCGCGTTCGCCGCGACCTCGCCCGGACGCTGGCTGATCGAATCCGTCGTGACCGACTGGGCCGCGCCGCGGCTGGTGCGCTGGTACGGGGTGGAGTGAACGTTCAGTATTCGATGCCCAGCGCGTCATAGATCCGCCGGTGCACGGCCGGCAGCGTCTCGGTCAGATCCTCCGCGATCAGGCCCGGCCCAGCTTCGCTTCCCGCCTCGCCATGCATCCAGACGCCGATGCTGGCGGCCTCGAACGCCGGCACGCCTTGCGCCAGGAGCCCGGCGATGATCCCGGACAGCACGTCGCCGGCGCCGGCCGTGGCGAGCCAGGGCGGCGCATTGGCGGCGATGGTGGCGCGGCCGTCGGGGGCGGCGATTGTGGTGTCCGGGCCCTTCAGCAGCACGACGGCGCCGCAGCGCTCGGCGGCGGCGCGGACGCGCTCGAGCTTGGAGCGGCCGGGATGCTTGTTGCTGAGGTCGGAGAACAGGCGCGGAAACTCGCCTTCGTGCGGGGTCAGCACCACCGCATTGTCCTGCGAGGACTTGATCGATTCGAACAGGCGCTCGGGGGTTGCGGCAAAGCTGGTCAGCGCATCCGCATCGAGCACCAGATGCCGCTGCGCGGTAAGCGCGGTGTGGACGAGATCGCAGGTGCGCTCACCGATGCCCGCACCGGGGCCGATGATGCAGGTGTTGTAGCGTTTGTCGCCGAGCAGCTCGCCGAACTCGACCGCGGTATCGACGGGGCGCACCATCACCGCGGTGAGCGCGGCAGCATTGATCGCGAGCGCATCGCGCGGGCTCGCCAGCGTCACGAGGCCCGCGCCGGCGCGCAGCGCGCCGCGCGCGGCGAGCCGTGCCGCGCCGGTCGCGGCTGCGTCGCCCGAGACCGCGAGCACGTGACCGCGCGCATATTTGTGGCCATCGATGCGCGGCACCGGAAAGGCCGCGCCCCAGAGATCCGGATCGTTCTCGAAGGTCTGCGGCGCGATCTCCTCCAGCACCTGCGCATCGATGCCGATGTCGGCAACGCGCACACGGCCGCAATGCATGCGCCCGGGCAACAGCAGATGCGCCGGCTTCTTTCGGAAGAAGGTGACGGTCTCGGTGGCGTTCACCGCCACGCCCATCACGGCCGCGCTGGTGCCGTTGATGCCGCTCGGCAGGTCGACCGCCAGCACCGGGGCACCGTTGGCGTTGATCGCCTCGATCATGGCGCGCGCTTCGCCATCCACGGTGCGGCTGAGGCCGGCGCCGAACAGCGCATCGATGATCAGCGCAGGCCTGCCGATCGCCTGCGGGTTGAACGGCAGCACCGGGTGCTTCCAGCCGCGCGCGGCCGAGGCGGCATCGCCCTGGAGCTGGTCCCGCTCGCACATCAGGATCACCGAAACCTCGCGCCCCTGCGCGGCGAGCTCGGCCGCGGCCACGAAACCGTCCCCGCCATTGTTGCCGGGGCCGGCGACGATCAGGATCGGCCCCTCCTCCACCAGCGCATGGGCGGCCTCGGCGACCGCCTGGCCGGCGCTGAGCATCAGCTTGAAACCGGGCGTGCCGGCCGCGATGGCAAGCTGGTCGGCTCGCTGCATTTCGGCGTTGGTCAGAACTTCCATGCCACTTCCTAGTACAAACGCCTCTTGAACAGGCATCTTTTGCGCCGATCCGGCGGTGGGAACGTCGAAATGAACATATATTGAACCGTTTGCCTATTTTGCGGTCTTCGGTATTTTGTGCAGGTCGGCACCATCACTCAGAGATGCTCGTTAAAAGGCTGATAACGCTCCGATAATCAGGGCATTTGCAACTTGGCATAGACCCTGCTTTCGAGGAAGCCGCTTCGGTTCGTCGTGCTCACTGACATCTTGAAGGGCGTGGCCGGCCGCTGTTGCCGGACGGGTCAGGGATCCCGGCACAGAGAAGACAAGATCGTGCGTTGAGAAATGCGCGTCCTGACGAAGACGTTGCTATTGGATCGAAAGGCCGGGAGTCGCGCAGTGAAGAAAATCGAAGCCATCATCAAGCCATTCAAGCTCGACGAGGTGAAGGAAGCGCTTCAAGAAGTCGGTCTGCAGGGCATCACCGTCACCGAGGCCAAGGGCTTTGGCCGGCAGAAGGGTCACGCCGAACTTTACCGCGGCGCAGAATACATCGTCGACTTCCTGCCGAAGGTCAAAATCGAGATCGTGATCGGCGACGATCTGGTCGAGCGCGCCATCGACGCAATCCGCCGCGCCGCGCAGACCGGCCGCATCGGCGACGGCAAGATTTTCGTCTCCAACATCGAAGAGGCGATCCGCATCCGAACCGGCGAATCCGGGCTGGACGCTATCTGAACCGGGTGCTATCCCGCATTTTGCGACACTCTGACAAGAAATAAGGCTGCTTCGGCGGCCTGATTTCATTTGTGCGGTCGCGCGCGAACTCGCCAAAAGCGAGAACAATCTTGCTCACCTGGAAACCGACCCGCAGAGCCATAAGGGGTATGCATGAAGACCGCCAAAGACGTCCTGAAATCGATCAAGGACAACGACGTGAAGTACGTCGACCTGCGCTTCACCGATCCGCGCGGCAAGTGGCAGCACGTCACGTTCGACGTCAGCATGATCGATGAAGACATCTTCGCCGAAGGGACGATGTTCGACGGCTCCTCGATTGCCGGCTGGAAGGCGATCAACGAGTCCGACATGTGCCTGATGCCCGATCCGGTGACCGCGACGATCGACCCGTTCTTCGCCGAGACCACCATGGTCATCACCTGCGACGTGCTCGAGCCGACCACCGGCGAGCCCTATAACCGCGACCCCCGCGGCATCGCCAAGAAGGCCGAGGCGATGGTGAAGTCGATGGGCGTGGGCGACGCCGTGTTCGTCGGCCCCGAAGCCGAGTTCTTCGTGTTCGACGACGTGCGCTTCTCCTCCACCCCCTACAACACCGGTTTCCGCCTCGACTCCTCGGAGTTGCCGACCAACTCCGACACCGAATATGAAGGCGGCAATCTCGGCCACCGCGTCCGCACCAAGGGCGGCTATTTCCCGGTTCCGCCGCAGGACTCCGTGCAGGACATGCGCTCGGAAATGCTCGGCGCCATGGCCAAGATGGGCGTCAAGGTCGAGAAGCATCACCACGAGGTCGCTTCCGCCCAGCACGAGCTCGGCATGAAGTTCGACACGCTGACGCTGATGGCCGACCACATCCAGATCTACAAATACTGCATCCACCAGGTCGCGCACATCTACGGCAAGACCGCCACCTTCATGCCGAAGCCGGTCTACGGCGACAACGGCTCGGGCATGCACGTGCACCAGTCGATCTGGAAGGACGGCAAGCCGGTGTTTGCCGGCAACAAGTACGCCGACCTGTCGGAGACCTGCCTCCACTATATCGGCGGCATCATCAAGCACGCCAAGGCGATCAACGCCTTCACCAACCCGTCGACCAACTCCTACAAGCGTCTGGTCCCGGGCTATGAAGCCCCCGTGCTGCTCGCCTATTCCGCGCGCAACCGCTCGGCGTCGTGCCGCATCCCCTACACCGCCTCGCCGAAGGCCAAGCGCGTCGAGGTGCGCTTCCCCGATCCGCTCGCCAATCCCTATCTCGGTTTCGCCGCGATGCTGATGGCCGGCCTCGACGGCATCAAGAACAAGATGGATCCGGGTCCGGCCATGGACAAGGACCTCTACGATCTGCCGAAGGAAGAGCTGAAGCAGATCCCGACCGTGTGCGGCTCGCTTCGCGAGGCGCTCGAAAACCTCGACAAGGACCGCGCCTTCCTCAAGGCCGGCGGCGTGTTCGACGACGACTTCATCGACGCCTATATCGAGCTGAAGATGACCGAGGTCGAGCGCTTCGAGATGACCCCGCACCCGGTTGAGTTCGACATGTACTATTCGGGCTAAGCGGTCCGAACTATCCGCGACAAGCAAAAGGCGCTTCCGGAAGGAGGCGCCTTTTCGTTTGAGGGGTCTCGACCGCTACCACGTCGCCGTGAACGCCCGCTGCAGCTCGGCCGGAGCCGTGGCGCCCGCTCGCGATCAGCACCTCGCCGCTTTCTGTTACGGGTTGTCAGGTCGCGGCATCAAATGGTCGAGCAGGCCGGTGGGGAGCGGAAACACCACGGTCGACGAGCGTTCACCGGCGATGTCGTGCAGAGCTGCGAAGTAACGTAGCTGCATTGCCTGAGGCTCCTGCGCCAGAATCCGGCCGGCTTCGACGAGCTTTTCGGCGGCCTGCTGCTCGCCCATCGCATTGATCACCTTGGCTCGCCGCAAGCGCTCCGCCTCAGCCTGTTTGGCAATCGCGCGAACCATGGTTTCGTTGATATCGACGTCCTTGATCTCTATGCCGGTGACCTTGATGCCCCAGACGTCAGTCTGCTTGTCGAGAATCTCCTGGATATCGGCGTTCAACCGGTCGCGCTCGGCAAGCATCTCGTCGAGCTCATGCTTGCCGAGCACCGAACGCAACGTGGTCTGGGCGAGCTGGCTGGTCGCCGCCATGTAGTCGCCGACCTTGATGATGGCGCGCTCGGGATCGACGATGCGGAAGTACAGGACGGCGTTGACCTTGACGGAGACGTTGTCCCGCGAAATCACGTCCTGCGGCGGCACCACCTGCACCATCACCCGCAGATCGACCTTGACGAGTTGCTGCACGATCGGGATGAGGAGTATCAGGCCCGGGCCCTTCACACCGGTAAAGCGGCCGAGCGTGAAGACGACGCCGCGCTCGTATTCGCGCAGGATTCGAATGGCCTGGGATAGAAACACGATGACAAGCAGCGCAAGCGCCGCATACGTCAGATATTCCAGCGTCATGATGTACCTCCCTCGCCTGTCCGGGCGGGTGTGCGGCGTATCAGCAGCGTCAGGTCGACGACATTGGCGACCTCTACCGTCTCTCCGGGCTTGAAGGTTTCGGCGCCGCGCGCCTGCCAGCGCTCACCATGGGCGAAGACATGACCTTCGTTCCCGTTCCAGTCGAGAACCTCGGCGGGCAAGCCGCGCATGGCCTGTGCGCCGACCAGCGCAGGAGCTTTGCGGACGCGCCGAAGTGAGCCAAGCACGATCAGAACAAAGCCGCTGAACACGACCGCAGTGGTGCCGATCACCCACCAGGACAGTTGGTATCCAGGCGCCTCGCTCCTGAAGAGCATCATTGCTCCCAGCACGAAAGAGATGATCCCGCCGAAGCCGACCACCACGGTCGGGTTGAAGGCTTCGACGGTGAGAAGCACGAGTCCCACCAGCATCAGGGCGAGGCCGGCATAGTTGATCGGCAGCAAATTGAGCGCGTAGAGGCCGATCAGCAGGCAGATCGCGCCGATAACTCCGGGGGCGACGGCTCCGGGAGACATGAACTCGAAGATCAGGCCGTAGATGCCGACCATCAGGAGAATGAACGCCACGTTCGGGTTGGTGATGACCGCCAGGAACCGGGATATCCGTCCGGGCTCGATGGCTTCGACGACAGCATCCTTTGTTGCGAGGCGTCGCGTCCTGCCGCCTGCGAGCTCCACCACACGGCCATCAACCTGCCGCAGCAATTCAGCCTGATCGCGCGCGACGAGATCGATGGCATGTGCCTCCAGCGCGCCGTTGGCGGAGAGTGTTGCGGCCTCGCGGACCGCCCTCTCCGCCCACTCCGCATTGCGGTTGCGCAGCTCGGCGAGGCTTCGGATGAAGGCGACGGCATCGTTCGTGGCCTTCGCCGTCATCGCGTCCTTCGGCTCATCCTTCTTGTCTTTGCCATCCTTGTCGGGTGTGCCGCTCGGCAGGCCCGGCAGCGGCCCGCCAATCTGGACCGGCGTCGCTGCACCGATGTTGGTACCTGGTGCCATCGCCGCGATGTGGGTCGCGTAAAGGATATAGGTCCCCGCACTCGCCGCGTGGGCGCCGGAGGGAGCGACGTAGCCAATGACAGGGACGGGCGAGGCGAGCACATCCGCGATGATCTCGCGCATGCTGGAATTGAGCCCGCCGGGCGTGTTCATCCTCAGAAGCACGACCTCGGCGCGCCGTTCGCTCGCCATGGCCAAAGCCTCCCGGACGTAGCTGGCTGACGCCGGGCCAATCGCCCCGTCGATCGAAACAACAAGGGCTACGCGCTTGCTCTCCTCCGCTGAGCTGGGAAGGAGGCAGCAGCTCAAAGCCACGACGGTGATCGCCGCAACGAGGGCCGCCTTCATGGTCTGCACGGCACGGGCTCCCTTGCAGAGCATATGGTAATTCTTCTCATGAACCTCAATGCTGCGCTTGGAGATCAACATTGCGATTGTGCAACGCAATGGGAATGCCCATGCAGGATTGCCGAGGCGCTCGGCCTCGGCGAGCGTACGTTGAACCGAAAATTCCAGGACTCACGCACGAGCCGCCGCAATCCTTCATCATGCGCAGCCGTGTCGAGCACGCGCGCACCCTGCTGGAATCGACGACGCAGCCGATGAAGACCATCGCGCGCGCTGCCGGCTATGAGGATGAGAGCAGCTTCCGCAAGCTGACACTGATGTCACGCAATCCTATCGCGCGCGACGGATGGAGCGGGCGGTGTGAGGCTGGTGCCGGTGGCATGACCGATGGACGCAGTCCGGTCGCGGCGCTCTCGCTGGGCACAGCCTGAGCGCATCTACGATTTAACACGGTAGAGAAATCCTGCGCCACGGAGCGGCCATCAGCTTTCGTTCTGCATCTGACTCCAATTCGTTCTCAAAGAACAAATCAGAGCCGCAAAAACCAGGACGGAGCAATTCTACTGATTGGTTTACTCCGTCGGAAATTCGGGATGCACCTTGGATAAACAGTCCTCGTAGGGCGGATTAGCCGAAGGCGTAATCCGCCTACTGCGTGCGACGCTCACGCACGTTCGCCAAAGTTACCATCCGCGTTGCTATCTCCTGCCCAATCCGCCGGAAACAGTCCGGCCTCGACATCTCGGTGAAATGACGAATGCGGCCAATCCAACACGCGGGTCACATATCCGTGCTTGACTGGGTTGATGTAGCAATACTCGATATGGCGTGCATAGTCGGTTTCGTCGCGGATGAGGTGCTCCCAGAACCGGTTCTGCCATACGCCACGCTCCCGTCTTGCGATCTGTACAGCGGTTAAAGGCTCTGTCTTCGGCAGGGACTTCGCGAAGCGCATTTTGATCAATCTCCACCGCATCGAAAAGTCGGCATCGCCGCGGGGAAGCGTCCAGACCGCATGAAGGTGGTCCGTAAGCACGACAAACGCATCGATAGTGAACGAATAGTCCCGACGGGTCGCTGCAACGGCCGCGCGCAGCGCTGCGATGTGCTCGACGAGCAGCCGCTGCCTACGATCATGAAGATTGACCGTGAAGAATCAGCAGCCACCTGGAACAAATGCACGGCGGTAATTCGGCATTGCAGCTGCCCCATGAACTAAAGATGGCGGATTACGCCTTCGGCTAATCCGCCCTACTCAGTCCAAGCCGAGTGCGCAACGTGGCAGAAGCTGGATTCCCGGCTCTGCGCCGCAACGCTCCGCGTTGCAGCTGGTCCGGGACACGACCGCGGCTACGCCTCCGCCTTCTGCCTTGTCACCAGCGCCTCGCCAAAGGCCTCGAACAGCTTGCGGTTGATCGGATTGTGCTGCGGGTCGTACTCCGCGTGCCATTGCACGCCGAGGGCAAAGCTCGGGGCTTCCGCGATGCGGATCGCCTCGATGGTGCCGTCCTCGGCGATGCCTTCGATCAGCACGCGCTTGCCGGGATCGAGAATGCCCTGTCCGTGCAGCGAATTGACCCGGATCTTCTCGCAGCCGAGAATCGTGGCGAAGGCGCCGCCGGGCGTCAGCTCGACGTCGTGGCGGTCGGCGAACACCACGGTCGGATCGGGATGGATCTCGCCGTTCTCGAGCCGGGGCATGCGGTGGTTCATGCGGCCGGGGATCTCGCGGATCTCGGGATGCAGCGAGCCGCCGAAGGCGACGTTCATCTCCTGCAGGCCGCGGCAAATGCCGAACAGCGGAATGCCGCGGGCGACGCAGGCGACCGACAGGGCCAGCGCAACTTCGTCGCGGTGGATGTCGTAGGGTTCGTGCTTCTCGCAGGGATCGACGTTGAAGCGGGTTGGGTGAACGTTGGCCCGGGCCCCGGTCAGGATGATGCCGTCGACGGTATCGAGCAGCGCCGGGATATCCGTGATGTCGGGGGCTCCAGCGAACATCAACGGCAAGCCGCCGGAGACTTCGGCCACGGCGCGCAGGTTTCGCTCGCCAACCATCTGGACCTGAAATCGATTCTCGACGCGATAGGAATTTCCGATCACGCCGACGACCGGCTTTCTCATCTGTCGTTCCGCGCCTCCCGATAAGAAGATTCCCCAAAGATGCCCCTCCGATGGAACAAATTCAACAGAGGGGATCGCGGGACGGCAATGCTATTTTCGCGCAAATGCCTCCCGGGCGTCCAACCCGCCCTCCACGGGCAGACCCGCGGCCCTCAGCGCAATTGCCGCTGTCTCGCCCGGCGCGGTCAGCCAGGGAAGCTTGGCCTCGATTCCGCGCGTCACGGGCTCCCCGAGCACGCCTCCGAAGTCGATCGGCCAGAACCCGTTGGGCACCACCTCGGCGGAGAAGCCGCGGATCGCATAGCCCTCGCCCAGGATTATCTCTGCCTTGTCGCTGGCGACAAGGCGCGCGGTGTTGGGATCCCCGAGATCGCCAAAGCTCACGAGCGCGGGGATGAGCTCCCCTTGCACCGGGACAACGCCGGACTGCCGGCTCATGTCCTTGAACGACACCCGGTTGCCGCGCGCGGCGCCATAGGCGCGGAGCGCCACATAGTTGATGTCGTCGAGGTCGAGCTTGGCGCCCTGCTGGTGCGCCAGCAAGACCACGATGTTCTTGCCTTGGCCGAGATCGACGAACACGGCCTCCCCGCGCGTCGTGGTGCGGCCGCTGCGGTTATAGTTGCGATCGGGCACGACAGCGAGAATGGCCGACCCGGTCTTGATCCCGGCGGGCGTCGTCACCTCGACCGTTAGGCGGTATTTGTGGTCCGGCCGGTTGATCCGGATCTGGTCGCCGCCGACGAGCAAAGCCAACAGCCCGAGCAGACCGGCCCACTTGCTGATAACGCCCAAGCGCTCCTCACTTCCTTTTCGCCACCGCTCTGCACCGTTCGCGCGGCAGCGTCAAACCGGCGCGTTGCCGCTCTTGATCGCGGGGCTATCGGGGCTTTTCCCTGCAGTCATCCTTCGAGACGCCCGCTTTAGGCGGGCTCCTCAGGATGAGGGCGGAGTGCGTGGCTACAGTTTCAACAGGCACTGATCCAGATTAGCCTCATCCTGAGGAGGCGCGTAAGCGCCGTCTCGAAGGACGAGGCGTGCGCGCAGGCCTCCGCCAAAAGTGATCTGCGATAGCCCTGCTCTTGATCGGAAGCGTGTTTGTCGAAAGAGTGCTCCCATTGCAGCCACCAAAGACAGGATACGATGTGACCTTTCCCGCAGATGAACGATCTCGCTCCCGTGCCGACCTCGCGCGGGATCAGGCCTGGGCGATCGCGGCCGGAGGCATCGGCGTCGTTCTGTTCACCGCGCTGCTCGCCTTCACCTGGTATTTTGCCGCCACCCTGCTGCTGATCTTCACCGGCATGCTGCTCGGCCTCGGTCTCAACGCTCTGGTCAATGCGCTCGGCCGCCGGGTCCAGCTGCCTCACACGATCCGGCTTGCAATCGTCTGCGTTGCGCTCGCTTTGCTGCTCGCGGGCGTCGCCTATCTCGGCGGCGCCACCATTGCCGAACAGGCCTCGCTGCTGAGCAAGACCATCAAGTCGCAGATCACCAATGTCAGGTCCCTGCTCGAGAGCCACGGCATCGACACCAGCTTCTTCGACCTCGGCAACGCTGCCTCGGACCCCGCCGCCAACACCTCCTCGGAGGCAACGCCCGCGCCGGCAACGCCTTCGCGCGCTCCGCTGCCCAGTGCCGGCACGCTCGCCTCCAGCGGCGGGGCGATCGTGAGCCAGACCCTCAAGCTGCTGCTCGGCACCATTCACGGCGTCGGCAACATCTTCATCGTGCTGTTCCTGGGCCTGGCCTTCGCCGCCCAGCCCAGCGTCTATCATGACGGCCTGCTGTTCCTGGCACCGGCGCGGCACTGTACCCGTTTCGCCATCGTCATCGACCGTATCGCTGAAACGCTCGAGCGCTGGCTGATCGCCCAGATCATCGTCATGATCGCGGTCGGTGTCGTAACCTGGATCGGACTTGCCGTCATCGGCATCCCCGGCGCGTTCATCCTAGGAATCCAGGCGGGCCTGCTCGCCTTCATCCCCACGGTGGGAGCCATCATCGCCGGCGTCATCGTGGTGTTGGCGAGCCTCGCCTCCGGCTGGATCCCCGCTTTGTCGGCATTTCTGCTGTTCATGGGCGTGCACGCCATGGAAAGCTACGTGCTGACGCCGATCCTGCAGCGCCAGGCACTCGACATCCCGCCGGCCACGCTGTTCGCGTTCCAGATCCTGCTGGGCGTCGTGTTCGGCATCTGGGGCCTGGCGCTGGCGCTCCCGCTGGTCGCGATCGCCAAGGTCATGATCGACCATGTCAAGACCTACGAGGCGTCGCCTCTCGCGGAGGCGGCCTAGAGCATGATCCGGACCCGGAGGACCGCGTTAGCGGAAAGTGTGGAGCGGTTTTCCGATAAGATCATGCTCCCGAGATAAAGCCTCAGGTCGTCAGCACGGTCTCGGTGTGCTCGACCTCGGGAGGCGCGGCAAAATACTGGCCGACCAGGCCGCGCCATTCGGTGAAATTCTCCGAGCCGCGGAAGTCCACAGTGTGGTTCTCCAGCGTCGCCCATTTCACCATCAGCCGGTAACGCTGCGGCTTCTCGATCGACTTGTGCAGCTCGAAGCCGTGAAAGCCCTTGGAGCGGCCGAAAGCGGCCTTGGCCTTGGCAACGGCGGCCTCAAAATCCTTCTCGCTGCCCGGCTTGACGTCAATTTGCGCGATCTCGGTGATCATCGGCTTTCCACCCTTTTGTTGATGGCCGTGTCTACCGCAGATGGCGACAAAGAAAAAGGCGCTGAAGCGGCGCCCTGCCCGGTCTGGAAATGCAGGCCTGTCAGGCGAACAGCAGGACCGTGCCCGCGACGATCAGCGCACAACCCGCGAACAACACGAACGGCCAGTAGCTGCGTTGCTGCGTGTAGCGGCCTTGCGCACGACGCTCGGTGATCAGCGCGCTCTCGTATTCGTCCGCAGTGGAGAACAGACAGGCGAAACCGCCGCGGGCCGAGGCAGCTTCGGCTTCGAGCGACATCAGGGCGGCTTGCGGATTCCGTCGACGGATCGATTCCATGACCACGATGGTAGGGATCGAATGGTAAACAGAGATTTACCGCAAGCCCGCCCTGCATGCTCACGCGGTGACCGGACGCGCCTGCGATGCGCCGGTCCGCGCCGCGCTCTGGCGGCGCCAGTTCTCCAGCGACAGCGGCAGCTCCTCGGCCGCCTCGACGCGGTTGCGGCCGCCGCGCTTGGCCTGGTAGAGCGCGGTGTCCGCCGAGGCCAGCAGCACCTCCAGCTCGGTGCCGGCCGGACCTCCGGCAACGCCGATGCTGACGGTGGTATCGACCGGACCTTCGTCGACCACGACGCCGGAGGTCTCGAACGCCTCGCGCACGCGCTCGGCGACCAGCACGCCCTCCTCCAGTGAGCATGGCAATAGCGCGGCGAACTCCTCGCCGCCGATGCGGCCCGACAGGTCGGAGATGCGCAAATTGCTGACCACGACGGTGGAGAACAGCTTCAGCATCTCGTCGCCGGCGGGATGGCCGAAGCGGTCGTTGATCGATTTGAAATGGTCGATGTCGAAGATCATCACGGTCACCGGCCGCCCGGCCTTGGCCTCGCGCTCGATCACGCGCGCACAAGCCTCCGAGAAGCCGCGCCGGTTGAGCATGCCGGTCAAGGGATCGGTCGATGCCGCCGTCCGGTGCGCGGTGACGGTGCGTTCCGACACCAGCATGAAGATCACGAACACGGTACCGACGGCATAGAGTATGAGCTCGACCGCGAACACGGTGACCCAGATGCTCGAGGAGAAGCCGGCATCATGCGGGCGCAGGAAGCTGCCGATCAGGATCGGCAGCATCAACACGCAGCCGTGCATCACCGGCATCACGAAGGCGGGCCAGCGCCGTTGCACGCTCTTGCGCCGTTCGGTCCAGAGCTCGCTCGCCGTCAGGGCCGCGTACACCGAGACGATGCCGGCACCGACGAGCATGCGCAGCATCGATGAAGCGGGATCGAGCAGCGTCGCAGCCGCGACCCAGGCGAGCGCGCCGAGCACGAGCCCCGGCCAGTTCGGGTTGCGGCCGTGGAAGATGCGCGCTGCGTTCCAGACCATGCCGCAGGCGACGAAACCGACCGCGTTCAGTGCGAGGTAAATGTGCGGCCCCAGCCTGTCGCCCGCCGCGGTCCATAGTGCGACGGATGCGGCACCGAGCAGATAGGCGGTGCCCCACCATTTCAGCGCCGGGCTGTTCTCCTGCTTGCCGAAAAACACCATCATGGCGCCGAGCAGTGCGGCGACCATGGTGGCGACCAAATAGAGCGTGATGCTATCGAGCGACATCATGTCGGCCCCCTCTAGAACATAGCAGTTACGCGATCGGCCCAGCCGATTTGCGCGCCCTTCCGAAGGCGACGCTAGGTCTCGCGGGTTCCATTCAGGTTTTCGCCGGTCCCTAAGTTTTCAGGAAACACGCCATCAATTTGCATACAAACGAACAACAAAAAGGGCGCTGAAATCAGCGCCCTTTTGCATCTCATTGAAGCCGCTTTCGCGGCGAATGCGACAAAAGCGATTAACGCTTCGAGAACTGGAAGGACCGGCGGGCCTTGGCCTTGCCGTACTTCTTGCGCTCGACCACGCGCGAGTCGCGGGTGAGGAAGCCGCCCTTCTTGAGCACGGAGCGCAGCTCCGGCTCGAAATAGGTGAGCGCCTTGGAGATGCCGTGACGGACCGCGCCGGCCTGGCCGGACAGGCCGCCGCCGGCGACGGTGCAGATCACGTCGTACTGGCCCGAACGCTGGGCCACGGAGAACGGCTGCTCGATCATCATGCGCAGCACGGGACGGGCGAAATAGACCTCGACCTCGCGCGAGTTGACGGTGACCTTGCCGGCGCCCGGCTTGATCCAGACGCGGGCGACCGCGTCCTTGCGCTTGCCGGTGGCGTAAGCGCGGTTGAACTTGTCGACCTTCTTCTCGTGCTTGGGCGCCTCGGGCGCGGCCGCCGTCTTGAGCTGCGAGAGCTGGTCGAGCGACTGAATGGATTCGGCCATGTTATGCGGCCCTCGTGTTCTTGCGGTTCAACTTGGCGATATCGATCTTCTCGGGCTGCTGCGCCTCGTGCGGATGATCGGCGCCGCCGTAGACACGGAGGTTACCCATCTGCACGCGGCCGAGCGGACCACGCGGGATCATGCGCTCGACGGCCTTCTCGAGCACGCGCTCGGGATGACGGCCTTCGAGGATCTGGCGCGCGGTGCGCTCCTTGACGTGGCCGACATAGCCGGTGTGCTTGTAGTAGGTCTTCTGCTCGCGCTTGCGACCGGTGAGGACCGCATGCTGCGCGTTGATGATGATGACGTTGTCGCCGCAATCGACGTGCGGGGTGTAGGTCGGGAGGTGCTTGCCGCGCAGGCGCATGGCGACGATGGTGGCGAGGCGGCCGACGACCAGACCCTTGGCGTCGATCAGCACCCACTTCTTCGTCACCTCAGCCGGCTTTGCCGAAAAGGTTTTCATGTCGGAGTTTCCGTGGACGGGAGATATCGGCGCGAACACCGCACCAGACTGCGCGCGGTTCTAGAGAAGAGCGGCGCAACGGTCAATGCCTCAGAGCCGAAAATAACTAAGCAAACTCAATAACTTAAAAATATGGTGCGATATTACCTGTAAAAAGCTCAAACGTTTGGAATGGAATAGGTCGAGGTGACATGGGCGATCGGATCGGGTGAGGTCCCGGACAAGAGGTTCACCTCCCCGACCGCAAGGCGCTTGCCGAGCTTGAGCAGCCGGGCCTCGGCCAGCACGTCCTGCCCGGGCTGGCCCTTGCGCAGGAAGTTGATGTTGAGATTGGTGGTGACGGCGAGCCCGATCGGCCCGATCGCGGACAGCAGCACCACGTACATCGCGAAATCCGCGAGCGCCATCAGCGTCGGCCCGGACACGGTTCCGCCGGGCCGCAACATCCGTTCGCTGTAGCGCTGGCGCAAGAGGCTGGTCTGGCCGTCCGCGCTCTCGATCGTGATGTCGTCACCGCTGAAGGCCTGGGGAAACTCGTCACGGAGGAACCGCTCGAGCTCCGCCACGCTCATTTTCGCTAACGCCATGCCGTCCCCACCCTCGCTTCGCCTGCCCTGTTACATTAAGTTATCGGTGTCATCCAATTGCAATCATCTAGCGGAAGTCGCGTCAATGTCCGTTCAGGCCGCCCGCGCCCCCACCCCGCAACCGCCGATCCTGCTGCGCGAGATCGTCGGCAGCGTCGCCGTGCTCACGCTGAACCGACCAGCCGCGCGCAACAGCCTTTCCGAGGCGATGATCGGACAGCTGCATGCGAGCCTCAACGCAATCGCGGAAGACAAGCACATCCGCGCGGCCGTCATCGCGGCCAACGGCCCCGCTTTTTCCGCCGGCCACGACATAAAGGAACTGACCGCGCGCCGCACCGATCCGGATCGGGGTCGGGCTTATTTTGCGCAGATCATGACGGCCTGCAGCGCCATGATGCAGGCCGTCGTGCATCTGCCGAAGCCCGTGGTCGCGGCCGTCCAGGGCATCGCGACCGCTGCCGGCTGCCAGCTCGTCGCCAGCTGCGATCTTGCGATCGCATCGCACGAGGCGAAGTTCGCTACACCCGGCGTCGATATCGGCCTGTTCTGCTCGACCCCGATGGTGGCGCTGTCGCGCAACGTCCCGCGCAAGCAGGCCATGGAGATGCTGCTGACGGGCGAGCCTGTCACGGCCGACCGCGCCCGCGAGATCGGGCTCGTCAACCGTGTCGTTCCCGCCGGCACCGAACTCGGCGCCGCGATCGAGCTCGCGCAACAGGTCGCGTTGAAATCCGCCTACACGATCAAGCTCGGCAAGGAGGCCTTCTACCGCCAGGCCGAGATGAGCCTTGCAGACGCCTATCGCTATGCCGCAGAGGTGATGACCGAGAACATGATGGCGCGCGACGCCGAGGAAGGCATCGGCGCCTTCATCGAGAAGCGCGCGCCGACATGGCGGGATGAATGACCCCCGCCAACAAGAAAAGATAAGTGATGAACCACGACGCCTATCCCGACAATTACATCCGCGGCATCCTCAACAGCGTGAAATCCATCGCGATGGTCGGGGCCTCGCCGGTCAATGTGCGGCCGAGCTATTTCGCGTTCAAATACCTGATGCAGCGCGGCTACGACATGATCCCGGTCAATCCCGGCCATGTCGGCAAGGAGCTGCTCGGAAAGCCGTTCGTCGCATCACTGTCGGATATCGGCCGCCCCGTCGACATGGTCGACATCTTCCGCAACTCCAGCCACATCATGCCCGTCGTCGAGGAGGCGCTCACGCTCGACCCGCTGCCGAAGGTGATCTGGATGCAGCTCGGCGCGCGCGACGATGCGGCGGCCGCGAAAGCGGAATCAGTCGGGATCAAGGTGGTCATGAACCGCTGCCCCAAGATCGAATATGGCCGCCTGTCGTCAGAAATCTCCTGGATGGGCGTGAATTCGCGCACGCTCAGCTCCAAGCGCGCGCCGGCGCCGACGCAGGGCATGAGGCTGTCCCTCAATCGGATGAGTGTCGGCGGTGGCGACACCGCCGCATCGGATCGCGCTGCGAAGAACAAGAGCGAGCAAAGCTGACGCGATTGCGAAGGCTTCGTTTCGCAAACGCGACAATGCGCAGCACGATCGTTCCCAAAATGATTCCGATGTGACGCCGCGCCTTGACGGCGGGCACGGCGCCGATCAGCATGCCGCGCGAATTTCAGGCCACAAGAACAGGACGCCCAAATGAGCGATCGCCTTCCGGGATTTTCAACGCTCGCCGTGCATGCCGGTGCACAGCCCGACCCCACCACCGGCGCGCGCGCGACTCCGATTTATCAAACGACCTCTTTCGTCTTCAACGATGCCGATCACGCCGCCTCGCTGTTCGGCCTGCAGGCGTTCGGCAACATCTATACCCGCATCGGTAATCCTACCAATGCGGTGCTGGAAGAGCGCGTCGCCGCGCTCGAAGGCGGCACGGCCGCGCTCGCGGTCGCTTCCGGCCATGCCGCGCAGGTCGTGGTGCTGCAGCAGCTGCTTCAACCCGGCGACGAATTCATCGCCGCGCGAAAGCTCTATGGCGGCTCGATCAACCAGTTCACGCACGCCTTCAAGAGCTTTGGCTGGAACGTGGTGTGGGCCGATCCCGACGATATCGCGAGCTTCGAGCGTGCGGTGACGCCGCGCACGAAAGCGATCTTCATCGAGTCCATCGCCAACCCCGCCGGCAGCATCACCGACATCGAGGCGATCTCGACCGTGGCGCGCAAGGCGGGCGTGCCGCTGATCGTCGACAACACGCTGGCTTCGCCCTATCTGATCCGTCCGATCGATCATGGCGCTGACATCGTCGTGCACTCGCTGACGAAATTCCTGGGCGGCCACGGCAACTCGCTCGGCGGCATCATCGTCGATGCCGGCACCTTCGACTGGTCCACGGGCGGCAAGTACCCCATGCTCTCGGAGCCGCGCCCGGAATATCACGGCATCCGGCTGCAGGAGACCTTCGGCAATTTCGCCTTCGCGATCGCCTGCCGCGTGCTGGGCCTGCGCGACCTCGGACCGGCGTTGTCGCCCTTCAACGCCTTCATGATCCTGACCGGCATCGAGACTCTGCCGCTGCGCATGCAGAAGCACTGCGACAATGCCAAAGCCGTTGCCGAATACCTCGCGGGACATCCGGCGGTGGCCTCGGTGAGCTATGCCGGGCTGCCGAGCGACAAGTACAATCAGCTCGCGCGCAAATACGCACCAAAGGGCGCCGGCGCGGTGTTCACCTTCAGCCTGAAGGGCGGCTATGACGCCGGCGTCAGCCTGGTGTCGAAGCTGCAGTTGTTCTCGCACCTCGCCAATGTCGGCGACACCCGCTCGCTGGTGATCCATCCGGCCTCGACCACGCACAGCCAGCTCGACGACGCCGCCAAGATCAAGTCCGGCGCCGGCCCGGACGTGGTCCGGATCTCGGTCGGTATCGAGGACAAGGAAGACCTGATCGCGGATCTGGAACAGGCGCTGGGGACGTAGCGCCTGGGAACGACGGCGGCCGTTTTGGCCGCCGTCGGTTAACCCTCATTAACCATATCTGCCTCATACATCGTGCTTGGATCGCCCCTTTGATTCGGAGCCGACGATGCTGCGCTGGATGGTGCCCGCTCTGGCTGTGATGCTGACGGCCTCGGCGGCCATTGCCGCCGATCTGCCGGCGACGCCGAAGCGGCGCGCGGCCGGGCCGCCGCAGGACCCACCTCAGGTCTATGTCGAGACCAATCCGGATGCGCTGATCTCGCCGGCCTACGGCATCGGCAGCTACATCCGCAACCTGCCGGGCACGCCGCTGCTGCCGGGCTCCCACACCTTGCCTGGCTATTACGGCCGCCCCTGGAGCTACGATTATCAGGGCGCCTATTACGGCGGGAAACAGGTCGATTATTTCTGGCGCCTGCCCTATGCGTGCGGCGTCTACGGCTATTGCTGATCAGCCGGGCTGATGGTGATCAGCCGGGCTGACCCACGGGGACCGCGCGCGGCTGCGCCTGCACAGACTGCCGTGACGCCAGCCGCTCCACCTGCATCACTGCCAGCGTCAACACCACGATCGCAACCGCCTGGTGGGTCAGCGCGAGATCGATCGGCACCTGGTTGAGCAGCGTGAGGATGCCGAGCACCGCCTGCACGCTCACCGCCGCGAACAGCCACAACGCGCCGCTCGCGGCCGCACCTGCACGCGAGCGCACCGCGTCGATCGCATGCAGCAGCGCCAGCACGATCAACACGTAGGCGGTCATGCGGTGCTCGAACTGCACCGTCAGCACATTGTCGAACATGTTGCGCCACCACGGCGTCTCGAACCACAGCCGTTCCGCCGAGGGGATGAGCGCCCCATCGATCTCAGGCCAGGTGTTGTAGGCCCGCCCGGCACGCAAGCCCGCGACCAGCGCACCGAAATAGATCTGCACGAAGGTCACCGCGAGCAGCACCGCGCTCGTGAACCGCAGCCGAGCCGGCGCCGCGATCTGCGGCCGCTGCTCGAGCCGCCGCACCGTCCAGACGATCCCCGCGAAAATCAGGAGCGCGAGCGAAAGATGCGTCGCCAGCCGATATTGCGACACCTCGGTGCGTTCCGTCAGGCCCGAGGCCACCATCCACCAGCCGACCGCCCCCTGGAGGCCGCCGAGCGCAAACAGCAGCCACAGCCTGCGCTTCAGCTCACCCGACAGTCCGCCGCGCCAGAGGAAGAACAGGAACGGCAGCAGATAGGCGACGCCGATGAAGCGGCCGAGCAGCCGGTGGCTCCACTCCCACCAGAAGATCGTCTTGAACTCGGACAGGCTCATGCCTGAATTCAGCTCGCGATATTGCGGGATCTTCTTGTAGGCCTCGAACGCCTCGGCCCATGCCGCTTCCGACAGCGGCGGAACACTGCCCGTGACCGGCTTCCATTCGACGATCGATAGGCCCGATTCCGTCAGCCGTGTCGCACCGCCAACCAGCACCATCAGTGCGATCAGCGCGGCCACACAGATCAGCCACCAGCGCACGGCGCGATGCGGCTCGGATGGGGCGGAATTCGTCGTCATTTCAAGGACAAAACCAAGCCTGTGGCGAAGAGACTTGAACCCGGTTGAGTGCCCCTTATAGTCCCCCGCTCCCGCAGCGCAAGTAACGCGAAAGCCTTAAAGTTCCCGCCATGACGATCCGCACCCGCAAGTTCCTCGGCGCCATCCTGCTCCTGGTGCTGGCCACCGTTTGGGCCCTGCTCGGCATGGCGGCGGCGCAGATGCCGTGGATCGCCGAATCCGGCTGGCGGCAGGCGATCTACTACGTCGTGGTCGGCATGGGCTGGGTGCTGCCGGCGATGCCGATCGTGAGCTGGATGCAGCGGCCCGATCGCCTCAGGTCTGGCTCGTAGCGCTCCCGGTCGGCCGCACCGGCGCAAAAGCGGCGCCCGACACCAGCACGCGCAGCATCCGCAGCGAGCGCACCCGCCCGTCCCAGGAGATCCGCGGGAGCGCGCGCAAGTTCGTCCGTCCCTCCGCCTCCACGATGCCCGGGATCGTCGAGGCCGCGCTGGCGAAGCCCGCCTGCTCCGCCATCACGACGTGGCTGCGCCGGAACGAAGCGCGGTCGCCGAACGGATAGGCGAAATGCCTGATCTCGCGGTTGAAAGCCGATTCCGCCACGGCCTTGCCCATCGTCATCTCGCGCAGTGCGGCCGCGTCCTTCATGTTGGCCAGCATCGGATAGTTCACCGTTGCGCTGCCGATCGTCACGAGCGGATCGCCGGCGAGCCTGGCGAGGTCCTCCCAATCCATCGACGCCTCGCGCGAGAGCGCGGCGAGGTCGATCCGGTAGCGCGTACAGAGATCGGCGATCGCGGCCGACAGATCCGCCGGCGGCAGCGAGCGCAGCCAGCTCTCCAGATGCGAGAACAGCGCCTGCTTCCCGGCCTTGTCGGCGACCGTGAAGCGCTGCTCCTTGTCGCCCATCATCAGGTCGATGCGGCTCTCGCGCGCGATCACCTGCTCCAGGGCGAGCCACCAGGCCTCGCCGACGCCGTCGGGAAAAGCGGTCGGCACATAGATCGTAAAAGGCACGGCGTGACGCGCCAGCACCGGATAGGCGAAGGTGATGAGATCCTTGCCGGCGCCATCGAAGGTCAGCGCCACGAAGCGACGCTTCTCCGGCAGCATCACCGCGCGCCGGCAGACCTCGTCCATGCCGAGAAAATCGTAGTTCCACCGCTTCAGCGCGCGGATGGCGCGATCGAGGAATTGCGGCGTAATCTCGTGCTCGCGTAGCGGCTGAAATCCGCGCCGCCGAGGCCGCACGTAGCGGAAACGCAGGATGGCGCCGGCACCGCGACTGCGCAGCATGGCCTGGCCGGTGAACCAGGCCAGCTCGAGGCGCAGCCGTTCCAACCATCTGTCGTCGGAAGCCAAAATCCCACCCTTCGCGCGCGCCGGCGGTCAGTTCCCTCGCCCCAGTCATTACCCTTTGTTGACCTTTGTTTGCAAAGGTCGGCCACGGGCCGAAATACGTATTTTCGATTTCTCGACAGGTTTCGCGAATGACCATGGCTGCGGCGATGCAAAGCCGGACGGCAGAAGCGCCAGCGCGGTCGAGAGCGAGCCGTATCGCGCGAGTGGAGATCGTCACGGATCTCGCCGAGGCCGAGGCGGTCTGGCGCGGCTTCGAGGCGAGCGGCCATCTCTTCACGCCCTACCAGCGCTTCGACCTGCTCGATCCGTGGCAGCGGCTGGTCGGCGCCCGTGAAGGTGCCCGGCCGTTCATTGTGATCGCCCGCGACGCCGATCGGCGCCCGCTCCTGCTGCTGCCGCTCTCGCTGCGGCAGGGCCACGGCGTGCGCACCGCCGGCTTCATGGGCGGCAAGCACACAACCTTCAACATGGGCCTGTGGAACGCCGAGTTCGCAGCAGAGGCCGCCAGCGCCGATCTCGATGCACTGCTTGCGCCGCTCGGCGAGCACGCCGACGTGCTCGCACTGACACAGCAGCCCGAGCGCTGGCACGACCAGCAAAACCCGTTTGCAGCCCTGCCGCGGCAGCGCCCGATCAACGGTTGCCCGCGACTGGTGATGGAGCCGGGCGGCCCGCCGGCCTCGCGGATCAGCAATTCCCTCCGCCGCCGCCTCAAGAGCAAGGAGAAGAAGCTTCAGTCCCTCGCCGGCTACCGCTATCACCTGGCGACGTCGGACGCAGACATCATTCGCCTGCTGGATTGGTTCTTCCGTGTCAAGCCGGCGCGGATGGCGGAGCAGAAGCTGCCGAACGTCTTCGCCGAACCTGGCGTCGAGCAGTTCGTCCGCAGCGCCTGCCTCGCGCCGCGCGGCGAAGGTCATGTCATCGACATCCATGCGCTCGAATGCGACGAGGAGGTGATCGCGATCTTCGCCGGCGTCGCCGACGGCGAGCGCTTCTCGATGATGTTCAACACCTACACGATGTCCGAGCACGCCCGCTACAGCCCCGGCCTGATCCTGATGCGCTACATCATCGACCGCTACGGCGAACGCGGCTACCGCTCGCTCGACCTCGGCATCGGCTCGGACGATTACAAGCGGATGTTCTGCAAGGACGACGAGGCGATCTTCGACAGCTTCGTCCCCCTGACCTCGCGCGGCAAGCTCGCGGCCATGGCGATGTCCTCGCTCAGCCACGGCAAGCGGCTGGTGAAGCAGAACCAGATGCTGTTCGACATGGCCCGCCGGCTACGGCAGGCGTTCGGGTAGCTCTTTCCACTTGCACGGCTGTCTTCCCTTCTCCCCTTGTGGGAGAAGGTGGCGCGAAGCGCCGGATGAGGGGTATGCCTCCGCGAGCTCGAATGGAAAGGTGAACTCGCGGAGAGATACCCCTCACCCGTCTCGCCGCTAACGCGGCGAGCCACCCTCTCCCACAAGGGGAGAGGGTAAGAAAGCCTACGCCGCCACCACGCGCGGCGTCTCGACGGCATCGGACGGCTGCACCGGCTTGCTCAGCATCGCCACCGCGCTGAAGCCGACGGCTCTAAGCTGCTCGCACATCTGCGCGCGCGCATCCGCCGCCATCGACGCATCGGGCACCACGACGGCGCGGGCATGGGCCGTCAACAGGTCGGCCGGCAGGTCCGAGGCGCTGCCGGCATCGATCAGCACGTGATCGTAGGCGCGCAGCAGCGCGTCGATCGCGAGTGCGACGCGCGGCGACTGCAGCAGGCTGCGGTCGAAACCGGGACGGCCGGCCATCACCAGATGCAGCCGCGACAGCTTGTCCCGGGTGATGACTTGCGCGAACGAGGCCTCGCCCTGCATCAGCTCGGCAAGGCCGGGAGCCTGCGCATCGGCGGAGACTGCGGCAATGGTCGGCGAGGACACGGCGAGATCGACCACGACGACGCGTGCATCGCGCGCCAGGTTCCGCGCCAGCGTCAGCGTCGACAGCGTGATGGCGTCGCCCGGCGCCGTGCCGAGCACCGTAACCTTCTTGGCCGCAGCGCCCGCGGCACGCAGATCGTCGGCCAGACGCTCGATCTCGGCGAATTCACTCGTATCCAAATCGGCCGCCATCTCCGGCTGCAGCGGCGCGGGCTCCGCCAACACCGGATCGAGCATTGGTTCGCCGCCCCTGTCGACCACGGGCTCGATGGCCCGCTGAACGACCAGCGGCTCCTGGCGCACCGGCGTCTGCGCGGAGCCCATTGCCGCGCCCGGCGCGGTCTGGCGCAGCAGCTCGCCGGTGACGACGACGCCGGACGAGAGCAGCAGCGTTGCGATCGTTGCGATCAGCACGATCGGCAGCTTCTTCGGATAGGCCGGCGTGTTCGAGACGATGGCGCGCGAGATGATGCGGCCGTCAGTCGGCGCGGTGTCGATGGTCTCGCGGGTGTTGGCCTCGCGGTACTTGGCAAGATAGGTCTCGAGCAGATCACGCTGCGCCTTGGCCTCGCGCTCCAGCGCGCGGAGCTGGACGTCCTGGCCGTTGGTGGAGGCCGCCTGCTTCTTGAGCTGCTCGAGGCTCACGGTGAGGCCATCGACCCGACCGCTGGCGATGCGGGCGTCGTTCTCGAGCGAGCGCGAGATCTTGGCGGCTTCATCGCGGATCTGATTGTCGAGGTCGCCGAGCTGAGCCTTCAGCTCCTTGATGCGGGGATGATTGCCGAGCAGCGTCGACGATTGCTCGGCGAGCTGCGCCCGCAGCGTCACCCTCTGCTCCGACAGCCGGCGCATCAATTCGGAGTTCACGACCTCGGACGCCTCGATCGGCTTGCCGCTCTGGAGCATCTCCTTGATCAGCCGTGCCTTGGATTCCGCATCCGCTTTCATCGAGCGCGCATTGTTGAGCTGGGTATTGACCTCGCCCATCTGCTGGTTCGACAGCGTGGTGTTGTTGGTTCCGACGAACAGGCTGGACTTGGAACGGAAGTCCTCGACCCTGGCTTCGGCGTCCGAGACCTTCTTGCGCAAACTCTCGATCTCGCCGGCCAGCCATTGGCTGGCGTTCTTGGCCTGCTCCTGGCGCGCGGCCTGCTGCAGCACGAGATAGCCGTCGGCGATCGAGTTGGCGACGCGCGCGGCGAGCTCGGGATCGGCGGACTGGAATTCGACCACGATCACGCGCGACTTGTCGACGGCGTAGGCCGAAAGTCGCTCGTAATAGGAATCGAGCACGCGCTCTTCCGGCGTCATCGCGAACGGATCGCGGACGATGCCGACGAGCGCGGCAAGCGATTTCAGCGGCGAGATGCCCTGCAGCACCGGGTCGAATTCGGGGCGCTCGGCGAGCTTGTTCTTCTTGATGATCTCGCGCGCCAGATCGCGCGACAGCACCAGTTGCACCTGGCTGGTGACGGCCTCGGCATCGAGCGCCTGCCGCTCCTCGGTGCGGTCGCTGTTCGGACGCAGGAACACGTTCTCGCGGCCGTCGATCAGAATCCGGGTTTCAGATTTGTAGCGCGGCGTGACGAGATTGACGATGGCGAGCGAGGCAACGAGCGCCAGCACCGTCGGCACGATGACCCAGCCGCGCTTGCGCGCCAGGGCCGCACCGAGCGCGTGCAGGTCGATGTCGCCGGATTCGACCTGCCCAGGCTTGGCGATGACGGGCGCGGGCTTCGCTTCGGGCTTCGCTTCGATCTTGGCCTCAACCTTGGCTTCGATCTTTTCGGCTTCCGCTTCGTGCTTTTCGGCCCTCGTTTCGCTCTTGGGCGCAGCTTCGCCTTTGGACTTCGCGACGGCCCGCGCGATCACAGCCTTGTCCTTGCCGGCACGCCAGAACGCTAAACGCATCGAACACTCCCGCAGGGCAACACTGCGACTCTACCTCAACCGGGGCGATTACACTCCATTAAGGTTGCCGCTGGGTTAATCGTGACGACCCGCGCCTTGTGCACGTCGACCCGTCACCGTTTGTTAACCACGAGGCCCCTTAATCCATCTCGATTTTTCACGAGAATTGTTCGGCAAGTCGCCGTCGAGCTGGTTTTGATCATGCCCCCCTCTCCCGACCGGCCGCTTCGCATCCTTCACGCCGTGCGCGCTCCGGTCGGCGGCATCTTCCGCCACATCCTCGACGTCGCCAACGGCCAGGTCGACCGCGGCCATCATGTCGGCATCCTCGCCGACAGCCTCACCGGCGGCGAGCGCGCCGACAAGGCGCTGACCGAGCTTGCGCCGCGCCTGAAGCTCGGCGTCCACCGCATGGCAATCCGCCGCGAGCCGTCGCCCGATGACGTCCTGGTATGGCTCCGCATGCGGCGGCTCATCGCCACGCTCAAGCCCGACGTGCTGCACGGCCACGGCGCCAAGGCCGGTGCCTTCATCCGCATGCGGCGGCGCTCGGACGACACGATCCGGATCTACACCCCGCATGGCGGCTCGCTGCATTATCCGCTCAACACCTTCAAGGGCGAGTTCTACGCGCGGCTCGAACGCGCGCTGATGGACTCCACGGACCTGTTCCTGTTCGAGAGTGCCTTTGCGCGCGACACCTATCAGCGTATCGTCGGCACGCCCAAGGGCGTGGTGCATTGCGTCTTCAACGGCGTGACGCCGGAGGAATTCGAGCCGGTCATCACCGCCGAGGATGCGACCGACCTGTGCTATGTCGGCGAGTTCAGGCACATCAAGGGCGCCGACCTGCTGGTCGATGCCGTGGCGCGCCTGCACGAGGGCGGCAAGAAGGTCACGCTCACGCTCGGCGGCGACGGCGAGGAGACGGCCGCGCTGAAGGCGCAGGTCGAGCGGCTTGGCCTCGCGAACGCCATCCGCTTCATCGGTCACGTCAAGGCGCGCTACGGCTTCTCCAAGGGGCGGCTGCTCGTCGTCCCCTCGCGCGGCGATTCCATGCCTTATGTCGTGATCGAGGCCGGGGCCGCGGGCATTCCGATGATCGCATCCAAGATCGGCGGCATTCCCGAGATCCTGGGCGTCGACAGCCCCGCACTGTTCGGCCCGAGCGATCCCGAGGCCATGGCGGAGGCGATCGCCGCAGCGCTGGACGATCCGCAAACCACCGCGCAACGCGCACTTTCCTTGCGCGAGCGCATCTCGGCGCACTTCTCGCAAGCCGCGATGGTCGAGGGCGTGCTCGCCGGCTATCGCGACGCATTTGCCAATCATTAACCATCCTTAAGTCCAGCTTTAGAGAATCTTCCGATTTGTTCGATAATCGAAGCGCCAGGGTATGCTTGCCCGGGCGCGCAATGCCGTGCCGCGGGTTCTGGAATGGACGTGAACGCCCGTGGAACCGCTCAACGCACGCTCGATGCTCGATGCCGCGGCCAGCACTGCGGCAAAGCCTGCTGACCAGCCCTTCGTGGAGCGCCGTCGCCGGCTCTCGCCTGCCGCGCTCGATGTCGTCAACCAGAAGGTCGCCCGCGCCTATTCGCCGATCGTGATCGCCGGCTTCGTGCGCCTTGCCGATTTCGCGCTGCTGAGCCTCGTCGGCATCGCAATCTATCTCGGCTACGTCATGCCGCTCGCGGGGGCGTTCAGCTGGATCTATCCAGCCGAGGTCATCGCCGTCGCCATCGCCGCCGTGGTCTGCTTCCAGGCCGCCGACATCTACCAGGTGCAGCTGTTCCGTGGTCAGCTCCGGCAGATGACGCGGATGATCTCGTCCTGGTCGTTCGTCTTCCTGCTCTTCATCGGCATCTCCTTCTTCGCCAAGTTCGGCAGCGAAATCTCGCGGCTGTGGCTCGCCGCCTTCTACTTCCTCGGACTCGCCGCGTTGATTGCCGAGCGCCTGGTGCTGCGCGCGCTGGTCCGCGCCTGGGCGCGCCAGGGCCGGCTCGACCGCCGCACCATCATCGTCGGCTCCGACAGCAACGGCGAGCAGCTGGTCGAGGCGCTGAAGGCGCAGGAGGATTCCGACATCCACGTGCTCGGCGTGTTCGACGACCGCAACGACAGCCGCGCGCTCGACACCTGCGCCGGCGCGCGCAAGCTCGGCAAGGTCGACGACATCGTCGAGTTCGCCCGCCGCACCCGCGTCGACCTCGTGCTGTTCGCGCTGCCGATCTCGGCGGAGACCCGCATCCTGGAGATGCTGAAGAAGCTCTGGGTGCTTCCGGTCGATATCCGCCTCTCCGCGCACACCAACAAGCTGCGCTTCCGGCCCCGCTCCTATTCCTATCTCGGCGAGGTGCCGACGCTCGACGTGTTCGAGGCGCCGATCACCGATTGGGACCTGGTGATGAAATGGCTGTTCGACCGTATTGTCGGCAGCCTTGCGCTGCTCGCAGCCCTGCCGGTGATGGCGTTGGTTGCGCTCGCCGTGAAGCTCGACAGCCCCGGCCCGGTGCTGTTCCGACAGAAGCGGTTCGGCTTCAACAACGAGCGCATCGACGTCTACAAGTTCCGCTCGATGTACCACCATCAGGCCGACCCGACCGCCTCGAAGGTGGTGACCAAGAACGATCCGCGCGTCACCCGCGTCGGCCGCTTCATCCGCAAGACCAGCCTGGACGAGCTGCCGCAGCTCTTCAACGTGGTGTTTTCAGGCAATCTGTCGCTGGTCGGCCCGCGCCCGCATGCGGTGCAGGGCAAGCTGCAGAGCCGGCTGTTCGACGAAGCCGTGGACGGCTATTTCGCCCGCCACCGCGTCAAGCCGGGCATCACCGGTTGGGCCCAGATCAACGGCTGGCGCGGCGAGATCGACAACGAAGAGAAGATCCAGAAGCGCGTTGAGTTCGACCTCTATTACATCGAGAACTGGTCGGTGCTGTTCGACCTCGTCATTCTCCTGAAGACGCCGATCTCGCTGCTGACCAAGAACGAGAACGCGTATTGAGTTTCTCTGTCATGCCCCGCGTAGGCGGGGCATCCAGTACTCCGTAGCGCTAGTGGTTTCCACGATAGGCGCCGCGGAGTACTGGATCGCCCGGTCAAGCCGGGCGATGACGGCTGTGTTGTGGCGCATGAGTTGCGTAAGCGTATGAGCGTGTGATGGCGTATGCGGCGACAGCCGGTGGAGTGAACGCAGCCGCAACGGCCGCGCCCGGCGTGCTGGCGTTGCAGCGCGCGCTGGTGTGGCTGGTCGGCGCCTCTGGCGCCATCGTCTTCATCGAGCCGAGCCCTTACGAGATCGCGACGCTGCTCGCGACCGTCACCTTTTTCGCCACCGGCCTGCGCCTGCGTCTCGTGCTGATGCCGCTGCTGTTGATACTGATCCTGCTCAATGTCGGCTACACCATCAGCGCGATTCCGCTGTACGAGCGGGCGGAGGTGGTGAGCTGGATCGCGACCTCCTGGTACATGGCGGTGACCGTGGTGTTCTTCGCCATGGTCATCTCCGAGGACACCGAGGCCCGGCTCGACATGCTGCGACGCGGCCTCGTGGTCGGCGCGATGATTGCCTCGCTGCTGGCAATTGCCGGCTACTTCCACCTGATTCCCGGCGGCAACGACCTCTTGACGCTCTACGGCCGCGCGCGCGGCACCTTCAAGGACCCGAACGTGCTCGGCGCCTACTTGATCCTGCCGGCGCTGTTCGCGCTTCAGAGCGTGGTCTCCGATAAATTGGCCAAGGCATTCCGCAACGTCATCGCCTTCGGCATCATGTCTCTGGCGATCCTGCTCGCCTTCTCGCGTGCGGCCTGGGGCGGCCTGGTGCTGACCTCCGCCTTCATGCTGGCGCTGATGGTGCTGACCAGCCGCACCAATGCGCAACGCTCGCGCATCGTCATCATGGCGATCGTCGCCGCGGTGCTCGGCCTCGCGCTGATCGCCGTGCTGCTGTCGCTCGATTCCACGGCGGAGATGTTCAAGCAGCGCGCGAGCTTCGGCCAGAGCTATGACGAAGGCCGCTTTGGCCGGTTCGGCCGGCACATCCTGGGTGCGGAGATGGCGCTCGATCTGCCGTTCGGCATCGGTCCACTGCAATTCAACCGCTACTTCCCCGAGGACACCCACAACTCCTACCTCAACGGCTTCATGTCCGGCGGCTGGCTCTCCGGCGTGTGCTATCCCGCGCTGGTCTTCACCACCGTCATCATGGGTTTCCGCCACGTCTTCATCCGTGTGCCGTGGCAGCGCGCCTACCTCGCGGTCTTTTCCGCCTTCCTCGGCACCGTCGGCGAAAGCTTCGTGATCGATACCGACCACTGGCGGCACTTCTGGATGATGCTGGGCGCAGTGTGGGGGATGATCGCAGCCGCGCAAGCCTACAAGCTCAGGTCCGGCGAGGACGCTTCTTCAGCTTGAGATCCGGCCGCTTTTCCGGCGGCGTGTCGAGCAGACCTTTCAGGGCCTCGGTCGCCGCGAGCGTGCCCTTGTATGCTTCATTGGAGAAGCGAAGCAGCAGCCGCAATTCCTCGTCGGAATAGCCGTTGCAGACGTTCTCCATCGCCTGCTGCATCGGCACGTAATACTGGCCGAGGCCGGCGATCGCCTCCGGCACGACCGTGATGAAGACCTTGCGACGATCCTTCTCGTCTCTTTCGCGCCGCACCAGGCCCGCCTTTTCGAGCCGGTCGACAACACCGGTGATGGCACCGGTGGTCAGGCCGGTGACCTCGGCGAGCCGCCCTGCCGTGACGCGGCCTTCGAGATACAGGATGTCCATGCATTCGAGATCGGAATTGGCAATTCCGGCAACGTTGGCAACGGTCTGTCCGTAGAGCACGCCCTGCGCGGAGGACCTGCGCATGGCGTCCTCGAGTTCCTGCAGCAGCGCAGCGCGCGCCTTCGTCCTTGACAAGGCCCACCTCATCTCTTAGGCAATATATATCTTAGTCACTAAGATATTTAGTGATCGTAATTTCTCCTAGCACCACGGAAACGTCGGGAGCAAGCCATGGCCCACCGTCCCCGCAAGGCGCTGATCATCGGCGCCGGCATCGCCGGCCCCGTCGCCGCGATCCTGCTGCGCCGCGCCGGCATCGAATCCGCGATCTACGAGGCCTGGCCCTATTCGAAAGGGACCGGCGGCGGCCTGCAGATCGCACCGAACGGCATGCATGTCCTGGACGAGATCGGGCTGGCGAAGCAGCTGATCGACCGCGGCTCGGTCGCGGAAGCCTTCAACTTCTATTCGCAGGGCGGCGAGAAGCTCGGCTCAATCAACCGCGACCTGGCGCGGCGCTTCGGCCAGCCGGCCGTCAACATCGCGCGCGCCACGCTGAACGAGATCCTGATCGACAAAGCCTGGTGCGCCTCTGTCTCGCTCTATTTCGAGAAGCGCCTGATCAAGATCGAGGACCGCGGCGACCAGCCGATCATCGCCTACTTCGCCGACGGCACCACCGCCGAAGGCGACTTCCTGATCGGCGCCGACGGCGTGCACTCGGTCGTGCGCCGCCAGGTCGTGCCCGACGGCCCGCAGCCGTTCGACACCGGCCTGATCGGCTTCGGCGGCTTCGTGCCGCACGCCGTGCTCGACGGCAGATCCATCGGCCAGCACGTCGAAACGACCTTCGGACAGAGCGGCTTCTTCGGCTACGGCTATTGCAGCTCCGATCCGAAAGACGGCGTGATGTGGTGGAGCACGCAGCCGGCGCACGGCATGGACGCGGCGACGTTCCGCGCGCTCGACCATGCGACGCTGAAGCAGCATCTGCGCAGCTTCCATCACGGCTGGCATGATCCGATCCCCGCCATCATCGAAGCGGCCGAGAACATCGTGGTCACCGACACGCTCGACGTAGCGACCCTGCCGACCTGGTCGCGGAAGCGTTCGCTTCTGATCGGCGATGCCGCGCACGCGACCAGCCCCCATGCCGGCCAGGGCGCCTCGCTGGCGCTGGAGGACGCGATGCGATTTGCGCGGCTGATGCAGGAGGGCCAGGAGCTCGGCGCCACCTTCCAGGCCTTCGAGGCCGAGCGCCGCCCGCGCACCGAGAAGATCGTCGCGATCGCCCGCCGCAACGGCAACAACAAGCGCGAGTTCAGCGCCACCGGCGCCTGGATGCGCAATCAGATGCTGAAATGGCTGCTGCCGCTGGGCGCCAAGGGCATGGACTTCATGTACGCGTACGATGCGCGGGCGGCGTGACAGAGACGATGCCGTAGGGTGGGCAAAGCGCAGCGTGCCCACCACCGAGAGATGGTGGGCACGGGGCGTTGCGCCTTTGCCCACCCTACGAGAGCCAACCTAGCTCTCCACTTTGAACGTCAGCCCGGCATTGTCCTGCAGCCGCTTGATCAGCTTGTGCTGCATCGCTGCGCCCGGCGTCCAGAAGCCGGCGGGAACGTCGCTCGCATCGCGCAGCAGGCAGATGGCGCATTCGGAGATCATCTTCGAGGTCGAGCCGTAGCCGGGATCGCGGTCGCCGGTGACGCCGGCGCGGACCATGCGGCCGTCGGGGGCGATCGCGACATAGAGCAGGTTGAACAGGCCGTTCTCCCGCTCCTCCTTCGACGGCCCCTCGCCCGGCTTCGGCGCGTTCGGGCCGGTCTTCTCGGCATTGGCCGCCATCACGCGCTTGGCGTTGGCCTCACCCTTCTCGCCGGGGCCAGTCAGCACCATCTCGTCGTAGACGAAGTCCTTTCCGTAGGGAAAGCCCATCAGCATGTTGGAGCGATGGACGTTGCGGGTGTTGATCAGCGCCATCATGAACGGCGCGGCCCAGGATTGCAGGTCCTCCTCGAAGACCGCCCTGTTGCCCTTGGGCTGCTTCGGGCCGGTGAAATCAGGCGTCAGCGCGAAGTGGTCGTTGAGGATGGCGACGAGGCTGAGATCTTTGGCGACGGCGTCGAAGGTCGCCTTCGCGCTCGCCGCCGTGCCGCCTGACAACGTGCCGCGCATGTCGCGCACGCGGCCCTTCACGCGCGGTGCCGGCGCGCCGAACACGCGCCTGGCTTCCTCCTGCACGAAGAAGGTGCCGAGCTCGAACGGCACGGAATCATAGCCGCAGGAGAACACGATACGCGCGCCGCTCGCCTTGGCCGCAGCCTCGTACTTGTCGATCATCTGCCGCATCCAGACCGGCTCGCCGCAGAGATCGAAATAATCCACACCCGCAGCGACGCAGGCCGCTAGCAGGTCCTCGCCGTAGAACTGGTACGGGCCCACCGTCGTGATCACCGATTTGGTTTGCGCCACCATCGCCTTGAGCGACGCCGCATCCGACGCATCCGCGACGATCAGCGGCGTGTCAGTGGCCGCGCCGATCGCATCTCGCACCGATGTCAGCTTGTCGAGGCTGCGTCCCGCCATCGCCCATTTGAGCGCCGTGTCGTCCTTGTAGTGCGCCGCCAGATATTCGGCGACGAGCTGACCGGTGAAACCGGTTGCGCCGTAGACGACGATGTCGAATTTCGCAGAGCTCATGATCGGCCTTTACTTCTTCGCGTAGCTCACGCCCATGCCGGCACGGACGTCGCTTTGAATGCCATAGGGCGGGATCGGATAGCGCAGGCCGTTCTTCGCCAGCGCCTTCATGCCCTCGATTGCCTTGGCGAGATGCGAGGGCTTCAATGCCATCAGCATCTCCTCGTCCGGCACGCCGCCATAGCGCCGTTCGGCATAGCATGGCAAGGACAGGCTGGGCTCCCCAGTCTTGAGCGCCCGCCCCCATGAATCGGCGCAGGCGGTCTCGCCAACCACGCCCCATTCGAACTTCTTGTAGCCGGTATATTGCAGCCCGTTGATCAGGATGATCATCTGCCCCGGCGTCGCATAGACGAGGCAGATATCGGGAGGATCGAGCCGGCCGCTCGCGAGCGGGCTGACGGCGAGCGCCTGATATTGCCCGAACGGAACCACGTCCAGCGCCGCCTGGCGCTTGCGCGCGTCCTCCGCCGTGCCGTGCCAGACCCCGACATAGTTTTCGCCGGCGAGCCATTTCTCGTCCTGCGGCGCAAGACCGATCACCGCGCGGCATTGGGCGCCTACGAGATCGTCGGCGGTGATGCCGACGGTCCAGCCCAGGCGCGCAGCCATGCTGACGATCTGGTCGGTGGTGTGAATTGCGTTCGGGCGGCGGATCTTCGGGATCGCCTCCATCTCTGCGACGCTCGCGAAGAGCTTCATGCCGATCACGTTCGTCTTCAGCCGCAGCAGGCTGCTGAGATCGGCGACGAGGCCGGCAAGGTCGATCCTGCCCGTACTCTGCTGTTGCATGGCTTCCTCCGCGCCGGCGATGGTGCGCCGCGTATTCTTGTTTTGCGGCTTTGTTCTAGTCCCTGCCCGGTCCCGGAAGCAACTCGGAGATCCTGCCCATCAGACGGTAAGCGGTAAGACCGATCCACTCGCGCACCGCAACTTCGGTTCGTCTCAAGCCGTCCGCGCCCATGTTGGTGAAGGAGAATAGATCCTCACGTCCCCCCATCCGCCAGTCCACCGGATAGGCCTCGACGTCAAATCCGGCCTTGCGGAAGATTCCCATCGAGCGCGGCATATGGAAGGCCGACGTCACCAGGAGCCAGCGCTCGCCGGGCTTTGGCGATACCAATTGCTTGGTGAAGATCGCATTCTCCCAGGTGTTGCGGGAGTTACGCTCGAGGATCAGGCGGTCCTTCGCGATGCCGAGATTCTCCAGGATCGGCGCGGAATAGTCGGCCTCCCTGGCCTCGCTCGACACCAGGTTCGCGGAGCCGCCGGTGAAGACGATGCGCGCATTGGGGTAGCGGCGCGCAAGCTCGGCCGGCGCAAACAGACGATCGGCCGCGTGCGCGACGACCGGCGTGCGATGCGCCGCCGACAGATCGGTGTCGACCGAGCCGCCGAGCACGATGATGCCGTCGGGCGCGCCGCGCGAGGCGTCCCACGCCGGGAAGCGCGACTCCAGCGGGTAGATCAGGAGATTGCCGAGCGGCGAGAACGCCGCGAGCGCCAGCAGCACCAGCGTGGTCACGGCAAGCCGGCGGCCAAACGCGGCAAAGCGCGTCGCCATCAGCACGACAGACACAATTCCGAGCTCGACCAGAAGATTGATCGGCAGCAGCGCGACGCCGATGGTCTTGGAGAGAGCGAAAAACAGAGGAGCCTCGCTGGAATGATCGTGCCTGCCATGCGCGGGCTTGGCCGGCACGGCCTTGTTCGGAAATCCTTCTTGAAAGAGGATCGATCGCCGGGTCAAGCCCGGACCGATCAAACCAACCGGACGCGGCAAATGACCCATCATCACCTGCATTCCAGCCCCGAAACCTGCCATTGGGGCTTCTTCGAAGCCGCACTCGAGCCCGTCCTCACCGTGGCCAGCGGCGACGAGGTGACGGTCGACACCATCAGCGGCGGTCCCGACATGCTGCCTGATCGCGACAGGTTTCACATTCCGCCCGAGATGCACGAGGTTCATGCCAGGAGCGAACGCATGCTGCCGGGCCACATCCTCACCGGTCCGATCGCGATCGAAGGGGCCGAGCCCGGCGACGTGCTCGCGGTCGAGATCCTCGACGTGCAGCTCCGGCAGGATTGGGGCTGGAACATGATCAAGCCGCTGTCCGGCACCCTGCCCGACGATTTCCACGAGACGCGGATCCTGAACATTCCGCTCGACCGTACCACGATGGTCGGCCGCATGCCGTGGGGCCTCGACCTGCCGCTGAAGCCGTTCTTCGGCGTGATGGGCGTATCGCCGCCGCCAGCCTGGGGCCGCATCTCCTCGCTGATCCCGCGCGCGATGGGCGGCAATCTCGACAACAAGGAGCTAGGAGCCGGTGCGACGCTGTATCTGCCGGTGTTCGTGCCGGGGGCGATGTTTTCCTGCGGCGACGGCCATGGCGTGCAGGGCGACGGCGAGGTCTGCGTCACCGCGATCGAGACCGCGCTGCAGGGCCGCTTCCGCCTGACGCTGCGCAAGGACCTGAAGCTAGACTACCCCCGCGCCGAGACGCCGACGCATTACATGACCATGGCGATGGACCCCGATCTCGACCAATGCGTGGTGCGCGCGCTCCGCGACATGATCGCGCTGCTCGGCGAAACGCGAAATCTGTCGCGCGAGGATGCCTACACGCTGTGCAGCCTCGCCGCCGATCTCCGGGTGACCCAGACCGTCAACGGCGCCAAAGGCATCCATTGCATGATCGAAAAGGCGATCGTGCACGGCTGAGCCGCCGCGCCCTTTCCTGACCTGCCGACATCACGCCGCCGCCCGGTCTTCCCGGCGGCGCGTCGTGATGTGTCCGATTCTCAAGCGATTCCAATCACGTGAGCTTCCGCCCCAGCGCTGATTTGACTTCCACCCCCGAACCTAAATAGAGTCTTAATCGTTACTTTTATGTACCCGAGTAAGAGGCTAGCGTTCGGGCCATGGCCACCGAAAAAGCCGAGACTGACCGCATTCCCGTAACCTTGGCGCTCTCGACCATCGCGTATCTGGAGAAGCTGGTGAGACAGGGCACCCACGGCACCAGCGTTCCCGGCGTCGCACGGACATTGATCGAGGAAGGCATCCGTCTCGCCATCAAGGACGGTCTTCTGTCGATCCGCGACAATGGCAGGACGTGAGCGCACCCGGTACGTGAGGCGGGCGGATCTCGAGACCGCGGATGGCCGACATCTGCAACCTGGGATCGCCGACAAATGCCTGTTCTCTCACCGACCTGGACCGACGAACGAATCGAACTCCTGAAGCAGCACTTCGAGGCCGGCCTCTCCTGTCGCGAGATCGCCGCCGACATCGGCGTCAGCCGCAACGCGGTGATCGGCAAATTGTCGCGGCTCAATCTGACGCGCGGCCGGACGGTCGACGACCGAAAGGTCCAGGACAAAGGCCTGGCGCCGGCGCGGATGCGCAAGGCCGTGCCGCGGCTGCAATGCGAGATGCTCGCCTCGATCTATGGCGAGACCGATGCGCCGGTGTTTGCCGGCCCAATCGACGAGGCCAACCGCTGCTCGTTGCTGGAGCTGTCGGAGAATCGCTGCCGCTGGCCGATCTCGACGCCGGGCGCAGCCGATTTCTGCTTCTGCGGCAACACGGCGCCGGACGGCCAGCCCTATTGCGCCGGCCACAGCCGCCTCGCCTATCGGCCGGCGGCGCGCACCCGCGTGATACGCGGCTGACGTTGCGGGCATCTGGACAACAAAAAACCTCCGGCGGGGCATCGCCGGAGGTTTCTGGAGGCTTAGCATGAAGCTAAGAGCCGCAACTTTCGTATCTGGCTGGCAGTGATATAGCTTAGTAGCTCAAGTAAGTAAATAAGTTTGACGCGACGGAATCGCATGGCTCGCCTTCGTGTTCCGCAACGGCATTCGATTTTCCGAAACTCTTGCCATGAAAAACCCCGGCAGTTTCCCGCCGGGGGTCTCCGATCGATTTGCGCGATCGATGATCAGAAGTTGCGCTGAGCGCGCAGCAGCATGCTCACCGAGTCTTGGTCCTTCAGCTCGTACACGGCCGCCGGCTTCGCAGCGCTGGCAATGCCCGGGCTCGCGATGAAGCCGGAGTACTTCTGGTCCAGACGCGACCAGCTCAAGTCGGCAGTGAACGCCAGGCCCTTGACCGGGGTCCACACGGTGTTCACACCGACCACCGCGAAGTTGAAGTCCGGATTACAGGTCGAACCGGCCAACCCGATTGCGGCGAAGTTGGTGCAGATCAGGGCCTTGCCCGTGTTGCCGTACTTCAGCTGGGCGTAGCCACCGTAGATGGCGCTGGCCCAGTTCGGGCTCCAGTTGTGGGTATAGCCGCCACGGAAGCCCCAGGTCTTGACGGTATCGATGCCGGTACCGGTTCCGAACACGCCGTCGGCGAGACCGGCGAACCCGGTGCTCTGATACGCGCCGTTGCCGCTGCCGCTGAACATGAAGAAGCTCTGCGGGAACAGGCTCTGGAAGTTGTAGCGGGTCGCACCGTCGGTGTAGACGGCCTGCAGGTTGATGACGTCACCCGCGCCGGTCGGGATGTTCTTGATCGACAAGGCGCCCTGCACGGCCCAGCCCCACTTGTCGGAGGGATGACCGGTGACTTCAGTCGCGCCGTAATAGGCTGAATGCAGCTCATGGGCCGCGACCGAGATCTGCGCCAGACCCCAGGCCTGGTCGACACGAACCTGACCGATCACCTCGGGCATGCGCGTGCCGCCCCAGGCGCTGGCGCCATAGACGCCGGTCACGAACTGCGCCGCCGTACCCGACGACACGTTCCAGAGGTTCGATTGACCATTGTTCGCCGAGGTCTCGTCCTGCAGCGCGAACGAAGCAGTGATGCCCTGGCCGAAGTCAGCCGTGTAGGCAACCTGGTTCACGCCGTTGACGTGGTTGGAGCCGCCCGGAAGGGTATCGGGGCCGCCGGCCGGATAGCTCTGCCAGGGAGCGTCGAAGATCGAGACCGTGCGGCCGAAAGTGAAGCCCGCGAACTGGATGAACGCATGGTAGAGACCGAGCGAGGCCGAACTGGTCGAGAACGCCGACGGGTTGCTGCCGGTGACGTTCGTGGAGTCGTAGCTGACGACCAGGTCGGCGTAGGTGCGAACAACGCCGTATTCGGTCGCCGTGCGGGTATCGATGTTGAAGTCCAGACGAGCGCGGCTGTAGTAGTAGTTGGTCAGACGGTTGTTGGACCCGCCGTTCACACTGCTCGAGCTGTTCCTGAAGCCATAGTCGCCGCCGCCGCCGAGAAGCATGTCAGCGCGGATGTAACCACCAAACTTGATGCAGGTATCGGTGCCCGGCATGTAGTAGAAACCCGCGCCGTAGAGCGAGCAGATCTTCACGTATTCGACTGCCTTGGCCTTGACCGGAAGATCAGCCGCCTGAGCTCCACCAACGGCGATCAGTCCCGCCGCAGTGCCGAGCAAAAGGCTCTTCACCACTTTCATTTAAAACCTCCAAGTTGCTCATTTCACGGAGACCGGACCGTGAGGCCCCCCAGATCCCCGTCTCTTCATCAAATCCGCTCGGCCGCTTCGCGTTTTCGGACGTACCTGCATTCGCGAGGGACGTGAGCGAACCACCTGCAACGGGACGATCGAGAACCCCCCACCGTCGGGATCAATATGCCCGCGCCGTTCCGTTAATCAAAATAGTTTATTAGATCAGCTTTGTGGTTTCACTAACCCTGTGGCCGCAACGCAACACCGGTGTTGAGCCAAAAAGCCTGATCGGGTCATATTTGTAGTTTTCGTGACACCATTACCCTGCTCTGCACTTGCGTCAGAGCAGAGTTGCGTGGACTATGCCCGCCGAAAATGAGCCGGAAAGAGAATCAGCTTGCGGGAGTGACGCTGTGTCCGCGACGAGGAAGGAAGGCGCGCGCCTGCGCACCATCGGCAACCTGGATATCATCAGGCGATTCACCTGGGAGATATCGTCGATCAACATGTATCTCGAGGAGCTGCGTCAGTTCTGGGCGAGGACGCTCGGCATCAGCGGACCGCAATGGCTGATCCTGATGGCCATCTCGGACCTCGACAAGGACGACGGCATTCCGGTCAACGTCGTGTCCAAGCTCCTCCACGTCGATCCGTCCTTCGTCACCACCCAGTCCAAGCTGCTGGAGAAGAAGGGCCTTTTGCGCCGCCGCCCCTCGCCGACCGACGCGCGCGTGGTCCGGCTATCCCTGACCGAGAAAACGCAGAAGCACCTGGCGAGCCTCAACGAGCAGTACAAGACCATCAAGGAATTCGTCTTCCAGGAGTTCGACGAGGCCGAGCTCGCCGAATTCACCACCAAGCTCGCGACGCTGAAGACCCGGCTGGAAAAGGCCTGCGTCCGCCTCAGCCTGGACCTCTGACGGCTCGCCGCTAGATCCGCCCCGCGCCACGGAGCCGCGATTCCAGCCAGTCGAATATATATTCGTTGGCAAGGCTCGGATTGTCGGCATGGGCCTGCGCGGCGCCGGTCTCCGCCGCGGTGAACACTTTCAGCGTGACATCCGAGCTGCCGAGCCGGGAATTCCGGACGAGCTGACGCGCCCGGTCGGCCTTGAGCCAGCCGTCCTCCCCGAGCGTGATCAGCACCGGGCAGTCGGCGCTGGAGGCCATCAGCGGCGCATGCGGCACAGGGACGATGCTGACGTCGCTCATCGCGAATCGGCTGGCGAAAAAGGCCCGCTCGTGCAGATCCCACAGGCCGCCGTCGCAGACGGCGGCGGCAAGCCGCGGCTCCTGCAGCACCGCGCGCGCCACGAAGGACGAGCCCCAGCCATCGGCGATGATCCCGACCCGCGCGAAATCGACGTCCTGCCGCATCTCCAGATAATCCATGACGCCGGGGATCGCGCTCTCGAGATCCTGGCGCCGCAATAGCGCCTCGAGAAAATCGTCGCGCTGGTCGCCGAACAGGTCGAGCGCCAGCATCGAGAAGCCACGCTCGCGCGCGTGCGGCACGAGCTTGAACAGAAATTCTTCCTTGCGGTGGCCGGGCTCGCCGATGCAGATCACGGTCGGCGCCGGCTCCTTCCCCGATGGCGCGGGCAGGAAGTATCCCTGCAGCGAGTGCCCGTCGAGCCAGGGTATCGTCACCACCTCGCCGGCCGGGCTGCGCGCGGCGAGATAGCGGCGCGCGCATTCCTGCATGGCCAGCACGGCGACCCAGCGGCGCTCGTCGGCGGGATCGAGCGGCATCGCTGCGGCACCATAATAGTTCATGGCGCGCAGCCAATTGCGCTGCGCACTGGCGCGGTGGCCCTCCGCGAACGCGGTCTCCGCGCGCTGCCGATTGGTCTGCGCCAGCTTCTTCCACTCGCGGTGCCAGGAGCGGTCGTCGCCGCGCTTCAGCTGCCGCGCGATCATCAGGCATTCCGCGATCGTGGCGCCGCCCTCCTGGGCCGCCGCGAGCAGCCGCGTGAACTCAGCTGAAATGTCCTCTCGCTCCGGGCAAAAGGTCCAGTCGTCGGAGAGGCATGCGGGCATCATTGGGAGCTACGCTCTAATCGTCGCGTTACCCCGATTGACTAAACCATTTCAAGTCGCCGACCAAGCCGGCGCGCGCGTCATTACAGGCATGTGAGATCAACATCGCTTGAACAACGTCATGACGGATGCGTGACATTGCAACAGATCATGGTGCGCGACGAACATTGGCGGGAGCTGGCACTTAGAATTGTCCAAGTATCTCTTGCCATGACGACCATCATAGCCATATCGGCGCGCCTTGCTGGGCGCGCTAAAGAATATGACCCCTAGCGGCGGCGTGCGCGCACGCCTCTCCTTCGAGACGGCGCTGACGTGCCTCCTCGGGTGCGATGGGTGGGCGCCCCGGCAGCGGCCTCAACCAAGCCGCCAGCCGACCTCCTGCGTAATACTTTCGAAGAAGGCACGGTCATAGGCCTGCTCCGGCGCGGCGCGCACGCGCTCGTCGAGAAGCTTGGCGTCCTCGCCGACCAGAATGCGCCACCGCTCCGCCTTGACCCCGTCGAGGATGATCTTGGCGGCTTCTGCCGCCGTCGTCGGCGCATCCTCCAGGAAGCTGCGGGCGCGCTCGGCGAACGCCGCCTGGATGTCCTCGTCCGACATCCCGTCGGCATCCGGCACGCCGGCCGCGACCATGCGCTTGCGGGTCAGCGCGACCTCATCGGCATTGAGCCGCTCCGAGCCGTCGGCGCTCTGCACCTTGCGCGAGTTGGAGACGATCGAGGTGCCGATATGGCCGGGCATCACCACCGAGCATTTGACGTGCGGCGCATGCAGGCGCAAATCGTTGATCAGCGCTTCGGTGAATCCCTTCACTGCGAATTTGGCCGCACTGTAGGCGGTGTGCGCCTGGTTCATGCCGATCGAGGCCCAGAAGCCGTTGACGCTGGCGGTGTTGACGATGTGGGCTTCGTCCGCGGCCACCAGCATCGGCAGGAAGGTGCGCACGCCGAGATAGACGCCGCCCCAGCAGATGTTGAAGGTGCGCTCCCATTGCTCGCGGGTGTTGGTGAACAGGCTGCCGCCGCCGCCAATGCCGGCATTGTTGAACAACAGATGGATCCTGTCGGTCTGCTGCTGCTCGGCGAGCTCGTCGCGAAAACGCTTCAGATGGTCCTCGATCGCGACGTCGGCGACGTGCGTCGTGACGCGCAGCCCCTGCGGCAGCTTCTCGGCCTCGCACAGCCGCTTGGTCTCGGCCATCGCGGCCTCCGAGACGTCGCACATGGCGACGTTGCAGCCCTCGGCCACGAGCTGCCGCGCGAGCTCGCGCCCCATGCCCGTGCCGCCGCCGGTGATGACTGCGATCTTTCCAGCAAAATCCTTCATGGGACTTCGGTCCCTCCCCTTGTCGGTGTGTTTCTTGGTCACGGCGCCGCTGACCGCGGCGCGCGCAAAACTGTAGCAGCGCGACATCCGCGGGTAAAAGCCGTGCGCTGCCCTCTTCGCCTTCGGTAATTTCGGCGGGCGGACTACGCGCGATGTTGCGCGCGGGCCTTGTGAAGTGGCTCATAGGCGACACGGCCCGGATAATCGATCATTCCTGAGTATTTTCCAGCGGATTCCCCGTATTTGTCCGGCTTCGGGTTAATGGCAATTTTTCTACAATCCGAATCGCCAAATGGGGGTGGACGCTGGATTGAGTCGGCCAGGCCAGCGTGTTGTTTGCGTGTCACAGGCTCTGGCACTCCGCTTGCATCCTCTTCGTGGTCAGAAACAACCAACGAGGTGATAGGAATGTTCGTGACCGTCGTTGCCGTGCTTTGCCGGCTTGGCGCAGCCAGCTCAGGCAGTTGTGTCGAGGAAATCGTGACAGACAGCAACATGACACCCGAGATTTCGCTAATGCAGTGCGCGATCGGCGCACAAGCGCCTCTCGCGAAGTGGATGGGTGAGCATCCGATCTATCACGCGAACTGGCGCCTCGAGCGCTACAAATGCGTGCCGGGTCATTACGAGATCAAGGGCCACGCCTAAGGCCCCGCAAAACCACTGGTACCGAGACCACGGATACCAGAACGATCGATCCAAGAGGAAACGCCCGGGGGCCGCTTATCCCTGCGTGCGGACACTGCCAGCGCCAGACCGATCACGGCAGGCGCTCTGTGACAATGATCACGCCCTCCCTCTAAGCCACTTCACGCAAGATGATCGCGCGTGCCCGCCGTCCTTCCGGCGTCGGCATCAGCGCGAAGTTGTGCGGTTGCTCGCGCAATAGATGCAGCTCGATCGGCACGCCCACCGCCCTCGCTCTTGCGGCAAGGTCGACGCTGTCTGGATACAGAAGATCGCGCGTGCCCGAAAAAATCGTCATCGGCGCGAGCCCGCGGAAACTGCCGTTGAGCGGGCTGACGAAGGGATGGCCGACTTCGAGCTCGCCGGCATAGAGCCGCGCGGCCTCGACGATGCCCGGAATATCCTGGATCGGATCGCGCGCCGCGATCGCAACCTGCTCCGGACGGCCGACCGAGGCATCGGCCGCGGGCGAGATCAGCAGCAACCGGCTCGGCTGCCGATGACCGCGATCGCGCAGCCATTGGCAGGCGGCGAGCGCAAGCCCAGCGCCGGCCGAATTGCCGACGACCGTCACTTTTGCATCGCCAGCGTCTTCCAGCAGCATGCGCAGCAGCTCGGCCGTCGCCGGCACGACGTCCTTGGCGGTCGCCCGCGGCGCCAGCGGGTAGATCGGCACGACGCAGCAGATTCGCGCCTTGCGCGTCATCTCACCGATGAAGCGCCAATGCGCCGGCGCGATCTCGTTGATGTAGCCGCCGCCATGCAGGAACATGACGTAGTTGCAGCCCTCGTGGCCTGACGCCGGCTCGGTGTAGTAGACCGGCCAGCCGCCCATCTTGGTCAGCGTCACCTCGACGTTGCCGACCCCGACCGGCTCGTGAGAGGCCGGCGCCAGCGCCAGCTTCTGCACACGCGCCAGCACCGCCTCGGCGGATGCAAGCTGCTGCTTGTAGGGAAGCTGCCGCAGCAGCAGGTTGAGGGCCCGGCTTTGCAGGCTTGGTGCTGGATCGCGCGGCGCCCGCGCGCCGAATACGCAGCCGCCCGGACAGAATTGGAAGGCCGATACAAGTCTCGCAACGCTCATCGCCACATCCCCATCCGGCTGTTTCGACCCGGCGACGAAGAGGGTTGCCGACCCGCCGCCATTGGTCGATATAATGCGAGCATTCACTCGCTTTTCCTACTCGCATTCAGATCACAAGTCCGTGGCCCGCAAACCGTCCACAACACCCCGGAAAAATGCCTCGCAGGAGCGATCCCGTGCCACCGTCGACGCGCTGGTCGAGGCAACTGCTCGCATTCTGGTCAAGGAAGGCTTCGAGAAGGCCAGTACCAACCGCATCGCCGAGATCGCCGGCGTCAGCGTCGGCTCGCTCTACCAATATTTTCCCAGCAAGGAGGCCCTCGTCGCCGCCGTGATCGATCGCCACAATGATGCGATCATGAATGTCGTCCGCGCCGCCTTCGCGGAGGTCGCCGACCTGCCGATCGAGATGGCCGTGCACCGCCTCGTCACCGTCGCGATCGAGGCCCATCACATCGACCCGAACCTGCATCGCGTCCTCGCCGAGCAGATCCCCCGCTCCGGTCACCTCGCGGAAGTCGAAGCCTACAGCCACGAAATCCACGCCCTCGTGCGCACCTATCTCGAACGCCACCGCAAGGAGATGCGCAAGATCGATCCCGCGCTCGCAGCATTCATGTGCGTGAGCGCGATCGAAGCCATCGCGCACAACACCGTGCTGAACGGAGAGATGCTGTCGGAGAAGATGGTGAAGGTGCTGGTGGACGAGACGACGCGGATGGTGGTGGGGTATTTGAGGTAGCGGAGCCTGAGATTACGGAAATCGGCGACAGCGCGCCCATTTGGATGAGGCAGCGTCCTGCGCCCTGAGAGGCGCGCCAGAATGCAGTCCAGCACTGTCACCGTAATGTCCGAACACGACGGATCGAGGAAGCGCCCACTTCGCCAGGCCCGATGACACAAAGCGCACCGCGTTTGTTCGGGACCAAGTTACCATGCATAGTACCGGGGCTCTCGGCGGGCCGCTTGACTCAGGTCAATATCCCGCCGGCCTCAGCGCGCCAACATTGTCGTATGGGTGTTGTATTGCCTGCCATCTAGCGTGAGCGATCCCGGCGGAGTGCCGGGGCGCGGACATCGATCGTGAATCGTGACACGACGGAAAGCAGAATGAAGCTCGCGCTTGCGCTGCCACCACCGCAACGTGATTTGCGTCTCGACCTGTTTCGCGGCCTCGCCAACTGGGCGATGTTTCTCGGCCATGTGCCCGGCACAGTGCTGGTGTGGTGTTCGTTCCGAAATTATGGATTCAGCGACGGGGCCGACCTGTTCGTGTTCATCTCCGGCTACACCTCGGCGCTCGTTTATACCCGAAAAATGGAGCGAGGCTTTGTGTTCGGAACGAGCAGGCTCTTCAGGCGCGTATGGCAAATCTACACCGCCCATATCGTGCTATTCATGATCTACCTGGCTTTCATCCATTTCCTGTCGGAGAGGTTCAACGCGCCTGATCTGATCGATCTGTTCAACGCCGGACCGGTCACCAGCGCGCCGATCGAGATGATGACGCAGGGGCTTTTGCTGCGATACAAGCCTCTGAATTTGGACGTGCTGCCGCTGTACGTCGTCTTGATGGGCCTGTTTCCTCCGATCCTCTGGTTGATGTTGAGATTTCCCGACGCCGCCATGATCGGGTCGGTGCTGTTATATCTGGCTGCGCGGCAATTCCATTGGAACCTGCCTTCCTATCCGTCGGGAAGCTGGTACTTCAATCCGCTGGCGTGGCAGCTTCTGTTTGTTACGGGCGCATGGCTCGCGTTGACCGGTGCGGGGCGTCTGCATTTCTTGCTGCGGTCCAGGTTCGTGCTGGTTGTTGCGGTTGCCTATTTGATTTTTGCGGCGATCATGACGTTAGCTGCTCACCAGCCTCAGCTCCGGGCCTTGTTTGCGCCTGCCTTGTTCGAGCTTTTCAATCCCAACGACAAGACCAATCTGGCGCCCTACCGCTATCTTCATTTGATGGTACTGATTATCCTTGGTGCCCGGTTCATACCGATCGATGCGCGCGGGCTACAAGCCACCATCTTGCGACCCCTGGTAAAGTGCGGCCAGCAGTCCCTCGAAGTGTTCTGTGTGGGCATTCTCCTGGCCTTCATCGGGTACTTCATCCTGCAGTTGGCAGGGAACGGCATCCTCGCTCAACTGCTCGTCGGAGCTGCGGGAATCGCGATCATGACGGCGGTTGCCTACTACAGATCCTGGTCAAAGCGAGTAGAGAAACCTTCACATGAGAGTCCGGTGGATGGAAAGAGGGCGCCGGAAAGCACCGGCCCCCTCGAGCATCTTGTAGTGCGCGCCGCCGGAACGGTGCCGCAGGTCGCTTGCGGGACGGGTACGCAGCAGCAGCCGTTAAGGGAAGTTTGACAACCGCGCCGGCCGTCAAGATCGCGATCGAGGCCCATTCCATCGACCCGAATCTGCACCGCGTCCTCGCCGAGCAGATCCCCCGCTCCGGCCACCTCGCCGAGGTCGAGGCCTACAGCCACGAAATCCACGCCCTCGTGCGCGCCTATCTCGAACGTCACCGGAAGGAGATGCGCAAGCTCGACCCCGCGCTCGCAGCGTTCATGTGCGTGAGCACGATCGAAGCCATCGCGCACAACACGGCGCTGAACGCAGCCGAGATGCTGTCGGAGAAAATGGTGAAGGTGCTGGTGGACGAGACGACAAGGATGGTGGTGGGGTATTTGAGCTGGGTGGGCGACAAGCCAGGGCACTTGCGATCTAGCTCCGCACGATGCTTCTTGAGCTTCGCATCTGGCCTGATGACGATCGCACTGCCCGCGTCCAAAGCTGATCGTATTTGCGCGACTCATCCTCCGCCGGGACGCGACCGCGTCAGTCGTCGCGCGGTAACTCGCCTCGCCAATTTAAATATTTATGCATATTTAATTTTGACAAATTAAATCATTATTATTTGAGGCCGGGCAGAACCGGAGCGTGGTCAATCTCAGTCAGGCACGCTCTTGCTCCGCGATGTCGGTATGTCATCACCGTTTTGCGCGTCTTGAGGAACGCGACCTCTGAGCTTGCATTGTCGGCTTGATCTTCAATCGTTCACGAGGTCGACAATGCATCTTCTCGTCAGAATGGCGGCGATTGCGACAGTCCCTGCTTGGATCGGATTGAACGCGAACGGCGCTGCAGCACAGGATTTCCATGACCGGTGGTCCATCATTCCGAAGGCTCAGGCAGAGCCGGCGCCTGCTGGACCCGAACAGCCGAAGAAGGATCAGATTGAGGCGCCACCTCCAACCGCACAAGAGCCATCGGCTGATCGCTCGGGCATGCGATCTTTCAATCGAGTCTTTTCGGGAAAGGCCTCCTATTATTCATATTCCAAAGGCAAGACAGCGAGCGGTTCGACATTCAATCGGAATCACCTCACGGCGGCGCATCGCAGCCTGCCGTTCGGCACCAAGGTCCGCGTGACCCATGGAGGAAGCAGCGTCATCGTCACCATCAACGACAGAGGCCCGTTCATTCGTGGCCGCGTCCTCGATCTCTCGCTCGCTGCCGCGCGCAGCTTGGGGATTACGAATCGCGGCGTAGCTCAGGTTCGTGCCGAGGTGTTGTAGCGGGCGGCTTTTGAACGGCCGTGACATTGAAAACCCGACGCGTTTGTGGATATGACCTCGAGTACTCACCGCCTTCAACGGGATGGCGATGGGGTATTTGAGGTATCAGCGCTTGTGCCTTTTGGGGAAGCCGGCGGAAGCCTCGCAGAATAACAAGTAGTCCCGCAACGCCGATCATGTCGGCGGGCAGACGAAGGTCGTCAGGCTTCCTTCTTCTTCACGCTGATATTTCCGTCGCCCTCGATATATGCCTCTACGACGTCCGAGGGACTCGCTATCCCCTCCTCGCGAAGCTTGCTCATCAACTCATCCATCGTCACCAGCTCCTGCCGCATGTGGCGGCGAAGGACCTGCCCGTTTTTGATGAGCAGGAGCGGCGCCGGCCGAGCAAGCCGCTCCACGAAAGGCACGTGATACCCGACCCAGTCGATGGCTAGATTCCAGAAAATGATGGTGGCAACGAGCACGATACCTTCTGTGATCGAGTGGTATTCGCCCGCCATGCCATTCTGCGCCGCGTCCGCCAACAGGACGACGAGAAGCAAATCGGGAATGCTGAGTCCGCCGGTTTGTCGCTTCAAAATGAACCGCATCAGGGTGAAGATGCCGAGATACATGATGGTGCCCCGCACGATCATTTCCATGATGGAATGCGTCGGGACGAAGATCTCGCTCCACGATAACTGAAACATGTTGCCCTCGCCTGAATGGAAGCGTCCTGATGCCGCGAATCGAAACTCTTATCGGACCCGAACAGTTTCGGAGTTGCGAGGAGGATGGTGAAGAGTTGAGGCTCTAGCCGACCGCTCGACCGTGATTGTCCTCTGGACGATCAGCTCCTACCACTGTCCGACGCGGCGATTCGGAAAAACAATATGACTCAATGACATCGCTACTGTGCATGGGGTTGTTTTCGTCGTTTCGATGTACCGCCCACCGCAGGCCCCGCTTCTGGCCACAGGCATCGTCGCGGCCGGAGCACGCTCCACGCCGACGGTCACCCGACAGAGGTTGAAAAAATGGTCGGAGCGAGAGGATTTGAACCTCCGACCCCTAGTCTCCCAGACTAGTGCGCTAACCGGGCTGCGCCACGCTCCGAATGCCGTTCCATTAGCTAGGATCGCCGCTTTGCGCAAGGCGAGGCCGCAGCATTTTGGTGTATCCGCCCAAGCGGGGCCGGAACTGCCCCGCAAAGCCGGGGACCGCCCTAGCCCTCCTTCAGGGCCTGATCCAGCATCTCGCGACAGGCGACGAGATCGCCGAGGACCCGCTCCAGCCGCTCGCGGTCGAGCGCGCTGGGGCCGGCGGGCACGGCGGCGCCGCCTTTGCGGAAGGTGGTGAGGATCTCCTCGTCGTCGACCTCGGTGAAGCGGAAGTCGATGCCTTCCTCTTCATCGCCCTGATAGTCGTCATCGTCGGTGTCGGTGATGCCCTTGATGGGGGCCTCGTCCTCGGGCTCCATCAGGCTCGCGCCGATCGCGTCCTCGATGGCGCCAAAGGAGACCGCGGCCGCGCTGTCGGCGAGGCCCTGCACCGATTTGACGCCGTGCTCTTTCAGGATCCGCTGCACCCCGCGGATGGTATAGCCTTCGCCGTAGAGCAGCCGGCGGATGCCTTTGAGCAGGTCGACGTCGTCGGGGCGATAATAGCGGCGGCCGCCGCTGCGCTTCATCGGCTTGATCTGGGAGAAGCGGGTCTCCCAGAACCGCAGCACGTGCTGCGGAATGTCGAGTTCCTGCGCTACTTCGCTGATGGTTCGGAACGCATCCGGCGCCTTGTCCAAAGGCCAGTCCTTTCCGAAAGGCGGTTACGCCTCTTCTTGAGCCTGGGTGGCGTCACCGTTGGTACGGTGCTGGGCGTTGATCCGCTGCTTCAGGATCGCCGACGGCTTGAACACCATGACGCGGCGCGGCGAGATCGGCACCTCGGTGCCGGTCTTCGGGTTGCGGCCGATGCGCTGGCCCTTCTTGCGCACCATGAAGGAGCCGAACGAGGACAATTTCACCGTCTCGCCCTTCTCCAGGCAGTCGGTGATCTCCTTCAGCACGAGTTCCACGAAGGCAGACGATTCCGTGCGCGATAGGCCCACCTTCTGGTAGACGGCTTCGCACAGATCGACACGCGTTACGGTTTTGCTGGTCTCGCTCATCGCCCTGCCCCACCTCACGGCGAACAATTCTTGTCTGAAATTATGAGCTTACGATACGGCGGTCAACACCGCACATCAATGCACACGTCGCGATAATCGGCGCGGATTCCGGCAAAATTTTATCGGTGTGGCTTACCAGCGCACCAGCGCGGAGCCCCAGGTGAAGCCGCCACCCATGGCCTCCAGCAGGACCATGTCGCCCTTCTTGATGCGGCCGTCCTTGCGCGCCACCGAGAGCGCCAGCGGGATCGAGGCCGCCGAGGTGTTGCCGTGACGGTCCACCGTCAGCACCACCTTCTCCGGCGCGATGTGCAGCTTGTGCGCGGAAGCGTCGATGATTCGCTTGTTGGCCTGGTGCGGCACGAACCAGTCGATGCCGTCGGCATCGAGCCCGGTTGCCTTGAAAGCATCGACGATCACGTCGGTGATCATACCGACCGCGTGCTTGAAGACCTCGCGGCCCTCCATGCGCAGATGGCCGACGGTCTGGGTCGAGGACGGCCCGCCGTCGACGAACAGCTTTGCCTTGTGGCGGCCGTCGGAGCGCAGATGCGTGGTCACGATGCCGCGGTCGGTCGCGGCATTGCCGGGCTGCTCCTGCGCCTCCAGCACCACGGCGCCGGCGCCGTCGCCGAACAGCACGCAGGTGCCGCGATCGTTCCAGTCGAGGATGCGCGAGAAGGTCTCCGCGCCGATCACCAGCGCGCGCTTGTAGGCCCCGGTGCGCAGGAAATTGTCGGCGGTGGCGAGCGCGAACACGAAGCCCGAGCACACTGCCTGCAGATCGAAGGCCGCGCCATGATTGATGCCGAGGCCGTGCTGCACGGCGACGGCGGTCGCGGGGAAGGTGTTGTCGGGCGTCGAGGTCGCCAGCACGATCAGCTCGATCGATTGCGCGTCAACGCCGGCATCGCGGAGCGCCGCCTGTGCCGCCTTGATGGCGAGGTGCGAGGTGAACTCGCCCTCGGCCGCGATGTGCCGCTCGCGAATGCCGGTGCGCTGCACGATCCACTCGTCGGAGGTATCGATGCGCGCCGCCAATTGGGCGTTGGTCACCACCTGCTCCGGCAGATAAGAGCCGCAGCCCAGCACGACCGAACGAATCTGAGTCACGAAACATCCTCCGGCGCGGGCTGCACGAATTTGAGTGCACCACCCTCGCGGTTGAGCATCTGATTGATCTTGTTCAGGAGATCGTAGTGAGCCATCTCATAGCCAACATCGATCGCATAGGCAAAGCCTTCGGCGTTGGTTCCGCCGTGGCTCTTGACCACCACCCCGTTCAGTCCCAGCAGCACGCCACCATTGGACTTGTTGGGGTCCATTTTATCGCGCAGGGCCTGGAAGGCGCTACGCGCAAAGAGGTAGCCGAGCTTGGACATCCAGCTCCGCTGCATCTCGTGACGAAGCAATTCCGCCATCTGCCGTGCGGTTCCCTCGGCCGCCTTCAGCGCGATGTTGCCGCTAAAGCCTTCGGTGACGATCACGTCGGCGAGCCCCTTGCCGATGCCGTCGCCCTCGACGAAGCCGATATAGTCGAGCTCCGGCAGGTTCCGCGCCCGGAGGATCTCGCTGGCCTCGCGGATCTCCTCGTGCCCCTTGATCTCCTCGGCGCCGATATTGAGCAGCCCGACCGTGGGCCGGGTCTTGTTGAACAGCACGCTCGCCTTGGCCGCGCCCATCACCGCCATCGACACCAGATGGTGGGCATCGCCGCCGAGGGTGGCGCCGAGGTCGAGCACGACGGACTCCCCGCGCCGGGTCGGCCAGATCGCCGAGATCGCCGGCCGGTCGATCCCCGGCAGGGTGCGCAGGTGGAAACGCGCCATCGCCATCAGCGCCCCGGTATTGCCGGCGGAGATCGCGACGTCCGCCTCGCCCTTCTTGACCGCGTCGATCGCGAGCCACATCGAGGAGGTCTTGCGGCCGCGCCGCAGCGCCTGGCTCGGCTTGTCCTTCATGCTGACGGCGACGTCGGTATGGACGATCTTGGAGGCGGCCTTCAGCTTCGGGTGCTGGTCGAGCTCGGGCTCGATCCTGGCGCGGTCCCCGACCAGCAGGAACTCGGTGTCGCCATGCCGGCCAAGCGAGATGGCGGCGCCCGGAATGACCACGGCGGGGCCGACATCGCCCCCCATGGCGTCCAGCGCGATGCGAACCTTGCTTGGCATGTAAGTCCTGGAAACCTGGTCTGGTGCGGTCTTGGGATCAGCGGGGCCGCAAAATGGGTTCGCCACCGGGACGGCGGCCGGCCAAGCGCCACGCCGCACCCGGACCGGGGCGCGACAATAGCGTTTTGTACCCCCGAAACAACCTCTTGCCCCCAGCCTTTTGCATTTGGGGCGATCCGGCCGCCGGCCGCGGATTTCGCGAGAAATACATTGAAATCAGACAGATAAACAGCTGTCTCAAACCATCAGGGCAAATGGCTCGCGCCCCCTGGCAAGGCAGCCGCGAGCGAAAATGCCCCTCATTGGCCCTTCTTCTTGTCCTGCAATGCCTTCAGCACGGCGAAGGGATGGTCTTCGGGGTCGGGAGCGGTGACCTCCGCCTCGAACACCGCCCCCTCCTTGCGCGGATAGGGATCGATCGCCAGGAACAGGACGTCGGTGGCGAGCCGGCCGAGGTCGATGATGCCGCCCGTGATCGGCTCGGGCGGGTCGGCAACCTCGGGCGACGCCTCGTCGTCCTGCCCCTCCTCGATCAGATCGGCCAGGCGGCGCGCCTCGGCCTCAGGGGCGAACATCAGGTCCACCTCCTCCTCGATCTCGCTCTCGATCGGATCCAGCGTGACGACGCAGGTCTGGCCGATCCGGCCACGAACCAGGCCCGTGACCTGGACCCGCCCCCCGCTTTTCGGCACGACATCGAAGCTGGCATGGGCGGACAGGATCTCGCGCAACCCCGCGACCTCCGCCATCGCCTGCCGCTCGGCTACTGAGGCCTCGAGCTCGCGATGCAGCCCCCCGTCCGGGATTTGCGCAACGATGACGGGCGCCCGCCAGGGATCGCGCTCGGTATCTGGTCGGCTCATGGCGTGACATCCTCTGACAGCGCCCGGGGAAACTTGAAGGACGCGCGCAGCAGCGCGGCCTCGTCGGTCCGACCAAGATCGGCCTCGCTGGCCCTCGCATAGGCCGCGAGCCGCTCCGCCTGGTCGAAGCCGGTCCCATTCAAGATATTCTTGCAGATCGCCGCTGCCAGCGCCTCGCCGCCAGCTTCCATCGCCTGGTCGTAGGCCTGGACGCGGCCGTAGAAGGCCTCGCCGAAGGCCCGCATCCGCTTCGGCACGGTCTGGTCGCCCACCCCCATCTCGCGCAGATTGTCGTCCATGTCCTCGCAGAAGCGGTCGAACAGCGCCTGCGACAGATCCGCGGCGCCCTGAACCGCGCGCAGTCGGCGCAGCAGCAGCCAGAGATGCAGCAGCAACAGGTCGAAACGCCCGTTAACCGTATCGGGCACACCCAAGTCCCGGTAAAACAGGGGTTCTCGCGCCTGCGTCACGATCATGCCATAGATGGCCTCAATGGTGCCGGGCGGGGTTCGCCGGGGTTTCCTGAAGTGATTGAACGGCCAAAGCATTGTGGTTTCCGCAAGCGGGCGCGCGCGAGTTGCATTCAGACGCCCAGCCCGGTACTTCAGCGCCTCGCGCGACGCAAGGGGACGGAATCAGTTCCGCTATGACGACAACGAACCAGATCAGCCTGCGCGCGGATATCCGGCGCGGCCTTCATGCCTGCTGGCGTGGCCTGCGCATGCTCGCGGCCACCGCCGTGATCGGCGCGGCCCTTGCAGCTTGCACCGGCGAGCAGTTCCAGAAAGGCTACATCCTGCCGCCCGGCGCGCTCGAGCAGATTCCGATCGGCGCGAGCCAGGATCAGGTGCTGATCGTGATGGGCACGCCTTCGACGGTCGCGACCCTCGACGGTGAAGTGTTCTACTACATCTCGCAGCGCTCGGAGCGCCCGGTCGCCTTCATGAACCAGAAGGTGGTCGATCAGCGTGTCATCGCAGTCTATTTCGACAAGACCCGGCGCGTGCGCCGGCTTGCGAATTACGGTCTCCAGGACGGCAAGATCTTCGACTTCATCAGCCGCACCACGCCGACGTCGGGTCAGGAGATGAGCTACCTCACCCCGCTGTTCAAGCTGCTCAGCTTCAACTGAGGCCGTCGAAGGATTCCATCGAAGCGGCTTGTCGCTTCGATCGAAAATGCGCGTCGAACGAGACTCCTGAAGCCGTTTAATTCCATCGCAAGGTATATGAGCTTACGCCTGCGTCGTCGTGCCGCTCTCTGCGCGGCACTTGTCGTCGCGCGCGACTTGCGGTCGCACGTGCCGTTCCCTACGGTTCCCGCAAAGCAAGAAGCAGGAGTGGATTCGTGCATAAGCCTTTGTTGTCCCGCCGTCGTGTGCTCGCCGGTGCTGCCGGCCTTTCGGCCGCAGCGATTCTGCCGCGATCGAGCCTTGCCGACTGGAAGCCCACTGAAAACGTTCGTCTCATCGTGCCGGCCGCGGCCGGCGGCTCGACGGACGTGATGGGCCGCCTCCTGGCCGCGCATCTGCAAACCGCCTGGGGTCAGTCGACTGTGGTGGAAAACCGCTCCGGCGGCGGCGGCACGATCGGCACCGCCGAGGCCGTGCGCGCCAAGCCGGATGGTCACACCATCCTGGTCGGCAACCCCGGCCCGAACGCGATCGCCTACAGCATCTTCAAGAACCTCAGCTACAAGCCGGACCAGCTTCAGCCGGTCTCGAACATGATCCGGATTCCGAACATCGTGTCGGCGCATCCGAAGACCGGTATCAAAACGATTCCCGAGCTGATCGCGTATCTGAAGGCCAATCCGGACAAGCTCAGCTACGCCTCCTCCGGCGTCGGCCAGAGCCCTCACCTCACCGGCGCCTGGTTTCTCCAGCTCACCGGCTTGAAGATGACGCACATCCCATTCCGCGGCGCCGGCCCCGCGCTCCAGGCCGCCCTTGCCGGCGACATCCAGATCCTGTTCGACAATCTCTATCCGACCCTGCCTCAGGTGCAGAGCGGCACGCTCAACGGTCTCTGCGTCACCACGCCCGAGCGCAGCGACCTCGCCAAAGACCTGCCGACCATGCGCGAGAGCGCGCCGGAGCTGGCGAATTTCGACGTGTCCTCCTGGTTCGCCGTCTTCCTGCCGAAGGGCGCCTCACCCGAGGTGCTGGGCGCGCTCAATCTCCAGGTCAAGGCGATGCTGGAGCGCGAGGACGTCAAGAAGCAGATCGCCGCCATGGGTGCCCGCGCCGACTACGGCACGCCCGAGCAGTTCGCCGCCTTCGTGGACGCCGAGACGAAGAAGTTCGCCGGCATCATCCAGAAGGAAGGCCTGCAGATGGACGTCCAGTAGGTCCCTCCCCCGTCATTGCGAGCGAAGCGAAGCAATCCAGACTGTCTCTGCGGAACGATTCTGGATTTGCTTCGTCGCAAGAGCTCCTCGCAATGACGTGGTGAGTGCGTCGGATCAATAAAACAAAAACCCCGCGGCTTGCGCCGCGGGGTTTTCTCTTGTCGCGTCAGCGCCGCTCAGTGCGCCAGGATCGCCAGCAGCAGCAGGGCCACGATGTTGGTGATCTTGATCATCGGGTTCACCGCAGGTCCCGCCGTGTCCTTGTAGGGATCGCCGACGGTGTCGCCGGTCACCGCGGACTTATGGGCATCAGAGCCCTTGCCGCCGAAATGACCGTCCTCGATGTACTTCTTGGCGTTGTCCCAGGCGCCGCCGCCCGAGGTCATCGAGATCGCGACGAACAGGCCCGTCACGATCACGCCGAGCAGCATGGCGCCGACGGCCGAGAACGCCGCCGACTTGCCGGCCGCGCCGCCGCCCGCGATCGCATAGATCAGGAAGTAGACGACGATCGGCGACAGCACCGGCAGCAGCGAGGGGATGATCATCTCCTTGATTGCCGCGCGCGTGAGCAGGTCGACCGCCTTGCCGTAGTCGGGCTTGTCGGTGCCCTGCATGATGCCCGGCTTCTCGCGGAATTGGCGGCGGACCTCCTCGACGATCGCACCGGCCGCGCGGCCGACCGCGGTCATGCCCATCGCGCCGAACAGGTACGGCAACAGACCGCCGAACAGCAAGCCCACCACGACGTAGGGATTGTTCAGTGAGAAGTCCGGATTGACGCCGGCGAAGTAGGGATGCTGCGCGGAGCGGGCCACGAAGAACTTGAGGTCCTCGTTGTAGGCCGCGAACAGCACCAGGGCGCCGAGACCAGCGGAGCCGATCGCGTAGCCTTTGGTGACCGCCTTGGTGGTGTTGCCGACCGCGTCGAGCGCGTCGGTCGACTTGCGCACCTCCTTCGGCAGTCCCGCCATTTCGGCAATGCCGCCGGCATTGTCGGTGACGGGGCCGAAGGCGTCGAGGGCGACGATCATGCCGGCCAGCGCCAGCATGGTGGCGGTCGCGATCGCGATGCCGAACAGCCCGGCGAGGCTGTAGGTGACCAGGATGCCGGCGATGATGACGATCGCAGGCAACGCGGTCGCTTCCATCGAGATGGCGAGGCCCTGGATCACGTTGGTGCCGTGGCCGGTAACCGAGGACTGGGCGATCGACTTCACCGGACGATAGTCGGTCCCGGTGTAGTATTCGGTGATCCAGATGATCAGGGCGGTGACGATGAGACCGACCACGCCGCACTCGAACAGCGCCAGACCGGTGTAGTTGACGCCCTCGAGCTTGCCGAAGCCGATCAGGTAGTAGATCACCAGGGCGATGCCGATCAGCGACAGGATGCCCGTTGCGATCAGGCCCTTGTAGAGCGCGCCCATGATCGACTGGCTCGGCCCGAGCTTGACGAAGAAGGTGCCGATGATCGAGGTGATGATGCAGATGCCGCCGATCGCGAGCGGCAGTGTCATCATGTTGGCGAGGATCGGCGTCTTGGCGAAGAAGATCGCCGCCAGGACCATGGTGGCGACCGCGGTCACCGCATAGGTCTCGAACAGGTCGGCGGCCATGCCGGCGCAGTCGCCGACGTTGTCGCCGACGTTGTCGGCGATGGTCGCAGGGTTGCGCGGGTCATCCTCGGGAATGCCGGCCTCGACCTTGCCGACAAGGTCGCCGCCGACGTCCGCACCCTTGGTGAAGATGCCGCCGCCGAGACGGGCGAAGATCGAGATCAGCGAGGCGCCGAAGCCGAGCGCCACCAGGGCGTCGACGACGACGCGGCTATCCGGCGCGAGCTTCAGCGAATGGACCAGGAAGCCGAAATAGAGCGTCACGCCGAGCAGCGCCAGACCCGCCACCAGAAGGCCGGTGATGGCGCCCGCCTTGAAGGCGAGCTCCAGGCCGCCGGCCAGCGACGTCGTCGCGGCCTGGGCGGTGCGCACATTGGCGCGGACCGAGACGTTCATGCCGATGAAGCCCGCAGCGCCGGACAGGATCGCGCCGATGGCGAAACCGATCGCGACATAGAGCCCGAGGAAATAGGCAAGCAGCACGAAGATGACGATGCCGACGATACCGATCGTGGTGTATTGCCGCCGGAGATAGGCTTGTGCGCCTTCGCGCACCGCCCCTGCGATCTCCTGCATGCGCGGCGACCCCGCATCCGCGCCCAAGACCGAAGACGTCGCCCAAATCGCGTAGGCGACGGAAAGCGCTCCGCAGAGCACTATCAACCATAATGCTGTCATGTGATGTTTGCCTCAGATCCTTGATGTACCCCCGGCGCCTTTTGTTGTCCGTCGTGCGGTGAAGCGCCTTGATTTTGAACAAAGCCGCCCCCTTGCCCTTAAGGGACGGCTCCAGTCGGCCGCGAGCTTGCCAAAATCACATTGAGGGTGCAACGCCGGATCAGCCCGAAAAGGCCGATCTTGGCAGGTATTTAGGACCAAGCGCTGAGAACTCAGATGCCGGTTTGGAGCAATTCCTAGAAGTGGCTGTAGGACAGCCGCGTCAAAAGCAGATCCTGGCCCTGCCCGTCCAGGAAGCGCAGCGGCTTCTGCCCCTCCGTGATGGTACCGATTGCAGTCACGGCAACGCCGAGGGACTGCCCCGCGGCAATCAGCGTCTCGCATTGTGCCGGCGGAACGGTGCAGAGCACCTCGTAGTCGTCGCCCCCGGCAAGCAGCGTCTCGACAGACGCGACGTTGCGGGCGCGAAGGCTGGCTGCCGCGGCAGAGAGTGGCAGGCTCGTCACGTCGACCGAGGCCGAGACCCCGGAGGCGGCGCAGAGCTTGGTCAGATCGCCGGCGAGCCCGTCGGAGACGTCCATCGCCGCGGTGGCATGATCGCGCAGGGCCGGCGCCAGCACGTTGCGTGGCTGCGGCACCCGATAGCGCGAGACCAGAAAATCCCGTGCCGCGGGATCGGAGGTCAGCGCGCTGGCGGCAGCCCCGCCTTTGAGCACGTCGAGGCCGAGCGCGGCATCGCCGATCGTGCCCGTGACCAGGACGCGGTCGCCCGGCCTTGCGCCGGTGCGGCCGATCATCCGCCCCTGAGGCACACGGCCGAAGGCGGTGATCGAGATCATCTGCGGGCCCGGCGTCGACACCGTGTCGCCACCGAGCAGAGGACAAGCGAAGGTCTTCGCATCCTCGCCCAGCGCGTCCGCAAAGGGACGCAGCCAGGCATCCTCCTTGCTGCGCAGCGCCAGCGTCAGCACGAAGCCTGCCGGCGTCGCTCCTTTCGCCGCGAGATCGGACAGGTTCACCCGCAGCGCCTTGCGCGCTATGTTGTCAGGCGGATCGCCGGCAAGATAATGCACGCCCTCCACCACCGCGTCGGTGGTGACGACGATGTCCTCGCCGGACGAGGACAGCACCGCCGCGTCGTCGACCAACCCGAACGCGCCGGGATCGGTCGCCAGCGGTTTGAAATAGCGCGCGATGAGGGAGTCTTCGCCGGAGGGATTTTGTGTGGTTTCCATCGGCGTCAGCCCCATCCACCGCTGTCATCGCCCGGCTTGACCGGGCGATCCAGTATTCGAGAGACAGTCGTGTTAGCCCGATAGGCCGCAGCGTACTGGATCACCCGCCTTCGCGGGTGATGACGACGGAGAATGGGGCAGTCGTCTCGCATCACTTCACCGCCCTCGCGGGAAACTACCCCCGCCCGAACTCGTCGCCGCGAAACTGGCGGCCGATCTGGTCGAGCACGGCGTTGACCATGCCAGTCTCCTCACGGTCGACGAAGGCGTTGGCGACGTCGACATATTCGGAGACCACCACCCGGCCCGGCACGTCCTTGCGATGCTGGAGCTCATAGGCCCCTGCCCGCAGCACCGCCCGCAGGATGGCCTCGATCCGCTTCAAGGGCCAGCCCTTCGACAGCGCCTCGTCGATCAGGGGATCGAGCTTCTTCTGGTCGCGGACGACGCCGGAGACGACGTCGCGGAAAAAGGCGGCTTCCGCCGGCAGATACGTCTCGCCCTCGACCTCGTTGCCGAGCCAATGGCTTTCGAACTCGGCAAAGATGTCGTTGATGCCTGCACCGGCGATGTCCATCTGGTACAGCGCCTGCACGGCTGCGAGCCGTGCCGCACCGCGCCGGTTCGCCTTCTTCTCGACAACGCCTGTCGGCTTCTTGGTGTTATCGGCCATGGCTTCAGGCCTGCGCCAGGCGGCGTTTTATGCGCAGCATCGCAAGCGCGGCGCGCGCGGCATCGCCGCCCTTGTTGAGCTCGCTGGCACGCGCCCGCGCCCAGGCCTGCGCCTCGGTGTTGACGGTGAGGATGCCGTTGCCGAGCGGCAGCTTTCGCGCCACGGCGAGGTCCATCAGCGCGCGCGAGGATTCCTGCGAGACGATCTCGAAATGAATGGTGTCGCCGCGGATCACGCAGCCGAGCGCGATCACCGCATCATAGGGCCTGCCGTTCGCCGCCGCGGCATCGACCGCGATGGCGACTGCCGCGGGGATCTCCAGCGCACCGGGAACCGTGATGACGTCGTGGGTCAGGCCGGCCGCCTTCAGCTCCGCGACCGCGCCGTCCAGCAGCGCATCCTGGAGATCGTCATAGAACCGCGCCTCGACAATCAGCGCGCGCGCGCCCGAAATGTCGGTTTGGTCCTTCAGGGGTGCGCGCCGCGCGTCTGCCATCGTTCAATCCGTTTCGAAAGGGGTCGGCGCTATGTAGTCGCCGGAAGCATGTAAGCCAAGTTCTAAGAGACCGTCATTTCCGTCAGCCGCGCCGCGTAGCGGGCCATCAGGTCGACCTCGATATTAACCTCATCCCCCGCCTTCCAGCTGCCGATCGTCGTAACATCAAGCGTGTGCGGAATGATCAGCACCGAAAAGGTCACGTCTGCAACGGTATTGATCGTCAGCGAGACGCCGTCGAGCGTGATCGAGCCCTTGGTGGCGATGAACCGGGCCAGCTCCCGCGTCGTCGAGAGCACGAAACGCGCCATATCCGGCAAGTCCTCGCGGCTGACGATGGTTGCAATCCCATCGGCGTGGCCGGCGACGATATGGCCGCCGAGCTCATCGCCGATCTTCAGCGCGCGCTCGAGGTTGAGCCTGGTGCCGACCTTCCAGTGCTTGGCCGTCGTCAGCGCCAGCGTCTCGGCCGCGGTGTCGACGTCGAACCAGGTCCTTTGCTTGGAGTCCCTGCCATCCGCAACGCCCGAGGCAACCACGGTCAGGCACACACCGTTGCAGGCGATCGAGGCGCCGTCCGCAATCGTGCTCTGATCGTAGCGGCAGGCGATCCGCAGCCGGTGCAGCTGCCCCGGCGCCGTTGGCGTGAAGCTGACGATCTCGCCGATATCGGTGACAATGCCGGTGAACATTACGCGCGCTCGTAGATGGTGAGGTTATCCTTGCCGCAGGTCTCGCTAGCATGAACCTTGTAGGCCGGCGACTGCGTGATTTTCGACAGGGGCAATGCATCGAGCGCATCGACGCCGCCTTCGCCGACCGCTTCCGCTCCGCGGAACAGCCAGACCTCGTCGACGAGATCGGCCGCGACGAACGATGCCGCAACGCGGCTGCCGCCCTCGACCATCAGCCGTGTGATGCCCTTGTCCGCCAGCGCATGCAGCACGGCCGAAAGATCGAGCCCGGATGCACTCCCCGGAGGCATGCGCATGATTTGCGCACCGGCCGCGCCAAGGCGCGTCGCGGCGGCCGCTTCCGCAAGCTCGGACGCGATCACCCAAAGCGGCGTCTCGCGCGCGGACCGAACCAGCTGGCTCGATGCGGGAATGCGCAGGCTCCGGTCGAGCACGACGCGCACCGGCGAGCGCGCCGTCATGCCCGGCAGGCGGCAGTTGAGCTGCGGATCATCCGCCAGCACCGTGCCGATGCCGACCAGGATGGCATCGCTTTGCGCGCGGAGCAGATGCACGCGGTTGCGTGCCGCCTCCCCCGTGATCGCAAGCGGCTTGCCGCCGGCCGCACCGATCTTGCCGTCAGGCGAGACCGCGAGCTTCAGGATCACATGAGGACGCTGGTCCCGGATGCGGCGGAAATGGCCGGCATGGTCGAACGCGGCCTCCGCCGCGCACAGACCGACGTCCACATTGATGCCGGCGGCGCGCAGGCGCGCATGGCCCTGGCCCGCAACTTCCGGATTGGGGTCCTCGATCGCCGCCACCACGCGCTTGATGCCGGCGGCGATCACAGCATCGGCGCAAGGCGGCGACTTGCCGAAATGAGAGCACGGCTCCAGCGTGACGTAGAGCGTGGCACCCCGCGCTGCTTCGCCCGCCCGCCGCAACGCCTCGGGCTCACCGTGCGGACGTCCGCCTGCTTGCGTCCAGCCGCGGCCGACGATGACGCCGTCCTTGACGATGACGGCGCCCACGGCCGGATTGGGCCAGGTCCGGCCCTGCCCGCGCCGACCGAGCGCAAGCGCCAGCTCCATGAAACGGCGATCAGCATCCTTGGCCTCGCGGGCCTTCTGCGCGAACTGGTCTTCCAGGATGCGGAAGATCATTTGCGGATCGCGGCGAGCCGCGCTTCCTCCTCGCCGGAGAGCTCGCCGAGCACGTCGGCGAAATCCTTGGCCTCGCGGAAATTGCGGTAGACCGAGGCAAAGCGCACATAGGCGACGTCGTCGAGCGTGCGCAGATGCTCCATCACGGTCTCGCCGATCACCTCTGAGGAGATCTCGGCCTCGCCTCCGGTCTCGAGCTCGCGCACGATGGTGGAGACCATCTTCTCGACGCGCTCCGGCTCGACCTGCCGCTTGCGAAGTGAGATCTGCACCGAGCGCATCAGCTTGTCGCGATCGAACGGCACGCGGCGGCCGTTGCGTTTGATCACCGTGAGCTCGCGCAGCTGTACGCGCTCGAAGGTGGTGAAGCGGAAATTGCAGGCGACGCACACGCGCCGCCTGCGGATCACGGACGAGTCCTCGGTCGGACGCGAGTCCTTCACCTGCGTATCGAGACTGTTGCAGTTCGGGCAGCGCATCCGTGTGACCTTTATTTTCGCATGATCTCTTCGGAAAACCGGTACCCACTTTTCCGGATCATGCGGCGCCTTACTGGTAGATCGGGAACCGGTCGGTGAGCGCCTTGACCCGTTCCTTGATCGCAGCCTCCACCAGCGGCGCCTTGCCGTCGGAGGATTGCGCGATCGCATTGAGGACCTCGGCGATCATGCCGCCGACCTGCTGGAATTCGGCCACGCCGAAGCCGCGGCTGGTCGCAGCCGGCGTGCCGAGCCGAATGCCCGAGGTCACAAAGGGCGATTCCGGGTCGAACGGAATGCCGTTCTTGTTGCAGGTGATGGCGGCGCGAACCAGCGCCTTCTCCGAGACGTTGCCCTTCAGGCCCTTCGGCCGGAGATCGACCAGCATCAGATGATTGTCGGTGCCGCCGGAGACGATATCGAGACCATGGCCCTTCAACGTCTCGGCCAAGGCCTTGGCGTTCTCGACGATGTTCTTGGCGTAGACCTTGAAATCCGGACGCAGCGCCTCGCCGAAGGCGACCGCCTTGGCTGCAATCACGTGCATCAAAGGACCGCCCTGCAGGCCCGGGAAGATCGCCGAGTTGAGCTTCTTGGTCAGCGTCTCGTCATTCCACAGCATCAGGCCGCCGCGCGGACCACGCAGCGACTTGTGCGTCGTGGTGGTGGTGACGTGCGCATACGGCACCGGGGAAGCATGCACGCCGCCGGCGACGAGCCCAGCGAAATGCGCCATGTCGACCAGCAGGTAAGCGCCGACGCTGTCGGCGATCTCGCGGAAACGCTTGAAGTCCCAGGCGCGCGAATAGGCCGAGCCGCCGGCGATGATCAGCTTCGGCTTGACCTCTTCGGCCTGCTTGGCCACCGCATCCATGTCGATGATCTGGTCCTCGCGGCGCACGGTGTAATGCGCGGCCTTGAACCACTTGCCGCTCATGTTCACGGGCGAGCCATGGGTGAGATGGCCGCCGGCGGCGAGATCGAGACCCATGAAGGTGTCGCCCGGCTGCAGCAGCGCCAGGAACACCGCCTGGTTCATTTGGCTGCCGGAGTTCGGCTGCACGTTGGCAAAACTGGCGCCGAACAGCTTCTTGGCACGATCGATCGCAAGGTTCTCGGCGACGTCGACCCACTCACAACCGCCGTAATAGCGCGCGCCCGGATAACCTTCCGCGTATTTGTTGGTCATGACCGAACCCTGCGCTTCCAGCACGGCCCGGCTGACGATGTTCTCGGAGGCGATCAGTTCGACCTCGTGGCGCTGCCGACCGAGCTCACCCTTGATGGCGGCAGCGATTTCCGGATCGGCCTGCTCGAGCGAGGCGGTGAAAAACGAATCGGGCGCGGAGGCGGACTTGGGTGCGGTCATCTTGCGAATATCTCCACCGCCGCAGCCTTTTGGCGGGCTACGGGCGGGTCTGGTGTGGCGGTCGGAAGCACGCGCGATCTACCACATCGGCCGACCGCGGCCAAGCATTTGCGGGTCGGGCCTGATATTTATGCAAGATATGGTGGGATTGGAGGTTTTCAGCCCGGGAGCGGTCTTGCGAGATCCGCTCCCCGTCAATATCCGGGTGGGGCCGCTTTGGGCCTTATTTCTTGCCAGCTGCCGCCGGGGCAGCCGGCGTCGTTTTACAGCCCGGTATACCCCGCCTTCACGGGGTCGACGCTGCCGTCGAGCTGGCGCAGATAGGTCAGGCCGCAGACCGTCAACCTATGGGTGTCGGTCTCGCCGGCTTCCATCAGGATGTTGAGGTAGTTCGTGACCTTTTCACGCGCCTCGGCGCTGGCCGCCGCGGTGCGGTTGGCGAGCAGGTCGTAGGTCTGCATGATGCGGTCGATGGCAGCTTCCATGGCATCCTCTGGTTGGTCGGGATCTTGGGGGTTTTGATCAGGCAACCGCTCTGGCCTCGGTCTGCGCCTGGAACCGGGCGATCGCCCTGTTGGCCAGCCTGATCTTGTTGAATTCGCCCTGCTGGAGCAGCTTGACGATCAGGTGAAGCAGGCGGTCGTCGGTGACGAGAGTGTCCGGGATTGCGCCGGAGCGGCGAAGGTAGTTCGCGGCGATGGCGTAGGCCTCGCTGACGAGTTCCACGTTCATCACCCGAAGCCCGCGCTCGACCAGCATCGCCGTTTCTCCGATCCGAAGAAGATAAGCGCCGAGCCCGGAACTGGTTCCTGGCTGCCGGGGGATTTTTTCGCAGGTGCAAAAAAATATCAACGCACCGGTCCGGGGCAACTCCGGACCAGCGCGCTTGGGGAAGTCAGGCACGTTCGGGAGGGCTGCCGGTCTTGTTGCGGGCCGGCTTCGCCCAGATCCCTTTAGAACTCAGAGGCGATAGAGGATCTGGTCGGTCCAGAACCGCTCCAGGCGGTGCAGCGACTTGTTGAGGGTCGCAAACTCGTCGCCGGAGATGCCGCCGACCTGCTCCACCGTCTTGACGTGCTTCTGGTAGAGCGCATCGACGATGCGGCGGACTTCCTGGCCCTGCGGGGTCAGGCGGATGCGCACCGAGCGGCGATCGACGCGCGAGCGCTGATGATCGAGGAAGCCGAGCTCGACGAGCTTCTTCAGATTGTAGGAGACGTTGGAGCCGAGATAGTAACCGCGCGTGCGCAATTCGCCCGCGGTCAGCTCCTTGTCGCCGATGTTGTAGAGCAAGAGCGCCTGGACCGAGTTGATGTCCGCGCGGCCGCGGCGATCGAATTCGTCCTTGATCACGTCGAGGAGCCGGCGATGCAGCCGCTCCACCAGAGTCAAAGCTTCCAGATAGAGCGACTGCACCGAACCCTGCTGGCCGGAGACGCGCTCTGCGGTATCTGCCGCAGTTGCGACGGCTTTCATCATGACACTTCCCCTGTTGTCGTTTTTATCGACACTTATTCGACGAAACTTGTGTCCCGTCTGATAGGTGCAACTTAAGAGGGGCGTTTGAAGATCGGCTTAAATAAGAGAATAAAGAGATCATGAATTTAAGACAGTGAATTGCGCATTAAGCCTGTGCCACAAGTACTTTTTGAAAGCCTCTGTTGACCTTCGCAAGGTCCTGTTCACCCTCCGTCCGCCGCTGTTGTCGCATTCCAGAACAGCCCCGCCCCGTTTCGAAACGCACGCGTAAGAGCTGTGGCGGAACCGGCTGGTCAATGAAAACTTACCGCGAATTTTAGGCAACCAGCGGTCAACCAAACGCAACATTCTCCTGTCCCGGACAAGCGCAGCAAGCGGCGCGCAGACCCGGGATCCCAGAAGCCAAAAGCGAGATATCGGAAAGATGGGCCCCGGCTCTGCAACGCATCACGCCGCAAACTTCGGCGTGCTGCATTGCGTCCGGGGCACGAGAGCGTGAGCGTGAATCTCTGCGCGCTACGGCGGCCGCTCGCGCGCGGCCATCCAGGCGAGCGCAAGATAAGCGGCAAGCATGAAGACCTCGACGCCGACCACGACGAGGCTGCCGCCGTAGATTCCCGGGAACATCAGCTCGATCACGGCCATCGACACCACGGTCGTCAGCCACACCACCGCGCCCCAGGGCGTCGCCAGCCAGAGGCCGACGGCGGCGACGAGCTCGATCACCGCGAAGTAGACCGTCGCGGCCTGCCAGGCCATCGACTGGTTCTCGAACGCCTCGTCCTCGCCGCCGACGAAGCCCGTGACCTGCGCCCAGTGATAGAGGCCTTTCAGGATCGAGAGCAGCGCCATCACCCGCAGGAACAGCACCAGCCGTCGGGTCCAGACATTGTCGTCGGACTCCGAGCGCTCCGAGGAGATCGCCGCCACTGAGAGCGCGCTCTCTCGGGCAGTGTCACGGGCAGCGTCCCTGGCATTGGCGCCGCCTTGGGCCGCATCGCGGGTGGAGATCTCGGACATGGCCCCTTCTGGCTGCTTCGGCCCGCAAAATCAATCGGCTGCCCAAGTCAGGTTCAGATCTGCCTTGCGGCAGGTCAAGCCGCGGTGACGGGAACCATGCGAGCTGGTATAAGAATAATTCCAGCCGGAGGAAGAATGATGGCGATCAAATACGGACGTCCGATCGAATTGCGCGACGTTTCGCGCCGGGACAGCACGGCAGTGCCGCATGCCCTCGATCTGACCGTCCGTCCGCGCCGCAACCGCAAGGCCGAGTGGGCCCGGCGCATGGTGCGCGAGAACGTCCTCACCACCGACGACCTGATCTGGCCGCTGTTCCTGATCGACGGCACCAACAAGCGCGAGCAGGTCGCCTCGATGCCCGGCGTCGACCGCCTCAGCGTCGACCAGGCCGTGCGCGAGGCCGAGCGCGCGATGAAGCTGACCATCCCCTGCATCGCGCTGTTTCCCTACACCGATCCGTCCCTGCGCGACGAGGAAGGCTCGGAAGCCACCAACCCGAACAACCTGGTCTGCCAGGCCGTGCGCGCGATCAAGAAGGAGTTTCCGGAGATCGGTATCCTCTGCGACGTCGCGCTCGATCCCTTCACCAGCCACGGCCATGACGGCCTGATCTCCGACGGCAAGATCCTGAATGACGAGACGGTCGCAGTGCTGGTGCGTCAGGCCTTGGTGCAGGCCGAAGCCGGCTGCGACATCATCGCGCCCTCCGACATGATGGACGGCCGCGTCGCCGCGATCCGCGAGGGGCTGGACCGCGCCGGCCTGCTCGACGTGCAGATCATGGCCTATGCCGCGAAATACGCCTCCGCCTTCTATGGCCCGTTCCGCGACGCCATCGGCTCGGCCAAGACGCTCACCGGCGACAAGCGCACCTATCAGATGGATAGCGCCAACACCGATGAAGCGCTGCGCGAGGTCGAGCTCGACATCGCCGAGGGCGCCGACATGGTGATGGTGAAGCCCGGCATGCCCTATCTCGACGTGGTCCGCCGCGTGAAGGACACGTTTGCGATGCCGACCTTCGCCTATCAGGTCTCCGGCGAATACGCGATGATCGCCGCAGCCGCGAACAACGGCTGGCTCGACGGCGACCGTGCCATGATGGAAAGCCTGCTCGCCTTCAAACGCGCCGGCGCCGACGGTGTGCTGAGCTATTTTGCGCCGAAGGCGGCGGAGAAGCTGCGGGGCCAGACGTAAGCTGTCGTAGGGTGGGCCAAGCGAAGCGGGCCCACCGATTCATCCATCGTGTAAGTCGGCGGGCAATGGTGGGCACGGCGCAAGCGCGCCTTTGCCCACCCTACAGGACCGCCCGATCACCGCCCCCGAATCGCCGGAATATTTCGGCTTGCTGCCGCCCGCGCGCCCTTGGCACGGGCATGGCCTGTTCCCATGTCCTGCGAGGGGAGCTTCGCTGGGAGAACGGACCATGTCGTACAACTCGGGCAATTCAGGCGGCTGGCGCAATGACGGCGCCATGCAACCGCATGCCTACGACCCTGACCTGCATCCGGAACTGTTCCGGGGCGTCGCGACGCGGCGGGTGTTCGCCTTCCTGATCGACATGGTCGTGATCTCGGTGCCGGTGATCCTCGGCTACATCTTCATCGCCTTGTTCGGCGTGGTCACCCTCGGCATCGGCTGGGCGCTGTTCTGGATCGCCTGGCCGGCCTCCGTGATCTGGGCTATCGTCTATTACGGCGCCAGCATCGGCGGTGCGTCCTCCGCCACGGTCGGCATGCGCCTGATGGACCTGGAGCTGCGCACCTGGTACGGCGCGCCCGGCTACTTCGTGCTCGGCGCCACCCATGCCGTGCTGTTCTGGGTGACGGTCTCGTTCCTGTCGCCGTTCGTGGTGCTGGTCGGCCTGTTCAACGGCCGCCGTCGCCTGCTGCACGATTTCGTGCTGGGAACGGTCGTGATCAACAATTCGGTTCGCATACCCACTCCGCAGGCGGCGCGGACGTGGTGAGCTAATCGATTGACCGGGGGCTTTTGGAGCGCGATGCTGATGCCTGTTTCGGAGGCCCACGACGTCCCTTGACCCAGCACTCGCGCGACACCCCCCAGTTTTACCTCACGGCGCCCTCACCCTGCCCGTATTTGCCGGGCCGACATGAGCGCAAGGTGTTCACGCATCTGGTCGGGGACCGCGCCGGTGACCTCAACGACCTGCTCACCCATGGCGGTTTCCGCCGCAGCCAGTCGATCGCCTACCGTCCCGCCTGCGACCAGTGCCGGGCCTGCGTCTCGGTCCGGGTCATCGCCAACGAGTTCCGCCCCTCGCGCAACTTCCGCAAGGTGATGGCCCGTAACGCCGACATCATCGGCGAGCAGCGCAGCGCGGTGCCGACCTCCGAGCAATATTCGGTGTTCCGCGCCTATCTCGACGCCCGCCACCGCCACGGCGGGATGGCCGACATGACCGTGCTCGACTACGCTATGATGGTCGAGGACAGCCACGTCGAGACCCGCATCATCGAATACCGCAAGCGCGGCCCCGACAGCGGCATCACCGGCCGCGGCGAGGAGCTGATCGCAGTGGCGCTCACCGACGTTCTCAGCGACGGCCTGTCGATGGTCTATTCGTTCTTCGAGCCTGGCCAGGTCAGCCGCTCGATGGGCACCTTCATGATCCTCGACCATATCGCCCGTGCGCGACGGCAAGGGCTGCCTTACGTCTATCTCGGCTACTGGATCGAAGGCTCCAAGAAGATGGACTACAAGGCCCGCTTCCTGCCGCAGCAGCGCCTCGCCCCCTCAGGCTGGCTGCGCATCGACGCGCAGGGCGACACGGCGTCCGAGCCGCAGGATTAGTGAATGGCGAGTAGCGAATAGGAGAACGCCCCCACTCGCTACTCGCCATTCGCCACTCACCCAAAGAACGTATCTGCCAGCAACTTCAGATTCAAAATCACGATGATGCCCGCGACGATCCAGGCGACCGCGGCAACCGACATCGGGATCGCGAACTTGCCCATCTTGCGGCGGTCGGAGACGAAGCGGACCAGCGGAATCACCGCGAAAGGCAGCTGCATCGACAGCACGACCTGGCTGAACACCAGCAAATCCGCAGTGCCGCGCTCGCCGTAGATCGCGGTGACGATGATCACGGGAATGATGGCGATGCCGCGGGTCAAGAGGCGGCGCGCCCAGCTGGGCAGGCGCAGATCGAGAAAGCCCTCCATCACGATCTGGCCGGCGAGCGTCGCAGTGACCGTCGAGTTGAGGCCCGAGGCGAGCAGCGCCACCGCGAACAGCGTCGAGGCGATGCCGAGACCGAGCAGCGGCGACAGCAGCTCGAACGCCTGCTCAATCCCGGCCACGTCGGAATGGCCGCTCTTGTGGAAGGTCGCAGCAGCGACGACGAGGATCGCGGCGTTGATGAACAGCGCCAGCATCAGCGCGATGGTCGAGTCCGTCGTCGCCCATTTGATCGCTTCGCGCCGGCCGGTGTCGTTGCGTTCATAAGCGCGCGTCTGCACGATCGAGGAGTGCAGGTAGAGATTGTGCGGCATCACGGTGGCGCCGATGATGCCGATCGCGATGTAGAGCATGTCGGAATTGGTGAAGATCTCGCTCTTGGGCACGAAGCCCCGCAAGACCTCTGCCACCGGCGGAGCCGCCGCCGCGATCTGCACCGCGAAGCAAACGGCGATCACCACCAGCAGCGCGATGACGAAAGCCTCCAGGAAGCGGAAGCCCCGGTTCATCAGCAGCAGCAGCAGGAAGGCGTCGAGGGCTGCAATCAATGCGCCGCCAATCAGGGGAATGCCGAACAGCAGCTTCAGCGCGATCGCCGTGCCGATCACCTCGGCGAGATCGCAGGCGATGATGGCCGCCTCGCAGGCGAGCCAGAGCAGGAAGTTCACCACCCGGGGATAGGAGGCGCGGCAGGCCTGCGCGAGATCGCGGTCGGTGACGATGCCGAGCCGAGCCGCCAGCGACTGGAGCAGGATCGCCATCAAGTTCGAGATCAGGATGACGGAGAGCAGCGTGTAGCCGAACTTCGACCCGCCGGCGAGATCGGTCGCCCAATTGCCGGGGTCCATATAGCCGACCGAGACGAGGTAGCCCGGCCCGACGAAGGCCAGCAGCCGGCGCCACCAGCGGCCCGCGGCGGGAATGGCAACGGTGGAATTAACCTCAGCGAGGCTTTTGGTGGTGGGCGCATCAGCGCGCCAGCCGGCGAGGTCGGGAGTTATGTGGGGTGATCGGGCATCCATATCGGCAGAATACCCAAGTTCATTCTTATTGCAACTCATTTGCAACTGCATCTAGCGGCGGGCATTCCCGCCGCCGATCGCGGAAATCGCCTCTTGTCGGGAAGCGGGTGGGTTTGGTGGTCATCGGGGGCCAACATTGGCGCAAATTCGCCTCTACGGGATATGCGCCATGTCAACGCCGCCTCGCCTTCCTGACACTTTCAACCGCCTCGCCTGGTCCAATCTCGCAGCGCAGTCGGCCGAGCAGATCGCGCTCGCGGCAGCGCCCATCGTCGCCGTGCTGACGCTGGGGGTGGCCGAAGGCCAGACCGGCCTGCTGCAGACCGCGCTCACCCTGCCCTTCGTCCTGTTCGCCATCCCCGCCGGCGTGTTTGCAGACCGAATTTCCCGCCGCAGGCTGATGGCGAGCGCCGAGGCACTGCGGGCGGTGGCGCTCGCGGCCGTCGTGCTGCTGCTCACGCTGGGAGCCCTCAACCTGCCGCTGCTGGCCCTGCTCGGCTTCGCCGCCGTGTGCGGCACCGTCGTTTACAGCGTGGCAGCACCGGCGCTGGTGCCCTCGCTGGTGAGCTCCAACCTGTTGCCGGCGGCGAATGCGCGCATCGAGCTGGCGCGCACCATCGCCTTCGCCAGCGGGCCTGCACTCGGCGGTGCGCTGGTTGGGTGGTGGGGCGCGAGCCCGGCGTTCGGCTTTGCCGCGGCGCTCTCGGCCATCGCGGTCGTGCTGCTCTCCGGCATCTACGAGCCCGCACGTGCGCCGGCGCCCCGGCGGCATCCGCTCCAAGAGATCCGCGAGGGCGCGGCCTTCGTGTTTCACCATCCGCTGCTGCGGCCGGTCTTCATCACCCAGTTCATCTTCAACACCGGCTGGTTCCTGCAGATCGCGGTGTTCGTGCCCTACGCCGTGCGCCATCTCGGTCTGAGCGCCGCCGGTGTCGGCACGGTGCTGACGATGTACGGCGTCGGCATGGTGATCGGCGCGCTCCTCGCCACGCGCGTGATGAAGCGCATCGCCTTTGGCACCGTGGTGGGGCTCGGCCCCGTCACCGGCTTTGTCGCCGCCTTGGTGATGGCGCTGACGGTGCTGGTCCCCTCGCCCTGGCTCGCGGGCTTGAGCTTCTTCCTGCTCGGCGTCGGCCCGATCCTATGGGTGATCTCGACCACGACGCTGCGCCAGTCCGTGACGCCGCCGCGCCTGCTCGGCCGCGTCTCCGCCATCAACATCATGAGCTACGGCGCCCGCCCGCTCGGTTCAGTGCTGGGCGCGCTCGTCGGCGGCCTCTGGAGCGCGGAGGCATGCCTCTATCTCGCCGCGGCGTTATTCGGCGTGCAGGCGCTGGTGATCCTGCTGTCACCGGCAGTGGGACTGGACCGGCAGCCGGACATGGTGGGAGATGAGGTGGCGGCGCGGTGCTGACCACAAGTGCATTGCGAGGAGCGTAGCGACGACGCAATCCAAGGTCCCTTCGTTGAGGGACCCTCGATTGCTTCGCTGCGCTCGCAATGACGGCGTCGGTTGAGGCCGCGGAGACTAACCCGCCAGATAGCGCTCGTAGCTGCCCCTGACCGGCTCGCTCGCGTCGACTTCCGGATCGAGCGTGTAGAGATCCTGCGCGCGGCCGATGCCGCGCAGCGCGTAGCGGCCGGTGGAGACGAGGTAGCGGCGGCCGGCGGCATCTAGGCCCTTGTAGAATTCGGACGAGGCCAAGAGCTCGCGATCCACCGAGCGGCTCATCGAGGCGATGCGGCTGACCTCGTTGACGGTCGGGCCGACCACGGTGAAATCAAGCCGGTCCTCGCTGCCGATATTGCCGTAGAAGACCTCGCCGACATGCAGGCCGATATAGGCTGACGTGGTCGGACGGCCCTCCGCCGCCCGCCGTTCGTTCAGCGCAGCGACATTCTTGCGGAACAGGTGCTCGGCGCGGAGCGCGGCCCGCCGCGCATCCGCCATGTCCTCGCCCCAGAACATCGCGAGCACGCCGTCGCCGATCAGCTTCAGTACGTCGCCGCCGGCTTCGTGGATCGGATCGATCACGGCCTGCGCATAGTCGTTGAGGAACGGGATGATCTCGTCGGGACCGATGCTCTCGCTGATGCCAGTCGAGCCGCGCAGGTCCGAATACCAAAGCACGGCATTGATGCGCTCGGTGACGCCGCGCGAGATGCGCCCGCGCAGCACCTGCTCGGAGGCGTCGCGGCCGAGATAGACCCGGCCGAGCGTGCGCGCGATGTCGACCTGCTGCGCCGACTTGATCGCGAGCCCCAACACCGGAACCAGATCGCGCAGCGCTTCCAGCTCCAGTCCGGAGAACCCGCTCGCGCGGCGGGTGGTCCAGCAGGAATAGAGGCAATCCATCAGGCCGAGCGCCCCGTTCTCGCCGAAGCGGTGGACGAAGGCGAGATAGTGCTTGTGGCCCTTCTCGGCGAGCTCGCCGATCTGCGAGAAATCCATCGACGGCGCATCGGCGAGATCGATCACCATCTCGTCGTGGCCATTCTCGAGCATGTGGAAGAACACCGAGCGGCGCCAGCTCTTGGCGGCGTCGCCGTCGGCGGTCGAGCCGTATTCGAAGGCATCGCTCTCGTTGCTGGGACGATCGCTCCAGCGGAAGCCGCGGCCTTCATAGATCGGATGCAGCGTGTCGATGACGACGAGGCCACGCGACAGTTCCAGCCCCTCGGCGCAGCAACGCTCGCAGAAGCCGCGGAGCAGTTCAATTTCAGGCAGGCCCGTGAGCCCCTGGCCGGTCAGCCAGTTCATCAGCGTAAGGCGCGAGGTCAATTGCATGCGCCATTATGGCGTGCATTCGTGACGAGCGGAAGCGGGGTATCTGCATACAACCCAAAGGCTCCCCGCGGGCAGCAGGTCGAATATGCCGCAGACCCGGTTGACGCGCTCTCGCCGCGAGCTGCAAATGCGCCGATGACACGGCCGATCAGAAATACGGGGACATGACCCGGCACCAGCTCCCGATCATCCTGGCGCTCGGCACCACGCAGACCCTCGCCTGGGCCTCCAGCTATTATCTACCGGCGCTACTCGCCGATCCCATGGGACGCGAGCTCGGTGTCTCCTCCAACTGGATCTTCGGTGCGTTTTCGGCCGCGCTGGTGATCTCCGCAATGCTGGGACCGGGCATTGGACGGCAGATCGATCTCGTCGGCGGCCGTCAGGTGCTGTCGGCGTCCAACGTGACCATTGCCGCCGGCCTCGTGCTGCTTGGCATCTCGCAGTCGGTGATGGTGATGGCGATCGCCTGGCTGGTGCTTGGCATCGGCATGGCAATGGGGCTCTACGATGCCGCCTTCGCCGCTTTGGGGCGCATCTACGGCACCGAGGCGCGCAGGCCGATCACCGGCATCACGCTGATGGCGGGCTTCGCCTCCACCGTCGGCTGGCCGCTCACCGCCTGGGGCCTGTCGCATATCGGCTGGCGCGAAACCTGTTTTGCCTGGGCCGCCGCCAATATCCTGATCGGCCTGCCGCTCAATTTCTTCATGCTGCCGGTCATCAAGGGCGCCAAGCAGGCGGCAGCCGCGGCCGCGAAGCCGCATGTGCCGCTCGACCGCACCATGATGTTGCTGGCCTTCATCTTCGCGGCGGTCTGGACTGTCACCGGCGCGATGGCCGCGCATTTCCCGCGCATCCTGGAAACGATGGGGGCAACGCCAGCCGAGGCGATCGCGGCCGGCGCATTGATCGGGCCGGCGCAAGTTGGTGCCCGCATGCTGGAGGCCGGCTTCCTCAGCCGTTTCCATCCGCTGTGGTCGACGCGGCTCGCCAGCCTCACCCACCCGCTCGGCGCCGTGATCGTTGCGATTTTCGGTGGCGCTGCGGCGAGCGCGTTCGCGTTGTTCCACGGCTCCGGCAACGGCATTCTGACGATCGCCCGCGGCACCCTGCCGCTGTCGATCTTCGGCCCGAAGGATTTCGGCTATCGCCTCGGCATCATCGGCGCGCCGGCACGGATGGCGCAGGCGGTGGCGCCGCTCGCCTTTGGCCTGCTCATCGACCTCATGGGCGCCAAGGTGCTGATCGTCTCATCCGCGCTCAGCCTCTCGGCGCTGGCCGCGCTGTTCCTGATCCGCGCCGGCCGGCGGCCGGATTGACCAGACCTGAGCTTTCGCGCACAAGCGGGCCATGAGCGACGACGACAGCCCGCCCCGCACGTTTAACGGCCTCCTGCGCTGGGCGACCAGGCCGCCGCAGGCCTGGGGCGTTTATCTGCTCGCGATTCTCCTGGTCTGGCTGATCTCGTTCTATGCCGGCACGCTGAAACCGAAGAAGACGCCGGAGGCGAGCCCGCCGACAGCAACCGCGCCGAAGGGCTAAGCCACCTTCGACTCGCTGGTCGCAATCCCGATGCCGGCGAACACTGCGACCAGCCCCGCTAGAAGATTGGGCGTGATCGGCTCGCCGATCAGCAGCGCCGCCAACAGAGCGGCGGCGATCGGATTGACCGTCATCGTATTGGCGACCCTGGTCGGCGTCGCCCGCGCCAGCGCCATGACCCAGAGGATGAAGGCGAGCGCGCCGCCGCCGATGCCGAGATAAACGCCGGCAATCCATTGCGCCGCCGTGAAGTGCTCGAGCGCTGCAAAGCTGCCTTTCGCCAACCCCGCCAGCACCAGTACGACGGCGCCCACGCCCATGCCGACGGTGAGAAAACCGAGCGCGCTCGAGCGCTGCATCAGCGGTCGCGACAGCACGTTGTAGAACGCCATGCAGAACACCGCACCGGTCATGATCAACTCGCCGCGCCATGCGCCCGGTGGGCTTTGCGCGAGGCCAGCCGCCAGCGCCGCCGACACGCCGAGCACAGCGATACCCACGCCCGTCATCTTGCGCGCCGTCAATCGCTCCACGCCGAGGACTGCGCCCACCAACATGGTGTGCAGCGGCAGCGTCGCGAGCGCGAGACTGGCGCGGGCGGCCGTCGTGTAGGACAGCGCAATGTTGTAGAGGGTGAAGAACAAGCCGAAGAAGCAGATGCCGAGCAGCGCCACGGCGGGCCAGTCCGGCCGCTGCGGCCAGCGCACGCGGAGCAGAAACGCGCAAGGCAACAGGCAGAGAAAGCCGATCCCCCAACGCAGGGCCGCGAGCAGGACGGGATCGGCGCCGCCGATGAGGTAGCGGGTGACGGCCGCGGCAGTCCCGCCGAAGCTGCTCGAGACAAGCGCGATCGTAACTCCGCCCCACTCGCCCACGACCTTCTCCTGTCACGGAGCTTTCGCGGGCCCTAGCATGATGCTGTTGCCACCCTTGTGGCAGCGGCCTCAGGGAAAGGTCAGTCGGTAAAACTCCGGCGCCATCCTCTGGCTGTCGCGCTGGGCGGTTGTCGTGGTTGATCCAGAGCTGCGCCTTCTCCTTGGCGAGCGTGTCTGCGATCTTCTGCATCGAGGCCGGCGGCGGCCGGAAGCTTGCCCCGACCGGATGCCCTTCCAGCTGGCGCGCTCTTCGCCCACATCACGGCGGATAGAGATCGCCATCACCTCGCTTCTCGTCCGGAGGACTGGCTGGAGCATCGTGCACCGTCAACGGTCGCCGATCCGCAACCAATCGCGCCAGCTGCGGCGCGGCGGCACTGGTACCGATGAGCCGAAACACCACGCCGCTTCGATTGCCCCCGGCACGTACACCCTGCAGAGCATCTGACTCGTCGCAGAACAGCGCATAGTCGGGACCAACTCGCCGTGGGAGCGGCCCGGTTCGTGCGGGGCCCGCCGACGAATAAGGCGACTTGCGTTTCGGCGCCGACAGAATGTAGCCGCCGGCCACCTGCACACCCGCGACGCTGTCCGTACCGATCCCGTTGAGGGTGCCCAGGCGAGAAACAAGCGAGCCGGTCTTGTCAAATTCCCCACCGGCATACGTGCAGCCGGCCTCGGCCGCGCGGCCCGCCTCCCATCCGGCGTCGATGAAGTACGAACGCTTCGCACCCGTGCGCATGTTCATGTTCGGATCGGTACGTGCCACATAGGCATGAACCTCGCTCCCCAACTCGATGCCCTCCACCTTGATCTTCCAATTCCCATGCTCGGGCACCATGCCGGCTCCCGCGATGGTGGGCTCGACCGCAATCAGCCACACCCTATTGTCACCCCAGTCAACGGGGGCATACGCACCGGTATAGGGCGGAAGCGCCGGTGCAGCGGGCGGCGGGGGTGGGGGACCGGGAGGCGCTGGACCGGCAGTCGACGAGGAGCTACGACCGCCGGGCGAGGTGAGCGTAACAATGACATTGTCCGTGCAGTTCTTCTTCATCCAGACTTCGGCAAAGCAGAGCACGGTATTGTCGGGGGGAAGGCGCCACGTCCATTCGACATGGTCGGGCTCTGCCATGGTTTGCCTGACGAAATGGATGTGCCCATCGCTCAGATAGTTGTTGCCGGCAGGCAGGAAGACGTCGAGCTTTGGACTTACGGAAACGCCGTCATAGTGGGTGACAAGCTCCCTCAGCTTGCCCTCGAGCTCCGACGTGCCGTTGTGAGGTCCGGTTGTCGGCCCGTAGCTGACATTGATCACCACGTTCGTTGTGCCAGAATCGACAAATGACATGATGTAATCGACTGCATCGGCGACGTAACCCTTCAGCCAGACGCCGGTCGCGTCACGAAGGCAGCTCTCGGGAAACTGCACGAACACGATATCTGCTTCGCAAGCGGGATCGGTCAGGGGATCTCCGGGCTGCCAACTTGGCGGATCGCGGCGCGCGATGCGTGCCGAGAGCGGAATGCGTCCGGCGAGGACATCCATTACATGTGCACCATGCGAGGCCTGATGCTTGAGGGTCTTGAAACCTCCACGCGCGTAGCAGCCATCCTCGTCGATCGTGTTTGCCCTCTTGTGCAACTGGATCCAGTCGTTGAGCCCAACCACGCCGGATATGGAGTCTCGAAGGAACTCGAGGCCGTAATTGAAATCGAACGGCTTCTCGCCAAAGACGTCGGCACCTACCGGGATCGGGACTCGGCCTGCGTGCTCGTTCTGATCCCAGACACCGCGCACGCGTGTCCCGGATGCGACACCCGCGATCCTTTTGACAAACTGAGCGGCCGCGAACGGACAGCCATCGTCGATCACGCCGATGAGGAGAGGTGTCGGTGGTTGTTCGCTCGCGGACCTGTTGCGCTGCGCACCCTTTTGTATGGCCGTCGGCTTCAACGGGAGGGACAGCTCGACCCGGGATACGTTGTCGTCCCACGCCCGGAAACTGTCCTTCTCGACAGCCCTTATGTAAGCCCGCATGGTCAGATATCGCGAGTTCGGGCTGGTCAGCCCGAATTCGGCGCCGAAGTCACTAGGACTCATGGCTCTCACAAAATTATCGGCCAGCCCGGCGTGCTTAAGCTCCACGAACAGGAATAGCTTGGACTCCTGCTCGTCGAAAAAATCGAAGTTCTTAAATTCGCTCGCGATTGCGTACCGGAGGTACGGGTCGAAGCATCTCGGCAATTCCTCGGCCATGGAATGCTCTCCACTTCGGTTGCAGGGACGTGTTTCCTACGGAAATCTTGTCGAAACTTCGTAGTAGGCCTTGTCCCATAGTTCCTTCATCAGGAGGGACTGCGTAACAGTCCCTCCTGTGGTTTCCGAATAGAACTTGTTGGCATTGAGCGCCTGGTCAGCGTGGAAGGGATTGAAATCCGTGCGAGAGTTACTGTCGGCGTGGCTGGCGTTGAATTTGCGGCTCTTGGTTGCCGTGCTCCCGAGACAACGGCCGACGAAGTACTCGCCCAAGGCGATACCCAGCATCCGCCCTGCCATGCTGTCGACTGGAAAATGGACTCCGGCCACGACCCGATTGGTTGCGATTCGTGCGGCCTGCCGGTCGAGCTGCTCGACGATCTCCGGGAATCCGGATGTCGTCTTGTGCAGGCTCAATAGCCGTTTCAGCACGTAGGCTACCGCGTAAGCCTGCGTCGCATGTCCGCTCGGGAAACTTCCGTGTCCCGGCGTCGTGATCATCGGCTGAACCTGGGCGTTGTATTCCACGGGACGCGAGCACCCCAGCGCATGCTTGAAGCGCATTTCCACGTAAACGCAGAATTGCAGGACCATGTTGATGAGCTCGAATGTCCGCCTGGTCCTCTCGGGATGCAGGTAGACGATCGAGGACCAGAAGGCATACTGGGGATCGATCTGCGCTATGATTTCTGTGGCGCGTTCGTTGCGCAGCTCGGCCCAGCTCACGACCATCTCAATCTGGTCTTGAAACGTCGATTGGACCGGACGCCCTAACTCCGCAATCACGTATGCGGGCGAGCGAACCAGGAATGCGTTCGGATCGGCGCCCGACACCTGAAGGGTGATGCCCTGCAGCATCTCCCCGACCGCCGTGTAGGCGCGCACCCACGGCTCCCAGCGATCCAATTGGGCTGGGTCTTCGATCGCCGGCAAGGCCGGCGCGTAGTAGTAAAAATACGGAGAGGTCGGTCGCTCCGGAACAACGATTGTCCCTTCGCGAGCGTGGATGAGTGCATCCACCATGATGGGATTGGCCCAGACGTCGCCGAGCGTGCCAATTATCGCCCCACCGGCCCCTCCAGCGCCGCCCGCTCCGCCTGCACCTCCTGCCCCCCCTGCGCCGCCGGCTCCGCCAGCACCACC
>NZ_JADYVY010000059.1:0-3298 GCF_020194215.1 Bradyrhizobium sp. BRP20 | reverse complement strand
GCGCGGCGGCGATCGAGGCGCAGGCGACTGCACTGGACTCGTTCTATGTCGATGGCATCCGCCACAACATCCCGTTCCTGTCGGCCTTGATGCATCATCCGCGTTGGCGCGAGGGACGGCTCTCGACTGGCTTCATCGCCGAGGAATTCCCCAAGGGCTTTGCGGTGCGCGTGCCCGAAGGCGAGGTCGCACGGCGTATCGCCGCCGTCGGCGCTGCCATCGATCACGTGCTCGGCGAGCGCAAGCGGCAGATCTCCGGGCAGCTCGGCGGCCGCATCGTGCAGCGCGAGCGCCGCCGCGCGGTTTGGCTCGACCGCCAGGAGATACTGCTCGAGGTCGCGCGCGAAGGCGAAGCGATCACGATCCGCTTCATCGACGCCGACGGCAAGGTCGGCAAGGCGCATCTGCTGCAGTCCGCGTGGAAGCCGGGCGATCCGGTTTGGCAGGGCACCATCGACGACCACCTCGTCGCGGTGCAGGTGCGGCCGATTGCCAACGGCATCCGCCTCGCGCATCAGGGCGTCGAAGTCCCGGTCTATGTCTGGACCGAAGCGGAAGCGACCTCGGCGCGGCTGATGCCGGTGACGACGGCCGCCGATACCGGCAAGAAGCTGCTGTGTCCGATGCCCGGGCTGATCGTCTCGATCGCGGTAACGGAGGGGCAGGAGGTCAAGGCCGGCGAGGCGCTCGCGGTCGTCGAAGCCATGAAGATGCAGAACGTGCTGCGCGCTGAGCAAGACGGCGCCGTGAAGAAGATCCACGCCAGTGCCGGTGCGACGCTCGCGATCGACGCGCTGATTTTGGAGTTTTCCTGAACACCGCAAGAGGCGACCTGAGATGGGCAGCCTGTCTGCAGGAATTCCGGTTACTTCTAGGCAGAAGTCATGTTGGGCAGCTCGGCGTCACTTGGGATTAGGTGGACTTGATGAAAACCGAACGGTTGGCATTGGCATCGGGCTTTGCGCCTGCTTCACGCCAGGACTGGCACAAGCTCGTTGATGGCGTGCTAAAGGGAGCGCCGTTCGAAAAGCTGATTGGTAGGACGTACGACGACTTGAGAATCGAGCCGATTTATCTCCGCGCGAAAGACATTGCACTAGTCGACGGGCGGGCACCCGCGGCGCCTTGGCAGATCATGCAGCGCATCGATCATCCAGACGCGGTGACGGCCAATAGGCAGGCCGTTCACGATCTGGAGAATGGGGCGACGGGCCTGGCGCTCGTCTTTGCCGGCGCCAACTGCAGCCGCGGGTTCGGTCTCGATCAAACGGCAGGTGCCGTCGCCAAAGCTTTAAAGGACGTCCACCTTGATGCCGGCATCGGGATTGAACTCCAAATTGGTACAGACGGGCGTAAGACCGCGATCCATGTTGCGGAATATGTGAAGTCGGTCGGTCTCGATCCTGCCGTCTGCGACATTCGATTTGGGCTCGATCCGCTGGGCGCGTGCGCCCTAAGCGGACGCAGTCCATACACTTGGGAAGAAATCGCACGGAACGTTGCCAGCACGATCAAAGGGCTTGTAACGCTGGGGTTCAAGGGGCCGTTTGCCGCGAGCGACGGGCGTATCGTTCATGACGCCGGCGGCTCAGAAGTGCAGGAGCTTGCCTTTGTGCTCGCCTGCGGCGTGGCATATCTGCACGCTATGGAGGCGGCGCGCATTCCGCTGGATCAAGCGCGAAGTATGATCTATGCGCGACTCACTGCTGACGCCGACCAGTTTTTGACTATGGCTAAATTCCGCGCGTTGCGACTCCTCTGGGCGCGCATCGAGTCGGCGTGCGGTGTGGCGCCGAGGCCGCTGTTCATTGCGGCTGACACGTCCTGGCGCATGTTGACCCGGCGCGATCCCTACGTGAACATGTTGCGCGCTACCTTGGCGACATTCTCTGCGGGAATCGCCGGTGCCAATGCGATCACAGTCCTGCCGCACACGTTGGCGCTCGGCCTTCCAGACTCGTTTGCCCGGCGCGTGGCCCGCAACACGCAGCTTCTGCTACTGGAGGAAAGCAATCTTGCCAAGGTTAGCGATCCTGCCGCAGGTGCTGGCGGCATTGAGGCGCTAACAACGGAGCTTTGCGACGCGGCCTGGAGGAGTTTTCAAGAGACTGAAAATGCGGGCGGCATTTTTGCCGCTCTACAGCAAGGAACGCTTCAGGCGAAGATCACAGCTACACGCACAGCGCGCCGTGCAAATCTCGCGAAACGCAGCGACCCGCTGACCGGAGTGAGCGAGTTCGCAAACCTTGGCGAAGGCGCAGCGGCGGTACTAAGCGTAAGACCGATGGCTCTTCCGCCTAGCTTTGATCAGAAATTCGTATTCGACGCACTGCCGCCGATCCGGCTTGCGGAACCCTTCGAATCGCTCCGCGATAAGTCCGATGCGATATTGAAGCTACTCGGCGCGCGGCCGCGAGTGTTTCTTGCTAATCTCGGCACACCGACCGACTTTACGGCCCGCGCGACATTCGCCAAGAGCTTCTTCGAAGCGGGAGGAATTGAGGCTATCGACGGCGCCGGCTTCGCCGACCCAGCCGAGCTTGCCCTCGCATTCACGGGCTCTGGTGCCGAACTTGCCTGCCTTTGCTCCAGCGATAAGATCTATGCGGAGCGCGCCGAAATCTCCGCCCACGCGCTTCAGCAAGCCGGAGCTAGGCACATCTATTTGGCGGGACTTCCCTCTCAATCCGAGGCCGCGTTTCGGCGGGCTGGCACCTGCAGCTTTATTCACGTCAGTTGCGACGCCTTGGCAACGCTAAATGCCGCTTACAACCGGATCCAAAAGCCGAAGGTTTCCGGATAATCGACAATCGGAACGCGAACACTCAGATGTCATCCATTAGCGTTATCCCGAATTTTGCAAGTATTGCTTTCGAAAGGTGCTCGGTCGCCGCTTCTTCTGCTTCCGTCGATCCGTGGGTGACTCCGGAGGGCATTCCGGTCAAGTCAGCATACGGAGAAGCAGATATCGCCGGGCTCGATTTCCTTGAGACCTGGCCAGGCATCGCGCCGTTCCTGCGCGGCCCCTACCCGACCATGTATGTCAACCAGCCCTGGACGGTCAGGCAATATGCCGGCTTCTCCACGGCGGAGGATTCCAACGCGTTCTATCGCCGCAACCTCGCGGCGGGGCAGAAGGGCCTCTCGGTCGCATTCGATCTTGCCACCCACCGCGGCTATGACTCGGATCATCCGCGCGTCGGCGGCGATGTCGGCATGGCCGGCGTTGCCATCGATTCCATCTACGACATGCGCACGCTGTTTGCAGGGATTCCGCTCGACCAGATGAGCGTGTCCA
>NZ_JADYVY010000058.1:0-3507 GCF_020194215.1 Bradyrhizobium sp. BRP20 | reverse complement strand
CTTCTCCCTGTCCCCCCTGTCTTCCCCCCCTTTTTTTCAGGAAAGAGGTGGTCGGTTGATTTTCAGTAGAGGTGTCACTCCCAACTGGGACTTGAACGTCTCCCTGAGCACCTCATAGGCTGTATCGGCTGATTGGGCGGGTGCTATCAGGCTGTCGTGGACGCTCAGGCTGGGTATCTGGTGCTCCCTCTTCAACTTCAGCATCGTCGAAATCATCACTTCACTTTCAAACCACATCAGCCCCGCCCAACCATTGGTGTTATGGCTGAGGGGTTGGCCCCAAGTCTCAAGGGCGGGATACTTGGCCAGAGCCGCTTCCGTGATGCCGGAGACGCGGTGTTGCTTCAGGTCCGGGGACTTCCGAAGCATGCGTGGTGGCCATCGCACGATGGGCTTCGCATTGCCAAAGGTAGCAACCATCCAAGCCTTCACAGCGCTGCGGTGCTCAGGCCCAAGGCCCGGCAGCTCATAGGGATCACCCTCGGGAAGCTGGATGCCCCGCAGTGACAGGAAAATTGTGAGGTAGCTTGCGCGGATGTCTATCTCTGCAACCGGATCATCGTCGATGGTCATCCTCAGCCGCTTGCCCGCATTCATGACTTGGTAGCTGTCTGCGAAGTGCTGGCTGTAGAGCCGCCCGCCCATGTTCCAGAAGAAGCGCGGATCATCGCCGTTGTGGAAGAGGCGCACGTAGCCATGGTGTTCCCCACCACGCAGCTTGTGTTGCGCAAAGAACTCGTTCAGCTCCCTCACATGGTCTTCAATGACATTGGTGATGCCATCTCTTTCAAACGGCATGGGCTTGCCCGGTGGCCTACTCGTCGCCCAGTACGAGACTTCCTTGGCCGCTCGAAGCTCCAGCACCACCTTCGGGAGGTCATACTCGAACTCGAAGTGATCGTGCACTCTTGCAGGATTGACCGACCGTTCCTTCGAGAAGGCCAGCAGAGCTGGTGTTGCGCGAAATCGTGCCGCGTACTTGCCCTTGTCATCGTCTGAGACCTTATGGCCGTCGATGTGTTCGAGCAGAGCAAGACGCCGGAAGCCGTCCACGAGCTGTGAGAAGGTTCGGAAGGAGACCTTGGCGCCCGTGAAGGACTTCGCGTGCATGCTTCGATAGACCCACGGGTTCGGGTCTGGCTCCTCCTGGCCGTACGGCCGCAGGAGGTCCGCCAAGAAGGCCCCAACGGCATACCTGAGCTTTTCCGTAGTGTTCTGTCGCTTGTTGGTTCGTGCACCCGTGGCCAGAGCATGCTCGTCCACCATGTTTGCCAAGGAGCTAACCAGCACCTCGGCTTCTTCTGAGATGGGGTTCGCACGCAAGCGGGCGTGTTTTGCAGCTTGAAGTTCTTCTTGGTCGATTAGAACTGACGTCATTTCTTCCTGTCGTTGCGGAAATTTTTAGTTTGCCTGCGGAGAGGCGCGCAAGCAGCCCTTGGCGGACAACCAATTCATTTCAGAGAGTAGCGCGGGAACTTCTTCAGAGCGTCGGCCATCGCGGTCACATTGGGCATCCCGTACTTCCGCCCTTCAGTAGCTTGTGTATGACCTGTGATGGCGTCGTTCATCTTCTCCGGTATCCCGGCTTCGTCGGCAATGCGCTTGAACGTATGGCGCCAAGCGTGGTTTGGGCTGATCTGAGGATCATCGACACCCAACTCACGAACCCAAGTTCCGAGATGAGCGCGCGCGGTGTCAGACCGGGGCCGCGGGGGCTTCAACGGATCTACTATAGGCCGTTGCGGTGTCTTATCATTGTAGAACAGTGCGCCCTTCCCAACCTGCTTGACCATCTCAATGAAACCTTGAGCGATCAGGTGTTCGTGGATGGGCACAACACGCGGCTTTCCCGTCTTGATCGTGCCGGCATCAGGCGTCAGCTTCATTACGTAGAGGCCTTTACGGTCCTCAATGTCGATCCCGCGCAACTGCGTGATTTCGCCCGGTCTTGCCCCAGAGTACGCACAGAGCCAAGGCACCCAGCGGCGTGTTCTCTCTGTGGGCGTGATAGGCTTCTCAAAGGCCAAGCTGGCGTTCAGGATGATCTTTGCCTCAGCGTCTGTGAAGCTCCGGCCATCTTCCCGTGTCTGCGCCTTGCGCGGAACATCGACGCGAACTTCCTTGAACGGATTTTGTCCAATTTTCTTGTGCTCGCGCCCCCAGCCGAACACACGACGGGCAGAGGACAACCAGACCTCGCGAACAGTTATGGCCTGACGTTCTTCGCCGATCAGGCCCTGTATCCAATCGCGCGCAGCGTCCTCCGTGATGCCATTTGCACCGACCTCAGCAAACTGGCGTTGCATCTCCAGAAACACGGAGCGCCATCTGATCACCGTCTTGTCGGCGGGCTTGACCGCAAGGACGAAGGCTTCGAACAATTCCCAGCAGCTCACGCCCGAAGCCCGCACGGGACCATCTTTGAACTCTGGGAATGTGCTGGGGTTTTCATCGCGTGAGTAGTCGCCATTGGCGCGCTTCTCCAGCACGGAAAACGCCGGCAAGAGGTTGTCGCTGACAGCGTCCACAAACAGCGCATACGCCGTAGCGTTAAGGGCAATGCCTTCGCTGGCCAGAAATGTCGCGACCCGCGCCTGCTCGGCGACCCGTGGCCGCACCGCTTCGCGAACTTCAGGCTCCTTGGCCCAATCCCAGTGAGGATCGGACCTTGGGTCCTCCTCGTAACTATCAGGAGCCTCGGGACTGATCACTTCCCACACGAAGAGGTCCCTCAATTCCCGCCAGACCTTCGCTGGTCCGGGATCACTCTCGTGCTGCTTTACGAACCAGTTGTACCAGCGTCCGGCAAGCGCGATTGCGTTGACTTTGGTAAGAGGCTGGCCCTTGCCATTGCGCTGGGCTCGCAGCGTGGCGATGCGCGTTTCCACCTCCGCTTCCCACTCGGCCTTGCGCGTCTTTGCCTCGTGCCAAGGGGTGTCCGCAGGAAGCTTCAGGTGAGCCTCACGCTTGACGCCGTAGAGCCGCTGGTAATCGATACGAACATCCTCGGGGATGCCTTTGCGGGCAAACCATCGCCCATCCGAAGCACGACTTAACGCAGCCATTCGCAATGCCATTTGTGACGCCTTTTGTATTTTAGGCGACGCAAATACGTCAGGTCTATCAGTAAGATGCCGGGATTGCAGGACAATTCAACTGTGTTGGTACAGTTGGGTGGGCTCGAACCACCGACCTCCTGTTTCAATCGGGATCGCTTAAGCGGATATGCACGGGCGAGCTTGGCTGTCTGCTCGGCATTGACAATGAAGACAATTCCTATCGATTAGCTTAGCGTCGCGCTTCCGAGCGCGAGCGTCGTAAACGTCCATGATAGGTGTCTGATTCCCGCAAATGAACTCATGCATGATCCATTGTTGCTTTTGCGCTATGGATGTTATGTAACGCGCACGCCTGCAGCAGGATGCGCGATATTTCAATCGATCAGCCTGACCTCGACGGCTCTGTACTTCGAGCGCTGTTTATTGAAACGAATACCGAAAGTCACGC
>NZ_JADYVY010000057.1:0-3793 GCF_020194215.1 Bradyrhizobium sp. BRP20 | reverse complement strand
GATATCTTTGCTTACATCGAGGGCTTCTACAATCGAAAGCGTCGTCACTCCGCCATCGGCTATATCAGCCCGATCGAGATGGAGCTAAAAGCAGCTTAACCCTGTCCATTTTTTCGGGGGAAGATCACCTCAGAGCCGGCGATGGTGCTTTATCTCAAGGGCGGCCAGCGGAGCCTTTTCGGCCGAGTAGCTGAAAACCAAGGGGGCAGGCGGTCCGAACGACCACGTTCAGGGCGCCCCTCTCAAATGCCTAGGCAGTCGATGTCGAGCTGGTCTTTGCGAAGCTTGACCGGTTCACCCGCAAGCTGGATTGCTTCGCTCATCAGGAGCGAACTGAGCAACTCTGAGGTTCTGCAGCGGCACTCGTCAGCTGATCGACAGGTAGGCCTACTAACAGCAGAACGTTACGCTACCCCGTTGACTGTCCTACCGGACTTAACTGTCAACGAAAGGCAGCAAGCTCGCAGCAGTATCGATCGATTTGCCGCGGTCGGGCTCGTGTGAACGTGCACCCACTTAAGCCGGGCGGGAGCCGCAGAGCACGTGCACGGGCGGTCGAATGACCATTGCGCTGCGCAACCACCTGCCTCGCGAGCTTGAGAAGCGGGGGATTCTTGTTCTGACAATGGAGAAATTGATGAACACCGGACAGGCGCAGTGGAGTGCAGCTTCTTCCTCCGCGCCTTCTGAAGACGCGGACCAGGAAAGCTACGTCGGCGGCTTCAATCGTGCCGTGGCGAATTTGGTCGAAACCTTGACAGGGTATCGGACCCCAGCCTCCGCGCGCGCGCAGATCCTGGACAATTGGGTTGCCGAAGAGGGGCAGGGCGAAGCCGAGAATAGGCGACAGGGGCGCAGACGAATCAGGAATTCGGATAACACAGGTTCGCACTCGCTCGATTTGTCCTCCCTCTCGCTGACCGCTCTGCCCGCCGCACTGCCGCCAAGATTGCTGGAACTGCGCGCCAGGCACAACGAGCTAAGCAGCCTGCCCGCTATATTCCCACCCGGTCTCCAGCATCTTCTCATTAGCCATAATCGCTTGACCAGTTTGCCGGACGATCTTCCGGCAACCCTCTCTGAGCTGGAGGTCGCTGATAACAGGTTGACCAGTCTGCCGGCAAACCTCCCGGCCGGACTGCAGATCCTGAACGCAAACGACAACCGGCTAACCAGCTTACCGGACGCTCTCCCGAGCGGGCTCACCGCGCTTGCGGTCAGTGGCAATCAGCTGACCGACATCCCCGAGTCCCTCCCCTCGTGGCTCATTGAACTCAATGTCAGCGGCAATCAATTGACCAACCTCCCCGACCCTCTTCCGAGCACGCTCCAATCACTCAATGTCAGCGGTAACCGGCTGACCAACCTGCCTGAAGGTGTTCTAGAAGCTCGTGTACCGCATAATAGCCTCTACTACCCGCATCTGGAGAGCCTCGACTTCTGGGATAACCCGCTGCCGGACGATGTTCTCGCTCTGGCGCCTGAAGCGCCACCGCAGCTTGCGCAGCAATCCCTGCATGAGGCTGCCGCACACTGGCTCGCAGACGACCCGGCCGCGCTGGGCGAATGGCAGCACTTTGCGGATGAGCCCAGCGCCCAAGACTACGCACAGTTCCTGGAGAGCCTGCGAGCCACTGTGAACTACGGCAATGACGGGTTTCGGCAGGCAGTGGCTGATGATCTGCGGCAGGCGGCCGCCAATCCGACATTGCGCGAGCAGTTCTTTGCGCAGGCTTCCGAGGCCAACGCGAGCTGCGAGGATCGTGTCACCTTGCACTGGAATGGTATGCAGACCGCGCGCCTCAACGCTGACGTCGAGGACGGGGTATATGACGATCGGCTTGGCGATCTGATCCAGCGCGGCCGTGTCGCCTTCCGCTTGGAGGCGTTGGACGAGATCGCGCGCGACAGGGTCAACTCGCTCGCCAACGGCAACCCGAACGTAGACGACATCGAAGTCTACCTGGCCTATCAACATCGGCTGCGCGAGCCACTGGAGCTCAGTCATGTCGCCCCTGACATGCGCTTCCTGGCGGTCTCTCACGTAAGCGATGATGATGCGACGGAGGCGCTCAACCTGGTCCGGGGGCGGGAAGCAAGCCAGTTCACCGACTACATGGCAAGCCGCTGGCAACCCTGGGAGACGGTGCTGAGGCGCATCGCTCCGGACGAATATGCCGCGATGCGAGACCGGCTCGTCGAAGCCATGGGCGAGGAGTTTCAAACCCGCTTGGATCAGCGACTGGCCGAGCGTAGTCTTCTGGGCGATCCGGATGCCGAGCGGGTTCTCGGCGCCCAAGTCCGAAAGGAGATCGCTGGCGAGATCAAAGGCGAGGTCATGCACCGTGTGCTCGCAGAGCGCGGCCTGAAACTATGAGGCTCCCAAACCGCCGCAGAGATATTTCATTGCTCTGCGGGCGATACGTAAAGATCGATAGTGAAGCCTCACTCATCGCTGCCAAGGTGCTTTTGCACCTTGGCAAGTGCGCTGCCGTCGATCAGGGCCTTTCGGTCTTGCCGAGCGACGAAAGTTCCCGCGCGCGAGGCGACGCGCATTTGCGTCGCGTCGAAAGCCGCTTCGGGATGAGAGCTCAGTCGGTCGAAAAGTTGTTCAGGAGACCAAGGCGCGCAGCGGTGAAATTATTGGTTGCGCAGGCGCTGGCTCAGCCAACCAACTCGGTTTGACGAGGTAGCTGACTGTTCGGCAGGTTTATTTGACTTCGGGGGCTTCCCGCGAGCTCCATCGTGGCAAGCAAGTTTTCTAGTTCAAGCATGCACCGCGTTGGCAGCTTACGATGGCAAGCCGTCGTGCCGGTGAGGTCGTGCGCGCGCTCGAGCGCGGCGATCCCGAGACTGCACGAGAAACCTTTTGGTCCCTCAGTCAAAGACGAAGCCCGATTGAAGTGATCGAATCGAAGTCTGCCGGATCTTCATTGCCAACTCGGCTTGCGAGGCCCGTAAGCAAACTGCGTGCTGGATAAACTTTAAACCTATCCGAGCCCGAGAAGCGCTCACCGTTACTGCTGCGAACTCAGGACGGCCTGCACATCTTCCCGAAAAAAAAGTTTGGATCGTTGACGCCTGAACGCGCTGGTGGCCACTGGGCGAGAATCTCGTCTTCAAGGGCGGAACGTCCCTTTCCAAGGCTTACGGCGCAGTTCGCCGGTTCCCGGACGACGTGGATCTCACATACGGCATTCGAGCAACAGCTCCGAACCTGGCGAAACACAATCGATGACAATTCGGTCCCTCAGAACTGCAGTGAAAGCAAAAATGGAACTCCAAGGCACGAGAACGCCTCCCGGTCTGCGTCGGGGAAAAGACGTTGTGCGTCATCAATGAACGCCTACAACAGGACAAGCTCACTATCAAAAATGATGCCAAGGACGACAAGATGCTCGTCACGTATGATCCATTGAGACTGGTAGCACCTATGTGAGTCCCGCCGTGATGCTTGAATTCGGCGATCCACCGGCGACCAATTTCGTCGGCTCGAACACGAGACCGGCGAAGAGGTGCGGCAAAATTGGAACGACCCCGTCCGTCGTCAGGCGGGCGCCGATGCGACGCCGGTCTCGCGCGCAGCAATATCCTGATCTCGTCAGCTTTTTGAAAGGTTGCGGCTACAACAATCGAGAATCTGAACGAGCTGCTATCTCGCCGTAATCCAGGTCGTATGGATTGCTGCAGAGTCGATACAAACATGAGGAGAGCAGGATGGATCCGGTTGACCCATTCTTCGATTCAGGAGCCTGGATGCGGGAGTACGCCGCGCTGCAGGGGCGGGCGGGGC
>NZ_JADYVY010000056.1:0-4483 GCF_020194215.1 Bradyrhizobium sp. BRP20 | reverse complement strand
GTGGTCAGCGACAACGGCACCGAATTGACCAGCAACGCCATCCTGACATGGGCCGATCAGAGCCGCGTCGCCTGGCATTACATCGCGCCCGGCAAGCCGACGCAGAATGCCTTCATCGAAAGCTTCATGTATAGACGGCCCCGCGGGTGCAAGAGGTTTTTACAGCATTTTGGATATCGGTCGGGTGCGTTCATGTATACGGCCTGTTAGTGCGACCGATGCCATGGCCGCTGGCCCTGATGGAGATCGCGGATCGAGGCCTCATCAACGGGTCGCGCTTGTTGCGCTTAAAGCTCTTCGGGCTTGCTCGATCCCCAGCTCCGCCGGTGTCCATCATGCTGTCATTTGCCCTACACACCATAAGGTGGCCAACATACGCGGAAAGTCAGGCCGCGAGCTTTGACCGATAGAATTCTCCGGTCGTCATCATCGCCCAGACGATCCGGGCCAACTTGTTGGCAACGGCGACGGCGACGACCATGGGCCGACGCCGTTCAAGCAGGGCTTCGATCCAGCCGCCTCCAACCCGGGAGCGTGCCTTTGGGTACCGAACGACGTTACGTGCTCCGATGACAAGCAAGTGCCTGAGATAGGAATCGCCCTGTTTCGTAATCCGGCCGAGCCGATCCTTCCCGCCAGTGGAATTCTGCTTAGGCGTCAGGCCAAGCCAGGCCGCGAACTCCCGCCCGGAGCGGAACATGGTCGCGTCCGGTACGGTCGCGGCGAGAGCCGTGGCCGTTATGGGACCGATCCCGGGAATCGAGGACAGCAACTTCGCCATCGGATTTACTCGCTGGATCTGAGCTAGCTCGCGCTCGATGGCCTCGACCTGCCGGTCCAATTCCTTCAGTTGGTTCATAAGAACGGCCAGTGCGATGCGGGCATGGGACGGCAGCGTCAACCCCTCGTCATCCAACAAGTCCACCAGACCATCCACCCGTTGCCGGCCTTGCCCGAGGATGATTCCGAACTCAGCAAAGTGAGCCCGAATGGCGCAGGCTGTCATGGTTCGCTGGCGGACCAGCAAGCCTCTTGCACGATGAAGCATCAAGAACCCTTGGTTCTCGACGCTCTTGATTGGAACGAACCGCATATTTGGACGGGTGACGGCTTCGCAGATCGCGGCCGCGTCAGCAGCGTCATTCTTGGCTCCTCTTCGTACGTAGGGTTTGACATAGGCCGGCGGAATCAATCTTACATCGTGTCCAAACTGCCGAATCTCCCGCGCCCAGTGAGAGCGGTCGCGCAAGCCTCGATGCCGACCAAGCAAGGTGCGAGCGAGGAGAAGAACGACATGATCTCGCCTCGCCGGAGGCGCTGGCGACTGGTCACTTGGCCTTGGCTGTCAACTGCATGGATGTGAAACACGTGCTTCGAAATGTCCAATGCAATTGTCGCGACTTTCATAGGGAATAGCTCCTGTTAGCGGGTCCGTACATCGCCAGTATATCGCGGCGCCGAGGGAGCGGGGCCGTCTTCCCCATCAATGGCCGTCTCCGAGACGAATTGTTGAACGAGACGCTGTTCACGTCGCTGGCCCAGGCCCGCGTCGAACTCGGACATTGGCGGGCCGACTACAACGATACGCGACCTCACTCGCAACTCGGATGGAAAACACCATCGGAGTTTGCCTTCACCTGCAACCCGCGACGGGATCTGGCGCTGCGCTATGCCGATGGCTCCGCACCAGCTCCCGTCGCTACCACCGCCCATTCGGCTAAATCCAACAGCCGGGGCGAACTCAGGACTGGATAAAACTTGATGTGGTGGAACGGCCCGCTCCAACTGCATCAAAGTGCTAGAACGTGGTCGTTGTTCGAACGCCACAAAGGAGGGACCGTTCCGTGAAACAGGTTAGCACCATCGGGTTAGATTTGGCCAAGCACGTTTTCCAGGTTCACGGCGCGGATGCGGAGGGCTCGCCCGTGTTCAACAGGAAATTGCGGCGCAGCGAGGTTCTGCGCTTCTTCGAGAAAGTGCCACCATGCCTGGTGGGGATGGAAGCCTGCGGTAGCGCCCACTATTGGGCGCGCGAGATCGCAGCTCTCGGTCATGAGGTGCGGCTCATTCCCCCGGCTTATGTTAAACCCTTCGTCAAGCGAGGCAAAACGGATGCGGCGGACGCGGAGGCCATCAGCGAAGCGGTGACCCGCAAGACCATGCGCTTGGTCCCGATCAAGACGGCCGAGCAACAGGCTGCCGCGATGGTGCTGAAGACCCGCGCTCTTCTAGTGCGGCAGCGAACGCAGGCGGTCAACGCGTTGCGCGCGCATCTGGCTGAATTGGGCATCATCGCCACCGCTGGCCTTGCAAAGGTTGAGGCGCTGATCGCAATCGTACGGGATGAGACAGATGCTCGCCTGCCCGCAGCAGCGCGCTTCGCGCTGAGGGCTATTGTCGACCAGATTGAAGCTTCAGCCGACCAAAGCGAGAGGCTCGAGCGCGCGATTGTTGTGGAGACCAAGCACGACGAGGACATGCGTCGGTTGACCACGATACCTGGCGTCGGCGCCATCACGGCGGCGACCATCAAGGCGCTCGTGCCGGATCCCGGCGGGTTCAAGTCGGCTCGCCACTTTGCCGCCTGGCTCGGATTGACGCCGCGGCCTCATTCAAGCGGAGGCAAAGAGCGACTGGGAGGAATATCGAAGATGGGAAATCCGGAACTCCGCTCTCTGCTCGTTGTCGGGGCGACGGCCGTCTTGCGGGTTGTCCGAAACGACGCTCGGGCGCGGCCGTGGCTGAAGGCGCTTCTCGCCAGACGGCCCTTCAAGGTTGCCGCGGTCGCGCAGGCCAACAAGACGGCGCGGATCATCTGGGCGCTTCTGAACAAGGGCGGGACGTACCGACGTCCCGACCCGCTGACTGCCGCCGCCGTCTGATGGACGCAGTGACCGCCAAAGCGATCTGACCGGCGCAGGCCGGCAGAGGGCAAGGTGCAACAACAGCCGATGAACCCATGGGACGACATCCCGAAACGAGTGAAGCTACTGCCCCCAATGCGCTCAAACGCGTAAACTTGATTTAGCCCCTCGTTCCGCGGATCTCATCGAGGCCAGCGGCCATGTGCCGCGCGCAAAGGCCGGACATATGACCGCACCGAATATGTGAAATCGACTGAAAAAGCTCTTGCCACGCGGGCCGTTCCACATATGGGGGCAAGGTCAATCCACGTGTCGAACGCGTCCTTGGAGCAACCACAATAGGCGGCCCGCGTCGGCCTTAGTGGGGCCCCGAGGCGCGATCTGATCGGCGCGTAGTATCCGCTCCGAACGTCTCAGCTCTGCGGGCGAAGGTTTGTCACGCTGATGATCACCGTCCATTTGGACCTATGGTAGAAGTTAGCGGCAACGTGACGCGGCGCCCGCTTAGAGAAAAAGCGCTGTCCCCTACCACGCGCCGCTAACTTCAACATGGCCAGCCTCAAGCGCCTGAAGCTGACGGCGGAAAGTATCGTCCGGAAAGCCCGTGGCACAACTACCAGGACTGGTCGTCGCCAGGCGCTTGGGCGATCAGTCTCGGCGATCTTCGAGTTCGAGACGTTGCGAATGACTTCCATTTTAGTTCCCCTACAGGCTTCTTAGTGAAACCCCGCAGAGACTGATGGAAGCCTCCGCTGGCGGCGGGAGGCTAAGAACCTGTAGAGCACAGGCGCGCTTATTCGTGGTGTTTCCAGCCTTAGCGCGGCCCTCCCGCCATAGCGGAACGTCGAACGGAAAGCCGGACACAAAAAAGCGCCGTTCGAAGCTCGGCGCTGTGGGCGCCTTTAATGGGGTTCTTAGGCCCCGCGCAATCTATCGACTGCGCAACTATACAATGCACAACCGCGCCGTTTCTGTCAACGCCAAATCCGCTTTAAGCCACTGATTTTAGGGGCGTTTTGTAAGGTGACATTCCTTACACAGACTGAACCACCTCGCGACCCTCGGTCGGTAAGGGGTTGAAGACTACGCCCATTGATAAATCGATGTCTGTGGAAAGCAGCGCGGATGCGACTCGGCGCCCATATCGACCAGGGGGTCTTGGATAGGGGGCGCTGCCTGCCGCATCCGCACTTCCGGGACGGTTGGCGACGAACGTGACTCGGCGCATTCCACCTGGAATGGAGCAAGCATGGAAGGCGCTGTCCCTATCACGTGCCGCAAATCCCGGTAGTGGATTCTAGCAAGGCGCCGCCAAGCAATCGCCTACCGGGATTGGTGGGCATGCAGAAACGATCAGAGCGCCGCGAACTGTGCGCTGATCTCCCCATATCTCCGCTTCAGCTGCCGCAACCTCTGAAGGCCAAGCGCCCTCTCAAGCATCGGCTCGCCGCAGCATTTCATCACGACCCGAATGGCGCGAGCCGGAATGTCCTGAACCTCCTCCGAATTGATGGACACCTGTAGTAGGCTCGAAGAGCCAGGAGGTGTCGGATGGAAGGACGTCAACGTCGGTCGTTTACGGATGACTACAAGCGGCAAGCGGTTGATCTCGTAGTGTC
>NZ_JADYVY010000055.1:0-4645 GCF_020194215.1 Bradyrhizobium sp. BRP20 | reverse complement strand
AACGGTCATGAATTCATTCCTGCAGTTCCAGCAGCGCCAGAGATCTTGGACCCCCCGCGCACCGATGCGTTCATGCCACTCGAGGTGGACCAATGCAGAGCCACATTGAGGGCAGTTTTTGTGACGTGCTATTGAGACCGACTCCATGTGGCAGCTCGTGTCATTGCGTCAAAAGGCCACAGCCGAAGAAGCGTTAGCGTAGCCGCCGCTTCGTGGTCGGCTGCGGTGGATGCGCCTCTCTGTTCAAACCCTATGCCAACTGCGACAGCTTGATCAGTAAGGGAAAATTTTTCAAGGAAGTGTACCAGACCGACTGCATGTCAGAAATCGGACAGTCAAGGTCATGTTCGAACGTAATGTCGCAAATCCGACTAAGTCTCGTTTTGGAAGCCTTGGGGGATCGTTTGGTGCTGAGCAATGCGGCCTGGGAGGTTTGGCTGATCATAAACGGCCTGATCAGGAGGGCTCCCACCTGACGGGGAGCCGCGGATGTCCGTGGAAGTGTGATTCGGATCGTGTGCGTCCGGCCCTCCCTGGAGTAATCAGGAGTCGTTAGGAGACAGCTCCGGCGCTTCAGTCGGAGGGGCATTAGCAGGCTGTTGAAGAACTCAGCCGCGTTCGCAAACGAAGGCTGAATCGTCGCCATTGTGTATGTAGAAGTGGCCGACGAGCCTGCCGGCAGTGCCGATCATGGCCCATCCGCGACCGCAGGTGGGGTCATTCTCATCGTGTCCCTGCCATGAGAACTCCGCGCAGGCCGAACCGTCTCGCGTGCCGTAGCGGACGTCGAGGAAGCCCTTCAGCGCACCGAAGGCAACTTCACCGTCGGACTTGCCCTTGAAGGTGAGATGCGCCTGTTCGACGAGATCGAGGAAGTCGCCGTCCCAGGTGTCCATTTCGACGATGCGCCAGCGGCCGGCAAAGGCCTTGGCGAAGCCGGGCACCTTGGCCATCAGCCGGCCTCCGCGATCAGCTTGGGCAGCCGCACCAGATTGTAGGCGGCAGCAGCGAAGGTAAAGGCCCATCCGACGCGTTCACGGCCACGGAAGCTGGTCTTCTCTTGCCCGGCGACCGTCTTGATCCAGCCGAATGCCTCCTCGATCCGCTTGCGGATGCGCTGGCTGACGGCATAGCCGCCGTGCCGGGTCGTTCGCCCGTCGATCGCAGAGCTGCGGCCGCTGGTGTTCTGCGCAACATGCGGCGTCACGTTCATCGAGCGCAGCTCGTTGACGAAGTCTTCTGCGTCGTAGGCCTTGTCGGCGCCAAGCGTGATCGCTGTCGGCCGGTCGGCACGCGGTTCGATCATGTGCAGCGCGGCCACCCGTTCGGCATGCCCGTCGGCCTGTGTCAGGCAGGCGTCGACCAGCAAGCCGTGGCGGTTCTCCATCAGCCCATGCCCGATGAAGCACAGCTTCGTCTCCTTGCCTTTCCCCTTGCGGTAAAGCCTGGCATCGGGATCGGTGGTCGAAGCATGGGTGTCGTTCGAGCGTCTCTGGCCATGGAAGTCCGCTTCGGCATTGCGCCCGCCGCCTTGCGCTGGCGGCTCGCCCGAGCCTTCCTTGAGCTTGACGCTCTTCATCGAGGCCCAGGCCTCGATCAGCGTGCCATCGACCGAGAAGTGATCGCTCGACAGAAGCTTCTTCACCTTGGGCTGCGCCAGCACCGCCGCCAGAAACTTGGCCGCGATGTCGCCTTCCAGCAACCGGTCGCGGTTCTTCGAGAACACCGAATGGTCCCAGGCGGCGTCATCGACGCCGATTCCGACGAACCAGCGGAACAGCAGGTCGTATTCCAGCCGCTCCATCAGAAGCCGCTCCGAGCGGATCGAATAAAACGCCTGCAACAGCATCGCCCGCAGCAGCTTCTCCGGCGGGATCGACGGCCGCCCAATCGGCGAATAGAGCGCGGCAAACTCGCGCTCCAGCGTTGACAGCGCCTCGTTCACGATCGTCCGGACCGCTCGCAGCGGATGATCACGCCGCACCCGCGCCTCCAGGTCGACGTAGCTGAACAGCTCGCCCGTTCGATTGTCGCCGCCGCGCACGCCCCATCTCCGAATCTCGTCGGAGCTAATGAATCACGGTCGCCGGTCGGCGGCGAGCACCTTTTTCAACAGCCTGTTAGGGGATTTGGATAACGGCTCTTCGAGACAATATCCAGACTTCGGGTATCTGATCGCCGTTAATTCAGCTCATCGTGCATCTGCACGCCGCCAGAGCGAAGAGAGTAGTCGAAGATCAGGCGCTTGGCCGCTCGCGCACTCTGAGCGCATAGGGCCGTTCGCGGCCCCTGTGCGTTGACGCTGGAGTCGGTCAAAACAGTGATGCACGACAGGCCGCCGCCCGCAATCGCGTAATCGAGCCAAGGTGATCTCTTAGAGTCTGCGCCCTGTCCAAGTGAATGCGCCCGCCCTGAGCAACAATGCAGGGTGATGTGTCGAATGTATCGCGGCAACTCTAGACGCTTTATTCTGATCAAGTGTCTCCCGAGCACGCTTGAACTCAGCGCGTCGGCTCACGCATGTGGGTTTCTTGCTCCATCTTCAGTGACCGGTCCGCGGCTGGCTTCGCGATCGAGCAGCGCGGGGATACCGGCGGCTGGAACGGGACCACTGAACAGGTAGCCTTGTCCTTCTGTGCAACCATTGAACACCAGATAGACGAGCTGGCGTTCGTCTTCGACTCCCTCGGCCGTGGTCGTCAAACCAAACCCTTCAGCAAGGCCGATTATAGCACGAACGATCACCCGGCTGTCAGTGCTGTCGTGGAGATGCGACACGAAGCTGCGATCGATCTTGATCTTGTCAAGACGAAACGAAAGCAGCTGGCTAAGCGTAGCATAACCTGTTCCGAAATCATCGAGCGCGATGCGGGGACGCCGGCTTGACGAAGTTCGTCAATTACGGTCTTCGCAGCCCCGTTTCTTTCCACGAACGCGCTCTCTGTAATTTCAATCTCCAGGCGGCGCGGACTAAAGCCGGTCTGCTCTAGCAGGCTGTTGAAGAACTCAGCCGCGTTCGCAAACGAAGGCTGAATCGTCGCCATTGTGTATGTAGAAGTGGCCGACGAGCCTGCCGGCAGTGCCGATCATGGCCCATCCGCGACCGCAGGTGGGGTCATTCTCATCGTGTCCCTGCCATGAGAACTCCGCGCAGGCCGAACCGTCTCGCGTGCCGTAGCGGACGTCGAGGAAGCCCTTCAGCGCACCGAAGGCAACTTCACCGTCGGACTTGCCCTTGAAGGTGAGATGCGCCTGTTCGACGAGATCGAGGAAGTCGCCGTCCCAGGTGTCCATTTCGACGATGCGCCAGCGGCCGGCAAAGGCCTTGGCGAAGCCGGGCACCTTGGCCATCAGCCGGCCTCCGCGATCAGCTTGGGCAGCCGCACCAGATTGTAGGCGGCAGCAGCGAAGGTAAAGGCCCATCCGACGCGTTCACGGCCACGGAAGCTGGTCTTCTCTTGCCCGGCGACCGTCTTGATCCAGCCGAATGCCTCCTCGATCCGCTTGCGGATGCGCTGGCTGACGGCATAGCCGCCGTGCCGGGTCGTTCGCCCGTCGATCGCAGAGCTGCGGCCGCTGGTGTTCTGCGCAACATGCGGCGTCACGTTCATCGAGCGCAGCTCGTTGACGAAGTCTTCTGCGTCGTAGGCCTTGTCGGCGCCAAGCGTGATCGCTGTCGGCCGGTCGGCACGCGGTTCGATCATGTGCAGCGCGGCCACCCGTTCGGCATGCCCGTCGGCCTGTGTCAGGCAGGCGTCGACCAGCAAGCCGTGGCGGTTCTCCATCAGCCCATGCCCGATGAAGCACAGCTTCGTCTCCTTGCCTTTCCCCTTGCGGTAAAGCCTGGCATCGGGATCGGTGGTCGAAGCATGGGTGTCGTTCGAGCGTCTCTGGCCATGGAAGTCCGCTTCGGCATTGCGCCCGCCGCCTTGCGCTGGCGGCTCGCCCGAGCCTTCCTTGAGCTTGACGCTCTTCATCGAGGCCCAGGCCTCGATCAGCGTGCCATCGACCGAGAAGTGATCGCTCGACAGAAGCTTCTTCACCTTGGGCTGCGCCAGCACCGCCGCCAGAAACTTGGCCGCGATGTCGCCTTCCAGCAACCGGTCGCGGTTCTTCGAGAACACCGAATGGTCCCAGGCGGCGTCATCGACGCCGATTCCGACGAACCAGCGGAACAGCAGGTCGTATTCCAGCCGCTCCATCAGAAGCCGCTCCGAGCGGATCGAATAAAACGCCTGCAACAGCATCGCCCGCAGCAGCTTCTCCGGCGGGATCGACGGCCGCCCAATCGGCGAATAGAGCGCGGCAAACTCGCGCTCCAGCGTTGACAGCGCCTCGTTCACGATCGTCCGGACCGCTCGCAGCGGATGATCACGCCGCACCCGCGCCTCCAGGTCGACGTAGCTGAACAGCTCGCCCGTTCGATTGTCGCCGCCGCGCACGCCCCATCTCCGAATCTCGTCGGAGCTAATGAATCACGGTCGCCGGTCGGCGGCGAGCACCTTTTTCAACAGCCTGCTAGGAGCGATATAATGCGCTCTCCAAGCGCGGAATCCCGCAACTGAACAGGCGAAATGTTGAAGGCAAGCGAAAACGTCTTTGGCCACGCAGTGGCATCAAGACACGCGCGGCGAAACAGCTGATC
>NZ_JADYVY010000054.1:0-4712 GCF_020194215.1 Bradyrhizobium sp. BRP20 | reverse complement strand
TGCAGGCGCTTCGTGGCGGGCTACAGGGTCAAGGTGTTCGCTTTGGTCTGAAAACTGATGGCCGACCGGGGCACTGTCCGTCCCAGTTGGTCCCGCCGAACTTCGGACTGCAGGCTCACGCTCGCGTGTCCGATCCCGCGGGCACCGACACGTCCGGACCGGCCCGCAAGATCACTGTCATCCTCCACTGTATCTGGGTCGACGGCACATCATTCGACGGGGGCAACATGCCAGCCCGACTTTTTTTGCAGGTTCCTGGCCCGGTCCGCCGGGCTGGCGATGCCCGCTGGGACGGTGGTCGTAATGACCTCGGTCAATCGGCTGGTAGCGGCTCGTCCGCACCCCGTTGCAAACGAGGAGGCACCCGATCCGGACATCATCATGAGGCGCTTACGACCTCGGAAAGGACCATCGGGCAACTGATCACATTGAAACCAGGTGACAGCAAATCAGCTTATTACTACGAGCTCGCTATAGATCCACCAGCCGCGCTCGCCCCGTCTGCGCAACCCCGACCTGCTCCGTCGGGCCGAGCGCGACTACTTTGCCATATGGCTTCAAAAAAAGTTGACAACAACCCGCAATTAAAGAGCCGATTGGCGATAGCCCTCATACTGGGGCGCTCGGCGGCTGTCAGCAGATTGGGACCAATCGTAGTCGCACCGATGACGACGCGGATCTGACGCATCGATTTGCGGACGGCCTTGAGGAAGGCTCGGCTCGCGTTCTCCATTAGATGCCAGCGATCCGCGACCTGCACCGCCTGCGGCAAGGCTTTGGCCGCCGCCTCACAATATTCTCCACCACGGTCTCGGGCGACGATCGCGATCGTGGGATGAGCACGTCAGGCTTGGGCGGTCGTGGGTTCACGATCCGGCAGTAGGGTGACGATCCGGCGTCGTTCCAGATTGCAGATGATGCTGGCGCATCGGTGATTGCGCCGCCAGGCCCAATCATCAATGCCGATAACCCTGAGCGGGCCAGCCAGGGAACGGCGACGGCGTCGGACCACGCGCAGGAGCGTATCTTTACTTACCGGCAACATCAGCTGTTTTGCGAAGGTTGCCGCCGGACGACCGCCAAGCGCCAGACCAAGGTGATGGACGATAGAGCCCAGCCTCGCCGTGCGTCGCGCCGACGGAGCCAGTATCCCTTGCGAAGCGCTCAGCGAATATATAGCACCGCACAGGACGGCGTCGCAGCGGAAGCGACGGGCGATCACCAGGAGCTCCTACGATCCGCCCCAAGAGCGGCAGATCGGTCACGCGTCGTCGATTCCGGCTATCGACACGTCGGGAAACCGTTCTCTACGACGGACATACGCCAACGCTTCTGGATGCTCGGACCGTAATGACAACTTTGTCACCCTCGTAGCACGCGCTCTCTTCAACGAACCCACGCGGCACCAGACTGGAGCGGTGGAGTGCTTGCTGCATGGCGCTGATTTTCCCCAATCAAAGCGCAAGACATCCTCCAAACTGCATCAAAAGTGAGTAGAACGCGTGCTCAAGCCCGCCCGCACCAACATGCACGATGATGAAATTGCTAATCGCTGCCATATTGACGACCTAGCAACATCGGTCGCCAAATTGCCCCGACAACGTGCTGCCCATCACGGCCCAGCGCATTCTCTTGCACGCCCGGCCTGTACGCGATGGCGGCATTCATCCGACCTGCTAAGCACACAGAAATTTCGCTGGCGTATTGAACAGCAGGCAAGCGGGCCTTTTAATCGATCGCATCCCTTCGGACGCGCACCCGTTCTCCAACACGCCGTGCGCGATGGAGGCTCGAAAACTACGCAATCACGAGCTCGACCATCTCCATCTCAGAATCACAGCCTCACGAGGAGGAGCATTCGCATGGGTAGTCGAGCATGTAGCGAAGCTGGACTGGGGTGATTGTCACCACGTCCGCCGCCGACGGCCACAAACAGCGGCCGCGCTCCAGCCGCTTGGCATAAAGTGACCTGCCCAGTCCTGGCAGGCTCCAAATGTCGGCCGCCTACAAGATCTGGCAGGGGCTTAGCTTAGCCAGTTAATGTATATAGCGGAACCTCTGTCCCGCATTTTGCCGCGGGGACACGGGCAGGACGGAGGTCACAGATGGTATACAAGAAACTCATCAATCAAAGCGGGCTGACACTTACGGTGTTGCTCATCACGCTCGTCGGCTCCGAGCCGAACCAGTCCGGACCGACCGTCACAGCGGCGCTACCAGTGGGTGACAAGCAGACGATTGAGTACGGTAATGCGCAGAATCCCTTCCTCAATGGCCTCGTGATTTCCTCCTCCTCCGGCGCGTTTTCGACCGGGTCGCAGATCGTGACGACTCGGGGCAGCAGCTGGATACTGTACTGAACACGCACGATACCTTTGCGGGTGGGCTGAACGTACTGGGCTCGAACACATAATTCGCCACGGCACCGGCGATCCCGCAGTGACGAACTTGGCCGCTCCTGGATGGCAAGCCAATCCTGGCGGCGTCGCAGCCCCGTCCGGATGAGTGCAGCCGATGGACGGAAACGTAAATCTTGTGACTTCCGCGCCCGTTCAGCGGGATCACCCGTGCCGGGTGTTGGATGAGCTACGGCGGAGACGAGCCATGATGCCTTCACTTTGCTTGTCTAGCACGACTCCATGCTTGAAGAAGGGCCCCACGAGTTCATGAAAGGACCGCGTGCGATCATCATGGAATGACGGTATAGCATATGAGTACCAATCTTATGTTGCAGGAGCCGCCCAGCGCGCTGCGGCTGATCACACAGGCGTATACGAGCCTTCTCATTATCGGCTTCGCCCTGCTACCCACTCAGTTCATCGCTTACCTCTATTTCCAGCAAGATCCCGCGCTGAAGTTTGAAGACCACCTGTTCCACGAATTCGCCATCGCCGTCGCTACCCTCGAGGGGCTGTTCGTCACATATGTGACGTGGCGCTGCTATCAGTCTTCAGGCGAGCCTCTGTTGCGGTGGTTGACGCTTGGTTTTCTGGCCTTCGTGCTGATCTATACGCTGCACGGCGCCTTCACGGGGATGGCACATCGCAACATTTGGCTGTTTCTGCTCTATGGGCCAGCGTCGCGTCTGGCGATGTCGATTTTGCTCTTCGTCGGGCTACTCAGCTACAACCGGCCGTCAGACGGACTTGAGAAGTGCTCGGACACGCGCGCATGGCTGACGTGGATTGGCCTGTTCCTTACGATGGACCTAGCTGTCGCACTGGTCGCCTATTCACCCTATGCTGGGCACCCGGTGGTCCGCCTGTCCATGGAGGGCGGCGCATTGCTCTTCAGTGCGCTGAACGTCGCGGTCTTGCTCATGCGACGGATTCACTCGCCGCTCATGCTTGTTTTCGGCGTTTCTGTCGCATGGCTTGCGCTATCGTCGCTCGCATTCATTTTGGCCGCGCCGTGGAATCATATGTGGTGGCTGGCTCACGCAATCTTTGCTGGCGGATTTTTTTTGCTCAGCTATGGCGTCGTCCAGGCTTTCCGAACAACGCAATCGTTCGCCACCATCTATAGCCAGGAAGAAATGACCGCCCGCCTGGCCAAATCGATGGCCGACACTCAAAAGGCACTTCAGCAAGTGAAATTGAGCAATCAACGGCTGGAGCGGCTCGTCGCCACTGATCCACTAACCGGTGCCGGGAACCGGCGCCACTTTATCGAGCATATCGGCGCGGAGATCGCACGAGCCAAGAGGACCGGGGCGCCCTTGTCTCTGCTGTCCCTCGATCTAGACCATTTCAAGGATACAAACGACTCACGTGGTCACAGCGTCGGCGATGAGGTCCTGCGCGTATTCGTGCGAAAGTGTCTGGAGGCAATCCGGCCTTACGAATCTGTCGCGCGCGTGGGCGGTGAAGAATTCATGGTACTGCTACCGGGGGCGACGCTCGACGCGGCTGGCGCGGTCGCCGAGCGCCTTCGATCGGCCATCGAACGCACTGCATTCGACGTCGGAGCCGAACCGTCGGTCGGCGTCACCATCAGCGTTGGAGTGTCGGAGTTCAGGCGTGATGGAGACACGCTCGACGGGTTCGTGAACGTCGCCGACCAGCGACTCTATCGCGCAAAATTTGAGGGCCGCAACCGTGTGGTTGTCGCCTAGGATATCGTTCATCGTTCACTCCGTCTCCGGTGCTCTTGACCCGGACGCCCGTTCTCGCTGTTCTCCGAGCCAAAGCCGCCTCTATTAACAACTATTCGGTCATGGTCCATCCATTGCAGTTTGCAGGCAGGTTCGCACCGCAATAGGCTGCGGTCACTAGCTGCCGGGAGCTGTTATGTCGTTGCTTGCTACGACGGCGTCGCGTGACAGCCGTCGTCAAAGTCTTGAAGCGGCATATTCAGGATATAGCTCGTTGCTTCGGTGCGCGAACTTGCCGGTCGCTCGAACACAACGTTTGCGGGAGGCCGCTATCGCGCCCCGATGGCTCATTGCTGCTTGCGAAGCCGTTACTGAAGTTCGGCAATCGGCGCAACATCTGGTTCTCAACAATCATGCTGCGGCCAAGAACCTCACTGGGCCACCCCGCGCTGCGGAGTGTTTGAATGGGATGAGAATGTCAACTCCACGATTGCGCGTATTGCACTTCGATTGGCGCAGTTCTGCCACGAGGGACCTCATTGCTCTCTTCGGTGGCGTCGTTCTCACTTCACTTTTAGCGCATCTCTATGGGCTTGGCCCTCGTTTAGCGCAGCTGGGA
>NZ_JADYVY010000053.1:0-5052 GCF_020194215.1 Bradyrhizobium sp. BRP20 | reverse complement strand
GAGCTATGCGGGAAAGTGGGTGCTGACGGAATGAGATAGGCGGCGTATCGAGGCGGGTGTCGAGCCTGCCAGAACCTCTCGAGGAGAGCGATACGCCATGAACGATACTAGCAACATTGTCCCGCTTCGTCAGCCCGACGAGATCGATGATCCACTGACCAATATCCTGCGCGCCGGAGCGCGGCAGCTTCTTGCACAGGCCGTCGAGGTCGAAGTCGAGACATTTCTTGCCACGGTGAATGATTTGAAGCTTGCCGACGGACGCGCCCGTGTCGTGCGGCATGGTTACGGCCCGACGCGAACGATCCAGACTGGCGTCGGCCCGGTCGAGGTCGCGCGGGCGAAGGTTCGCGACCGTGGAGCGTCCAGCGAAGGCGAACGCATCCGGTTCAGCTCGGCAATCCTGCCGCTGTGGGCGCGGCGAACCAGAAGTCTGGATGCGCTGTTGCCAGTGCTCTATCTGCGCGGCATCTCGACCGGCGACTTCCAGGAGGCGCTGACGGCCCTGCTGGGCAAGGATGCGCCGAACCTGTCGCCGGCGGTGGTGTCCCGGCTGACGGCCGAGTGGCAGGGCGAGTACGAGCGCTGGCAGAGACGCGATCTGTCGGCGCGGCGATACGTGTACGTGTGGGCCGATGGGGTCTTCCTGCAGGCCCGCATGGAAGACCACGGCGAATGTATGCTGGTGCTGATCGGCGCGACGCCGGAAGGCAAGAAGGAACTGATCGGCTTCCAGGTCGGCGTCCGGGAGAGCGCGCAGAGCTGGCGCGAACTCCTGATCGACGTCAAACAGCGCGGATTGCAGATCGCGCCGGAAATTGCCGTCGGCGACGGCGCGCTCGGCTTCTGGAAGGCGCTCGACGAGGTCTTTCCCGGCACACGGCACCAGCGATGTTGGGTACACAAGACCGTCAACGTCCTGGACAAGGTCCCGCTCTCGGTGCAGGCCACCATGAAGAAGGATCTGCGCGAGGTCTATTGGGCGCCGAGCCGGGCGTCCGCCGAAGCGGCGATCGACGTCTTTGCCGAGAAATACTGCGCCAAATACGGCCGGGCGGTCGAATGCCTCGCCAAGGACCGCGACGCGCTGCTGGCCTTCTACGACTTCCCTGCCCAGCATTGGGATCATCTGCGCACGACCAACCCCATCGAAAGCGTGTTCGCGACTGTGCGGCACAGAGCCGTGCGGACGAAGGGCTCGTTGTCGCCGACCACCGCCAAGCTGATGGTGTTCAAGCTGGTGATCACCGCTTCAAAGACCTGGCGGCGGCTCAAAGGCACAAATCAGTTGCCCAAGGTCATCGCAGGTGTCAGATTCAACGACGGCATCGAGGTCATCCACGTGCCGGCAAACCACGCCGCCTGATCGCCTCATCACCCAAAATCCCGCATAGCTCCCGAGCAAGAAGCGGACGCGAAAAGGCGCTTTTATCGGTTCGCTTGGCTGGAGCTCCGAGCTAATTACGCTCTTCATAAGTTTGCCGCTTGGTGCAGGCGGTTCATCGGCAATGCAACGAGCTGCCAGCGAGAATGCCAATCGCGCGCAGCGCGGCGGCCGCTTTCGCGAGTGGTGTAGTCATCTTGACGGTGCCGATTTCGTTGCTGGGCATGGTGTCAATTCGTTGCAGCAGTCGCGCGAAGCTGCTGACTTGTCTGTCCAGAAGAGCGACGTCGACGTAGTCGCCCGGTTCAATACTTAACAGGTACTGCGGCACGGTTACGAGCGCGATGTTTGGGATGCCTTTTAGGTAGAGCGGCTGGCCTTCGCCGAACTGAATGAGCGCGTTTGGGGCCGACACTCTCGGCGCTTGCCCGGTTGTACGCCACTCTGATTCGATAAGCGCCGTCAGCTGCGCGGTGGAGGCGTAGAGCAGTTCGGGTGCGGGGTTGCCTGTCGGCCCGTAGGTGTTTTTGAGGGGATTGTCCCGGTATTCCCGAGCGCCGAGGTGCTCGATCACCAGGCCCGCCACCGCGTGGCGATCTCCCGGGCCACCAGCCCACCATTGTGGGTGATCCCGCAACCAGCGCGAAGTGGCTTGGCCATCCTCGGTCACCGCCGGTATTCGAAGGTGTCCAGCTGTTAACACGAAGATGACCGTGCGTGCCAATGGGTGAGCGACAGTCTGGCGCGCGAGTTCGACCACACCGATGTGGCCGTTCTCCTCGACAATATTTGTACCATCGCTGTGGCTTACCACGAGCACAGTTTCGTGGGGTGCGCCGCGACCTTCCACAGCCGCCCATACTGTACGCATGGCGCTATTTCGTTCGATCACCGCGTCAAGGATGAGCGTCGCCCGCCTGGCCCGTGAGGCGGCGTCCAACACAAAGTCGGCGTCGTCTCCGGCCACGAAGACCGCTGGAATGTTCTGGTAGGGCAACGTGAACGGTAAGTACTGTCCTTTGGCGTTGAAAATGCTTATGCCACGCCAGGCGAAGATCACCGCCTCAACGCCAGCTCGTCGAGCACGCGCCAGACCGAGGCCGGCGAACGTGGCAGGAAGCAGCGGCATAGTGGTCTTGCCCCATGCACGCGCCCGATCCCAAGTCTTGACCGCCGCATCAAACGGGAACTCCCGATTTCGGACCTCGACGACCGCAATTCCTCCGCGCGCTTTGGTCCATCGCGGTATTGGACCGCGCAATCTGTACAACTGCTTCTCGGTCCCTAGGGGGCCGGTGGTCCCGGAGTAGGGAAAGACCGAAGAGATCGCTATGTCGCGCCCGTCGATCTTAAGACGCAGACCGTCGGGATTTTCTGCAGCCATGCTCCAGCGATCGAAATGCAAGACGTCCTCGTGAACTCGCATACCGAAGTCGGCCCACTGCTGTTTGACATGCTCTACAAGTTGATCGTGGCTCTTTGAGCCCGAGATTCGGGAGCCAAGGGACTCCAAGTACATCAGCTCGGCGCGGATGGTATCGTGGTCCACGGCGAAGAACTCCATTCTGCGGATTTCGGCAGGGAGAAAGTGCCCCAACAACTAATATCTCTGCTCGGTCCGGAGGAAGTCGCCAGATTCGACGACTTCAGCGCGGCTGGTTCTTATCTGCAAAGGGAACGCATCGGTATCTGCTCACTTCTTTCGTCAAGTCAATTCTTGAATTCGAGCCCTCCGTACCATCAGCGCTCAGGATCCGGAACACACAATAGGCGCGCGTCGAACATGTTTGGCCGCTCCAGCCGTAAGCGTCAGAGTACAACGTGCAGGACGAACTGGCTTCAAATCCTGTGCCAACTACGAGGCGCATCGACATTGCCCTCAGTTGCCACGCCTGGCGCTCAAGCCAATGGTCATCCTTTACGCCAAGCATCGACGCTTTACTCAGCCTTCATTTACGCCAAAGGATTTTCGGTAACATCGCCGGTGATTGGCGGCTGCTCAAGCACCTGAGCAAACCGCCCTAGGAGGTCGATCGACTTCGGCGACATTTCCGCGATGGGACCGGGTACATAGCGTGCGACCAGGTAGGCGCGGCGGCGCTCCTCAGAGTCATCCAGCAGCAATGGCAGGGTCTCGATTGCTTGCTCCCGTTCCAAAGTGGCGATGATGGTCTGTTGGCGAGTGATTGTAGTCAGACGGTCAGAAGGGACAGAGCGGAACGGCTCGTTCTCCGTCAGGACGCGTGACCAGCGATCGAGACGGTCGCGGCGGATACCGCCGCGATCGCTCACAAGCAGCGCCATAATGCGGATGACGGCCTCGATGAAGCCGCCGGTCGCGATCATCTTAAGCGCAAACTGAACGTCCGGGCGCGACCTCAATTCTTCTAGCGTCATTTGCCTCGCCTGCACTTCGTAGCGATCACTAAAATAGTGCTGCAAAGGAGTGTTCCACATGCTGTGGAACATCAGCTCATACATCATGTCGCGCAGGTCGCGCCAGCAGATCATCGCATGTGCGATATGCTGCACATACAAGGCTTCCGCCAGCAGGAATGGATTATCTACTCTGGCCTTGGCTCGAGACTGGCGAACCTGCTCGCTTATGGACTTGAAGCCAGCCAGCATCAGATTTCGCGAAGACATTAGCGCTCGCGACAGGCGCTCCGGGTGAACACTTCGGCTAGCTTGGGCCGTGAAGGTTGTGACTGCAGCTCTGACGAAGGGGCGGGCGATTGTGTGATAGATCTGTGCCTGAAGTTCAGACGCCCGGTCAACCGCACCGAAAGGGAACTCATCGCGATAGTCGTCGTTCAATGCCCGGATGTCCTTGAAGCTGCGTTCGACTAGTTCAACACTGAAGCTTTTTCGTCCATCATGTTCCTGAACATCTTTGATGCACATTTCGTAGAGGCCAGGCATCAACGCTTCGATTGCCTCAAGCGTGGTTGCAACTTGCCGGAACTCCCTATTGACAACTTTTGAAGAGACGAAGATGCCGAGGTGCCCGATGTCGTCATGCACCATATAGATAATGTGTTGGCCGCGAACGCGGATCTCCTCCTCGTTCTCGTAAACATCTGTAATCCAATTCAGAGCCTGCTGGGGCGGCGTCACTTTGTCGCCATGGCTGGCAAACACGATGATCGGCGCGCGGATCTGCTTGAGATCCACGTGCTGACGCCCCGATCCCAGGTAGGCCATGTTCTTGCCGAGCCGGTTGCCGATGAACAAGTTTTCGAGAATCCAGCAGATCTCGTTTTCGTGCAGCAAGCAGAAGCTGCTCCACCACTTCTCGGTGGCAAGAAAGCTTTCGCGCGTCGTATCCACGTCGCGGAAAAGCTCGGCGTACTTTAGGAACAGCCGGCGCTCGGGATTGAGCATCTCGAAATTGTGTATGAGATTGGCTCCATCAAACATGCCCTGGCCAAGGTCGCACAGAAGCATCGGGATCCAGACTCCGCCGAATATGCCGGCAATGTAGCGGAAAGTGTTGTCGCCGATGTTTCCCGATACAGCCGTCACCGGTGATCCATTGATGACGATGGGTCCTGTCAAGTCAGGGTTTGTTGCGGCGAGAACGAGGGTCGCCCAGCCTGCTTGGCAGTTGCCGATAATGGCCGGCAGAGGCGCGCGCGGATGCCGGCGGATCACTTCTCGAACAAACG
>NZ_JADYVY010000052.1:0-5304 GCF_020194215.1 Bradyrhizobium sp. BRP20 | reverse complement strand
TGGGCTTGATCACTTCGAAGGGCGATCATGGCAGGGTCTTCATCGCCACGCCCTGATGACAATGATTGCCTACGCCTTCTTGCAGCACCGTCGCCTCGCACATGCGGGACGGAAAAAAAAGAATCAACGGGCCTCCGCCTCAACCAACCATGCCCGCCGTACGCCACGCCATCGTCGATCTCATTCTCCGGCCGCCATCGCAGCGATGCCCGCACTGCAGAAGACGAATCCGTGAAAAACCACAGCACAAACCAAATCTGCCAAAGTAGTGCTAGTCCGGGTGTTCAAGCCCGCGGACACCTTGCCCCGATTCGGCTAAAATTCAACCCCTTCTTGGGGGTGCCCCGGCGTCCACATCCTAAATTGCGCGCAACCCGCCAGCCAGGCTGAGCAAGAAGCGGCGTAGGCCCATCATCAACGATTTGCCTACATCATCCAGCTGACTTACGGAATTTTTCCGCATTCTCCGCTGCAGCAGCGAGCGCCCGGGACAACTCAAGCGCTTGCGCCGCCGTCACCTGGAAATGAAGGCCCACAATGCTTCGCGATGACGACCGTGATCTCATCGTCAATTTGCTCAATGCAGACTGCCGCCGAATTGTCTATTTCGATCTCAGCGATCCGGCCGGGATAGTCATACTCTTCGTCTGACATCGCTGCACTCCATGCGCCCCGGGTGGTTCGTATATAGGAGATCCTGTGTCAGGTCACCGTGCTCTGTGGGCGGACCAAGATCATGGTTGCCCAGCCCCGCCCCCACCCCGTAAGGTTGCCGCGATGTTTGGGGATTTCAAATGGGCTATTTAAACGAAAAGGTACGTGGGAGCGCACGTTTCGGCTGAGAAGCCACCACGGCGCTTCAAAGGGATTGCTCGCCGTACTGTTCTGGTTCTGGGGCGTCATCGGACTGTTGTTCAACGCAGGCACGCTATTTGGGCTCACAGGCAGTATCGGCGTTGGGACGTCCGCCTATTTAACGGCTACGTGCCTCGTCTGGATTGGCGGCATGGTGCTGTTCGGTGTTGGCGCCCTACTCGCTCACACTGACTTTGATGGTGAGCGGCCGGTTGAGGAACGCTACGGCGACGTGCGGGTGTCGCGGTAGGCGCTAGATGCATTGGAGTAAATTGCATTGAATGATACGAACCCCGGCCTCGCCACCAGCACGGCATGCACACACTGCTCGGCCCAATTGCCTTTGGATTCCGAAGAGTGTCCCAATTGCTCTACTCCCGCGCTGCCTCGCTTCGGATACCTTCAGTTTTTTTGCAGAACTGGAGCGAAGGAGAATTATGGACGCACGTTTTGGCGGCCTCGTCTTGGGGCGCGATGGACCTGAGGACGATATACCGTTACTTCAACATCAAGGCGCCGGTGTCTTCGCCCTAATTGGAGTAATGCAGGGCGGCGAATACATTCTGTCAGAGGAAGCTACCAAACGTCACTGGACCAGGTTGCAGGAGATCAACGCTGAAAAAGATCGCCGCCCAGCTTTTCATATTCTCCACAAAGCACCGTGATCGACACAAATCTCATGCCCCCCGAGGTGACTTTGGGTCGCCTATCATGGTCAGTTTATTATCAATCGGTTTGCGACGGCTAAATATTTCGACGAGTTGGAAAGGATGAACGTAGTTTCCATTGTTGAAAAACTGCGTGGCGCAAAGGCTTGATCGTAGAACCACGGTTGACTGCTCATCCTGCGAGGAAATACCAAGATGCATATAGGCGTAATAATCGGCCTGATCCTGCTTCCATTCGCAGTGCTGCTCTCGATGGCTGCCAACAAGCAACATCGAGACGAGACCGGCGTTCCATCACCATCGCGCAAGCAGTTCAACAGGTTCTATCGGACTGCGCGACGCAAGGGCATATCGGTTGACCAAGCTTACCAAGAGTGGCTTGGCCGAGAACAGCGAAAACGGAAGTAAAGGAGTCGCCAGCACCAGGGTCGTTCACACAAGCCGCAAAGTGACCTGAGCTAAACTTCCCACGGTGGGAAGTTTACCAGGCAGCTCGGCCAACCGCATGCCGCGCGATCTCTACACCGGCGCTATCGACAACTATTACCACTGTGCCACTCCCTGGATCGTACTCGGGATCGCTGCCGATCTCATGAGCGACCCGGGCGCCGTACTGGCTCGCGAGAGCGGCTGAGCCAAACATCTCGCCGGCATCGTCCGCCTGTAGTTGTCCGTTATGGATAATCGGAAGATAGTAGCGCTGCACAGCAATGGCCCTCGTTTAGCAGCAATCATGCGCCCACCTCAGGGCGGGACGCACGTGTCATAAACGACAGGTGCCGTCAAACTGCGAGACCACATCCGCACCACCGGCAGCGTCGGGGACAGTGCTGTCAAGATCGTGGCCAACTACTTGTTCAGCTTCTCGATCTCGGCCGCAGTTACCTTCTCGCCATTGGTAACTGGGCGCGAATCACCGCGCCCTTCCACTGAAAAAGCTGGATAGCAGCCAACCACCCTTGCGACTCTCTGACGATTCGTTCATTTAGCTAGATGGTGCATCCGAATCGCCCACTCCGCGATGCGTGGAAGTCGTCACGACTTACATGGATTTCGGCGGCTTCGCTCGTCGAAGGAGGGCCAGGCTCGATCCTGGCGCGATCTCGGAAAGGAGGTGAAACAGCATGTTTCACTACCCGCACTGTGGCGGCACCCGCCCTGTAAGCGTTCGCGCTTACACACGGTTCCGCCTCGGTAAATGGGAGTGGGTCATCGCCCACTGCCGCGGACTGCCCAGCTAAGCTGAACAGTCCGCATCTCAGTGACTTGGGGCGGTGTCTCATGGGCACCGCCTCCTTTTTTCCGGCGGACCGGATCTACAGAACAACCAAGCACGACCATTCGTTGCAGTAGGCCTGCGTTAAAGTGGCTGTTCGAATTCTTTTCAATGGGTTGGTCGTCGACGAACTGACTGTCGTCGTTTATGGTTAACGGGCCGTTAACCCGCCTTGCCATAGTTCCTCCCCAGATCTGCGACTATTCGAGTCGCGCGAGCAATTCTTAACGAATTACTAGCGTTAGACGCTAGGGAATCAAGCCTTGCGTTTTTTGCAGGTTGTCACAATCCCTCGATTCGGGCCGTCATCAACTGCTTTGATGCGATTCGACCGCTATATATTATGCGGTATGCGACCCTGCTACCCCCAAGCCGTTGGGGGGCGGCGGTCAAAGAATTGTTGCTGCTCTCGGGTCCCTCGCCCTATAGTCGCCTCCGGTCTTGGGGGTAATTTTTCATGCGTCAATTTGCGATTGCGGCGCTCTGCGCCGCGCTGGGCGGCTGTGCTGGCGAAAGTCGCGGAGCTGAAGAAGCAACAGGAAACTGCGGCTGCTGCACCTGCTGCCCCTTAGCCAAAGAGGTCCGCAGTTAAACCAGCCCGACCAATTCGGCGAAGGTCTCGACCACTGATAACCCAGTTGTCCTTGAAGTTGATGCCGAGCTTGGCCATGTCCTTCTGGATCGGCACCCACTTCTCTTTACCGCGAGGAAGGGCTCACCGTCCGCAAACGGCGGGCTCGCCGCAAGGCCGTGGGGACCCGTGCCCCGATGAAGCTGTGCGAGATCAGTCTCGTTCTTTGGGGCGCTTATGGCAAGGACATCCTGCGCAACCCGAGCTCGAACTCGCTGTCTACGATTCGCGACATCAAGGATATGTCTGCAGAATAACTGCGCACAAGCGGCGCGATCTACGAAAATCCTGCGGACATTCTCAAGTATTTGACGGATTTAGTTACGACAATTAGGTGAAGTGACGTGATACAGTCCAAGTTGGACCGGGGCTCCTCCTCTTAGATATCGAACCGGAACGAACTCGTCCGAGTGTGGCGATTGATTTTAGATCGGGCGCTTGGGACGTCGAAGCGATCAGCGAAGATCGGTCCCCTTTTGTTGAGCCCGGCCAGCAGCCAATCGTTTCGAGGATGGAGCTCCTGAGATCAGATGCCACCCAAGCTGCCTGGATTAGCGACACGCCTCCGGAAGGAGCTGCGCGTGAGTCAGGATCTACTGAGGCGCTTCACATGGGAGATCAGATCGATCGACATATGCCTTGACGATCTTCGGTCCTACCAGGCGAATGCGCTCGGCATTACAGGTCCGCAAATGATGATCTTGATGGCACTGACGGAACTGGAAGAAGATGATGGTGTTCCCGTCAACGCTGTCGCGAAGCTGAAATCAGCTTGGCCGGAACTCGTTGTGAACGACTTTTCTGCGTTGAGGAGATAATTGTCGCCTTCGCGCGATGCCTCGGAGAGGTTGTACCACCAGTGCCCACCGGTGGCGCGCTCGCTGGTCGAATATGTGCCAAGCAGGGCGCCATTGTTCGCCTTGAGCCAGCGCTCCTTCTGGTCGTCGTTACCAAACAGGCTGATCGTCTGAGCCGCGCCGACATGCATGACATAGACGAGGCCGGTCGATGCATCGGCCTGTCCGATCCGGTAAGCGGCTTCGGCAAAATCAACATGGCCAAGAGCGAGGCCCCCAAAGCGTGATTCATTCAACACGCCGGTCCAGCCGGCTTCCGCCAATGCCCTCAGATTTTCTCTTGGAAAGCGACTTTCCAGATCATTGCGATCGGCATTGACCTTTACGGTCGCATCAATCGCGGCATCCAGCCGAGAATAGATGTCAGAATCGAACTTGCGAGCAAGATTGTCGTTAGCCATTGGTCATTCTCCCTTGTGTTTCGTCAAACTGCGACAACGGCATGGATGAGCGGTTTCTCGGCGGCGTCGGTTTGCGGCGAACCGCCGAGGTAAAGGGCCTTGATGTCGTCGCGGCTGTGCAATTCGACTGACGAGCCGGACAGCACGCTACGGCCGCTCTCAAGCACGACAGCATGGTCGGCAAAGCGCAGCGCCACCGTCGAATTCTGTTCCGCGACCAGGATTGAAAGCCCCTGCTCGCTGTTCAGCTGCTTCAGCGTCCCTGTCGCAATCGCCATCACGTGGCTGCCCCTCGCTTTACACCTATTCGGCAGCCTGAACGCGTACGGGCGTCCTTGTCTCGAGTTCGCGGACCAGCGGGATCACATGCTTGCCGAAATATTCGACCTCTTCCTGGAAGTGCAGGAACCCGAGCAGGATCAGGTCGGCGCCGGCATGCTTGAGCTCGATGATCCGTTCAGCGACTTGCTGCGGCGTGCCGATCAGGTTCTGACCTTGCCCCCATATGTGGAACGGCCCGCGAGGCAAGAGCTTTTTCAGTCGATTTCACACATTGGGACGGTGCGGTCATATGTCCGGCCTTTGCGCGCGGCACAATATGGCCGCTGGCCTCGAT
>NZ_JADYVY010000051.1:0-5361 GCF_020194215.1 Bradyrhizobium sp. BRP20 | reverse complement strand
GAACGCTCTTGCGATCGCCCGGGCCGATCAATCCCGCAACGTACAGGGGACACATCCGCTGCCGGTCTTATGACCCAACCGGTCCAGGAACGGCTTCAGCCAGCGTTCGAGTTCGTCTTCCCATTCCACCATGGTCAGCCCTCCAAGAGCCGACCACCCATGAATCATTGAAAAGTCGATTCGGGAATCCTAATAAAGAGCCCAAATCCAACAATCTGCCAAAGTAGTGCTAGTGTCCCGAGTCACAAGTTCGCAATCGTAGATTCGCATTAGATTCGCGTCGCTGTGCCAGAGATGGCGGCTGCAACAGCGACGGAGGATCTGATGGCGACCCAGCGACTTGCGCCCCTGGTATTGAGCGATGATGAGCGTGCTGAACTTCAGCCGCTGAGAATGCGGCGAAAGGCGGCGCAGGCGTTGGCTCTGAGAGCCCGGATCGCGCTGGCCTGCGCGGAAGGCGGTCAGAACAAGGAAGTGACGGCCAAGCTAGGCCTGGAGCGGGGGACGGTAGGCAAACGGCGGCGGGGCTTTGTGAAGCAGCGCGTGGCTGGGCTGCACGATGAGCCGCGCTCGGGAGCACCGAAACGTATCTGGCGGGCCTTCGGGCTCCAGCCGCACCGGCTGGAGACATTCAAGCTCTCGACTGATCCGAACTTCGTGGCCAAGGTGCGTCATGTCGTCGGGCTTTACGTCTCGCCACCGGCACACGCCATCGTCCTGTGTGTAGATGAAAAGTCTCAAATCCAGGCGCTGGACCGCAGTCGGCCGATGCTGCCGATGCGTCCCGGCCAGCCGGCCCGAAGGAGCCACGATTACAAAAGGCACGGCACCACATCGCTGTTCGCCGCCCTCGACATTGCGACCGGACGGGTTATCGGCAAGTGCTACGGACGGCACCGTGCCGCCGAGTTCCGCAAATTCCTGGACGAGATCGAGGCCGCTGTGCCGCGCCAACTCGACGTCCATCTCGTCATGGATAACTACGCCACTCACAAGACCCCGCTGATCCGGAAATGGCTGGCCAAGCGGCCGCGCTGGCATGTGCACCTGACCCTGACCAGTTCGTCATGACTCAATCAGGTCGAGCGCTTCTTACCGATTAGAAGATCAGGCGCCGCGTCTATCGCAGCGTAGCCGCCCTCAGGGCGGACATCGCCTCGTTCATCGAACGACATAACGCTGATCCCAAGCCGTTCCGATGGACCAAGTCAGCCGATGATATCCTTGCTTCCATCGAACGCTTCTGCCGTTACAATGCCCCGGTACAACACGACGCGATGTTGCGAACTTCTGGTTCAGGACACTAGACGCGATCCGGCAGACAGTTAGCTAAGTTCATCAAGCTCAGCGCCAGGCCTCATCCCGTCGTGACAGCCTGGCAGCCCCCTTTCAGGCCCATGGGACCGAAAGCCGGTTGGGGAGGGACTGACGGCGCTGCGCTAGGCACGGGGCGGAGCTTCGATCGGGCTCGTATTAATAGTGTAACGCCTGCGACATCGATTTGAATCCAATTGGAGGGAGGTTTCATCTACTCCCGGGACAGGTGCCTGCGACGTCACTGCCCCCTGCATTTCGTCGGAGAGACGCGTCGTGCCTCCTCGAAGAGCAGCAAAACACTATGCTTCGTGATTAGTCGAAGTGTTCGTGTCGGGCTAACGACAACTGTCGTGAAGCCAACATCGAACACAGAAACCCTAGACCAATTCACTCGCGCGCGCTGGCTCAGTTCCTGCATGGCAAAAGCCATCCATGCAGCGGGCGCCTCTTCTGAAGAACTGTTGTTCGGTAGCGGCGCGGCAAGATCTGGAAGTCTCACGTCATGCTCAAGGTATCGATTACTACCGTTCTGATGTGTGTCTCATGCAATGCCATCGCAAACGACGATTTGATGATGACAGCCAGACAGATCTTCAAACCGATCCCTTCTGGTATCCCCGCCCTAAAGGACAATCCCGTGACTACCGAGAAAGCGGAGCTCGGGAAGATGCTGTTCTTCGACCCTCGTCTGTCGGCGAGTGGGATCATTAGCTGCAATACCTGCCACAATCTTGGCACCGGCGGCGTAGACGCGGGTCCAACGTCAGTTGGTCACGGTTGGCAACGGGGAGCGCGGCGGGCGCCGACCGTCTACAATTCAGTGTTCAATGTCGCGCAATTCTGGGACGGACGCGCGCCGGATCTTAAGGCACAAGCCAAGGGGCCCGTTCAGGCGAGCGCCGAGATGAATGCGACTGCGGATCACGTAACGACCACACTGAATTCGATGGAAGATTATGTGGGCAAGTTCAAGCAAGCATTCCCGCGTGATACACCGCCGGTCACCTTTGACAATTTCGCGAAAGCGCTCGAGGCTTTTGAAGCGACGCTCACGACACCAGCAGCTCCGTTCGATGGATACCTGAACGGCGATGCCAACGCGCTGGATGACCACCAAAAGGCAGGATTGCGGCTGTTCGTGGACAAAGGCTGCGCCTCCTGCCACAACGGAATCAATATTGGTGGGCAGGAGTTTTTCGCGTTCGGCGTGATTGAAAGACCAGACAGCAAACTGCTTCCCCCAGCCGACCAGGGGCGTTTCGCGGTCACGAAGGCCTTCAGCGACCGATACGTGTTCCGCGCCGCCCCTTTGCGCAACGTTGCCCTGCGAGCTCCCTACTTCCATTCGGGTCAGGTTTGGACGCTCCAGGAAGCGGTAGGCATTATGAGTGAGGTGCAGCTCGGCGCCGAGCTCACCGAGAAGGAGAAGAACGATATCGTTGCGTTTCTTAATTCATTGACCGGCCGGTTACCCAAGATCGAATATCCGATACTGCCAACGCGCACAAAGGATACGCCGCCACCGTCCTTAGACAGATAGTGCTCTTGTTCACTATCCTGGTTGTTCCACGGTTTAGTCGCGGCGACGCAGCTCCGCTTTGCAGCTGCCGCAAGCCGGAGCGCGTTCAGGCTCGTCGAACCGATCTCTGAGATCGCACTGCTCCCTATCGCGAAGCACTGGATCAAGGTGAAGAGCGGCTTCGGTTCACGATGCCAGTGCAACACCTGCTAAAGGTGTTGTTGCGATGGGACGATGCTCAGCCTTGAGGAGCGCGGCCCTGGCCGGTCGCCACCCACGATCAGTCGGGAACTTAGGCGCAATTCCAAGCGAACGAAGGCTTGGGCCGGCGGCGACGAACCAATCCGCGTCCAGCAGGTGGCCGAGCGACGGCGGTTCCAAGGGAATGGCTTGATCGGACCCCAATCATCGATTTTGCTGAACTTGACCCTCAGAGTGTAAGTCGCACCATGGATGCGCGATTCCTCACAGCGTCGCGCAAGAGTTTGCTGCTGAGACACTGAATCGGCGCTGGCTTGCGACTGTTATGCCCGAACCATCAATGACAAGTTGGATCTCGTGCGCTCAGCTCCCACAACCTGCTTGGGCAGCACAGTGGAGGGTTTCCCCAGAGCATCGTGTCCGGATTACGACTAAACAATTCGCCTGACTTAGCGACAGCATGCCCTTCTTTTTGGCACCGACAGAACCACCAGCGCCGAGCTCTCCCGCGTGCTGGCGTCGTCGCAGCGTGCCTGTAGGTCATCGACAAGACGACATTTGGCTCGTGCTGCCCAGCAAAGCGATCTGACGATCTGCTGTAAGGCGACCGCGCGAGAGTGCACTGTGCGTGGTCGCGAATTGAGGATGATCTCGAACGGCACGGACGCACCTGATGCGCAATTCAGACGACCAGCTCTACTTAATGCCGAGCGCGCTCACGTCGGTGAAGTCGGACAGGGCCTTGGAAGAGGAGAACGTGAAGCTGAAGAAGCTTCTGGCCGAGCAGATGCTCGATGCCGCCGCACTTCGCGAGCTCCTTTCAAAAAATGGTAAGGCCCGCCGCTAAGCGCGCTGCGATCGCGCATCTGCAGGCTGTCATGAGCCTGTCGGAACGGCGGGCCTGCTGGCGTTGCAGGTGAACTCGGTGCCATGGTCGGACACGATCATTTCTCGCTTGCCGCGTCGCTGGACGATTGCCGTCAGTTCGCCGACCACGCGCCGCCCCGAGATCGACGTCTCCGGAATGGCGCCAGGCATTCGTTGGTGACGTCGTCGACGATGTTGAGGATGCGGAAGCGTCGGCCATTGGCGAACTGGTCGTGGACGAAGTCCAGCGACCAGCGCGCGTTCGGCCTCGCCTCGACCAGGATCGGGGCACGGGTCCCCACGGCCTTTGCGGCGAGCCCGCCTTTTGCAGACGGTGAGCCCTTCCTCGCGATAAAGCCGGTAGATCCGGTTGATGCCCGATGGCTCGCCCTCCCGCCGCAGCAAGACGTCCCGCTGCTTGACGGATTTGCAGCTCGACGCTTACAATCGAGCTCGCGAACCGAAGCATCTCGTGCTTATAAACGCTAGGATCCCTATGTGTGTCACCTCGCAACCGTGAACAGAGTCACTGGCGATTGGTTCACCAAGCATTTGGCCAACCAAATGGGATCCTGCTGTTATCTGATTTTGATCAATGACGTTTCATTGCAGCCCTGCTTCTGAGCAGCCCGTCCGTCTCGTCAGACCTCCGATCTGACCGACCCCATTTGGTTACCCCAGGTGAGCCCTCAGCGACGCGCTCGCCATAGCAATGAGGTAACACCAGCAAATTTGTTGGTCGACGGCTATCCGTGGCCACAAGCTTGACGTATCAAGCTCTCTACCTTTGCCTTGACTCCTTGACCGAGAGAGCAGCGCACAGCTCCGGCATACCCCGCACAGTTCATCGCAATGACGGCTTATAGAGCTGAGGACCCATCATTGCCCTAAGGGCTGATGGGGCAGGCGGGTTATCAGGCTTACGGACTGTCGCCTGCCATTTGGAAATTGGAATACTCTAGCCATAGGCCCCGCCTCCGGACGCATTTCAAAGTCGGCCGGAGAATGTTCATTGACGTCATTTTCCTCCGTTCTTCCCATTGACTCGGAGGCGGGCTTTTCTGTCCAACTAGAAAAAGCCATCGCCATGTGTCCGATTTGCGACCTTACGTTAGAACATGACCTTGACTGTCCGATCTCTGACATGCTGTCGGTTTGGTACACTTCCTTGAAAAATTTTCCCTTACTGATCAAGCTGTCGCAGTTGGCATAGGGTTTGAACAGAGAGGCGCATCCACCGCAGCCGCCACGAAGCGGCGGCTACACTAACGTCGGCTGTGGCCTTTTGACGCAATGACACGAGCTGCCACATGGAGTCGGTCTCAATAGAACGTCACAAAAACTGCCCTCAATGTGGCTCTGCATTGGTCCACCTCGAGTGGCATGAACGCATCGGTGCGCGGGGGGTCCAAGATCTCTGGCGCTGCTGGAACTGCAGGAATGAATTCATGACCGTT
>NZ_JADYVY010000050.1:0-5775 GCF_020194215.1 Bradyrhizobium sp. BRP20 | reverse complement strand
CAACACGTCCCTGTATTTTCTCGGTCCACGACCGAGCGCCCTTAAGTTATCGCGCAGCAAAACCGTCGGGGCGGACCAGACGCTAACACCGACGCGCGCCGAGTCCGTCCCGAAGACCATCGCACTGCGATTGGTGATGATGCGGCAAAGAGAGCAAGTCGCGTGCCGAAGTGAATTCGCGGGCTCTGCAGGCACTTCGTCGCGGCGTCCGGCGTCAAGTTGCTGACAATGGTCTCAATGCCGACAGCCAGCGCAGCCGGTGCAGTACGTTCGGCTACCGGGACCAAGCGCTCAAGATCGAGCTGGCCGGATTAGACGAGACCTGCGCCGACAAGGGCACGGCCGATGATCGTGATCGATGCGCCGCACTTCCACGCTGCTGTAGTCCTAGGACCGACAAGCCGCGTGATCCGAACACACCCCATCCTCAGCTACATGCTCGGCTGGGATCGGCAGCGCGTGGTCTCTGATGCCGAGCGCAAGGGATGGCGCGCGACGTGGGTCGATTGACCCGCGCGAGGCCGCCGAGGGCCATCGATTGCAAAGGTACTTTGGGAAAGCCGAGGCGGCCCGGGATCGCGGGACTGCGCACCTTCCCTTTCGGCCTTTGACTGCGCTGCGAACCAGCTAGAAATCGGCCAGAAGACGCGAGGAAAATTGGCGCGGAAATGGACGCACAAAGCCGCAGTCGAGCTGTGGCTCATCGGGCGAATGCGGCCTTAATTAGCGCAATTTGCGCCAGCAGTCGCCAAGGCGTGTTTCAGAAAGACCCATAAGACGACTTGAGTGTCTTTTGTCCGTGTTGTGTAGCACCAGTGTTCGTTCCCCTAGCGGAAGACGTGCGTACGCGCGCCCCGGGCCGGGAGGTATTTTAGCAAGCCCGACTCTCACGTGCATGTGCCAATCTGGCGCCTTCATCGTATGCCTACGGCGGCGAAGCACTAGGTCATTCTTCAAGCTCATCAAGCAAGATGCGCTTGTCGTGGAGCTCCCTGAGGTACTCGGCAATCGAACGCTGCGTCTCCTGCCATTCGATGCGTTCTTCCGCGGTCCAAAGGAAACACTCAAGTTTGAAGCGAGCTTTCTCAGCCTCTGCGAATTCATTGTAAAGCGTGATATCTCGCTCCACTTCTTCGAGCTGTTCACGAATGGTCCTTGGCATAGTCGGCCTCTGGGGCTTTGCCTCCAGCCAGTGGGCGTATTCATCTCATTTGCGCGATTTAGCAACTACTCATTTTCTCGGTGCGGGAAGCTGACGCAAGGCGCTACTACCGCAAAACAGGCTTCGTATTTGGCTTCACGAGGGCTGAATAACGGTCCGTGTTTTGGAACGCCACCCCGATAAAGTCTCCCTGTCGCCACGTGAGGCGACAAGGAGAGGTGGTGCGAAACCCATCGAAAGAAAGCGAAAACTCCGTCGGCAGAAGCGTGAGTCCGTTAAGCTGAATGCCAGCGCCTCTACTGGATAGATCACGCACCAGGCATGGCTCGGAGGTGATGTGTCCCGGAATTGAGAGAAGAACCTCTCGCCACACCGACTGCCTTTCGAGGGACCGCCGGGACCAATTCTTCCCTTCACGTTGACGGACCTTTTCTTGCAAATCCTTTAGCTCTCGGTACTGGCGCTCCAGGCTCATATCCCTCATTCTCCGTTATTCTTGTTGGCGCTTCCCACATTATTCCGAAACCCAATAACCATCGCGATAAATTCTGTAGAGCGATCCTCAGGTTGAGGGAATTCCGGACGACTACCGTTTGTGGCCGATCGCGATTTCGCGGTTGGACCCGTAGCTTTCCGGGCCTTGAATGGCACTGCTGGCCTCAACGGTGGAGATGGCGGCAATGTTGCAAAATACCACGGTAGGCCTGTGGCCGCTCGCCGCAGAAAGGACTGTCAGTGGCTGGGGTGGAGGTGTTGTGTAAAGACGATTGTGTAAGGCAAATTGTCCTCCCGGTGTGTTCCTTCAGTATGTCAAAAGGCAGGATTGAGCGGATGGTATTGCCACAGCAAGGCCGTTAAATCTTCATAATACCCCACCATCTTGGTAGGTGCGTCGCAGTTCGCCTTCGGCGATAATGCCTCATCGCGACCGTCACTCGTAAGGGGCGGAAGCATGTGAATCTGCCCACCAAGATCGCCCCCTCGAATTAACGCCAAGAGATCACCATCCAAGCCGCTAGAATAGCTTTCGCGATAGCCATGACGGCAGTGGTAGCTGCGGGGGCGTTCTTTGCTATCCGCCTTTTGATTCGATTCTACGGATAGGGTCCCGCCGCTGCACCTCCAGCCGAACCGACCACAAATGGAGGCCGTGTCGTGATGGCGAATGAACAGGATGTTATCATTGGACGTATTGCCGAGATCGAGATCGACAAGTCGGCTGCCATCATAGTTGAGCAGATAGATGGTGAAATCTCCATTGCCATCGCGAGCGTCGTCGGCGTTCACCTCCAGGTGACGGCGGGGCAGGCACGTGAGTTATCTCGATCCTTAGCTGTGGCCGCGGAGAATGCTGAAAAATTCCGCGCGTCAGCCAAGACGTAGTGGCGCCCGCTCCACTATCACCGCGGGATTTCGGTCAGGTTGCGCCATACAGGTCGGCCCGTTGCCCTAGTGAAGCGCGGCAATCTCCTCCAGGTTCTCATCGTTGTCGGTTAAGATGATGACGCCCTCAATCCAATCCTCAATAATGCTGGTTACTGCCGTGGGCACTGGCCAAAGGGGCCGATGGTGATTTCGGGCCCTCGTTCCAATGAGCGTCGCGGTGTACCAGCCGGGGATGTCCCGATCGCTGTTGAACTAGGTCGGATCGACGTTGCCGGAATGAATGTTACGCGGCCCTCGTGACGTGGGCAACGGGGTTGATCGTCATGCGATTGTGGCGAGCTTGAAGAGCCGCACGCAGAACCGACAATTGCTTATGCGCCTTCAATCGTCGGAAGCCCTTGTTGGCCTCGATCATGCCGGCCGCGACCCGTCGCAAGGCCATACCGGCATCCCGCCAGCGTTTGACGTTGCGCGTGACGCGGCGAATGGTGCCCATCATGTTCTCGGCGATGTTGGTACAGGCGAGCGATCGACGAAGCTCCTTCGGCAACTTCAACCGGACGACGGTCAGGATTTCGTCGAGGCCTTCGAGGATGCTGGCCGCTACGCCGGGCCATTGCTGGTCGAGTCGACGCGCGGGATTGCGGATCAATTTTTCGGCCTTGTCGGTATCATCGAGCTCCCAGGCCTGGCGCAGCGCCCGACGGGTGGCCGCATGATGCTGTTTCGGCAGGCGTTCCATGATGTTGCGCGCCTTGTGGATCTGGCAGCGCTGGATCGCAGCGGCCGAACCGAAGGTGCGGAGGATCGCCTTCGACAACGCCTTCGCGCCGTCGGCGATGAACAGTCTTGGCACCGTCGGGTCGAGCCCGCGCGAGACCAGGTTGCCCAGCAGGGCCTGAACCGTTGCGGCATTCTCGGTCGCCCCTTCCACCAGCGCCAGCGGATGCTTGTTGCCTTCGCCGTCAACCCCGATCGCGGCGACCAGCACGAGATCGTCGCCGAGATGCAGCCCGTCGATTTGGACCACCAGAAGGTCGAGCGCGGACAGATCGGCAGCCATGAAGTCGGCCAGCCGCGCCGCCGACAGCGCTACGAACCTCCGCGAGGCCGCCGACTTCGAACCCCCGATCCGGGCGGTGCCGGCACGTCACCCTCGGGCAGCCGGACAGCGCGGCCGAACCGGCGCGTCGACACATTGATCAGCATCAGGTTCATCGCCCAGCGACCGAGCCAGTCCTCCTGCGCCGCCGTTTCCCAGCTCGGGATCGTGACCTCGCGGCCGTCCACGCCCCGGACCCGCGGGCGCTCGACCTCGATCTTGCCGCCGTGGAAACCGATCCGTCCGCGCGTTCGGCCCCAACGGTGCGCCCGCCGCGCCGCATCGCGACCGTGGCGCGGCCCGCAGGCCGCCGTCACGTCCGCCTCCATCATCGTGCCGAGCGCCTCGATCCCCGCCGCAAGGCAGAACCGATCAAAGCTCGCCCGCACTTCCGCAAACGCTTCGTCCACAGCCCCAGTCGCCGGCGAACCAGCCGGTGTGATATCTCTCGTCATGGCGTTGCTCTCCTTTGTGGAATCAGCACCCCGAGCCTACCGGCTCAAGGTGAGCAACGCCGACCTCTTCAGAAATTCAACAGAACCCGGGACATCCCCGTACCAGCCGGTTCTCGGGTGGGATGCCTGTGAGACTTTCGCCAGCGCGCCGCGCCCGTGCTGCCTACGATCCCGGACTGATCGCCAAGTCACCGCCCTATCCTGGTAGTTGCGCTAGGGCATTCGTCGGGATGATGTATCCCCGTCAGCTTCTTTCGTCGCTGAGGCTGGCTGCGTAGAAGTCACTAGCGAGTGGCAGGGACAGCACTTTATTGGTCCACTTCCAAGCGTCGAGTCAAGTTGCCGCTAACGTTCCCGCTGTTTAGGTCGCGCGGCTGCCACCGTGAGTCCGGTGTGATCCTTGAGGCTATCGACTACCGTGACCGCCGCTTCGAGTTCATCTCGAAGACGCTTCGTAATCCGCAGAATGCTGCTCGCGAGCTCCTCGCGGCTGATTTCTGCACCGTGAGCAACTTTTTCTTCGAGGTCGCGTATCGCTTCGTCGATCTTGTGCAGCGAGAATGTGCTAGGCATCATCCGGCTCCGTCCTGATTGAGGGTCGGGCATCCGCCGAACCACGGTGTAAAAATGCGTCCGCTACACGGTTAAGTAAAGCGGGTGGCGTTGCGGGAAAATCTGTCCCCATCTCGCGTCTGAGCGCCTCGAATTCGGATAAGGTCGAAATCGGGCAATCCGCCACCGCGTCCATTTTTGAGCGGATAACTTCAACCCGGGATCGCCAATCGGCCAGCTGTTCTTTAGTTCGCTGTGGGCCGTACGTGTCTTCTGCCGGTGTATGGCTTGGCCTACGGACGTAGTCCGTGAATGCTTGGATTGCCACTTCGGTCCTTGGCAAGGCGTTACTCCTATGAGCGGAGCCAGCTCGAACAGTTACAGACCGAGCATTTTATACAGGCACGCGGGATGCGGCAACCCCCTCGTGCTGGTAGGTGCTCTCCAACTGTTCTCAGAATACAAATTGGTAGCATCTTGAGAATTTCAGCCTCTCGGGAGCAAAGGTGGTCAGCCTCAGTCTTCGAGGACGGGCTGGCCACCATCGCTTGCGACGCCACCTTGCAGGTCCAAACGGAATGCACACGTTGGAGCGACACGCCACCTCCCTACGCTCGCAGGCGCTTGCGGTGCTTGCAGCCAATCAGGCCCGGGCGGCCGATCAATCTTTGAGCCTGGCAGATCGACAAGTCGCGACGTTTAATGCTGAGGAGGCCCAGGCGCTGCTCAGCATCCTCGATTGCGTGAAGCTCGAACCCGGGCCTGAGGAGGCACGGAAGATCGCAGCGCGCATACGCGCGCTTCTAGAGGACCCACGGAGGAGCCAACCGATTCGAGTGGCGTGCTTGTAGGGTTGCGGATTCCGATCGATGTCGCCCAGGATTCCGAGATGATGTCACCCACCATTCCGGGATGATGTCGCCCGGGTCTCGCAAGGGCGAACCCGGGGTGACGAGACCTCTTCTGGCTCCCATAGGGTCAACCTTTCGGTTTTGCGAAGGGGGACCCTGGATGCCGACGGAGAGGCTTGCGATGCGCCGTGTGCGCGATGTGATCAGGATGAAGGCGGCTGGGCTGCCGAGCCGCGAGATTGCGCGGCGGGTGGGCGCGGCGCCCTC
>NZ_JADYVY010000005.1:0-434467 GCF_020194215.1 Bradyrhizobium sp. BRP20 | reverse complement strand
TCCCGGAACTGCACCCCCGCCCCCGCCGTTATGGCTCGGGCGGCCGCCCGGCCGCGTCAATGTTGCAGGCGAGATGCTCGCCTCCGCCAGCCACTTTCCGCTAAAATGCCCGAAAACCGCGCCGATGCATGAGGTCAGCCATGAGCTTCCGCCGCGACACCATCACAAAGCCGATCTTCTCATGGGCGCGCGGCGTGCTGCCGGCGATGTCCGACACCGAGCGCGAGGCGCTGGAGGCGGGGGACGTCTGGTGGGATGCCGATCTCTTCACCGGCAACCCCGACTGGTCGAAGCTGCTGAAGGTCCCGCAGGCGACGCTGACGGACGAGGAGCGGGCCTTCCTCAATGGCCCCGTCGACGAGCTCTGCGCCATGCTCGATGAGTGGAAGATCTTTTGGGAATCGCGCGACCTGCCGCCGGACGTCTGGCACTTCGTCAAGCGCGAGAAATTCTTCGGCATGATCATTCCGAAGGAGTACGGCGGCCTCGGCTTCTCGCCCTACGCGCATTCGGAAGTGGTGCGCAAGATCTCGACCCGCTCGATCGCGGCCGCGGTCACCGTGATGGTGCCGAACTCGCTCGGCCCCGGCGAGCTCCTGATGCGCTTCGGCACCATTGAGCAGCAGCAGCGCTGGCTGCCGCGCCTCGCCGACGGTCGCGAGATTCCCTGCTTCGGCCTCACCAGCCCGGAAGCCGGCTCCGACGCCGCCTCGATGGTCGACACCGGCATCATCTGCAAGGGCGAATTCGAGGGTCGCGAGGTCGTCGGCCTCCGCCTCAACTGGCACAAGCGCTACATTACGCTCGGTCCCGTCGCGACGTTGCTCGGTCTCGCCTTCAAGGCCTATGATCCCGATCATCTCGTGGGCAGCCGGGAAGAGCTCGGCATCACCGTGGCGCTGATCCCGACGAACCTGCCCGGCGTCGAGATCGGGCAGCGTCATCTGCCCTCCATGCAGGTCTTTCAGAACGGCCCGAATTGGGGCCGGGACGTCTTCATCCCGCTCGACTACGTCATCGGCGGCAAGGAGCGGCTGGGGCAGGGCTGGAAGATGCTGATGACGGCGCTCGCCGCCGGCCGCGGCATCTCGCTGCCGTCGCTGTCGGCGGCCGGGGCCGCCTATGCCGCGCGCACCACCGGCGCCTATGCGCGCATCCGCGAGCAGTTCGGCATCTCGATCTCCAAGTTCGAAGGCGTCGAGGAGCCGCTCGCCCGCATCGTCGCGACCGCCTACCAGCTCGACGCCGCGCGCCGGCTCACCTGCGCGGCACTGAACGCCGGCATCCATCCCGCCGTCATCTCCGGCATCATGAAGCTGCACGCGACTGAGCGGATGCGCACCGCGGTCGACGACGCCATGGACATCCATGGCGGCAAGGCCGTGATCGACGGTCCGCAAAACTATCTCGGCAATCTCCACCGCGCCGTGCCGGTCGGCATCACCGTCGAAGGCGCCAACATCCTGACCCGCAATCTCATCGTGTTCGGACAAGGAGCCATCCGCGCCCATCCTTACCTGCTCGACGAGATGAACGCGCTCGCCGATAGCGATCGCGAGCGCGGCCTCGGCGCGTTCGACAAGGCGTTCTGGAAGCATGTCGGCCACAGCTTCAGGACACTCTTCCGCGCCATGGGTCGCAGCTGGACCTTTGGCGCATTCGCCCCAGTGCCCGATGCGGGCGATGCCACGCCCTTCTATCGCCAGCTCTCGCGCTACTCGGCGGCTTTTGCGCTCTGCGCCGACATGGCGCTGCTGACGCTCGGCGGCGCGCTCAAGCGCAAGGAAATGCTGTCGGCCCGCTTCGGCGACATCCTGTCCGAGCTCTATCTGCTCTCGGCCGCGCTGAAGCGCTGGCAGGACGAGGGGCGGCAGAAGGAGGATTTTGCCGCGCTGGAATGGTGCATGGCGACCGGGTTCAAAACCATCGAGAACCGGCTCGCCGAAATCCTGGCCAATCTGCCGAACCGCTTCGTCGCCGGCTTCCTCAGGCTCGTGGTGCAGCCGTTCGGCGCCCGCGTGCTCGGCCCGTCCGACCGCATCGTGCACCAATGCGCTGCCATCGTGCTGGAGCCGTCGGCGGCACGCGAGCGCCTCACGCCGGATCTGGCCCATGTCGACGACGACAGCGGCTTTGCCCGGCTGGAGCACGCGTTCAAGCTGGTCGCGGCGACGGATGCGATCGCCAGGCGCATGCGTGCTGCGCATATCCGCGACTGGAAGGAGGCGGTGACCAAGGGCGTAATCACGCAAGCCGAGGGCGAGCAACTCGCCGCTGCCCGCGAAGCCGTCACAAAAGTGATAGAGGTCGACGATTTTGCGCCGGAGGCGCTGTCGCCGATTTACAAGAAAACCGTCAATGTGCATCAGTTCTTCCAGGAACTCGGTGAGCAGAGGGCGGCGAGCTGATGGCACGACCGGTATTCATCGTCGACGGCAGCCGGACGCCGTTCCTGAAGGCGCGTTCGGGGCCAGGGCCGTTCACGCCGGTCGATCTCGCCGTGCAATGCGGCCGACCGCTGCTGGCGCGCCAGCCGTTCTCGCCCGATAGCTTCGACCAGGTCATCCTCGGCTGCGTCAACGTGATCGCGGACGAGATGAATCCGGCCCGCGTCGCCGCGCTACGGCTCGGCATGGGCGAGGACATGGTCGCCTTCACCGTGCAGATCAATTGCGGCTCGGGCATGCAGTCGATCGACACCGCCTACCGCTATATCCGCGAAGGCCATGCCGACATGGTTTTGGCCGGCGGCACCGAGGCGCTCAGCCACGCGCCGCTGGTCTGGCCGAATTCCGGCGTGCGCTGGTTCGCCGGCCTTGCCACCGCAAAGGGCATGGCCGCGAAGCTCGCCTCGGCGTTCAAGCTGAGGCCGCGCGATCTCAAGCCGATCATCGGCCTCGAGCGCGGCCTGACCGATCCCGTCACCGAGCTGAACATGGGCCAGACAGCCGAGGTCGTCGGCCATCTCTTCGGCATCACGCGCGCGCAGTCGGATGCCTACGCGGCCGACAGCCATCGCCGGCTCGCGCATGCGCAAAGCGCGGGTTATCTGAAGGGCGAGGTCGAAACCGCGTTTTCCCGCGACGGCAAGTTCTTCGACCACGACGATGGCGTGCGTCCGGACTCCACGGCGGAGACGCTCGCCAAGCTCCGGCCGGTGTTCGAGCGGCCGTGGGGCCAGGTCACCGCCGGCAATTCCTCGCAGATCACCGACGGTGCCTCCTGGGTGATCCTCGCCTCTGACGCTGCCGTTGCAAAGCACAAGCTGACGCCGAAAGCTGCGATCGTCGACAGCCATTGGGCCGCGCTCGACCCCAGCATCATGGGGCTCGGTCCGGTGATGTCGGTGACGCCGCTGCTGAAGCGCAACGACCTCACCCTCAAGGACGTCGAGACCTGGGAGCTGAACGAGGCTTTTGCAACGCAAGTGCTCGGCTGTCTCGCCGCCTGGAATGACGACAAGTTCTGCCGCGAAATATTGCGGCTCGACGGCGCGGCCGGCGAGATCGACCGCGAGCGGCTGAACGTCGACGGCGGCGCGATCTCGCTCGGCCATCCCGTCGGCACCTCCGGCAATCGCATCGTGCTGCATCTCGTCAACGCGATGAAGCGGCTCGGCACTCGGCGCGGAATTGCCACCGAATGCATCGGCGGCGGGCTCGGCGGCGCCATGCTGATCGAGGCGGTATGACCATGGATTCCAAGATCATGACCGTGCTCGCCGACCGCGTGCTGGAGCTCGGGCCGCGCCCTGCGCCGGATGGTCCCTACAAGCACTTCAAGCTGACGCGAGATGAAGACGGCGTCGCCTGGCTGCTGTTCGACCGCGCTGATGCCAGCGCCAACACCCTGTCCTCCGACGTGATGGAGGAGTTCGACGCCGTGCTCGCAGCGATCGAGACCGAGCGCCCCGTCGGTCTCGTCATCCGCTCGGCAAAGCCGTCCGGCTTCATCGCCGGCGCCGACGTCAATGAATTCCGCGGTGCCAACGATCCCGGCATGGTGGAGACGCGCATCCGCGCCGCGCATGCGGTGGTCGACCATCTGGAAGCCTTGAGGCTGCCGACGGTCGCGGTCATCCACGGTTTCTGCCTCGGCGGCGGCCTCGAGGTGGCGCTGGCCTGCCAGGCGCGCATCGCGATCGAAGGTGCGCGCTTCGGCTTCCCGGAGGTGATGCTCGGCCTGCATCCCGGCCTTGGCGGCACCGCGCGTTTCACTGCGCTCGTCAATCCGACGCAGTCGATGGCGCTGATGCTGACCGGGCGCACCATCGATGCGCGCCGAGCCAGATCGCTCGGCCTCGTCGACACCGTGACGCAGGAGCGGCATGTCCAGGGCGCGGTGAAGGATGCGCTGTTCGGCCGCCTGAAGCGGGCCAAGCCTGGACTGCTGATGCGTGCCGCCAATCTCGGGCCGGTGCGCGGCCTGCTGGCCAAGCGCATGCGAGCGGAGGCCGCGAAGGCCGCATCGCGCGAGCATTATCCGGCGCCCTATGCGCTGATCGATCTCTGGAAGCGCATGGCGGCAGCAAATCCGCGATGCTGAAGGCGGAACAGGCCTCGTTCGCCAAGCTGATGGTGACGCCGACCGCGCAGAATCTGATCCGGGTCTTCTTCCTGCGCGAGCAGATGAAGAAGGCGGCAGGCGCCGGCAGCACGGTGAAGCATATCCACGTCATCGGCGCCGGCGCGATGGGCGGCGACATCGCGGCCTGGTGTGCGGGGCAGGGCGTTCGCGTGTCGCTCGCCGACATGAAGCCGGAGCCGATCGCAGGCGCGGTCAAGCGCGCGGCCGACCTCTACGGCAAGATCATCCGCAAGCCCACCGACGTGCGCGACGCGCTCGATCGCCTGATCCCCGACATGGACGGCGAGGGCGTCCGCAACGCCGACCTCATTATCGAGGCGGTGCCGGAAAAGCTGGAGCTGAAACAGAAGGTCTATGCCGGACTCGAGCCGCGGATGAAGCCCGGAGCCATCCTTGCGACGAACACGTCCAGCATTCCGCTGCAGGATCTGCGCACCACGCTGGCGCGGCCGGAGCGGCTGGTCGGCCTGCATTTCTTCAACCCGGTGTCGCGGCTGCAATTGGTCGAGGTTGTCAGCCATGACGGCAACGATGCACACGTGCTGAAAGAGGCGCTCGCCTTCGTCGGCGCGATCGACCGTCTGCCGCTTCCTGTAAAGAGCTCGCCGGGTTTCCTCGTCAACCGCGCGCTGACGCCTTACATGCTGGAAGCGATGGTGATGCTGGACGAGAAGATCGACCAGCGCCTGATCGATGAAGCGGCCGTGCAGTTCGGCATGCCGATGGGTCCGATCGAGCTGGCCGATCAGGTCGGGCTCGACATCTGCCTCGACGTCGGCGACATGCTGCGCACCAAGTTCGGCGATCTCCTGCCGCCGACGCCGGCCTGGCTGCGCGAGAAGGTCGCCAAGGGCGAGCTCGGCCGCAAGACCGGCAAGGGCTTTTACACCTGGAAGGACGGCAAGGCGGAGAAAGTAGCGTTGCCGGAGACCGGACCGCGGGTCACCGACCAGATGATCGACCGCCTGGTGTTGCCGATGTCCAATGTCTGCGTCGCGGCGCTTCGCGAGGGCATTGTCGACGATGCCGACGCGGTCGATGGCGCCATGATCTTCGGCACCGGTTATGCACCCTTCCGCGGTGGCCCGCTGAATTACGCGCGCACGCGCGGCGTGGAGAACATCGTATCCACTCTGCGCGCGCTGGCGGAACGATTCGGCGCGCGCTTCGCGCCCGATCCGGGCTGGGACAATTTCAAGTGAGAGCCATATGAGCGAACAAGCGGCCGGACCGAGCGGGGATCTCTGCATCCGCACGCTGGCGATGCCGGCCGACACCAATGCCAATGGCGACATCTTCGGCGGCTGGCTGCTCAGCCAGATGGACGTCGGCGGCGGCGTGTTCGCCTCGAAGGTCGCGCGGTCGCGCACCGTGACGGTCGCGATCGAGGCGATGAATTTTCGCAAAGCGGTCTATGTCGGCGATCTCGTCTCGGTCTACGCCAATCTCGTGCGCGTCGGGCGCACCTCGCTGACCGTGCATCTCGAGGCCTGGGCATTGCGGCGCAAGGAGTTGCATCCGTTCCTCGTCACCGACGGTCATTTCACCTACGTCTCGATCGACGACCACGGCCGTCCCCAGGCGATCCAGCGAAACGATCCGCCGATCGCGACGTAATCGCGCGCGACGCACTGTCCCATATTGCGAGGCCTTGCAGCGCCGCAGAACGCGGCACGAGCAAGTCACATCGTCGCGGCTTCGCCAAGAACCAGTCAAGAACCAGTCATAAAACGGATGAGGTCCCGGCGTACTCAATTGCGTGTCGATTCGGGGTGGAAACGCCGCAATGCCCTTGGGAACCTTTGGGCGGGAGCGCCGTTGTTTGCCCGCACTGAGGAAGCCACGGACTATGCCGGACAGCTACATCATCGAAGTCGATTCGCAGACCGCAGGTATCGTCGTTCGTTCTTCTGGAGGCTACTGCTTCTTCGCCTCATCGCACCGTTTCAACCGTCTCGAAGGCCAGCTCTTCCGCAACGCCCGCGAAGCCGAGCGCGCCGCGCGCAGGCTGGTGAATGGCGACGTGAAGGAGGCGGCGTAACTGTCATTCCGGCCCGCGAGGCGTGGTCGGAATTTTTTGCCGCCCTTGATGTTGCTGCCTTCTTCCTTCTCCCCTCATGTCCGCCGAAGCCTTGGCGAAGGCGGATGCGGGAGAAGGTGGCGCGAAGCGCCGGATAAGGGGTTGGCTCCGCGAATTCAATAGAGAGTTAGATCCGCGGATAGATACCCCTCACCCGGCTTCGCTTTGCGAAGCCACCCTCTCCCGCAAGGGGAGAGGGGAAAGACGTGATCACAACTTCGTCGCCGCCCGCGACAACAGCTTCCACTCGTCGCCTTGCTTCTGCCAGTTCATCAGGATGTGAAGGTTGGTCGATACTTTTTTCCCATCGGCCGCCATCTCCTGCTCGCCCAGCCAGTGGAAACGCACGATCGCTGCGGGGCCGACGACCTTGATGGTGGGATCCTTGTATTCGATGGACAGAAACTTCGATTTGCCGTCGGTGGCGTTGGCGATGAACGCCGCCTTGTCTTCGACCTTGCCGCTGGAATGGCTGTAGCTCAGTTCCTCCGCGCAGAGCGCGCCGAGCGCCTTGGGATCGGCCGCGATCTGGGCGAGGCGGAAGGCCTCGACCCTCTTCGCCACGGCGTCCTCGTCTGCCGAAGCGGCGAGCGCCGGCGTGGCGAACGCAAGCGCGGACACGGCGAGCGTCGAGAGAGCCAGATCCCGTCGGTTGATCGTCATCGTTTCCTCCTTTTTGATCTTGCAATCAGTGTTGCAGTCGCACGCGACTTTGTCGAGTGTCACCTGCCTCATGTGGATGCGTCATTGCGCGATCGAGGCCGTATTGATACGCCTTCCGCATCGATGCGCCGCGCATTTGGGAAAGTACGGAAATGATCGAGACCAAACACGATGGAATGGGCCGGGCGCTGTTGTTCGACATCGACGGCACGCTCGCCGACACCGATCCGTTGCACTTGAAGGCTTTCAACCAGGTGCTCGGCCCGCACGGACACGTCTTCGATCACGCACGTTTCTCCCTCGAGCTGCAGGGCTTCGCCAATGTCGCGATCGGCGAGCGCTTTCTGCCCCACGAGGCGCCGGAGCGGCGCGCCCTCATCCTCGAAGAGAAGGAGGAGGTCTTCCGCACGCTGGTGGCCGGGCAGATCGCGCCGCTGCCGGGCCTGATGGCGCTGCTCGACCGCGCCGATGGCGCCGGCATCCCCATGGTCGCCGTGACCAACGCGCCGCGTCTCAACGCCGAGCTGCTGCTCTCAGGACTCGGCATCACGCATCGTTTCAAGGCGCTGGTGATCGGCGCCGAGCTGCCGCACGGCAAGCCGCATCCGCTGCCCTATCAGGAGGGGCTGCGTTTCGTCGGCGCGAGCCCGCGAGCCTCGATCGCATTCGAGGACTCCCGCACCGGCGTGCAGTCCGCAACGGCCGCCGGCATTCCGACTGTCGGCATCCGCACCAGCCTCAGCCATGCTGACCTGGTTGGAGCAGGCGCGGTCGCCTCCGCCAGCGCGTTCGACGACCCGACGCTGCTCGCACGTCTTGCAAGTGCCATGGCATGGTGAGAAATGGCGGGGTGAGGACCTTCATCCGTCAACCGTGATCGGCGTCCGCATTGACCGCAGGCGCGAACCGCCGCACCATGCATCATTCTGATTTGAGGCCTTTGCCGTGACCGGATTGACCCATCGCCAAGCCGAAATCCTCAACATCGCGCGCGCCTCCGGCCGCGTCATGGTCGAGGAGCTGGCGCGCCGCTTCGAGGTGTCGGCGCAGACCATCCGCAAGGATCTCAACGATCTCTGTGAACGGCGTTCGCTGACCCGCATCCATGGCGGCGCCATCATCGCCTCGGGCGTGGAAAACCTCGCCTATGAGGCGCGCCGCTTCGTCGCCGCCGACGAGAAGAAGGCGATTGGCGCTGCCGCCGCCTCGCTGATCCCGAACGGCTGCTCGCTCTTCATCAACATCGGCACCACGACGGAGGAGGTGGCGAGCGCGCTGACCTCGCATGAGGATCTGCTCGTCATCACCAACAACCTCAATGTCGCCATGCTGCTCTACCGCCATCCGCGCATCGAGGTGGTGGTCGCCGGCGGCACGGTGCGGCGCGCCGATGGCGCCGTGGTCGGCTCGACCGCGACGCAGCTGATCGGACAGTTCAAGGTCGACTATGCCATCATCGGCGCCTCGGCGATCGACGAGGAGGGCGCGCTGCTCGACTTCGACTACCGCGAGGTGCAGGTGGCGCAGGCCATCATCGCCAATGCCCGCAGCGTCATGCTGGTCGCCGATTCCACAAAACTTCGCCGCAGCGCGCCGGTGCGCATCGCCCACATCACCCAGATCCAGACCTTCGTCACCGACCAGGAGCTGCCCGAGCGCCTCGCCACCATCTGCCACAGCAAGGGCATCGAGGTGGTCGAGGCGATGCCGAAGGGCGCGGAGGTCGACGATGCGTCGGCCGAGGTGCAGGATGCCGCACCGGAAGCCGCACCAGTGGTGCGGCTGAGATAGAGGCTAAGCGTCGTCCCAGGGGTTGAGCAGCGGAACGCCGAAGGCCGCAAAATCCTTCACGTTGCGTGTGACGAGTGTGAGATCGTTGACCAGCGCAGTCGCCGCAAAGAAGCCGTCCATGACGGACAATGCGACGCCGCTCTTGCGGTTCTGCGCCATGAGGTCACCCCAACGCTCGGCCACTGTTTGGTCGATCGGCAGGACGCGCTCGGCAAACCGCGCAGGCAAATCGTGGGCAAGCCAGACGGCCAGCGCGGTGCGTCGGCGACCATCCTCAAGCAATGCGATGCCACGGCGAAGCTCGGCGATCGAGGCGACGCTGATGAACGCACGGTCCTCATCGATCCTATCCAGCCATGCCACAACTTTTGGCGAAGGCGCGGGCCGCTGAACTTCCGAAAGCACGTTGGTGTCCAGCAAAAGGTTCATGGCACTTCGTCGCGTGGCGCGTCGTGCAGCCGGTCGAGTTCAAGGTCGGCGCCGCGCAACGGCGAGGCCAGCAGGAATTCGGCCAGGGTGCCCTTGCGCGCTGTCTTGCGCGCCCATTCCTCGACGGAAACGATGACGGCATTCGGCTTGCCGTGACGGGTAATGACCTGCGGGCCGGTCTGGGCGCGGTCGAGCACCTCGGACAGTCGCGCCTTGGCATTGGCCAACGTCCAGCTGTCATTCGTTGGAAGCGCGTCGGGTTCAACGTTACGATTGACCATAGGGATAAACCATTTTGACTAGTATGACTATAATCGCTCGACGCTGACTAATCAAGGTACTGGTGCCTCCCAAATCGCCGTGGCGCTGCCCAACATGAACTCCTCTTGCTCACCAAGAAACTTCCGCTTTCGCTTCCTTTCGCCTCTCTTTCATCTTGCTTTCGTTTTTCGGTGTGATCTAATCAAAAGCGAAAGTAGCCGCTTGATGGAACGGGCGGTCGCCGGGGGATGCGTCTGTTGGAGCGTATTTTCGATCTCGCCATCATCGGAGGCGGTGTTAACGGCTGCGGCATTGCGCGTGACGCGGTGGGCCGCGGCAATACCGTTTTCCTGTGCGAAATGAACGATCTGGCGAGCGGGACATCGTCGTGGTCGACCAAGCTCGTGCATGGCGGCCTGCGCTATCTCGAATATTACGAGTTTCGGCTGGTCCGCGAGGCCCTGATCGAGCGCGAGATCCTCTGGGGCATCGCGCCCCACATCATCCGGCCCCTGCGTTTCGTTCTGCCGCATCACGCCGGCCTGCGCCCGGCCTGGCTGCTGCGCCTCGGCCTCTTCCTCTATGATCACATCGGCGGCCGCCACCTGTTGCCGGCGACCCGCTCGGTCGATCTCAAGCGCGATGAGGTCGGCAAGCCGCTGATCCCGAACCGCTACAGCCGCGCCTTCGAATACTCGGACTGCTTCGTCGACGACGCCCGCCTCGTCGTGCTCAATGCGCGCGATGCCGCCGACAAGGGCGCCGAGATCCGCACCCGAACCCGCGCCACCGAGATTCGCCAGTCGGACGGCGTCTGGACCGTCAGCATGGTCGATACGCTGACCGGCGCGCGCTCGCAGATCCAGGCCAAGGCGCTGATCAATGCCGGCGGGCCCTGGGTCGAGGACGTGCTCGGCCGCGGCGCCGGCGTGAATGCGAAAGCCAAGGTGCGCCTGGTGCAGGGCTCGCACATCGTCGTGAAGAAGCTCTACGACCACGACCGCGCCTACATGTTCCAGAATGCCGATGGCCGCATCATCTTCGTGATCCCGTACCAGGACGACTTCACGCTGATCGGCACCACCGACCGCGACTATGACGGCGATCCTGCCAAGGTGAAGGCGACGCCTGAAGAGATCGAGTATCTTTGCAAGGCGGCCAGCGAATATCTGGCCAAGCCCGTCGCGCCCGCCGACGTGGTCTGGACCTATTCCGGCGTGCGTCCGCTCTATGACGACGGCGCCAGCGAGGCCAAGGCCGCGACGCGCGACTACGTGTTCGAACTCGACACGCCCGGCGGCGTGCCGCTGCTGTCGATCTATGGCGGCAAGATCACGACCTATCGCAGGCTCGCCGAAGAGGCCTTGGAGCGCCTTGCGCCTTACTTGCGCAGTGCGAAAGCGCGCGAAGGCTGGACCGGCAAATGGCCGCTGCCGGGCGGTGACATGAACGTATCCGACATCGACGGCCTGATCGCCGAGCTGCAGCGCGGCTATCCCTTCCTCAGCCATGAGCATGCGCGGCGCCTGGCGCGCGCCTATGGCACCCGTGCCATCAAGCTGCTCGGCGATGCAAAATCGGCTGCGGATCTCGGCCAGGCCTTTGGCGCCACGCTAACCGAGCGCGAGGTCCGCTATCTCATGGCCAACGAATGGGCCGTCACCGCCGACGACGTGGTCTGGCGCCGTTCCAAGCTCGGCCTGCGACTATCTGCCGACGAGATCGCGACCCTCGACGACTGGATCAGGAGCCATGCCGTGGCGCAAAGTCCCCTGCTGGAAACGGGAGGACGCTCATGACCGTGACACTCGATCACGTGACCCGGACCGTGGAAGGCGTGCCGCACATCCGTGACGTCTCGCTGACGCTCGAGAGCGGTACGCTCAACGTGCTGCTCGGGCCGACGCTGTCAGGCAAGACCTCGATCATGCGGTTGCTCGCCGGCCTCGACAAGCCGACCACGGGCAAGGTGTTCGTCAACGGCAAGGACGTCACCGGCGCCGACGTGCGCCAGCGCTCGGTCGCGATGGTGTACCAGCAGTTCATCAACTACCCCTCGCTCACGGTCTACGAGAACATCGCCTCGCCCCTGCGCGTGCAGGGCAAGCCGCGCGACGAGATCGAGGCGCGCGTCGCCGAGGCCGCAAAGCTGCTGCGGCTCGAGCCGTTCCTGAAGCGCACGCCGCTCCAGCTCTCCGGCGGCCAGCAGCAGCGCACCGCGATCGCACGCGCGCTGGTCAAGGGCGCCGACCTCGTGCTGCTCGACGAGCCGCTCGCCAATCTCGACTACAAGCTGCGCGAGGAGCTGCGGGCGGAGCTGCCGCGCATCTTCGAGGCCTCCGGCGCGATCTTCGTCTATGCCACAACCGAGCCGACCGAGGCGCTGCTGCTCGGCGGCAACACGGTGTGCATGTGGGAGGGCCAGGCACTGCAGATGGGTGAGACCACCAATGTCTATCGCCGGCCGCAGACCTTGCGCGTTGCGCAGGTGTTTTCGGATCCGCCGCTGAATCTCGTGGGCCTCGAGAAGGGGAACGGCATGGTCCAATATGCGGGCGGGAGTGCAGCGCCCGCGTCCGGGCTTTATGCCGGTCTGCCCGACGGCTTCTATCGCGTCGGCTTTCGTGCCCATCAGCTCGGGCTTGCCAATGGCGAGGCCGACCGTCACGCCTTCCACGCCACTGTCACGGTGACCGAGATCACGGGTTCGGAGAGCTTCGTGCATCTGACCCGCGACGGATCGAATTGGGTGGCGGTGCTGCACGGCGTGCACGAGTTCGAGCCGGGCCAGATGCTCGATGCCGTGCTCGATCCCAATGATGTCTTCGTCTTCGATGCTGCCGACCGTCTGGTCGCGGCACCGGGCTCTTAGGAGGGAGATGCGCCATGGCCCGCATTGACCTCGTCGATCTCGCCCATTCCTACGGCGGCAACGATGCGCCGCAGGAGAGCTTTGCGCTCAAGCCTGTCACCATGACCTGGCGGCAGGGCGGTGCCTATGCGCTGCTCGGCCCCTCCGGCTGTGGCAAGACCACGCTTCTGAACGTCATCTCCGGCATCATCACGCCGTCGCGGGGGAAGATCCTGTTCGACGGCAAGGACATCACACCGCTGTCAACCCAGAAGCGCAACATCGCGCAGGTGTTCCAGTTTCCGGTGATCTACGACACCATGACGGTGGGGGAGAATCTGGCGTTTCCGCTGAAGAATCGCGGCGTGCCGAAGGCCGACATTGACAGGCGCGTCGCCGAGATCGGTCGCCTGCTCGATCTCGAGCCCTATCTGAACCGCAAGGCCACGCGCCTGACCGCCGACGCCAAGCAGAAGATCTCGCTCGGCCGCGGTCTCGTGCGCAACGACGTTGCCGCCGTGCTGTTCGACGAGCCGCTGACGGTGATCGATCCCGAGCTGAAATGGCAGCTCCGCTCCAAGCTGAAGGCGCTGCATCGCGAGCTCGACCTCACGATGATCTATGTCACCCATGACCAGACCGAGGCGCTGACCTTCGCCGACACCGTCGTGGTCATGCATGACGGTCGCGTCGTGCAGAGCGGCACGCCGGCCGAGCTGTTCGACAAGCCGGCGCATACGTTCGTCGGCTATTTCATCGGTTCGCCCGGCATGAACATCCTGCCGGCCGAGGTGAGGGGGCGCGAGGCCAGGATCGACGGCCACGTCATCGCGCTGAACCGCAGCTACGACAACCTGCCTGCAGGGGCGAAGATCGAGATCGGCGTGCGTCCCGAATTCGTCGAGGTGGTCGCGCCCGCACCTGGCCTGCTCACCGCCAGGATCGATCGCATCGACGATCTCGGCCGCATCCGCTTCGCGCGCGTGCGCGTCGGTGATGCCAAGCTCGCGGCGCGCGCTCCTGGCGGCTTCACCAGCGCGGACGGTACCGCCGGGCTGAAATTCGATCCGTCGCACGTCCACGTCTATGCCGACAGCCTTCTGGTGGAGGGAGCCGCCTGATGGACAAGACCGTCAACCAAAAAGCCTGGTTCCTGGTGCTGCCGGTGTTCCTGGTCGTCGCCTTCTCGGCGGTGCTGCCGCTGATGACGGTGGTGAACTATTCGATGCAGGACACCTTCGGCAACAACCAGTTCTTCTGGAACGGCGTGGGCTGGTTCAAGGAGCTGCTCGATCCCTCCACCGACCTCGGCGGCCGCTTCCTCGCCTCGCTCGGCCGCAACCTGTTCTTCTCGCTCGTCATCCTGGCCATCGAGGTGCCGCTCGGCATCGTCGTCGCGTTGTCGATGCCGCGCGAGGGCTGGACCGTCGCAGCCTGCCTCGTCATTCTCGCGCTGCCGCTGCTGATCCCCTGGAACGTGGTCGGCACCATCTGGCAGATCTTCGGGCGTCCCGACATCGGCCTGCTCGGCTACGTCCTCAATGCCATGGGCTTCGATTACAATTACGTCTCCAACGACGTCGATGCCTGGTTCACGGTCATCGTGATGGACGTCTGGCACTGGACCAGCCTCGTCGCGCTGCTGTGCTATGCCGGCCTGAAGTCGATTCCCGAAGCCTATTACCAGGCCGCGCAGATCGACGGCGCCTCGCGCTGGGCCGTGTTCAAGGCGATCCAGCTGCCGAAGATGAACCGCGTGCTCTTGATCGCGGTGCTGCTGCGCTTCATGGACAGCTTCATGATCTACACCGAGCCGTTCGTCGTCACCGGTGGCGGGCCCGGCAATTCCACCACCTTCGTGTCGATCGAGCTGGTCAAGATTGCGCTCGGCCAGTTCGACCTCGGCAAGGCCGCGGCGCTGTCGCTGGTCTACAACCTCATCATCCTGATCGTCTGCTGGATCTTCTACACCGTCATGACCAATGCCGGTGTCGAACGCAAAGTCCAGGCTTCGAGCGAGCCGGCGGCGGAGCCCAAGCCCGCGGCCGCGCTCAAGCCCGTGCCCGCACTCGAGCCAAGGGAAGGAGTGGCCTGATGCATTCGATCCCCGGCCGTCGCCTCATCATGGGGCTGTTCCTGATCTTCCTGCTGCTGCCGATCTACTGGCTCGTCAACATGAGCTTCAAGACCAACAGCGAGATCGTCTCGACGATGACGCTGTGGCCGCACACTCCGACGCTGCAGCACTACAAGCGCATCTTCACCGACGAGAGCTGGTATTCGGGCTACATCAATTCGCTCGAATACGTCGTCCTCAACACCATCATCTCGATCGCCGTGGCGCTGCCGGCGGCTTACGCCTTCTCGCGCTACCGTTTCCTCGGTGACAAGCATTTATTCTTCTGGCTGTTGTCGAACCGCATGGCGCCGGCGGCGGTCTATGCGCTGCCGTTCTTCAATCTCTATTCGGCGATCGGCCTGTTCGACACCCCCTGGGCCGTCGCGCTCGCGCACTGCATCTTCAACGTGCCGCTCGCGGTGTGGATCCTCGAAGGCTTCGTCTCCGGCGTGCCGCGCGAGATCGACGAGACCGCGTTCCTCGACGGCTATTCCTTCCCGCGCTTCTTCATCAAGATCCTGGTGCCGCTGATCGCGAGCGGCATCGGCGTCGCCGCCTTCTTCTGCTTCATGTTCTCCTGGGTCGAGCTCTTGCTCGCGCGCACGCTGACGTCGGTGCATGCCAAGCCGATCGCAGCGATCATGACGCGTACGGTGTCGGCGGCCGGCATGGATTGGGGCCTGCTCGCCGCCGCCGGGGTGCTCACCATTATTCCGGGCGCGCTGGTGATCTGGTTCGTCCGCAACTACATCGCGCGCGGTTTCGCGCTCGGCCGCGTCTGAGGAGGCATCAATGGAATCCATCGCATGGATGGCCTGGACGCTGCCGACCGCGATCTTCTTCGCCGCGCTCGCCTGCACGCTTCTCGTGATGACCTGGCTCGCCGCGGTCTATCCCGAGGCCGAGCGTGTCGGCGTGCTGCGCATCCCGACCACGCGCGGCGACCGTCTGTTCATCTCGCTGATCGCGGCCGCCGTCATCCACCTCGCCTGGATCGGCCTCGTCGGCACCGACGCGATCGCTACGCTGCCTATCGGCGAGGAGGGGTTTGAAATCTCGAGCCTGTGGCTCGCATCAGGAATTTCGCTGGTCACGGCCGCGCTCATTTTCCGCACGGTCTGAAGCTTGCGAAGGGACGGCCAGATCCGGGACCAACCCGGGCCTGTATAAAAGTTTGTCGCTGCAACGGAGGAACAACATGCGACAGTTTAGGAGAAGGAAAGGTCCATTGACCAAGAATAGTTTTCTGACCATGTCCAGCGCCGCTGCGATCATCGCGGTGTCGTTCGCCGTCTCGGCGCCGGTTCGCGCCGCCGACGAGGCCGTGATCCAGAAATGGATCGCGGAATTCACGCCTTCGACGCTGTCGAAGGAAGACCAGAAGAAGGAGCTGGAGTGGTTCGCCAAGGCCGCCGAGCCCTTCAAGGGCATGGAGATCAACGTCGTCTCCGAGACGATCACGACTCATGAATACGAGGCGCAGACGCTCGCCAAGGCATTCTCCGAGCTCACCGGCATCAAGCTCAAGCACGATCTCATCCAGGAAGGTGACGTCGTCGAGAAGCTCCAGACCCAGATGCAATCGGGCAAGAACGTCTATGACGGCTGGATCAACGACTCCGACCTGATCGGCACGCATTTCCGCTACGGCCAGACCATTGCGCTGTCGGACTACATGACCGGCGAGGGCAAGGACGTCACCAACCCCATGCTCGACGTCAACGACTTCATCGGCAAGTCGTTCGGCACCGGGCCGGACGGCAAGCTCTATCAGCTGCCCGACCAGCAGTTCGCGAACCTCTACTGGTTCCGCTACGACTGGTTCACCAATGCCGACTACAAGGCCAAGTTCAAGGCCAAGTATGGCTACGAGCTCGGCGTGCCCGTGAACTGGTCGGCTTATGAAGACATCGCCGAGTTCTTCACCAACGACATCAAGGAGATCAACGGCGTCAAGGTCTACGGCCATATGGACTATGGCAAGAAGGACCCCTCGCTCGGATGGCGCTTCACCGACGCCTGGCTGTCGATGGCCGGCAACGGTGACAAGGGCATTCCGAACGGTCTGCCGGTCGACGAATGGGGCATCCGGATGGAGGGCTGCCGCCCCGTCGGCTCTTCGGTGGAGCGTGGCGGCGACACCAATGGTCCGGCCGCAGTCTACTCGATCACGAAGTATCTCGACTGGATGAAGAAGTACGCCCCGCCGCAGGCGCAGGGCATGACCTTCTCCGAGTCCGGCCCCGTGCCGTCGCAGGGCAACATCGCCCAGCAGATGTTCTGGTACACCGCCTTCACTGCCGACATGGTGAAGCCGGGTCTGCCGGTGGTGAATGCGGACGGTACGCCGAAGTGGCGTATGGCTCCGTCGCCGCACGGCTCCTATTGGAAGGAAGGCATGAAGCTCGGCTACCAGGACGCTGGCTCCGCCACGCTGCTGAAGTCGACTCCGCCGGATCGCCGCAAGGCAGCCTGGCTCTATCTCCAGTTCATCGTCTCCAAGTCGGTGAGCTTGAAGAAGAGCCATGTCGGTCTCACCTTCATCCGTGAATCCGACATCTGGGACAAGTCGTTCACCGAGCGTGCGCCGAAGCTCGGCGGCCTGATCGAGTTCTACCGCTCGCCCGCGCGCGTGCAGTGGACCCCGACCGGCAACAACGTGCCCGACTATCCGAAGCTCGCGCAGCTGTGGTGGCAGAACATCGGCGATGCGTCGTCCGGTGCGAAGACGCCGCAGCAGGCGATGGATGCTCTCGCGGCGGCCCAGGACTCCGTGCTGGAGCGTCTGGAGAAGTCCGGCGTGCAGGGCGCCTGCGGTCCGAAGCTGCACAAGAAGGAGTCGGCCGAGTACTGGTTCGCCAAGGCCCAGAAGGACGGCACCATCGCGCCACAGCGCAAGCTCGCCAACGAGAAGCCGAAGGGCGAGACGGTGGACTACGACACCCTGATCAAGTCGTGGCCCGCCACTCCGCCCAAGCGCGCGGAAGTGAAGTAAGCGGCGCTTAGAGCGATATCAAACACGAAAGGCCGGGAGCGATCCCGGCCTTTTTCTTTTGTCGTTGTGGTGCGAGGGTTTTTCACACCCTCGGTGTCATTGCCCGCCTAGTGCGCAATTGCGCACAGGGGCGGGCAATCCAGTATTCCAGAGACGGTCGTGGTTGAACCGAGAAGCCGCGGCGTACTGGATGCCCCGCCTTCGCGGGGCATGACAGCGTCATGTGTGGAGAAGAACCTACTCCGCCGGCTCGGCCGCGAGCGTCGGGTAATCCGTGTAGCCCTTCGCACCACCACCGTAGAACGTGTTCTTGTCCCAATCGTTCAGCGCCGCTCCCTGCTTCAGCCGCTCGACCAGGTCGGGGTTGGAGATGAACGGCTTGCCGAAGGCGATGAGGTCGGCGGCGTTCGCGTCCAGCACCTTGCTGGCCAACTCGAAATCGTAGCCGTTGTTGGCGACGTAGGCGCCCGAGAAGCGGTTGCGCAACGATGCATAGTCGAACGGCGCGATGTCGCGCGGCCCCCCGGTGGCGCCTTCGACCACATGGAGATAGACCAGCTTCAGCGCGCTGAGGCCGTCGACGATGTGATCGTACAGGGCCTGCGGGTTGGAATCCGAGATGTCGTTGGCCGGCGTCACCGGCGAGATGCGGATGCCGGTGCGCTCGGCGCCGGCCTCGGCGACGACGGCCTTGGAGACCTCCAGCATCAGCTTCGCGCGGTTCTCGATCGAGCCGCCATAGGCATCAGTGCGCTTGTTGGCGCCGTCCTTGGCGAACTGCTCGAGCAGATAGCCGTTGGCGCCGTGGATTTCGACGCCGTCGAAGCCGGCTTCCAGCGCGTTCTTCGTGGCGCGCTTGAAGTCGTCGATGATCCCGGGAATCTCGGAGAGCTCGAGCGCGCGCGGCTCGGAGACGTCGGCGAAGCCGCCGTTGACGAAGGTCTTGCCCTTGGCTCGGATCGCGCTCGGTGCCACCGGGGCTGCGCCATTCGCCTGCAGATCGACGTGCGAGATGCGGCCGACATGCCAGAGCTGGACGAAGATCTTGCCGCCGCGTTCATGCACCTTGTCGGTGACCTTGCGCCAGCCGGCGACCTGCTCCTTGCTATAGATGCCGGGCGTGTCTTGGTAGCCCTGACCTTGTTGCGAGACCTGGCTCGCCTCGGTAATCAGGAGGCCTGCGGATGCACGCTGGGCGTAATATTCGGCGGCGAGCGGACCGGGCACGAAGGTGCCGGGTACGGCGCGGTTGCGCGTCAGCGGCGCCATGACCAGACGGTTGGCCAGCGTGATGGGGCCGAGCTTGTAGGTCTCAAACAATTTGGTCGAACGGCTCATGGGAATGCTTCCGGGCGATGAGAGGTCTCGAACAATTGTGCATCGCGACATCGGGCGCAAGGGATGAGCCATACGCAAAGTGCAGGCGAGCTACGCGGCAGGGCGCGCGTAGCATAATTCGTGTGCAATGTCGGCTGCGACAGCGAAATCCCACTGTCGCGGTCGTGCGATTTCAGAAATCAGTTCGCGCCGAGGAAATCGCGCTTGCCGATCTCGACGCCGTTGTGACGCAAGATGCCGTGGGCGATCGCGGCGTGGAAATAGAGGTTCGGCAGCGAGAACGAGCTCAGGAATTGCTGTCCCGTCATGGTGATGGTCTTGCCGGGGCCGATCGGAAAGGTGACGTCCTTGGCGTCGGCGCCCTCAAACTGCTCGGGCTTGAAGGATTTGACATAGTCGATCGTTTTCGCCAGCCGCTGCTTCAACTCCGCAAAGCTCGTTTCGGTGTCGGGCGTCGAGGGGACCTCGCTATGCGTCAGCCGCGCACAGCCTCTGGTCGGATAGTCGCTGACCAGCTGTATCTGCCGCGACAGCGGCAGCATGTCCGGGAAGAGGCGCGAGCCGAGCAGGACGCTGGGATCGATCTTCCTGGCCGCGCAATGCGCCTCAGCTTTGGTGAGCAGCCCGGTCACGCTGTTCAGCATCTGCAAATAAGCGGGGACGACGGCGTCGTAGAAGGACATGTGATGCTCGCTTCAAAGGGTGGGAAATCTCAGGAGAAAACCTGAGCCACTCACATGGGAGCCTCATGGAAAATTGCAATCGCGGAAAGCCGCTTGTGCGATGCGAAAATTCTACCGCACCGTCGTCTGGGGCAGGACCTGCGCCGTGCCGCCGCGCATGCGCGCAAGCAGCTCGGCGGTCGGCCAGGAATCCGCCGGCAGGCCGTACTTGATCTGCGTCGCCTTCACCGCGGCGCGGCTCTGCTGCCCCAGCACACCGTCGACCTTGCCGACGTTGAAGCCGGCGCGCACCAGCAGCTGCTGCAATTCCTTGAGCTCGTTGAACGGCAGCTGCGCGACCGGCGCAGCCGGCTTGCGCATCGGCGCCGCCCCGGCGATGCGCGAGGCGAGATAGCCCGCGGTGGTCGCGTAGATCAGCGAGTTGTTCCACTCGGTGTAAGCCGCGAAATTCGGATAGGCCATGAAGGCCGGCCCGAAGCGTCCCATCGGCAGCAGCACGGAGGCTGCGAGATTGTCGTTCGGCAAGGGCCGGCCGTCGGGATAGGTGACGCCGAGTTGCGCCCATGTCGAGCGCGGCTCGCGTACCGTGAGATCGGTCTTTTCCCACGGCAGGTTCGGCGGCACCTTGATCTCCTCCAGCCACGGCTCGCCGCGCCGCCACTTCAATCCGTTTGCGATGTAGTTCGCGGTCGAGCCGATCACGTCGGCCGGCGAGCGCAACAGGTCGCGCCGTCCGTCGCCGTCAAAGTCGACCGCGTAGTTGACGTAGTGCACGGGCAGGAATTGGGTCTGGCCGAGCTCGCCGGCCCAGGAGCCGATCATCTCGTCGGGATGCAGATCGCCGCGGTCGATGATCTTCAGCGCCGCGATGGTCTCGTTCACGAACATCTCCGAACGGCGGCAATCATAGGCGAGCGACACCAGCGATTTCAGCGTCGGCAAATTGCCCATGTTGGCGCCGAAATCGCTCTCGAGGCCCCAGAACGCGGCGATCACCGCGGGCGGCACGCCGTATTCCTTTTCCGCGCGCGCAAACGCCGCGGCGTATTGCTTGATGTGCTGCTGCCCGTTCTGCATGCGATAGGCCGCGGCCATGCGGCCGGCGAATTCGGTGAAGAGCTGTCCGAACACGCGCTGGCCGCGGTCGCGGTTGACGATGCCCTGGTCGTAGACGAGATAGGGCGATGCCTCCGCGATCGTGCGCTGCGACACGCCGGCGGCCACCGCCTGTTGCTTCACCTCGGTCAGGAAGCGATCGAAGCTCGCGCCATTGTGGCACGAGGCCCCGCGCGGCGAGGCGGCCTTCGGCACTGCGGGCTTGGCAGGAGGCGGAAGCATTTGGGCGGATGCCGTGGCCGTGCATGCGATAAGCGCGAGGGCCGCGATCGGAAATCGGGTCTGGACCATGGGGGTTCCGGCGGGGAAGGGCAGGCGTGGATTCGGCCGAAGTTTAGGGGAAGCGGCCGCCCCAGGCCATCCCCACCCTGCACCTGATCTGGAGGACGATAGGTCGCCCGCCTTGGTGCGCAGGGGCATGTATTCAGAAATCAAGCGATTGGCTCGGTTGGATCAATCCCGCCGAATCGGGGTTGACCTGTCGAACCCGTTACGGAAAGGCTCGTTCTGTGGCCGAGTTGCCTCCGGCGTCGACGCAACGAACACCGGCCGTGCGAGCCGCAACCTCGCCCATGCTCACGGCCGGCGGCATCGTCCTAGCCATCGGAGCCCTCTATCTCGGCCGGGAAATCTTCGTTCCCTTTGCCCTTGCGATCCTGCTGAGCTTCGTTCTCACGCCCTTGGTCAATTGGCTGAGACGTTGGAAAGTGCCCCGCATTGCAGCGGTGCTAATTGCCGTTTCCATTGCCTTCATCGTCGTCGCAGGGGTCGCCTTGGTCGTTGGGCGCCAACTGGTCCAGCTCGCCAGCAACCTTCCCAATTATCAGACCACCATCACCGAGAAGATCCGCTCGTTGCAAAGCTCCGCGCCGGGCGGTGGGGTCGTCGACGCCGTCACCACGACGATGCAGGATCTCGGCAGAGAGATCTCGGGAGATGAGAAAAAGTCGGCGGCTGCATCCTCCCGGCCTGGCACCGGCAGTGAGAGTCGGGAGCCTGTCACCGTGCGGGTGGAGCCGCCACAGCCGAGACCGCTGGAGCTCATTCGATCGGTCATAGGTCCATTGCTGGCGCCGCTTGCGACTTCCGGGCTGGTCGTCATTTTCGTGATCTTCGTGCTGCTCGAGCGCGAAGACCTGCGCGACCGATTCATCAAGTTAGCCGGAGCCGGTGACCTTCAGAAGAGTACTCAGGCCATCAACGATGCTGCCTCGCGGGTCAGCCGCTATCTGCTGATGCAGCTTGTTGTCAATCTGACTTACGGCGTGCCGATCGGTGTTGCACTCTACTTTGTTGGCGTGCCGAACGCGATTCTTTGGGGCTTGCTCGCAGCGGTACTTCGATTCATTCCCTACCTCGGTCCTTTCCTGGCTGCTATATTTCCCGTTGCCCTGGCCATCGCCGTCGATCCCGGCTGGACGATGCTGTTCTGGGTCGTCGGTTTGTTCGTTACGGCTGAACTCGTCAGCAACAATGTTGTCGAGCCTTGGCTTTACGGATCCAGCACCGGGCTGTCGTCCCTCGCAATTATCATCGCCGCGATCTTCTGGACGATGCTGTGGGGACCCGTCGGGCTGTTTCTGGCGACACCTTTGACCGTCTGCCTCGTCGTCATGGGGCGCTACGTCCCGCAGTTGGAGTTCTTGGGCGTTCTGCTCGGCAGCGACCCTGTGCTCGCGCCGGAGGAGCAACTCTACCAGCGGTTATTGGCTGGCAACCTGGAGGAGGCGGTTGAGTTCGCCGAGAACTATGTCGACGAGTGTTCCTCACGTGAGCTGTACGACAACGTTGGAATTCCGGCGCTGCGCCTGGCGGAGAATGATCGTCAGCGCAGCAGCATCGACACCAATTACCGGCGTCTCGTTGCGGATACGGCTATCTCGGTTGTCCGGGAGGTTGATGACCATATCCGCGAAAAAGCGAATGCAGTGGACGAGGGAAATCACACTGCGCAGCGACCATGCGTCCTCTGTCTCGCTGGACGCACGGAGCTCGATCATGCAGCGGCGGAGATGCTCGCGCAGGTGCTCGAGGAACGCACCATCGGCGCCAAGGTCTTGCCGCCGATCGCGGTCAGTCGGGGAGCATTGGAGCAACTCGATCTCCAGGGGGTCGACGTGGTGTGCCTGTCCTACTTTCACCCGCAGCCGCAGGTCTACGCCCGCTATGTCTTTCGTCGCCTGCGCCGTCGGGCTCCACAGGTGAAGCTTGCCGCCTGCTGCTGGAATTTGATTGCCGGAACGGAACAGACGGGAGAGCTCAAGACCCAGATGGCGGCCGACGCGGCATTCGCCTCTCTCCAAGCATGCGTCGAGCAGGTTGAAGCATGGGTCGGTCGCGCGGCAGCTCTCGGCGATACGCCCCAGCTCACGGCCGACGCCGAACGTGCGCAGCTCGCCGCGCTGCGCGGACTTGGCTTGGACGCCTCGAAACGCCAGGACCTGGATGAGGCGTCCAGAAAGGTCGCGCAAGCGTTCAACGTTCCGATCGCGCTGGTGACATTGGTCGATAATATTCAGCTAACCGCCGCTGAAGCCCGCGCCCAAGAAGTTCAAGCAGGTCTGCCGAGCAATCACGAGGGCTCCCTCGACGCGCATGTGATCGCTGCAGGCGATATGCTGGTTTCGGAGGATGTGACCGAAGACCCGCGCTTCGCCGACGATCCGCATGTGCTGGAGCGAGGCATTCGCTTCTACGCGGGGGTCCCGCTCCGGACTTCATCCGGTCATGTTGTAGGCTGCCTTTGTGTGATCGATACTCAGCCGCGGGAGTTCACCGACCGGGATCGTGACCGCCTGCAGGAGATGGCGAAGCAATTGATGATCGATATCCAGAGCGCTCGAGTGGCCACAGGCGTCGAGTCGGATGGCTCGAGAGAGGTGCATCCCGCCCCCTAGCGGAGAGGAAGCCGACCTTGCCGCTAACAGTGCGTGGCGCTAGCCGAACAGCCGCATCAGCAGCGCCTTACCGACAGGGAGCGCCCTGACGCCCCGATAGGCCCGAACATATTCGCCGGCATAGAACGCCCTGATTGCATGCACGCGCGTGTCCATGCCTTCCGCGAACCGCACGGCAAATCCATCAATGGTCCGCCGCACCACGATGGCCGCGATCGAGCGGCCGTAGATCTGGCACTCGATCGTGCTCCCAGGCGCCGGCGGATCGGGATCGATTAGCCGCGCACCGGTGATGGAGATATCGGCGAGCCGCGCCAGATGCGACCTGCCGTCCTGGCGCAGCAGCACCGGCTCGTTGCGATTGAAGCGCTCCGCCTTGCGCTTGCGCGGCTGCTCGATGCAGACGAAGCAGACCACGGTGAGGATGAACGCGTTGTAGAAGCTCCAGGCCAGCGCCAGTCCGCCATAGGCGATGTTCTCGCCGCGCTGCTGCAGGATGAAGGCATAAGCGATGGATGCGAGCGTGATGAAAAGTGCGCAGCCGTAGATGCGCAGCAGCGGCCATTCGACGAAGCGTCGGTCGCGGTCGCCGCCTTTCGCGGTGACCTTGAACTTGTGTCCCTTCGGCTTCAACAGGCCGGTCGCCACCGCCTTGAGCACGGCAGGCGCGGCAATCAGTTGGGAGACATCCGTCATCATTGCGAGCGAGCGGCCGCGCGAAAGCCAGGCCATGCTGAGGCCGTTCCAGACATAGAAGGGCAGAAAGACCCGCAACAGCTCGCTCAGATCAGCCCGCACCGCCTGGATGCCGAACAGCAGGAACAGCCAGGGCACCACAAGGCCCGCCACTTTCGAGGTGTAGACCGCGGACCAGCTCATGAAGGCGTCGGCTAGCGAGAGGCGGTCGATGAAGGGCAGCTTCGAGTCCCGCGAGAGCGGTCCGCTGCGGCCGCGCACGATCTGCATCAAGCCGAGGCACCAGCGGGCGCGCTGGGTGATGTATTCCTTCAGCCCTTCCGGCGCGAGCCCGATCGTCAGGCGCTCGTTGAGATAGATCGTATTGAGTCCGCGTTCCTTGAGGCGCAGCGTGACGAGATAGTCCTCCGTCACCGAATCGGTCGGAAAGCCGCCGATCCGCATCAGTCCGGAATAGCGGATGAGGGAGGAGGTGCCGCAGCAGAACGCGACGCCCCAGGCGTCCTTGGCCGGCATCAGGATGTCGAAGAAGAAGCGCTGCTCGTCGGGCCAGACGTCGGTCGCGGCGAGGTTGGTCTGGATCGGGTCGGGATTGATGAAGTGCTGCGGGGTCTGGACCACGCCGACCGACGCATCGTCCATGAGCGAGACGGTGCGCGCAAGGAAATCGGGCCGCGGCACGAAGTCCGCATCGAGAATGGCGACGAACTGCGGCCGCTCCGGCAGCGCCCCCACATGCCTCAGTGCGTGATTGATGTTGCCTGCTTTGGCGTGCTGGTTGTCGGGCCGCGTCAGATAGTGGCAGCCGAGCTCGCCGGACAGCCGCCGCAGCCAGGGCCGCCTTCCGTCGTCGAGCACCCAGACGCGGTAATTGCCGTAGTCCATGCCCGTCGCGCCGATGATCGTACGCTCGAGGATCCCTCGTTCCTCGTTGTAGGTGCAGATGAAGACGTCGATCAGCGGTGCGCCCGGATCGGTGGTGCGGCCGTCGACCTTCGCCGCGCCGGTGCGGTCGCGCGTCCGGCTCAGGAATAGCAGCGACAACGCGACCGCGACGAGCGAGGCCGCCTCCAGCAGCATGAAGGGGTAGCCGATCACGGCATCGACGGTCAGGCGCGGCGGCGGAAGCGTCGACATGATCCGCCAATAGAGATAGCGCAGCAGCAAGGTCACCGAGACAATGGCCAGGAACGAGCGTGCCATCGTGCTGTCGCGCCTCAGCAGCGGTACGATCGCCATGAAGGCGCCGAGCGCGATCAGGCCGGGCGTCAGCGCCGCCGTCACGGTGCGGTCTCGTGCCGCGCAAACACCACGCGGCCGGTGCGGCCGACCGTGCAGGCGCGAGCTGCGGCATCGCGCGAGGCCACGGTCACACGATAGGGCTCCTTGCTCAGCGCATCCGGATTGATGGCGAGATTGGCCGGCGCACCGGCAGCGCCGGTCAGGTTGACCACGGTGCCGGAGATCGGCTCGCCGCCGTCATTGGGCTCGAACGTCGCGTGGTCGCCGAGCTGCAGGCGGTTGTAGACGTTCTCGGTGACATTGGCGGTGATCACGGCGCCGCTGCAATCGAGCACTTTGAGCAACGGCTGGCCTGCCTGCACGTCCTCGCCCGGCGATGTCATCATTTCCCAGACGCGGCCTGCGACGGGTGTCGTAATGTTGGCTTCGGTGAGATCCGCGAACCGAACCTCCTCGACGATGATCTCGTTGGCGAGCCAGGCGATCTCCGTGTCGGTGCGCGCGAGATCGGCCTCGAGGTCGCCGGCACGCTGGCGCATCTCTTCCTCGCGCTGAACCGAGCTTGGCCGGTCGTTGTAGCTGTCGCCGAGGAAGGATCCGTTCCGTGCCGCGGCGAGCTCGACCTTGGCCGCGTCCAGCCGCTTGCGCGCACCGAGCTCGGTCTGTTGCGACACCGAGAGCTCGCGCGTCAGACGTGCCAGTTCGACGGTCGAGACATTGCCCGATTTTGCCAGCGAGGAGGCGCGCTCGACGGCGGCACTGGCCTCGTCCCGCCGCGCCGCCGCAGCCTCGATCGAGGTCTGGATCTCCGCGATGCGGGCCTCGAGCTGGAGCACGCGTCCGTCGCGAAATAGCGCGGCCTGCCGCGCCAGATCCTTTTGTGCCGCCTGCGCCGAAGCGAGCTTCGCCGCAAGGCTCGGCCGTTCATTCTCCAGGCGCGATTTCTGCCGCCGGAGATCGTCGAGCCGGGTGCGATCGCCGCGCGAGTTGAAGACGCGCAGGACGACGGTCCCGGCTTCGAGCTTGGCCTGGTCAGTGACGCGCTGGGCGGCTGCGACGCGGCCACCGATCGGAGTCCGCAAGGTGACGAGGCGGGAATTCAGCACGGCTTCGACGCTCGAATTTTCCCAGATCGCCCGCAGCGGCAGCCAGCCGAACACGGCGACGATGGCGAGCCCGATCGCGACCTTGGCGCCGCGCCGCAGATACGGCCAGCGGCGCCCCGATTCTTGCCCGCTCTTCGTCGTGGAAGCATGGTCGGACTCGTCATTGGTGAAGAGGTGCTCGTGCAGGGAGTCTTGCAAACCCTTCGCATCAGTTCTGGCGTCGTGAGGAGAGGGGGCGGATGAGGGGGCGACGGAGGCGGCGCTCGAGCGGTCTACCATGGCGGTCACCTTGCTGACGGGAGGCCAACGGGAACCCGGTCAATGCACAAGGCCAATGCCGCGTGCCCGGTTACCGCGAGTTATGCGGAAATTGCGCTTTCCAGGTTGCTAAGCCTCTGCGTGTGTTTTTGCGCAAATCCCGGTCAAGCTTTAGTGGCGGCGGAAAGGCTGGCTGGCGCCGCTAGCGTCTGCGGCTCCACGACGCACGAACCTTGCAGCCGGCGGCCGCATTCATACTTCGAAGGTGCCGGCCAGAGGTTCGCCCGCGGCCGCCCCAGGAGACGGCCATGAACTATTTTCGTACCGCAATGCTGCTCGCTGGCCTGACCGCCCTGTTCATGGGCGTCGGCTATCTGATCGGAGGCGCCTCGGGCGCCATGATCGCGCTCGTCATTGCCGCCGCAACCAACCTCTTCACCTACTGGAACTCCGACCGCATGGTGCTGTCGATGTACGGCGCCCATGAGGTCGATCGTTCGACCGCGCCGGAGCTGGTCGGCCTCGTCGCCGAGCTTGCGGGCCGTGCCGGCCTGCCGATGCCGCGCGTGTTCGTGATGGATGAGCTCCAGCCCAACGCGTTCGCCACCGGCCGCAATCCGGAAAACGCCGCGGTCGCCGTCACCACCGGTCTGATGAACCAGCTCAGCCGCGAGGAGCTCGCCGGTGTGATTGCGCACGAGCTCGCGCACATCAAGCATCACGACACGCTGCTGATGACGATCACCGCGACCATCGCCGGTGCGATCTCGATGCTGGCGCAGTTCGGCATGTTCTTTGGCGGCAATCGCGACAACAACAGCGGTCCGGGCATCATCGGCTCGATCCTGTTGATGATCCTCGCTCCGCTCGGTGCCATGCTGGTGCAGATGGCGATCAGCCGGACCCGCGAATATGCCGCCGACAATCTCGGTGCGCGCATCGTGGGACAGCCGATGTGGCTGGCCTCTGCGCTGGTGAAGATCGAGGGCGCTGCGCACCAGGTCCCGAACTACGAGGCCGAGCGAAACCCTGCGACCGCGCACATGTTCATCATCAATCCGCTGTCGGGCCATGGGGTGGACAACCTGTTCGCCACCCACCCCTCGACGCAGAACCGCGTCGCCGCGCTCCAGCAACTGGCGGCCGAGCTCGGCGCGCGCGCGGCGCCGTCGGTCGGCGCCAACGAGAACTATCCACCGCGCGGGCCGTGGGGCCGCTCCTCCTCACGTCGTAGTCCCTGGGGCTGACGGAGCCGGCAAGGATTGCGTCTGGCTTTGTGATCTGGCGCACACAGGGGGGTCCGCGACCAGTGTTAACTCCTCGGCGTGACCATTCCTTCGAAAGGGGATGGGTGGCTGACGCGCTGCCGGCCACCGTCGAAGATGACCAGAATTGCCGTACCATTGCTGATCGTCCTTTGCGTGCTCGTCGGCTTGTCCACGCACATGGTCGTCAATTGCGGCGACGAGGATGATCCCGACATCTGCTCGGCCGTGATCGGCTTCTCGCCGCTGCGCGGCTCGCTGATCGCCTTCGCCTATGCGGGACGTGGACGGATCGCGCTGCGTCACGGCGACTTCAAGCGGGCGATCGCCGATTTCGACGAGGCCATTCACCTCAATCCCAACCGCGCTTCGCTCTATCGCGACCGGGCGCTGGCGCGCCGGCAGAACGGCGACTTCGAGCTTGCCATTGCGGATTACGACGAGGCGATCGCGCACGATCCCAAGCGCGCGGCACCTTATCACCAGCGCGGTCTCGCGCTCGCCGCAATGGGCGATCTCGACCGCGCCATCCTGAGCTACAGCACGGCGGTCCGCCTCGACCCCACCGATGCGCAGGCCCGTCTCGACCGCGGCCTTGCGTTCCTCGCCCGCGGCCAGACGGACGACGCCCGCGCCGATTTCGAGGCCGCGCTGGCGCTGCCCGCCGGCAAGGACGGTCGCGCGCGAGAGGCCGCGCGCGCCAAGCTCGCGGAACTCGCCAGCGCCGAGCCGACACTGGTGGCCGCGCCGCGAAGATGAGGATCTGGCGCGGCATTTGCGGCGGCACCCTCTCACGTCTTTAGGACAGGTGGCTTGCCGCATAGCGGCGAGATCGGTGAGAGATGCGGAAAGCGAGACTGTCGCGGCTGTCTGCTGCGCGTATGAACCAATTCAACTAGTATTGAGTTGGATCAATACTGGCAGGGTCCAGAGTGCATCCATGTCGTGCGCCCCTGGAGGAGCTTCCAATGTGCAAATCGGCTTTGACGATTCTGACCCTGAGTATCGCTCTGACAGCGGGGCAGGCTCGAGCCCAAAAATATGACCCGGCTTATCCCGTTTGCTTGAACGTCATTTCTCGCGGAATGACGCCATACTACCGATGCAGCTTCACGACGATGGACCAATGCAGGGCGTCGGCAAACGGCCAGATGTGCGTCCTCAATCCCTACTACGCCGGTCCTCCGGCGAGAGGAAACGCTCGGCGGCATCATCGCCAGACCTACGCGCCACCGAGGCCGCCGGTCCAGTACCGGGCGGTACCCTATAATCACTTCAATGAACCCTATTATGGGGCATCCCAAGGTTACGCGCCTGGCGAGAAAGAGCGCTTTCTCCAAAGTGTGAGGCAATACATGTGAGGGATGTCGCTCGACTGTTCGACCAGCCCATGCCTGGGGCGGAGGAATCGTTGAGGTCGCGGTCGGCCCGATTGCGGCGGCCGCGAGGGAGCGCGTCGCAAACGCGCAACGCGGCGATCCGATCAAGCCGGAGATAATTGGGAGACAGGCCGGCGAGCCTCCAGATCGCCAATCCCGTAGCGGCGATCGGTTCAACGGCAGGGCTATCGCATTTGGGAGTTTTTCCTTGCGGCCATCCTTCGAGACGCCCGCTTTGGCGGGCTCCTCAGGATGAGGGCGGGATGCGCGGCAGCAGTTTCAACGAGCACCGATGCTGATTAGCCTCATCCTGAGGAGGCGCGTCAGCGCCGTCTCGAAGGACGAGGCGCGTGCGCAGGCCGCCGCCGCAAGTCATATGCGATAGCCCTGGGTGCAACGACTACGTCTTTTTTTTCGCTTTGGCTTTCTTTGCGGCCTTCTTCGCCGGCTTCTCGTCCTTTGCCTTCTTCTCCGCTTTCACCGTAACAGGTGTGCTGGCGGCGAGGCGCATCGACCGCGCGTAGCTGTCGGCGACGTTATCGGCGGACATCTGCAGGCGCTTGGCGGCTGCAGTCGCCTGCTCCATGGTGGCCTTGGCCATCATCTTGAAGCGCTCGCCGGTCTCCTTGCCCTTGGCCTTGACCGCAAGGCTGTTGAAGCGATCCCGCCGCTCCTTGGCACGGGTCATCAGGCCCGTATGCAGCTGTCTGGCCAGTTGCCGGATCACGACATCCAGGTCGGCTTCCGCCATGGTCTCTCATCCCCTTCGAAAACGGTATCGATGCGGGCGGGACTATGCAGATCGGACCCCGGCTTGGCAATTCCCGGCTGTGCGTCATCCGCAGCTTACCGAGCGCGCGAAACAAAAAAGCCGCGCTGTTCGCGCGGCTCTTTGGCTTGGCTTGGCGCCGTCCGCTCATTTCAGCGAGGCGACCGGGCCGTTCGAGGCCGCCGGCTCGGGGTCGAAGCCGAACACGCCGACCAGATATTTGTAATAGTCCGGCATCTTCTCCTTAAGCGCCTCGCGCGACTTCGGATCGTGGAATTCGCTCTTGCCGGCCAGGAAGATGCTGGCGGTCACCGCAAAGAACTCCATGGGATTCTTCATCGCATAGGATTCCTTGGGCAAGAGGTCTTTGGACTTGGCGAGGGCGTAGTAGGTGATCACGCCCTTGTTGGCGTAGCCGTCCGGCAGCAGCCGCGCGTGGAAGGCGTGCAGCATCTCGTGCAGCAGCACGGCCTCCTTCTCGTAGCGCATCATGTCCGGCCGCAGCATGATCACGCCGAGGCCCGAATCGACCGCGAGGTCGACGGCATTGGGATTGGTCCAGCGCTGCTTGGCGGGGTCCCAGACCGTCAGGGTCCGGGGCGCGGTGCGCTGCATGTCCGGCGTGACCCGGCCGTAGCAGGCGGTGGCGGCGCCTTCGTCGAGGCAGGCGAGTTCGCTCGCGACGATCGGAACGGTGTGGAAGAAGCGCAGCACGCGCGGGGAGAGGCCGACGCCTTCGACGACGTCGATCTGGCTCTTCAGGTTCTCGGTGAGCTTGTCGACGTCCTTGCGGTCGCGGTTCTCGGAGATGTCGAACATGTAGTCGCGGTAGCTCTGGAAGCCCGGCGGCAGCGGCTGCGCCGCGCCGGCATCGAGCGACCCGGCGATGGTTGGACTGGCGAATAGCGCGCCGACGATGGTCGCGGTCAGCAGCAACGCAATGCGCATGGTGAACCCCCTGATGTCACTTCGCCCGGCAGATTAGGCCGCCCTTGTTTGCGAAAAGTGAGTGCGGCGAGACTAAGGCACTGATGTTGAGGCGTGCTTAACCGTTGGTTGCAGATCGCGCGGGCGGATTAGGGTCGGGTTAACCAAGCGTGGATCGGCTGCGCGCTTCGGCGTAACATCCGCCCGGGCTCGAGGCCCTCACATCATAGCCGGAAGGGGAGGATGCCATGTATGCCGCCATCCGTCAGGCCAAGGCAAAAAGCGGGAGCGCGGAAGAGCTGACGCGCCGCATCAAGGACGGCGCCGTTCCCATCATCAGCGACGTCGACGGTTTCCGCGCCTATTACGTCGTCTATGGCGGCGACGACACGGTCACCGCGATCTCGATCTTCGACAAGTTCGAGCAGGCGGAGGAAGCCAACAAGCGCGCCATCGCCTGGATCGAGAAGGATCTCGGCCCGCTGCTCGCCGGCGACGCCCGCGCCGTGGCGGGACCGGTGATCGTGCATACGCTGGCGTGAGGGCGCGCGCTATTGATGACCGGAGCGGCGACCACACACTTGGTCGTTATGCCCTGGCTTGACCCGGGCATCCCCTTCTTTCTGCGTATGCGGAAGCGCGTGGATGGCCGGGTCAAGCCCGGCCATGACGGAAGAGAGAGTGTGTGCCTCACAACTCCCTTGCATTCGAGAACGCAAAGCTCGACACCCGCCGCGTCGTCTCGTCCAGGATCAACGTGCGCGTGATCGGCGGCTCGGCGCGCTGGGCGCAGTTCTCGCGCTCGCAGAGGCGACAGTTGACGCCGATCGGGGTGCCCTCGGCCTTCTCCAGGTCCATGCCGGTGGCGTAGGTCAGGCGGGCGGCGTGGCGGATCTCGCAGCCGAGGCCGATGGCAAAGCGCGGCTGCGGCAGCGGATGCGGCGCCACGGGGCGGCGCACCATCTGCGCGATCGAGAAATAGCGCGTGCCGTCGGGCAGCTCGATCACCTGCTTGAGCAGGCGATCCGGCGTGTCGAAGGTCGAATGCACATTCCAGAGCGGACACGTGCCGCCGAATTTCGAGAACGGGAAGGTGCCGGAGGAGAAACGCTTGGAGACGTTGCCGGCATTGTCGACGCGCAAGAGGAAGAACGGAATGCCGCGCGCATTCGGTCGCTGCAGCGTGGTGAGGCGGTGGCAGACCTGCTCGAAGCCGGAATTGAAGCGCTGTGCCAGCACGTGGATGTCGTAGTTCAGCGCTTCGGCGGCCGCGAGGAACGCCGGGTAGGGCATCATCACGGCGGCCGCGAAGTAATTGCCGAGCGTGATCCGGAACAGCCGCCGCGGCGCATCGTCCAGCGGGCCGGCCCGGCCGATGATGGTCTCCAGCGCCTGCGCGCATTCCGCCAGGCCCAGCTGGAAGGCGAGCTGGAATGCGCGGCCGGGCGGATCGACCAGCTCCGAGATCAGCAGCTGCCGGCGGTGGCGGTCGAATCGGCGGAGCGTCTCGCGCATCACGTCGACCGGCATGATGCGGGTCTGGATCGAGTGCTTCTCGCGCAAGCGCGTTATTAGCGCGGCATACAGCCCTTCGGCGGGCTCGTTCAACTCGTCGCGCAGATTTTCCGCCGCCTGCTCCAGCTCCGGAAAATAGTTGCGGTTGGCCTCGATCAGCTCACGCACGCGCTCGACCGGATTGGCTTCAAAGCGCGTGCCGACGTCGCGGTCGGCCATCTGCGCCGCGGCCAGGGTCTCGCCCTGACGCGCCTCGGTATAGGCCGCGTAGAGCCGCTGCAGCGCATGGGTGACGCCGGGGCAGAGCTCGGCGAGGTCGCGCAGCTCCTGCTTGGGCACGTCGATCTGCCGGAACAGGGGATCGGAGAAGATCTCGTTCAGCTCGGCGAAGAAGCGGTCCTCGTCCGCGGTGGCGAGATCGCGCAGGTCAAGGTCATAGGTCTCGGCCAGCCGCAGCAGGATCTGCGCCGTGACCGGGCGCTGGTTGCGCTCGATCAGGTTGACATAGCTGGGCGAGATCCCGAGCCCCTCGGCGATCTGGGTCTGCGACAGCCCCAATTGCTGCCGGATTCGCCGGAAGCGCGGGCCGACGAAGAGTTTCTTGCCGGAATCGGCGGGCATGTCTCAGGCCTCCAGACTCAATCAAGGTCAGAACAGTTGACCTATTATTTACAAATTTTACAAAGTGACATGTATTACACGTTCAGATGTTACATGACATCACCAATAAAAAACAAGCCATCTGTACGAACTTTTCCTTTTCGCGTTTAGCTTCTGACACGCATCTCGCAATGCATTGTCAAGAATGTCGATGGCTGCGTCGCCATCGTCAGCGAAAGGATCAGGCACATGAATTACCAGCCCCGCGGTATCAGCACCCTCCAGGGTCCGTCCTCGTATCAGGACGAAGTCAAGGCGGCTCAGGCGCTCCTCGAGACCCAGCCGACCTGGAACGGCGTGTCGGCCGAGGCCGTCGCGCGCATGCGCCTGCAGAACCGTTTCAAGACCGGCCTCGACATCGCCCGCTACACCGCGGCCGTGATGCGCGCCGACATGGCCGCCTATGACAAGGATCCCACCAAGTACACCCAGTCGCTGGGCTGCTGGCACGGCTTCATCGCCCAGCAGAAGCTGATCTCGGTCAAGAAGCATTTCGGCGGCAAGACCGACCGCACCTACCTCTATCTCTCCGGCTGGATGATCGCGGCGCTGCGCTCCGAATTCGGTCCGCTGCCCGACCAGTCCATGCACGAGAAGACCGCGGTGCCGGCGCTGATCGAGGAGCTCTACACCTTCCTGCGTCAGGCCGATTCGCGCGAGCTCAACGACATCTTCCGTCTGCTCGACAAGGCGCGCAAGGAAGGCGACAAGACTCGCGAGAAGGAGCTGATCGAGAAGATCGACAACTTCCAGACCCATGTCGTCCCCGTCATCGCCGACATCGATGCCGGCTTCGGCAACGCGGAGGCGACCTATCTGCTCGCCAAGAAGATGATCGAGGCGGGCGCCTGCGCGCTTCAGATCGAGAACCAGGTCTCCGACGAGAAGCAGTGCGGCCACCAGGACGGCAAGGTCACGGTGCCGCATGACGTCTTCCTGGCGAAGATCCGCGCCTGCCGCCACGCCTTCCTCGAGCTCGGCGTCGAAGACGGCATCGTCGTGACCCGCACCGACTCGCTCGGCGCCGGCCTGACGCAGCAGATCGCGGTCAGCCACAAGCCCGGCGACATCGGCGACCAGTACAACAGCTTCCTCGATTGCGAGGAAATCACCGCGGAGAACGCCAAGAACGGCGACGTCATCATCAACCGCAACGGCAAGCTGATGCGTCCGAAGCGGCTGCCCTCCAACCTCTACCAGTTCCGCCCCGGCACCGGTGCAGACCGCTGCGTGCTCGATTGCATCACCTCGCTGCAGAACGGCGCCGACCTGCTCTGGATCGAGACCGAGAAGCCGCATATCGAGCAGATCGCCAGCATGGTCGACCGCATCCGCAAGGTGGTGCCGAACGCCAAGCTCGCCTACAACAACTCGCCGTCGTTCAACTGGACCCTCAACTTCCGTTGGCAGGTCTACGACGCGATGAAGGAAGCGGGCCAGGACGTCAGCAAGTACAACCGTGCCGAGCTGATGAAGGCGGAGTACGACGACACGCCGCTGGCGAAGGAAGCCGACGAGCGCATCCGTACCTTCCAGGCGGATTCGGCCAAGCGCGCCGGCATCTTCCACCACCTGATCACGCTGCCGACCTATCACACGGCCGCGCTCTCGACCGACAATCTCGCCCGCGAGTATTTCGGCGAGCAGGGCATGCTGGGCTACGTCAAGAACGTCCAGCGCGCCGAGATCCGTCAGGGCATCGCCTGCGTGAAGCACCAGAACATGGCCGGCTCCGACATCGGCGACGACCACAAGGAGTACTTCGCGGGCGAAGCTGCGCTGAAGGCGGGCGGCGTCCACAACACGATGAACCAGTTCGGCTAACGGCGGATCGGACCGGTCTGGAAGCCAGGTTGGAGTCCAGGCCGGTCACGCACCTCAACAGGAGACTGACAATGACCAAAGGCAGCAATTTCTGGGTGATCGGCGGCGAGTTCGGTTCGATGAACTTCCACAAGCTCGTGGAAGGCTCGGCCCAGGTCAAAGGTCCGTTCAAGACCCGCAAGGAAGCCGAAGAGTGCTGGAAGGAAGTCTCGGAAGAAAGCCGTCACAAGGCCGGCGTCCGCTTCTCGATCGTGGAAGAGCCCTCGCGGGTCTCGGCCTGATCGCCCCGACTTAAGAAGACGTCCAAGGACGGATGGTCCCATCCAGGCCCTGCCTGGGTGGGATCGTCTGTTTTTGGCACAGGTGAAACGGCTGTGGGCGCCGTAAGTCTCTGGAATTGTAGGTCTTTGCGGAGGGTTTGGTTGCTGATAGGTTAATGGGCATAAGTCGAGGACGAGGCCGACAATGTCAGAGCCCGAGACCAGCGGGACCCATCCCGGCCAGCCGGGCCCGGTGCGGCTGCGCGATGCGCTGCTGCGCGCGCGGATCGAGGCGGCCGACCGCACCGGCGTCGTGGTCGATTTGCGCGACGCCGAGGTGGCGCGGCTCGAGATCCTCAACGATGCGCTCGATCCCCTGTTCGCGCAGGTGCCCGACCAGATCGATCTGTTCGACCGCGGTATCAGCCAGGGCGATACGCCGCGGCTGTGGATCGACGTCGTCGCCCATATCGTGATGGGCCGCGACAAGCGGATGTACCGCTTCGTCCAGGACACCCGCTTCGGCCGCATCGTGCTCGCGGAATCGCACGACACCGCCGTGATCGTCGAGGCCGTCACCGACTATGTCGCGCGCCGCATGGTCGAGCGCGAGCGGGCGATGGTGGTCCAGCCCGAACCGCAAGCACCGACCGCCGCGCCGCCGCGCCGCTCGCGCCTGTGGCCATTCGTGTTCGGCTTCGTGCTCGGCGCTGCGGCGTTGTTCGGGGTGGCAGTGCTTGCGGTCTTGCGGAGCTGGTGAGGCTCTCTCCTTCGTTATTGCGAGGAGCCCTTGCGACGAAGCAATCCAGATTGCCTCCGCGGAGAGATTCCTGGATTGCTTCGCTGCGCTCGCAATGACGACCGGGGCTAAATCAACCGCACATGCTTGATCTGCCCAACCTGAAACCCCACCCCGAGGCTTCGCACCGTCTGCTCGCAGCGCCAGCCGGCATTGTCCTTCTCGATGGTGAACAGATTATACGCCGCCGCCGGATAACGTCCGTGCGCCAGCGCGGAGGCCGACGGCACGCCGAGCGCGGGAATGTTGCCGTTTGGACCCTCGAACCACATCGTCGAATGAATGTGGTCGTGCCCGTGCAGGACCAGCTCGACGCCGTGGCGCTTCAACAGTCCCAGCAATTCCGGCGCGTCCGTCATCCGCTTCGCCCGCGCGCTGGACTTCAGCGGATGATGCACCAGCAGCACGCGGAAGACGTCTTCCGCGGCGAGCCGCTCGAGCACCTCCGCAAGCGCGGCGAGCTGATCGCGCCCGAGCGTGCCGGTCGCCATCAGCGGCAGGGTCGGCACCGCCGTGGACAGGCTGATCAGGGCAAGCGGCCCGCGCCGGCGCACCGCTGGGAAGGCTGCGCCGCCGGGTGTGTCCGCGGCGATGTAGTGCAGGAACGTCTCGCCGAAGCGATGACGCGTCGCGCTGACATAGGCGTCGTGATTGCCGGGGATCGCGGTCACGCGGTCGGGCGGGCCGACGCTTTCGAGCCAGGCCAGCGCCGGTGCGAACTCCGCCTCCAGCGCCAGGTTGACGAGATCGCCCGTCACTGCGATGTGGTCGGGCGCCTGCGCCTTCATGTCGGCGACGAGCGCGTCGAGAACCTCGCGGCGCTGGTACTTGTGGCGGTTGCGCGTCCAGTTGACATAGCCGAACGCGCGCTTGCCCGCGAGCTCGATCAGCCGCGGCTTCGGCAAAGGCGCCAGATGCGGATCGGACAGGTGGGCGAGCGTGAAGGGAGCCAGCGTGGAGGGAGTCATGGCGCGCGAATGCCTCGCTATTGCTCCGCTGTAATGGCAAGGTCGCGCGCCCCGCGCAAGCAGGGCCTGAAACGGGGCGTCGAGGAGCCTGATGGGAGAACGTCTGAACCGAGCCCGACGGAAAGCCGAGCCGCTGCTGCGGCGGTTCTTGCACGGCTATTTCCTGCTCGTCCGCGGCATGACGCTCGGCGTCCGTGCCGTGGTGCTGGATGCCGACAATCGCGTCTTCCTGGTCAGGCATAGCTACGTCAGCGGCTGGTATTTGCCTGGCGGCGGCGTCGATTTCGGCGAGACCATGGAAGAGGCGTTGCGGCGCGAGCTCAAGGAGGAGGGCGACATCGATCTGACCGGCGAGGCGATCCTGCACGGCGTCTTCCTCAACAGCCACGTCTCCCGCCGCGACCACGTCGCGGTCTACGTGGTCAGGCAGTTCAGGCAGGACCGCGTCCCTGAGCCCAACCGCGAGATCGTCGAATGCGGGTTCTTCGACAATGCCGCATTGCCCGAGGGCACCACGCCCGGCACGCGGCTGCGAATCGCCGAAGTGCTCGATGGCAGGCCCGTGATTGCGACGTGGCGCTGAGGGCGGCTTGTGCTAGTAACCCGCTCGACGCGCACGGCAGGCCACGCCGCTCGGGCGCGAGCCGACAAGCCTCGGAGTGCTGCCTGATGACCACAACGCAACTTCGTATCGCGGTGCTGGTGCCCTGCTACAACGAGGAGGCCGCGGTCGCGACCGTCGTTGCCGATTTCCGCAAGGCGCTGCCCGCGGCGGAGATCTACGTCTACGACAACAATTCGCGCGACCGGACCGCCGCGGTCGCGCGCGAAGCCGGTGCGATCGTGCGCAGCGAGCGCCGGCAGGGCAAGGGCCACGTCGTGCGCCGCATGTTCGCGGACGTCGAGGCCGACGTCTATGTGCTGGTCGATGGCGATGCCACCTATGATGCGCCGAGCGCACCCATCATGATCGACAAGCTGCTCGACGAGCATCTCGACATGGTGGTCGGGCTTCGCGTCGATCAGGTCCAGGCTGCCTACCGGCTCGGCCACCGCACCGGCAACCGCATGCTGACCGGCTTCCTGTCCGACACCTTCGGCCACGCTTTCAAGGACCTCCTGTCCGGCTACCGGGTGTTCTCGCGCCGCTTCGTCAAATCCTTTCCCGTCCTCTCCGACGGCTTCGAGATCGAGACCGAGCTTGCGGTCTATGCGCTGGAATTGTCGCTGCCGGTTGCCGAGGTCGAGACGCCCTATTATGCGCGCCCCGAAGGCTCGTTCTCCAAGCTCAACACCTGGCGCGACGGCTTTCGCATCCTCGGCACCATGCTGAAGCTCTATCGCAGCGAGCGGCCGTTGCGCTTCTTCACGGTGATCGGAATCCTGCTGGCGCTGGCGTCGATCATCTTCGCGATTCCGATCGTGATCACCTTCATCGAAACCGGCCTCGTGCCGCGCCTGCCCACTGCCGTGCTGTCGATGGGCCTGATGATCATGGCCTTGCTGTCGGTGTCGTCAGGGCTCGTGCTCGATACGGTGACGCGAGGGCGGCGGGAGATGAAGATGCTGGCCTATCTGTCCCAGCCGGCGTCGAAACGGAACGCAGGTTGAGCCAGGCTTGCACTTCGCCCGCCGGGAGGTAAACGGGGCACCGCCGCCGCCCATGGACCTTCGCAGGCGCAAGTGCTACTCCGCGAATTGACATGAACGATCTCTCACTGACCATTCTTCCCGAAGCCGCCGGCGACGCTCAGGCGATCGAGCGGCTGCACGAACGCACCTTCGGCCCCGGCCGCTTCGTGCTGAGCGCCTACCGGATCCGCGAGCACGTCGACCATCTGCTCGAACTGTCCTTCACGGCCCGTATCGGCACGCTCCTGGTCGGCTCCGTCAGGCAATTGCCGATTCTGATCGGCCAAACGCCGGCGCTGCTGCTCGGGCCGCTCACCGTCGAGCCGCCGTTCCGCGATCGCGGCATCGGCCGTCAGTTGATGGAGCGCGCGCTGAAGGACGCCAGGGAAAAAGGCCACCGCCTCGTGCTGCTGGTCGGCGACGAGCCCTATTACGGCCGCGTCGGCTTCAAGCAGGTCGCCAAGGGCCGCGTCACCATGCCCGGCCCGGTCGATGCCGCGCGCATCCTGGTGTTCGAGCTCGTCGACGGCGCCTTCGAGGGCGTGTCGGGCGCGGTCGGCCCCGACTGGAGCAAAGCGCGGACATAGGAGCGGCGCGCGTCGTTGGAAACGCCGTAGCCCGGATGGAGCGCAGCGCAATCCGGGAAGGTCTTCCGCAACGAGAGAACCCCGGATTACGCTACGCTCCATCCGGGCTACGACACTGCTCGTATCTCATCCGGCTAAGAGACCGTCGAGAAGACGCGCGGCTGCGCGCGTCATACTCCGTCATTGCGAGCGCAGCGAAGCAATCCAGAGTCTTTCCGCGGAGGCGGTCTGGATTGCTTCGTCGCAAGGGCTCCTCGCAATGACGGCGCGTGTCGTTACCTAGAACTTGAAGTTCGCGAACGCCCTGACGCCGATGCCGGGCAACAGCACCTGGTCCTTATTGAAGGAGACGGCATTGCGGATGTTCTCGTTCAACAGGTTGTTGCCGACGAGCCCGACATGCATCTCGCGCGCGCCGAACCAACGTTGATCGAGCTGCGTTTTGTAGCTGACCTCGGCCCTTAGCAGGTTGTAGCCGGGCGTCGGCGTCTCCGCGATAGGTGCGATGTCGTTTTGCGCGAACGCGTGCAGCAGGTTGATCCGGGCAAACCATTCGGCGTCGCGATAGTACACACCACCGCCCAGCCGCTGGGGCGGAATGCGTGGCACGTTAGTGCCGTCGTCGAAGGTCGCGCGCACGATGTCGTATTGACCCTCGATGCCCCAGATCCCGTTCCAGACCGGCATCACGTCGTACTGGAACTGGAATTCGCCGCCCCGGAATGTCGCGTCGCGCTGCGAATAGACCGCCTGATTCAGTTCGAGGCCAGCGCCAAGCTGGCAAACGCCGTCCTCACACGTGTTGCCGGTCAGGCGCCGGTAGATGAAACCGTTGAACTTGGTGTAGTAGCCGGTGATTTCGAAGCGAAGCGGTCCTACCGCTCGTCGCAGTCCCGCCTCGACCGACTTGGCGGTCTCGATGCCGAGATTGGGATTGCCTATGTCGAAAGTGGTGGTGGCATCGTGGCCGCCGCGCGAAAACAATTCCGCCGGTTTCGGCGCGCGTTCGACATATTGGCCGGTGATGCTGGCGACCAGATCCCAAGGAAGGCTGTGGATCAGGCCGATGCTCCCGCTCACCGGCGTGAAGTTGCGGTTGACCGCCGTTGCGGGGCCGATCGCGGCCGGATCGACGGCGAGGTCGAACACATCGGGGACGAAGGCCGGCGCCGTGCCGCTCAACCTTGCGCTCTCGACGCGTCCGGCGATCTGAGCCTTGGTGGCTTCGCTGAACTTGAACTCATTGAAGATGTACCCGGCGACCTTTGTGTTCTTGTTCGGATCGAACAGTCCGTTGATCGGGCTGCCTGGATCGTCCGGACTCGGCGCGGTCAGCTTCTGATGCGACGCCTGAACGCCCACAGCGGTGGTCAGCGCAGCAAAGCGGACGTCGAACGGCGCAAGCTGCACCTCGACGCGGCCTTCCTGTTCCTTGTTGGTGAAGGTTTGTCTCACGCCGAGGGAGCCGAGGTCGGCAGAGTCGGCGAGCCCGACCTCATCGTGCTTATAGTCGGTGGCGCTGGCCCAGAACCGGATCGCATCGATCGCCGCCGCATCCGGCCGATACTCGCCTTTTGTCGTGAACTTTGTTTGTCGTCCGTCGATCCGCGTCAGGAACTCGCTGCCCTCGATACCGGGAATGTGATAGAGCGCGTTGTGCTGCGTGATCGCCGCGCCCACGTAGCCGCCGTCGAAGATGTAGGAGCCGCCGACAGATCCGCCGTAGGCCTGCGATGCCGAATTCGGCTGGCGTCCGTTGAACGGCAGCGTCGGGTCCGTCAAGAACGGATAGCTCGGGATGTTGTAGTCGCCGGCCTTGCGGCCAAAGGCATCGGCGTGGAAGGCAAAGTTGCCGCCGCCGGCATCGAGCAGCACGGCACCTTCGGTCCCGCGATCGACCGAAGTTACGGCCGTCCGCGTTTCCGCGGTGATGCAGCCCGGCGATCCCACGTTTGCCAGCGGCGCCTTGGTCGGGAGTCCGTAAGTCGGAAAGGGCGCCGTGCAGGACGGCAAGGCATCCGGAATTCGATTGTTGGTTGCGCTGACCACGCCACCGATCGCGGTGGAGCCGTAGCGCAGCGTCGCCGGTCCGCGGATGACCTCGACCTGGGTGGCTGCCAGCGGATCAATCGGCACGAAGTGATCCTCGCCGAGATCGGACGCGCCGTTGCTGCCCGTTCCGTTCTCGATAATGCCGACCCGATTGGTGTCGAGCCCGCGAATGATCGGGCGGCTGGATGCGCCGGGTGCGTATTCAGAGCCGGTGATGCCGGGCTTGGAGAACAGGAGATCGCCGAGCGTGCCGCCGCCGTTGCGCCGAATCTCCTCGTTCGGCACCACGGTGACGGTCGCGAATTGATCGGTCACAACAGGCAGCACGCCTTGCTGGGGCGCGGCGGACACGGGAGCTGCCGGTGCCGCTTCAGCCGCCTGCTCGCGGCTGCGCACCCGCGCGGTCCGCGTGCCGCGGCCTGCGTTGCGGGTCGGCACCACTGCTCTGCGTACGATCGGGCTCGGCGCCGTTACGGTGATAGCGGGGAGTTCGGTCGACGATTTGTCTTGTGCCGGCTGTTGTGCCGGTCGTTGTGCCGAGTCCTGGGCGAACGCGGATGTAGCGGCGGCGCCGAGCAGGAGCAGGCTTGCTCCGCCAAGGCGCTGCGCGCGTCGCAATTGAAATGACATGGTCCTGATTCCACTCAGGCGCCGTCCGGATGATGCTCTGCTGATCGGAGGCGGCCTGCCGTCGCGACGCGACGGAATTCGACTTCAACTTCTCCCAGGCACTTGCCGATGTGCGGCGAGGCTGGGTGTGATCAAGCGTTGGAGTCAGGACGCAGGAGGGGCGCGCGGCTGGAACGCCGTGCGGGCCGATGTCAGATGAGCGAACTCGGCGTCGAGGCTGCGCCGGAGCAGCTCGATCGCCTGCGGCAGCAACAGCACGGGCGGCGTCGCCGACACGATCGTGCCCGCCATCGCAATGATGGCGCAGATGGCGCAACTCTCGTCGCGCGAATGCTCGCGGTCGGGACTTGAGGGCGATTGCTTCTCGACGGCGGCGCCGTCGGTTGCTGCAACGTCCTTGGCGCCGCCTTCGATGTGCTGGACCGATGATTGAGCAAAAGGCGCGGCCTGCGCGAACCAATGGCTGTGGCCGAACGTCAGCGCGAGCTGCACCAGCATCGCGAACAACGCGAGCCGGGCGCCGTGCCTGCTATTCGACCGGAACCACTTCATCTGGAAAACGCCACCCCCACACCGAGGCGTCAATCCCAGGACGCCGCGATGTTATAGTATAACATCGCCCGACCGGTTCACCGATGTCAACGGCGGGGGGATCGGCGCATGCAAGCCGCCAAGCCGATGTGTCGTTCGGGCAACTACCGCCCCTCGCGCACCCAGGTCGCCGCAAATGCGCCGAGCAGCAGCAGCAGGCCGATCAGGCCGGAGAAGATCGGCAGCACGCCGACGCCCTTGACCACGCTGGCATCGCGCATCCGCACGCCCATCCAGCCGTCGCCGTGGAACATGCCGACCGAGCGCACCGGCAGGATGCGCGGCAGCTCGAGGCTCGAGCTAGTAGCCACACGCACGGCATCGCCGCCGGTCGCCTGTGTCAGCGGCTTCAACGTATCGACCGTGGAGGTGACTTCCGAAAATTCCTTCGGGTTGGTCGGGCCGACATTGATCAGCGCCTTCAGCGTGCCGTCGGTGGCCTGCCACAGGCCGAGCTCACTCGCCGGCAGGCTGGCGCGCCACTCGCCGGGATCGCCGGCGCTCAGCGTCAGATCCTGCGACACGCCCGACGGCGATGTCACGCTGACGGGCTGGACGCTGTCCGCCATGGTCTGACGCACCACGACGAGGTCCTTGCCCTGCACCTGGAGGCGCAACGCCTCCTCGTCGAGATCAGGCTGCTTCATCAGCCAGTGCGACATCCGCCGCAGCAGGTCGAGATGCGGACCGCCGCCCTCATAGCCGCGCGCCCACAGCCAGATGTGGTCGGACAGCAGGAGCGCGACGCGGCCCTCGCCGAAGCGCGACAGGAACAGCAGCGGCTTGCCGTCGACGCCGGTCATGACGGGCGGGTTGACCGCATTGCGGGTATCGACGGTGCGGAAGAACCGGCTCCAGCGCGGCGGCTCGCTGGCGGAGCCTTCCAGCCCGCGCGTGACGGGATGGCGTTTGCCGAGGTCGGACAGATGCGCATAGAACGGCTTCTCGGTGACGCCGACCGGTTCGGCCGGCAGCACCGAATCGAGCGGCGTGCGCCAGATGCTACTGTTCGAGGCATAGTCGGGACCGGCCGAGACCAGCACGGCGCCGCCTGCACGCACGTAACGCGCCATGTTCTCGAAATAGGGGATCGGCAGCACGCCCTGGCGGGCATAGCGGTCGAAGATGATCAACTGGAATTCGTTGATCTTCTGCTGGAACAGCTCGCGGGTCGGAAACGCGATCAGCGACAATTCGTTGATCGGCGTGCCGTCCTGCTTCTCCGGCGGGCGCAGAATGGTGAAATGCACGAGGTCGACGCTGGCGTCGGACTTGAGCAGGTTGCGCCAGGTGCGCTCGCCCGAATGCGGCTCGCCCGAGACCAGCAACACGCGCAGCTTGTCGCGCACGCCGTCGATGGCGACGACGGCGCGATTGTTCACCGGCGTCAATTCGCGTTCGAGCGGCGAGGCCTCGATCTCGACGATGTTCGGCCCGGCATGCTTGATGTCGACGTCGACGCTCGCGGCCTGGCCGCTGGAGAGCGTGCGCTCGTTGATGACCTCGCCGTCGCGGCGGACGATGACCCTGGCGCGCTCGCCGGTGACACCCTGGTCGTCGAGGCGATAGGAGATGGTCTGGCTCTGCCCGACGATACCGAAGCGCGGCGCGGCGGTGATCGCGATGCGGCGGTCGCGCTCGTCCTTCTGGCCCGTGACCAGCGCGTGCACCGGCGCCTGGAAGCCGAGCGCGGCGGCGTTCGCGGGAATGTCGTGGACGCGGCCGTCGGTGATCAGGAACGCGCCGGCGACGCGGTCGACCGGGACGTCCGCCAAGGCCGAGGCCAGCGCGCCGAACAGCTTGGTGCCGTCGGTCTCGCCGTCGGCCTGTCCGGCTTCGACGACACGGACCTCGAGGCCCTTGATCTTCTTCAGGCTGTCGACCAGCGCCTCCTGCGCTTGCGCAGCTTCGCGATTGCGGTTGCCGAAGTTCTGGCTCGGGCTCTTGTCGATGACAACAGCGGCGACCGAGGTGAGGGGATCGCGGTCCTCGCGGGTGAAGGAGGGATTGGAAAGCGCCAGCAGGAACAGCGCCAGCGCGGCCACGCGCACCGCGGCGCCGCGCGCGCGCGCCAGCAGCAGCACGAGCGCGACAATGACGATCGCGGCGAGCGCGAGCCACAGCACGATGGTAGGAACAAGCGGTGTGAACGCGATCCCGTAACTCATGAGGTCACTCTCTCGGCATCGTCATGGCCGGGCTTGTCCCGGCCATCCACGACTTGCCGCGCGGCACGAAGAACGTGGATGCCCGGCACAAGGCCGGGCATGACGGCCTCCGTTGGGTCCAAATTTAACACCCGCATCATTGCCCCAGCCGTTCGATCAGCGCCGGAGCGTGCACCTGGTCGGCTTTGTAGTTGCCGGTCAGCGTGTACATCACGATGTTGGCGCCGGCGCGGTAGGCGAATTCGCGCTGGCGGGGGTCGCCGCCGGTCACCGGCAGCATGGCCTGTCCGTCGGGCCGCACCGCCCAGGCGCCGGCCAGGTCGTTCGAGGTGATGATGATTGGGGAGACGCCGTCGCCGCCGCGTGCCGGCCGCTGCGCGCTCTCATCGTCGTCTTCGCGCGGCAAGGTCTCGACCCAGGTCTGGCCGGCAGTGAAGCGGCCGGGGAAGTCGCGCAGCAGATAGAAGGTCTTGGTCAGCACATGCTCGCGCGGCACCGGCTCGAGCTCGGGCACGTCGAGCGAGGACAGGATCTCGCGCAGCGTCTGCATCGCTGGGGTCTGCGCCGCGCCGTTGGCGCCGGGCGGCGCCTCGATCGCGTCGCGGGTGTCGAACAGCACGGTGCCGCCCTGCTTCATGTAGACGTCGATCTTGTTGATGGCGTCCTGCGGCGGCTTCGGCGCGCCCGGCACGATCGGCCAGTAGATCAGCGGGAAGAACGCGAGCTCGTCGCGCGCGGGATCGACGCCGACGGGATCACCGGCCTCGAGCGCCGTGCGCTGGGCCAGGAACAGCGTCAGCCCGTTCATTCCCGCCTTGACGATGGAATCGACATCCGCATTGCCCGTGACGACATAGGCGAGGCGGGTCTGCGACACCGACTTCATCGCGAACTCGTCCGTGACGCCGTCGGCGCGCGACGGCGCCGGCGAGAGCGCCGCGAATCCCGCGAGCAGGGCGAGCACGATCATCGCGGGCGCGGCGCGGCGGCGCAGCAGCGCGGCAATGCCGCCGCCGAGCACCGCGATGATGATGGCGTCGATCAGGAACAGCGCGAGCGCCGTCGACAGCAGCCAGCCGCGCAAATCGCGCGGCTCGGCATTGGTGTAGGTGGCGTGCCGGGCGCGCAGGCTCGCGGTGTTCAGGGCGGCGATGCGGTCGGCGCTGGCAAGCGTGTTCACGGCGAGCGGTCCTTCTGCCGGGCCGTAGAAGCCGGGCGGATGATCTGATGTGGCGCGGTCGCGGTAATCCGCAGGAAGCGGCTTGGCCGTCGCGGGCGGCGGACCAAACGCGCCAAATCCGTCGAGGATGTGCAGCGGCGCCACGGTCTCAGTGGTCGCTTCGCCGGCAACGCCAGCGCCGGGCTTCGCGGTGTAGCCGGACATGTCGACCACCCGTCGCAGCATTTCGACGAAGGTGCCCGACATCGGTAAGTCAGACCAGCGCATGTCGGCGCTGACGTGGAACAGGCTGACGAGGCCCTTGCCGCGATGCTCGCCGGTGACGAGCGGGGTGCCGTCTTCCAGCGAGGCCCAGCTCTTGGTGGCGAGCACGGCGTCGGGCTCGGCCAGCACCTGCCGGCTCACGGTGACGTCCTTCGGCACTGCGACCCCGGCGAACGGACCGTCGACGGCGAAGGAGGCGAGATGCTGCGGCTTCTCCCAGGTCAGGCTGCCGCCGAGCGTGCGGCCGCCCTTGCGCAGCTTGACCGGCACGAGGTCGTCCTCCGCCTGTGCCAGCCGGGGCCCAGCGAACCGCACCAGCACGCCGCCCTGGTCGACCCAGGCATTGAGGCGTTCGCGCAACTCGGGGGCGATGGTGCCGACATCGGCGAGGATGATCATCGGTAGCTTCTGGTCGAGGAACTGCGTGATGCCCTGCTGAGGCGAGCCTTTGTCGGCGAGCCGGACGTCGGCGAACGGCGCCAGCGCGCGGGTGAGATAGAAGGTCGGCGCCAGCAGTGGCTGCGCGGTCTCGCTGGTCGCGCCCGAGATGATGCCGATGGCGCGGCGGCGCCAGCGCTTGTCGAGCAGCTGCACCGCGCCGGCCGAGCGCTCGCCGGAGATTTCCAGCCGCGTGATGTCGTTGCGCAGCTCGACCGGCAGGTCGAACGCCGCCTCGGTTTCCTTGTCCTGCGGGCCGAACGAATAGCGCGCTTCGCCGATCGGCGAGGCCTTCTGGTCCAGCGCGCGTACCGTGCCGACCGCAATCCCGCCGTCGGTGCGCAGCACCTTCACCGTCATCTTCGCTGCGGCATTCTCGGCGGCGACCAGGGCCAGCGGCGAGGAGGTGCCGCCTGCGAACACGGTCAGGCTGCGGTCGCCGATGGTCTTGCTGAGGCCGGCCACGAAGTCCTCGCCGCGGCCGGTGTCGACGCCGTCCGAGAGCCAGGCGATCTCGCAGTCGCCGGTGACCTTGAGGAAACGGTCGACCGCGGCCAGCGTCTCGACGCGGTCGATCGAATAGGGCTTTGGCGCCAGCTGCCGCAGCGCGACGCGCGCCGCACCCGCCGGCATCAGCGTGATGTCGCGGTTCGGCTCGGACAGCGGCACCAGCGCGATGCCGCGGCCGTCATTGTCGGCATTGGCGATAAGCTCATCGGCGGTCCTGATCCTGACGTCCCAGTGCGATGCGGCGCTCCAGCCGTCGTCGAACATGATCATCAGCGGCGCCTTGCTCCCGGCGACGCCCGTTTGCGGATTCCAGATCGGGCCGGCGGCGGCGAAGATCACCAGCGCGGCGGCGAGCAGGCGAAGCGCGGTCAGCCACCACGGCGTCCGTGAGGGCGTCTCTTCGCGCGGCGTGATGTCGAACAACAGCCGCGTCGGCGGAAACTCGATGCGGCGCGGCCGCGGCGGCATCACGCGCAGGAGCCACCACAGCACGGGCAGGCTGACGAGGCCGATCAGGAGCAGCGGTTGCGTGAAGGCGAGCGGCAATCCCATCATGCGGCCGGCCCCGCCTTGATCGTCGTGGTGCGTGCGCCGGACTTGCTCACCTGCATGCCGGCATGCAGGAACAGCAAGAGTTCGGCGGCGGAGCGGTCGGTCGCGTGCGTCGTGAACAGCCAGTCGAGCTTGTTGGTCTCGGCACGGATCTGGTCGCGGTGCAGCGCAAGCCGCGCGGTGTAATCCTGCGCCCAGCTCTCGGCGCGGCCGGCGGTGATCACGCCAAAACCTTCGGGCTCGACGAACTCGACGCGGCCGGAATAGGGGAACGATTCCTCGGCGGGATCGACCACCTGCACCATCGTGCCGTGCGCGCCGGAGCTGGACAGCCCGGCGAGCGTCGTCCTGATCTCGGCGATCGGCGACCAGAAATCCGACAGCACGATGATCTCGGCCAGCGCGGCCGGAACGAAGGATGGCGGCAGGCTCAGTCGGTCTGCATCGTCATGCAGCATCGCCTGCGCCATCCTGTCGATGACGCTGCGGCTTGCGGTCGGCGCCATCAGCCCGGGAATGCCGACGCGCTCGCCGCCGGCGACGAGCAGCTCGGCCAGTGCGAAGGCGACGATCAGTGTCCGCTCGAGCTTGGACTCGCGCGCGGTCTTCGAGGCGAACGCCATCGAGGGCGAGCGGTCCGGCCAGATCCAGACCGTGTGCGAGGCTTCCCATTCCAGCTCGCGCACGTACAGATGGTCGTCGCGCGCCGAGCGGCGCCAGTCGACGTTCTGCGACGGTTCGCCCGAGACGAAGCGGCGGTACTGCCAGAAGTTTTCGCCCGAGCCGGCGCGGCGCCGTCCATGCAGGCCGTGGATGACGTTGGCGGCGATGCGGCGGGCCTCGAGCACCAAGCGCGGCAATGAAGCGGCGAGCGTGCGGCTTTCGCCATCTGCACGTCGGATCGCCAATATCTCCTTCGCTGCCCGCCCGTTCTCCGCTGCCATCAACCGATCCGTGTCTTCAATTGCCGGATCACGTCCGGAATCGTGCGGCCTTCGGCGCGCGCCTGGAACGTCAACGCCATGCGGTGCTTCAGCACAGGCTCGGCAAGGTCGAGCACGTCGTCGATCGAGGGCGCCAGGCGCCCGTCGATCAGCGCACGCGCGCGTACCGCCAGCATCAGGGATTGGCTGGCGCGCGGGCCGGGACCCCAGGCAATGAACTTGCCGGCTTCGCCGGAGTCCGGACCCGGGCGGGCCGAGCGCACCAGCGAGAGAATTGCTTCCACCACGGAATCGCCGACCGGCAGGCGCCGGATCAGGCGCTGCGCGGTGATCAGCGCATCGGGCGTCATCGCGCCCTTGGCCAGCGTCTCCTCCGCGCCCGTGGTTTCAAACAGGATGCGGCGCTCGGCATCGCGGTCGGGATAGTCGACGTCGATCTCCATCAGGAAGCGGTCGAGCTGGGCTTCGGGCAGCGGATAGGTGCCTTCCTGCTCCAGCGGGTTCTGCGTCGCGAGCACGTGGAAGGGTTTCGGCAGATCGTGACGCGCGCCGGCGACGGTGATGTGCTGCTCCTGCATCGCTTGCAACAACGCCGATTGCGTGCGCGGGCTGGCGCGGTTGATCTCGTCGGCCATCAGGAGCTGCGCGAACACGGGACCGGCAATGAAGCGGAAGGCGCGCCTTCCCGCGGTGCTCTCGTCCAGCACTTCGGCGCCGAGAATGTCCGATGGCATCAAATCGGGCGTGAACTGGATGCGCTTGGCGTCGAGACCGAGCGTGACGCCGAGCGTCTCGACCAGCTTGGTCTTGGCAAGGCCCGGCACGCCGATCAGGAGCGCATGGCCGCCGGAGAGAATGGTGACCAGCGTGTTCTCGATCACGCGATCCTGGCCGAAGATGACCGAGGCGATCGCGTCCTTGGCCGCGCGAACCTGGCTCGACACCTGCTCGGCCGAACGGACGATCCCGTCCTCGAGTTTCTCGACACTCTCCGCCATTCGCTTGCTCCTTCAGCCTGTGCAACGCGGCTTGCTTGCATCGTCAGCCTGTCACGTCAGGTCATCACGCCAGATCATGGGCCCCATGCTAGACTTGCAGGAAAGCCATGTATTCGTTGAATTAACCTATCCCCACCTTATCGGCTTCGGGGTATGTACGGCATCACGAAGTGGCGACCTCCACACCGGGCTATTCCGGATGGAACCGCGCACCTAAGTACAACGTAGACCTGCACCAATCGTGCCAATCACAAAGTCAGGGCAAACCATGGCGAACCAAGGGCAGAGCGCCGATCGGGGTCTCGAGGGACTGACTGCCGCCGCCAAAAGCGCTGCCAATGCCGAAGGCGCCAAGAAGGGCCTGCCTCCGGTGCATCTGTGGAATCCGCCGTTTTGCGGCGATCTCGACATCCGAATCGCCTCCGATGGTACTTGGTTCTACATGGGGACGCCAATCGGGCGTCCCGCCCTGGTGCGGCTGTTTTCGACCATTCTCAAGCGCGAGGGCGACAAGCATTTCTTGGTCACGCCGGTGGAGAAGGTCGGTATCCGCGTCGACGATGCGCCGTTCATGGCGGTCGAGATGCAGAAGGACGGCGAGGGCAGCCATCGCGTGCTGCACTTCCGCACCAACGTCGACGACTGGGTCACCTGCGACGCGGCGCACCGGCTGCGCTTCGAGCAGGCGGAGGATGGCGGGCTGACGCCCTATCTGCACGTCCGCGCGGACCTCTGGGCCAAGGTGACGCGCGCGCTCTATTACGATCTGGTTGACATGGGCGAGGAGCGGATGGTCGATGGCCAGCCGATGTTCGGTGTCGAGTCGGCCGGCGAGTTCTTCGCCATGGCCGATGCGGAGCAGGTGAGGGCGGCGCTTTGAATTTGAACAACCCTATCCTGACGAACGAGCCGGTCGCGCTTGGCGCTGCGGATTTCTTCGCCCGCTCCAAGGCGAGGCTCGGCTTCGACGTGCCGCCCGGCCTCTATGATCCCAACATCATCCCCGCCTCGGGCGATCCCGGCACCGACAAGATGCTCGAGATCATCGCGCGCGAGCAGCCGGTGCGTCCCGCAGCGGTCCTGATCGCGGTGGTCGACCATCCCGAGCCCACCATCCTGCTGACGCAGCGCTCGGCGCATCTCAACGACCATGCCGGCCAGATCGCCTTTCCCGGCGGCAAGATCGACGCGATCGATGCCTCGCCGCTCGATGCGGCGCTGCGCGAGGCCGAGGAGGAGGTCGGGCTGGCACGCGACTTCGTCGAGCCGCTCGGCTATCTCGATCTCTACGGCACCGCCTTCGGCTTCCGCATCCTGCCGACGGTGGCGAAGGTCAGGCCGGGCTTTTCGCTCAGCATCAACCATTCCGAGGTTGATGATGCCTTCGAGGTGCCGCTATCCTTCCTGATGAATCCGGTGAACCACCAGGTGCACAGCAAGGAATTCCGCGGCACGCCGCGATCCTATTACGCGATGCCGTTCGCGGAACGCTACATCTGGGGGGCGACGGCGGGCATGCTGCGTGTGCTGTATGAGCGGATCTATTCGTCATGATCCGGACGGTTCTGACCGAGATCGGAATCTTCCTCATCCCCTTTGCCGTCTATGCGCTGTTCCTGGCGGCGACGCGGTCCGGTGTGTTCGCACGCTCCTCATGGCCGGTCGCGATCGTCGCGCGTCTTGCGCTGGTGGCGATCGTGCTGGTCATCGCCGGCCTCATCGGCTTGGCGGAGTTCTCCGGCGCGCCGCCGGATTCGACCTACGTCCCCGCCCATATCGAGGACGGCAAGCTCGTGCCGGGCACGGAAAAGTAGGGGCGGGTCCATGAGCGCGGAGCCTTTACTCGCCGATGCGCCCTGGCTGACCGCAGGCGGCACCGCGCGCGTCCTGGCGCTGCTCGGCACCGATGGCGAGGAGGCGCGTGTGGTCGGCGGCGCCGTGCGCAACGCGCTGCTCGGCCTTGCGCCGGGTGACATCGACATCGCGACCACGGCGCTGCCCGACGAGGTGATACGGCGGGCCAAGGCTGCCGGCATCAAGAGCGTGCCGACCGGCATCGACCACGGCACCGTTACGCTGGTGATCGATGCCCACCCCTATGAAGTCACGACGTTGCGCGAGGATACCGAAACCTTCGGCCGCAAGGCCAAGGTCGCGTTCGGCCGCGACTGGGTGAAGGATGCCGAGCGGCGCGACTTCACCATGAACGGCCTGTCGGTCGATGCACGCGGTGTGGTTTACGATTATGTCGGCGGCATCAACGACGCCAAAGCGCGGCGCGTGCGCTTCATCGGCGATCCCGACCAGCGCATCGCCGAGGATTACTTACGCATCCTGCGCTTCTTCCGCATCCATGCCGCCTTCGGCGCCGGCGATCCCGACCCGGACGGCTATCTCGCCTGCATCCGCCGACGCGCGGGCCTGGCCAGCCTGTCGGCCGAGCGGGTGCGCATGGAGATGGTCAAGCTGCTGGTCGCCGGCGGTGCGGCTGCGGCCGTGCGAGCCATGGCCGAGGGCGGATTGCTGCAGGCGTTGACTGGCGGCGTCGTCTATACGGGTCCCCTGGACACGATGATCGCGATCGAGCGCGAACTCGGCCTCAGGCCCAGCAGCACGCGGCGCCTGGCCGCGCTCTCGGTCGCCGTCACCGAAGACGCCAAGCGCCTCGCCGTGCGCCTGCGGCTCTCCAATGCCGAGGCCAAGGCGCTGGATTCGATGGGGCACCGCTGGTGGCGCCTCGCCACCAAGGACGAAGCCAATGCACGGCGCTTGCTGTACCGGCTCGGGCCCGAGAGCTATCACGATCGCGTATTGCTTGGCTGGGCACGCAACGGCGGCGACGTCACCTCGATACGCTGGCGCGCGCTTGCCGAGCTGCCGCAGCGCTGGACCGCGCCGAAATTTCCGCTGAAGGCCGCCGACTTCATCGCCCGCGGTCTCGCCGAAGGACCTGCGCTCGGCCATGTGTTGGCGCTCGCTGAAGACGCTTGGCTCGCAGCGGATTTCCCGCTGGAAGAAGCCGCGCTCGCTACGCTCGCCGATCAAGCCGTGGCCCGCATCAGAGGCGGCCAGAAAGATTGACCATCGTCTCGGGCTTCGCCGATATCTCGCTTCTGCAGCTTCTGCTTCGGTATGGCCGTGCCCGGCGTTCTTCGCCAAGGCCTTCGTCGATGCCGGTGCACATCCGCACCGCGATCCTCGATGCCGCCGTGATCACCGGCGGGCTGGTGATGATCTCGGCAGCGGCGAGGCAGCTCGTGGTCTAACGACGCCGGCTGAAAATGGCGTTCTTGGCGTCTGAGGAGCATCTGATGTCGCGAAAATCTGGCGGCGTCGCGTCAGGCGAACTTCGCGCGCACAAACCGTGTTCCGCAGTTCCACGCTGTGTCGCCGACGCTACAGCAATATTGCGAGACCACCTCTATACCTTGGCTTAAGCGGTGCCGCCTTGTCACGCGCACAGCGTTCGAGGGAAGTCATGAAATCCATTGTCTCCAAATCCATCGTCTCTGCTGCCCTTCTGGCCTCGGCTGTGTGTCTCTCCCACGCCGCCTCCGCGGCCGATCTTGCCAGGGCCTACACCAAGGCGCCGCCCGCGCCGGTCGCATTCAGCTGGACCGGTTTTTACGCCGGCGTGCATGGCGGTTATGGCTGGAGCGATCCGACGGCGACCTTCGATCCCGGCGCGCTCGCAACCGGGACGGTGCCCGGCTATGTCGTCACGGGTGGCACTGGGCCGTTCACCCTGGATGTGAGCCCCAAGGGCGGATTCGGCGGCGGCCAAATCGGCTATAACTGGCAGTCCGGCACGTTCGTGTACGGCCTGGAAGCGGATGTCAGCGGCGCTGCCATCAGAGAGACGGCGAGCCGCCCCTTCAGCGTCACCGGAACGATCGGCGGCGACAATGGCGCCTTCACCGGCGTATTCAATCTCAAGCAGGAAATCGACGTCTTCGGCACGATCCGCGGACGTCTCGGATACGCGGCGAACAATGTGCTGATCTACGGTACCGGTGGCTTCGCCTGGGGCCACGTCAAGAACAGCATCTTCACCTCCAACCTCGCCACGCCGAATATCGCCAATTTCAACGGCTTCTTCCCGGCCCTGACGCGAAGCGCGTCCTCGTCCGACGTCCAGGTCGGCTTCTCCGCGGGTGGCGGCATTGAATGGGCTTTCGACCCGCGCTGGACGTTCAAGGCCGAGTACATCTACATCAATCTCGGAAAGTCGAACGGCAATGCTCTTGCATTCCCCGGCGCGTCCTTCACGGACACCGAGGTTCAGCTTCATACGGCCAAGGGCGGCATCAACTATCGGTTTTGATCCGATCGGCATCAGCTCGTAGGGATGGGTTTCGCCGTTGCGAAACCCATCCTTGTGCCACTCCCGGCGTCGCAGCAGTCTCGTATTGTGATTCAGCTCGTGCTAACCGGCGCAGCTCGTCTTGCAAACGCGGACCAGACTGCTGCTTGTCCAGGGAGACGCCATGAAAGCACCCGCAAATCTCGCCGAGAAGCTCGCAACCTTTACTGATCGCTTCTCCCCGCGCACGGTGGCGACCTATAACGACAACGACATCATGGTGGCCAAGCTTGAGGGGCCGTTTCATTGGCACAAGCACGAGGACACGGACGACTTCTTTCTCGTGCTCAGCGGGACGCTCGACATCGAGCTGCGGGACCGCACGGTCACCCTCAACCCCGGCGAGGTTTTTGTCGTGCCGAAGGGCGTCGAGCACCGGCCGGTGGCGCGTGGGGAAGTGCACATCCTCTTGATCGAACCGACGGGGACGCCGAATTCCGGAGACAGGGCCACGGCGGCGCCTCGTATCCTCGTCTGATCAACCCGCGCCCGTCATCGGGGCCGCGGTGAGGCCCTCGACGCACAGCGCCTTCACCGTCGAGCCATTGGCGGCGAGCTTCGCTTGCGAAATCCATCGCTTGCGCTTCTGCGACATCCAGCGATGTCCGCTATCGCCCTGTGGTTGACAGGGAAGCGGACATCGGGCGCGCCGGAGCCGAACTCGGCTCGCACGAGAATGCAGTCCGAGAAGTGCCTACTCCTCGTCATCATCTTCGTCTTCGTCGTCCTCGTCGTCTTCTTCCACCTGCACGAGCACGGCGAGCGGCAGCGTCTCGCGGAACAGGTCGCCTTCCATGCCCATCCACAGGCACAGCGCCTCGTTCTCCTTCACCTCCGCGACGGTCAGCGGCTGACCGCCGGATTTCAGCATCACGACATCGCCGGCCTTCAGATCCATGGATTGTCCTTTCGGTTGATCGACACGGCCGACGCTAACAGGCCGTCATGACAGGCCGATCACGCCGGCTACCGGTGCCGGAAGGTGTCTCCGCGGTACGGCTCAGCTGCGCTCGCTCGTGACCGGCTGGTTCGGCAGGCACTGGTTGCTGAAATAGCCGATGGCATCGCGCGCGAGCGGAACATGGCAGAAGAAGCCGGTGGGGCGGTATCGCACCCTGATGCGATCCAGCTGCGCCATGGTCAGCGTCATGAACGCGTCCAGCCGGCGGGCCTGAAGCTGTAGCCTGTGCTCATTGCTGTCGCGTGGTTTGTCGAGCTTGCGATCGTTCGGCACGTCGTTGCCGGAGGCCGGAGCTTGCAACGCATTCGGTCCGCCGCGGAGCACCTCGAAGCAATGGTGCATCACCAGGACGTGGTGCTTGGCGCTCCACCAGTTGATGGTCACGACCTTCTGCAACGCATCGATCTCGCCATCCGCCCGCCTGGCACAGAGGTTGACGTAGGATTTGAGCCCATTGGCCGTCGGGTCGTTGCACAATTCGTCGCTGGGGCGTCCAGGATCGGCGCCATTGAAGATCGCACCCTTGAACTGCGGAAGGTTGGCGTCGGAATCGCAATCGAAGTTGTACTTGGTGAGCAGCGTTGCCGTCAGGGGATCCTGGTCAAGCGTGTGCTCTGCGGCCGGATCGCGCCCGAGGTCGCTGGGCCAGTCGATGTAGATCTCCGCCTTGCGCGCAAAGATGGCGCCGTTCCGCCGCAGCGACGTGCGCGCCTTCCAATAGTCCGAGAACGAGCCGAATGTCTTGGAGTCCACCGGAATGAAAGCGGGGCTTGCCTGCGCCTTCAGCGAGCCGAACTGCTCGCGCAGCATGGTCTCCTGCTGGATCTGCACGTCGGCGAAGGCGTCCGAGATCTCGAGGAAGGTGTCGGTCGCCTTCTGCATGTCCGCCTTGGCCTGCTCGCCGACCTTCTGTTCATAGGAATTCAGGTACTGGAAATATCCGCCCAGGAAGCCGGTCAGCAGGGTCACGGCCGTCAGTCCCTTGGTGACCGAGAGGCGGCTGTCCCAGGATTGAATTCTCTGCCAGATACCCGCCGCCTTCACCGGGGATCGCGTGCGCGCTGCCTGCTTCGGAAGGTCCTGCTCCATTGTCGCCTCCAACTCGCCACGCCCCATGGCACGAGGCTACCGCAATCCCGGATTGCGGCTTGTGAAGCATTTCACTTCAAGTAAGGCAGGCGGGCTGCCGGATGTCGGGCGGCGGCAGCTCCTCGATCGAACGGGGAGGGTGTCTGGACCACCTCCCACGCGATGCGAACGTCGCCTTGAATTCGCGGTCGGCATCGCCTAGTTTTTCGGCGTGCCGCACGGTGTCCGCCACCATCTTCGTCAACTCGCCAGAACGGCCATGTTCGTGGCGATTTTTGCGTTTGTGCTTCAGGCGGCCCTGATCTCGGTCTCGCAGGTGAAGGCGGCTGTTGGCGCCATGCCGATGCCGTCCGTCACGCTCAGCGGTTCCCTGCATTTCCACGATCAGCTGGCCGGCCACGTGCATTCCCACGCCGGCGACGACGCGGAAGGCCACGTCCATGACGGGCCGGATCACGACGAGGACGGCGCTCCCGGCGTGGCCTGGGACATGTTTGGCACCTCGATCGCCTCAGCGCAGGTCGTTCACCTGCTCAGCGTCTTCGAAGTGCTCGGCGCCATGGACCTGCCGCTCGCGCGGGCCATTGTCGGGGTGCGCCCCGACGGACTCGTCCGGCCACCAAGTACCTTCAGCATCGCGTAGTCCCGGCGGCGCTTCGGTCGCCGCCTTTTCGCATGTCTGAAGGATCTTTCGATGTTGATGAATCAGCGCTGCCCGAAAGGGCTCGCAGCTCTTGGGCTGGCTGGCGCTTTTTGGTTGGCGAGCCTGGTCTTTGCCTTGTCGGGCGCCTTTGGCCATGAGGGGCACGATCACGGCGACGCCGAGAAGACGGCCGTCGTGTCCTCAGCCTATCCGAGGATTGCCGCGCGCTCCGAGCTCTACGAAATCGTCGGCATCCTGAAGGACGGCAGGCTGTCCGTCTTCATCGATGATGCCGCGACGAACGAGCCGGTCTCGGGCGCCGCCTTGCAGGTCACGATCGGCGATTCCGCCCCGATCGAGGCATCGAGCCAGGAGGACGGCGTCTACACCGCCCCGATTCCGAACGGCACACCATCCGGATCGGTCGAGGTGATCTTCTCGATCAACGCTAGCAGGGGAAATGATCTGCTGGTCGACTCGTTCATACCGCGTGCAGAGGCCCGGCCCGCAGAGCAGAAGCACGCGCCCGGCTGGCTTCTCTCGACCCGAGCCGCCATCGCCGCGTCCGTGCTCGCCGCCTTGGGCTTCGGCGGTCTCTTCGCCTATTGGAAGCGGCGTGGCCGCTTCATGGCGGCCTCGATGTCCGCGGTGTTGGCGGGGGCTTTCGTCATTCTCGCCTCCGTCATGTTCGGCGAGGGCCGGACCAATGCAACGCAACCAAATCCGCCTGATGTTCCCGCGCTGAGCGATGCCCCGCGCCGTCTGCAAGACGGCACCGTCTTCGCGGCCAAGCCGACGCAGCGTCTGCTCGAGGTACGCACCGCTGCAGCCGAGCCGCAGACGATTCATCCCGCCGTCACCCTGATCGGCCGTGTCATGGCCGACCCCAACCGCAGCAGCATCGTGCAGAGCATCTACGGCGGCCGCGTGGTTCCCGGCGATGACGGTATCCCCCGCATCGGGCAAACCGTCCGCAAGGGCGATCTGCTCATCCGGATCGAGCCGCATCTGCCAATCGCCGACCGCACGACGATCCTCGAGAAGGTCGGCGAGATCGAACAGCTGATGGCGATCACGGACAACAAGCTGCGGCGTCTCCGGCCGCTGGCCGAACGCGGCGCGGTGCCGCAAGGGCAGGTCAACGACCTCGAAAGCGAATTGGAGGGTCTGCGGGCGCGCCGCGAGACCGTTCGCAATTCCCGCACCGGCTTCGAGGAACTGCGGGCATCGACCGATGGCATCATCACCTCAGCCAAGGTCGCGCCGGGCCAGGTCATACAGCCCCAAGACGTCCTGTTTCAGATCGCGGACCCAAGCAGTCTTTGGGTCGAGGCGCTCGCCTATGACGAAATCGGCTTGAAGCAGCCTGAAGCCGCAACGGCAATGGCTCCGAACGGGCAGCAGATTGCGCTGAGCTTCGTCGGGACGAGCCGGGCGCTGCGCCAGCATGCGTCCGTGGTTCAGTTCGCCATTCCGGAGCCACCAGCAGGTCTCAACATCGGTCAGCCGTTGAATGTGATGGTCCAGGCCGGAGCGCCCGTGTCTGGCCTGGTCGTGCCGCGCAATGCCGTCGTTCGAAGCGGCAACGGTGAGAATATCGTTTGGCTGCACACAGAGCCCGAGCGCTTCGAGCCGAGGCCGGTTCGCGTGGTGCCGGTGGACGCAGCCCGCGTGATTGTGGCCGCCGGTGTCAACGAAGGCGAACATATCGTCGTGCGCGGCACCGACCTCATCAACCAGATCCGGTAGCCGACCATGTTCAAGCTCATCGTCCAGACAAGCTTGCGCAATCGCCTATTCGTGCTGGCGGTCGCCGCCGTCCTGGTCGGCTACGGCCTGTTCGTCCTGCCGAGCGTTTCGGTCGACGTCCTGCCTGACATCAACCGCCCGACCGTCAACATCCTGACCGAGGCAGAGGGGCTGGCGCCCCAGGAGGTCGAACAGCTGGTGACGTTCCCGATCGAGACGTCGATGAACGGCATGCCCGGCGTCATTCGCGTGCGCTCGGTCTCGGGCGTTGGTCTGTCGGTCGTCTATGTCGAGTTCGACTGGGGCGTCGAAATCTACCGCGCCCGGCAATTCGTCTCCGAGCGGCTGGCGCTGATCCGCGAGCAATTGCCGTCCGCGGTCAATCCCCAGATGGGCCCGGTGACCTCGATCATGGGCGAGATCATGCTGATCGCGCTGACGAGCGATGGCACGGCTTCACCCATGGACGTGCGCGAGATCGCCGACTTCGTCGTCCGACCGCAACTCCTCGCCATTCCCGGCGTCGCCCAGGTGATACCCATCGGCGGCGAGGTCCGCCAATATCGCGTGACGCCGAACGTCGCCACCATGCAGGCACTCGGCGTCACCCATGATCAGATCGAGCAGGCGGTCGCAAGGTTCGGCACCAACAGCGGCGGCGGCTTCGTCGACCAGCATGGCCGCGAATATCTGATCCGCAATGTCGGTCTCACCAGGCGTATCGAGGACCTCCGCAACACCGTCGTCGTCAACCGCGGAGAGCAGCCGATCCTGCTGAAGCAGATTGCCTCTGTGGATTTTGCCGCGCGGACCAAGCGCGGTGACGCAGGATATAACGGCAAGCCCGCCGTCATCGTCAGCGTCATGAAGCAACCGGCTGCGGATACCGTAGCACTGACGCGCAATGTTGAATCAACGCTGCGGGAGCTGCAACGCACTATGCGCGGGGGCATCAGCGTCACCAACGTGCAGTTCCGGCAGGCCACCTTCATCGAGACCTCGATCGGCAATGTCGAGCGCGTCCTGATCGAGGCCGCGATCGTCGTCGCAATAGTCCTGTTCGTCTTCCTGATGAACGGTCGCGCCGCGTTCGTGTCGCTGACGGCCATTCCAATATCGATCCTGGTGACGGTCCTGGTGTTTCGCGCCTTCGGCCTCACGATCAACACCATGACGCTGGGCGGCCTCGCCATCGCGATCGGCGAGCTGGTCGACGATGCCGTCGTGGACGTCGAAAACATCCTGCGGCGCCTGCGGGAGAACGCCGCGTCGAGCACGCCGCGCCCTGTTCTCGACGTGATCTCCGGCGCGAGCCAGGAGGTTCGTTCCAGCATCGTCTATGCAACGATGATCATCGTCCTCGTCTTTGTGCCGCTGTTCGCCCTTCCGGGAATCGAAGGGCGGCTGTTCACGCCGCTTGGCGTGGCCTATGTGGTCTCAATCCTGGCTTCGCTGCTGACCTCGATCACGGTGACGCCGGTGCTGTCCTATTATCTGCTTTCGGGACGAGCTCATTCAGGTGACCGCGAGAGCTTTGTCGTCACGAAGCTGAAGCAGGCCAATCGGCGGGTGCTCGGCTGGGCCTTCCAGCGGCAGGGCTTGGTGCTGGTCTTCGTCGCCGCTGCGGTCGCGGTGGCAGGCTATGCCGCGAGCCAGATGCCCCGCAGCTTTCTTCCTCCTTTCAACGAGGGGACGCTGGTCCTGTCGCTGCAGTACAATCCAGGCATTTCGCTCGCGGAATCCAACCGTCTTGGCCTATTGGCGGAGCAGTTGCTCGCAAAGGTGCCCGAGGTGAAATCGGTCGGACGGCGCACCGGCCGCGCCGAACTGGATGAACACGCCGAAGGCGTGCACTACAGCGAGGTCGATGTCGATCTCACACCGTCCAAGCGCCAGAAGGCGGACATCTATGCGAGCATCCGGGAAGCCCTGTCCGCGCTGCCGGCGTCGGTGGCCATCGGACAGCCGATCAGCCACCGCCTCGATCATCTCCAGTCCGGTATTCGTGCCCAGATCGTGCTCAAGATCTTCGGCCAGGACATCGAGATGTTGCGGCGGCTGTCCGAAACGGTGCGCCAGCGTCTGTCGACGATCCCGGGTCTGGTCGATCTCCAGGTCGAGAAGCAGGTGCTGATTCCGCAAGTGCGGGTTCAAATCGACCATGCTCGCGCCGCGCTTCACGGCCTGACGCCGGCTGCGGTCACCCAGGCACTCGACGCGCTGTCCAATGGCCGGAAGGTCTCCCAAATCGTCGACGGCAATCGCCGTTTCGACGTCGTGATGCGCCTGTCGGAGCAAGACCGTTCGACGACGGGACTGCACAATTTGCTCATCCCGACCGGCTCGGAGTTCGTCCCGCTGAGCGCTTTAGCCGACATCGTCGAGACAGACGGGCCGAACCAGATTCAGCGGGAGGGGACCCAGCGCAGGATCGTCGTGTACGGCAACGGGGACGGACGCCGCGACATCGCCGATATCGCGGCCGACATTCAGAGGTCGGTTCGCGAGCTCGATTTCCCGCAAGGCTACACGACCAGCCTCGAAGGCGCGTTCCAGGCCCAGCAGGAGGCGACCTGGCGCATCGGCATTCTGTCGCTGGCCTCGATGACGATGATCTTCGTCGTCCTCTACAGCCGCTACCGGTCGATCGCACTGGCGCTGATCATCATGGGAGGTATTCCGCTCGCCCTGATCGGCAGCGTCGCCGCGCTGAAGATCTCCGGGCAGCCCTTGTCGGTGGCATCGATGATCGGCTTCATCACGCTGGCCGGCATCTCGGCGCGCAACGGGATCTTGAAGATCTCGCACTACATCAATCTCGCCATCCACGAAGGCGAGCGTTTCGGGGCCGGGCTGGTCATTCGCGGCAGCATGGAGCGCCTCAGTCCGGTGCTGATGACGGCGCTTTGCGCAGGACTAGCGCTCACGCCGCTCTTGATCGGCGCGGACGAGCCGGGCCGGGAAATCCTGCACCCGGTGGCCGTGACGATCTTCGGCGGCCTGCTCAGCGCCACGGTCCTCGACACAATCGTGACCCCGATTCTGTTTCTGATGTTCGGCCACCGGCCGCTGCAGCGGCTCGTGGCCGGACACGCCGCAACGTTCACCCCCGCGGAAGCCTATTGATGCGCGCGGACAACCACCGAGGAGCCTGCAATGAGAACTTATATCGGCCTCGCCATGACGGCTGTGATGATCGCGACGCTGGATGTTGCCGCGGCGCAGACGAAGGGCAGCAACGGCGGCCCTATCGTCAAGTCGCAAGGGCATCCGATCGAATTCGTCAGCAAGGGGACGGACATCGTCTTTTACGTTGGGGATGACGATGGATCGCCGCTGTCGACGAAGGATATGCGGGGACGCGCAACGATACAGGATGGCGGCAAGACGGTCACCGTTCCGCTTGCGCCGGCCAATCCCAACATGATGACGGGAAAGCTGCAAGCCGAGCTGTCGCCAAAGGCGATCGTGGTGTTCTCCGGCAGCTTGCACGGTCATTCGTTGACCGCGAGATACGCTGCGCAATGATTGGGGCGTGAAAGACCGCGTTTGCGCCCGCAACGCGGCGGAGCTCGCGACCTACATCGCCGAGAAAGGCAAGCCGCTGCTGACGCTCAAGGTGAAGCGTGGGAGTTGAGACAACGCGTAGGCAAAACTCGACAACGCTTGGAAGAGCGAAGCGCCACCCCTCGGCAGGTTTGCACGCCGGCGATTTCACCGCGACAAAGCGCCTGTGATAAATAGTGGATCAATCAATACAATCTGAGCATCAATCGGGATGGCATGTGCACGTAAAATAGGCCCTCAGAAAAATGTCGCAACGGAGGATCGACAATGGGCAATGCAACTCTTTTATCGAAGATTCGATTTGGCGCAGCTGGCATCCTGCTTCTTGCCGCAACCTCGATGGCATACGCGGCCTGGCCGGAAAGGAATATCACCTTTATCGTTCCATTCCCGGCGGGAGGCTCGTCCGACATGGTCGCGCGAGCAATCGGACAGAAGGTCTCCGATACGCTGCGGCAGCCGGTGGTCGTCGAAAACCGCTCCGGCGCAACGGGCGCTCTTGGAGCAACAGCGGTGGCCCGGGCGCCAGCGGACGGATACACCGTTCTCGTCGGCTCGATCGGTGTCTATGCGACGAATCCATTTCTTCAGCCTAATCTGAAGTATGATCCTCTGAAGGACTTCGACCTTTTGACGGTCGCCGTGCGCGCACCGAACGTCCTGGTCGCCAACTTGAACTTTCCGGCAAACACCGTCGCCGAATTGGTGGAGCAACTGAAGAAGGCCCCCGGCAAGATCACTTTTGCAAGCTCGGGTGCGGGTTCGTCCGATCATCTCACGGCGGCGCTGTTCTGGCAGCGCACTGGGACGACCGGTCTCCATGTGCCGTATCGCGGCGGGGCGCCTGCGGTGAGCGATCTCCTCGCGGGGCATGTCAACGTATCGTTTCAAAACATCAACGCCGTCATCGGGCAAATTCAATCCAAGCAGCTCAAGGTTCTCGCCATCACCGGCGATGCCAGATCCCCTCTTTTGCCCGAAGTGCCTACCTTGAAGGAACTTGGGATTGAAGGTGTCGACGTCTTTTCGTGGCAGGCGGTAGCTGCTCCGAAGGGCCTTCCTGCCGACGTGAAAGCAAAATTGCATGGCGAGATCGTCGCGGCGCTGAAGGCACCGGACGTACGCAAACGAATGGAGGATATCGGCCTCGAAATCGTGGCTAACACCCCGGAGCAATTCCGGGAGTTTCTGGTCTCTGAGCTGGCCCGCTGGAAGCGGGTCATCGAGACCGGCAATATCACCGTGGAATAGGTTGCCTTTGGGCGAGTTCGCCGGAGCGCGACTGGAGCATGATCCGGAAAAGTGCGTAGCGGCTTTCCGAAAAGATCATGCTCAAGCAATAAGCTTAAGCTAAAGCGCGATGACGATACATCCTAATCGCATCGCGCTCCAGGCTCGATGGCAACCCTTGCGAACGATGCCATAATACCCCTGTTTTGCCCGACGGGTCAGAAATTTTTCGTAAAACCCGTAAACCCTTGATTTTACAGCAGCGCGCTACTGTGCATGGGGTTGTTTTTCGAGTCTTGTGTTGGCGGGCTGATTACGGCCGCTCGGGCAGCAGCTCGGTCAGCGAGCGGATGATGCGGTCGGGCTTGATCGTCGAGCCCTCGGGGAGGCCCTCGCCATGCACGTCCATCCAGATCGCATAGATGCCGAGGCGCTGCGGCGTCACGACTTCCCATTCCAGATTGTCGCCGATCATCCAGGTGTCCGCAGGCGTGACGCCGAGCGCCTGCATCGCATGCAGATAGGCGCGCTCCTCGGGCTTGCCGAAACCGTGCTCGCCCTCGATCTGGATGTGGTCGAAGCGATGCGCCAGCTCGAAGCGTTCGACCTTGGCGCGCTGCATGTCGGCGGCGCCGTTGGTGACCAGCGCGAGCTTGATGCCGAGCGCCTTGAACTGATCGATCGCCTCGTGCGCGCCGGGAAAGACGAACATCTCCTCCTCGCGATAGGCGGTGAAGCGGTCGGCGAGGCGAATGGCGAGGTCGTCGGGCAGGGCGCGATGGCCTGCGGCTGCGAGCGCGGCGAAGCCGCCCTTCACCGTCAGGTGCCGCGCCTCGGCGAGCTTCATCCGCCACGCGGCTTCCGCATTGGCCCAGAAGTTTCGCGCGAAGGCCAGCACCGCGGTTGCGACCATCGGCGGCGGCAGCGGGGCGAGCTCTTCGGCGAATTCGGCGGTGATCGTATTCCAGGCGATCTCGGGCCTTCCATAGGCCGACAGGATGGTGTCGTCCATGTCGATCAACATGGCGCGGGGCAGCGGCGGCAGCACGGTGTTCATGGCCACTTCACCTCCGGCGGCAGCGACGACAGGATGGAGTCCACGTTGCCGCCCGTCTTCAGCCCGAAGATGGTGCCGCGGTCGTAGAGCAGGTTGAACTCGACGTAGCGGCCGCGTCGGATCAATTGCTCCTCGCGGTCCGCAGGCGTCCAGGCGCTCGCGAAGTTGCGCCGTACGATCTCGGGATAGATCTTCAGGAAGGCGCGGCCGACGTCCTGGGTGAAGGCGAGGTCGGCGTCCCAGTCGCCGCTGTCGTGCCAGTCGTAGAAGATGCCGCCAATGCCGCGCGCCTCTTTCCGGTGCGGCAGGTAGAAATACTCGTCGCACCATTTCTTGTACTTGTCGTAGTCGGCAACGCCGCTCGGCTGCGCGCAGGCCTGCTTCATCGCGGCATGGAAGGCAATGCTGTCGGGATCGTCCTGCGTCCGCCTTCGCTCCAGCACCGGCGTCAGGTCGGCGCCGCCGCCGAACCAGGCTTTCGTGGTGACTACGAAGCGCGTGTTCATGTGCACGGCAGGGACATTCGGATTGCGCATGTGCGCGATCAGCGAGATGCCGGAGGCCCAGAATTTTGGATCCTCCGCCGCGCCGGGGATCTGGGCCCGGAATTCGGGTGCGAACTCGCCGTGCACCGTCGAACAGTGCACGCCGACCTTCTCGAACAGCCGGCCATGCATCATCGACATCACGCCGCCGCCACCGGCCGCGCCGGAATGGTCGGTGCGCTGCCAAAGCGTGCGCTTGAAGCGGCCGACCTCGCCCGGATAGAGGCTTTGCGGCGCGTCGTCCTCGAGCCGCTCGAAGCTCGCGCAGATGTCGTCGCGCAAGCGCTCGAACCAGGCGCGGGCGCGGGCCTTGCGGGCTTCGATCGTCGTCACGTCCATCTGCATTCGCGGGTCGCGTCCTATCTGATGCCGAGCGATTTGTGGGTCTGCACGCTGAGCCGCCATTGCGGATGGTGCAGGCAATAATCGATCGCGCGCGCGGTGTTCTCGATGACCTCAGGCCCGTCCATCGGCTGCAGCGAGAAGCGCTCGAAGGCGAGATCCTCAAATGCTTCGGGCATCGCCAAGGCCTGGGGATAGACCAGCTTCAGCTCGTGGCCCTGGCGCAGGACCAGGTCGCTGCCGCCCTTGGGGCTAACGCAGATCCAGTCGAGCCCATCAGGAGCTGCGATCGTGCCGTTGGTCTCGACGCCGATCTCGAAGCCTCTTTCGTGCAGCGCCTCGATCAGTGCGGCGTCGACCTGGAGCAGCGGCTCCCCGCCGGTCAGCACCACATAGCGGTTGGCGGCCGCCGCCGTCCATTGCGCGGCGATGGTATCGGCGAGTTCCGCAGCCGAGCCATAGCGCCCGCCGAGCGTGCCGTCGGTGCCGACGAAATCCGTGTCGCAGAACTTGCAGGTCGCATCCGCGCGGTCAGCCTCCCGCCCGCTCCAGAGGTTGCAGCCGGCAAAGCGGCAGAACACCGACGCGCGCCCGGCATGGGCGCCTTCGCCTTGCAGGGTCAGGAAGATCTCCTTGACCGCGTAACTCAAGCCTCTCTCCTCAACCTGTCAAACCTTGCGGGTTCCGGGTCTGCCGCAGCGCCTCGCCGGCGGCCATGGCTACGCTCATGGCCACATTGAGCGACCGCAGCCCCGCCTTGATCGGGATCACCAGACGCGCATCGGCCGCCTCGACCACTGCGTCGGTGACGCCGGCGCTCTCGCGCCCGAATAGCAGGATGTCCGACCTCTGGTAATGAAAATCGCGGTAGTCGGTGGCGGCCTTGGTGGTGAACAGCAGCAGCCGGTGGCCCTGGCCTGCACGCCAGTCCTCGAATGTCGCCCAGGAGACGTGGCGGGTCAGCCTGACATGGTCGAGGTAGTCCATTCCCGCCCGGCGGAATAGGCGGTCCGAGATCGGGAAGCCCGCCGGTTCGATGATATGGGCATCGAGCCCCAGGCAGGCGCAGAGGCGAAGAATCGTGCCGGTGTTCTGGGGGATGTCGGGCTGGAAAAGTGCGATCTGCATGGGCGGCGGCGAGTTGGCTTGCGGGCGCAAAATGTCTCAATAAAACATCGCCCGCCCGGGAATTCGTGCATTGCACGCTCTCACGCCGTTAGCGGGCTTGCGCTCGCCCGGCAAGGGTGCCAATAGAACGATTCTGGACTGCTGTTTCACCCGTTTAGAGGTGAACAAGCCAAGTTCTGCCGCCGCGGGGGGCCGCGGGTGCCGGCAGCCTTTCCGGGGACCTCTTGGGCGCCCCTCGGAGCGGTTCCACCGGTAGCGCAAGAAGAAAGGGTTGGAATCGTGACGACAGCGTCTTCGGCGGACCATCCGACACGCCGTGATTTCTTATTCGTTGCAACAGGGGCATTTGCAGCAGTAGGGGGCGCGGCTGCGCTCTGGCCCTTCATCTCCCAAATGAATCCGGATGCCTCGACCATCGCCGCCGGTGCGCCGATCGAGGTCGATCTCAGCCCGATCGCGGAAGGCCAGGACATCAAGGTGTTCTGGCGCGGCAAGCCGATCTACATCAGTCACCGCACCAAGAAGCAGATCGACGAGGCGCGCGCCGTCAACGTGGCGAGCCTGCCGGATCCGCAGACCGACGAGGCCCGGGTCAAGTCGGGCCACGAGCAGTGGCTGGTCGTGATCGGCATCTGCACCCATCTCGGCTGTATCCCGATCGCTCATGAAGGCAGCTACGACGGGTTCTTCTGCCCCTGCCATGGTTCGGTCTACGATACGTCCGGCCGCATCCGCCAGGGCCCAGCGCCCACGAACCTGGCCGTGCCGCCGTACCAGTTCGTTTCCGACACCAAAATCCAGATCGGCTGAGCTTCGGACTCAAGTCCGAAGCTTCGCGCCGTCTCGTCGTACTATTTCCTCAGGATCGCATCATGAGCGGACCATCCGACTACCAGCCGAGCAATCCGGCCCTGCAATGGATCGAGCGGCGCCTGCCGATTTTTGGTCTCATCCATTCCTCCTTCGTCGCCTATCCCACCCCGCGCAACCTGAACTATTGGTGGACCTTCGGCGCCATTCTTTCCTTCATGCTCGGAATGCAGATCCTGACCGGCGTGATCCTGGCGATGCACTACACGCCGAACGCCGATCTCGCCTTCAAGTCGGTCGAGCTGATCGTCCGTGACGTGAACTACGGCTGGCTGCTGCGCAACATGCACGCGGTCGGCGCCTCGATGTTCTTCGTCGCCGTCTACGTCCACATGTTCCGCGGTCTGTACTACGGGTCGTACAAGGAGCCACGTGAGGTGCTGTGGATCCTCGGCGTCATCATCTACCTCCTGATGATGGCGACCGGCTTCATGGGCTACGTGCTGCCCTGGGGCCAGATGAGCTTCTGGGGCGCCACCGTCATCACCAATTTGTTCTCGGCCGTTCCCTATGTCGGCGAGAGCATCGTGACGCTGCTCTGGGGCGGCTATGCAGTCGGCAACCCGACGCTGAACCGCTTCTTCTCGCTGCACTATCTCTTGCCGTTCGTGATCGCAGGCGTCGTCGTGCTCCACGTCTGGGCGCTGCACGTCGCTGGCCAGAACAACCCTGATGGCGTCGAGCCGAAGACGGAAAAGGACACGGTGCCGTTCACGCCGCATGCGACCATCAAGGACATGTTCGGCGTCGCCTGCTTCCTGCTGCTGTACGCTTGGTTCATCTTCTACATGCCGAACTATCTCGGCGACGCCGACAACTACATTCCCGCGAACCCGGGCGTGACGCCGCCGCACATCGTGCCGGAATGGTATTACCTGCCGTTCTACGCGATCCTGCGCTCGATTCCCGACAAGCTCGCGGGCGTCATCGCGATGTTCGGGGCGATCATCATCCTGTGCTTCCTGCCCTGGCTCGACACCGCCAAGACCAGGTCCTCGAAGTACCGACCGCTCGCCAAGCAGTTCTTCTGGATCTTCGTCGCGGTCTGCATCCTGCTCGGCTATCTCGGCGCACAGCCGCCGGAAGGCATCTACGTCATCGCCGGCCGCATCCTGACGTTCTGCTATTTCGCCTACTTCCTGATCGTGCTGCCGCTGCTCGCGCGCATCGAGAAGCCGCGGCCGGTGCCGAACTCGATCTCGGATGCCGTGCTGGCCAAGACCGGCAGCCGGTCGACGCCGATGGTCTCGACCGCGATCGTGCTGGCGCTCGCCGGCTCGCTGTTCGCGGGCTCGATCGACAGCGCGAAAGCAGCCGAAGGCAGCGATAAGCCGCCAGGCAACACATGGTCGTTCTCGGGCCCTTTCGGTAAGTTCGATCGCGGCGCGCTGCAGCGCGGCCTCAAGGTCTACAAGGAGGTCTGCGCCAGTTGCCACGGCCTGTCCTTCGTCGCCTTCCGTAACCTCGCCGAGCCCGGCGGGCCCGGCTATTCGGTGGCGCAAGCCGCGGCGTTTGCATCCGAGTACAAGGTCAAGGACGGCCCGAACGATGCGGGGGACATGTTCGAGCGGCCGGGCCGGCCGGCGGACTATTTCCCCTCGCCGTTCGCGAACGAGCAGGCCGCGCGTGCCGCGAACGGCGGTGCGGCCCCGCCGGACCTGTCCCTGATCACCAAGGCGCGCTCCTACAAGCGCGGCTTCCCCTGGTTCATCTTCGACGTCTTCACCCAGTACCAGGAGCAGGGGCCTGACTACGTCGCCGCATTGCTCCAGGGCTATGAGGACAAGGTGCCGGAGGGCGTCACCCTCCCGGAGGGCTCGTACTTCAACAGGTACTTCCCGGGCCACGCCATCAAGATGCCGAAGCCGATCAGCGACGGCCAGGTGACCTATGACGACGGCTCGCCGACTACCGTTGCGCAGTACTCCAAGGACGTCACCACCTTCCTGATGTGGACCGCCGAGCCGCACATGGAAGCGCGCAAGCGCCTCGGCTTCCAGGTCTTCGTGTTCCTGATCGTCTTCGCGGGCCTGATGTACTTCACCAAGAAGAAGGTCTGGGCCGCCTCGCACTGAGCGGCGAAAGACGAGAAATGCAAAAGCCCCCGAAAGGGGGCTTTTTTTGTTGGTCCCGTGTCCCGGACGCGCGAAGCGCGAGCCGGGACACAGGATGCGTGTGGCTGGGCCCCGGATCAGCAACGTATCACGCCGCACTGGACGATGCTGCGCATCGCCAGGGGCGCGCTGCATTTCATCCGGGGCACGAGAGTGTGTTGCTCGGCACGATTGCCTATCGCCCTCCCACCCGCCAAAATGCCGCCAACCGATCCCCCAGAAACTCACCGGAGGACACCATGGGAACCAGCATCACCTTCAAGCGCCCGGACGGTAAGGACGCCTCGGGCTATCTCGCCAATGCCGGGCGCGGCAATGCGCCGGGCGTCGTCGTGATCCAGGAATGGTGGGGCCTGTCCGATCAGATCAAGGGCCTGTGCGACCGCTTCGCGCTGGCCGGCTTCGACGCGCTGGCGCCCGATCTCTACAAGGGCAAGGTGGTGCCGTATCACGACACGGACAGCGCCAACAAGGAGATGAACTCGCTCGACTTCATGGACGCCACCACGCAGACCGTGCGCGGCGCCACGCAATATCTGTCGCGCAACGGTGCCAAGGTCGGGCTGACCGGCTTCTGCCTCGGCGGTGCCGTGACCATCATCGGCGCGACCAAGATCCCGGAGCTCGCGGCGGGCGTCGTGTTCTACGGCATCCCGCCCGAGCAGGCCGCCAAGCCTGCCGACGTCAAGATCCCGCTGCAGGCCCATTTCGCCAACAAGGACGATTGGTGCACGCCGGAGCTGGTCAACAGTTTCGAGAAGGCCATGAAGGCCGCCGGCAAGTCGCTGGAGCTGTTCCGCTATGACGCCGAGCACGCCTTCGTCAACGAGCAGCGCCAGGCCGTGCACGACCGCGAAGCCGCCGAGCTCGCCTGGGGCCGAGCGACGGAGTTTTTCAGTAAGCATCTGGGGTAGGAGCGTGAAGGACAAATCTGAAGCCGATGCGCAGTCGAAGCGTGAGGCCTTCAAGGTCCCGGAGGACCATCGCGCTGCCGTTCTTGAGGGGCTCCGCGAGGCCGATCGAGCCGAGTACGCGACCGATGCAGACATGGCCGCGCTTTGGAAGCGGTGCGGCCTCTAGTCCGTAGCCCGGATGGAGCGAAGCGGAATCCGGGGACTTTCCGATTGTGGACGAACCCCGGATTGCGCTGCGCTCCATCCGGGCTACCGCCTTGCCGCACCCTTGACGCCGCCCCCGTGCCATGGTGAGTATCCGCCCATGAGCACCGCCGTCCGCCCAGCCCGTCTTTGGTGGCGCACCTCCTAAAGAGGTGACCGGTGCGATTTCATTTCTCAAAATCGTCTGAGGTCGCCACGCAGTGCGGCGGCCTGATCGTTTGTCCTGTGTGGCGTTTCCTCGACAAGTTTCGTAAGAGGACGACATGAACAGGACAGTCTTTGCCCTCCCGGCTCGAAGCGACTACGTGACCCGCGCGGGGCTTGCGATCACGCGTGTGGCCGAGCAGTTCACCGGCGGCGCCAGCCGGCTCGACGACCTGATCAACCTGCTCGACCGCCGCCGCGGCGTGGTGCTGTCCTCGGGCACGACCGTGCCCGGCCGCTACGAGAGCTTCGATCTCGGCTTCTCCGACCCGCCGCTCAAGCTCGAGACCGTTGGCATCAATTTCAAGCTGGAAGCGCTGAACGCGCGCGGAGAGGTGCTGATCGCCTTCCTCGGCGATGTCCTGCGCGAACCCTGTGTCGTCATCTCCGAGAGAACGTCGAGCCGCCTTGCCGGCCACATCATCCGCGGCGATGCCCCGGTCGAGGAGGACCAGCGCACGCGGCGTGCCAGCGTGATGTCGCTGGTGCGCGATCTCGTCGCTGCCTTCTCCGCCAGTGACGACGGCCTGCTCGGCCTGTTCGGCGCTTTCGCCTACGACCTCGTGTTCCAGATCGAGGACCTCGTGCAGAAGCGCCCGCGCGAGGCCGACCAGCGCGATATCGTGCTCTATATTCCCGATCGCCTGCTCGCCTACGACCGTGCCACCGGCCGCGGCGTGGTGCTCTCTTACGATTTCGCCTGGAAGGGCAAGTCGACCGAAGGCCTGCCGCGCGAGACCGCCGACAGCCCCTATCTGAAGACGCCGCGCCAGGGCTTTGCCGATCACGCGCCGGGCGAATATCAGGCCACGGTCGAGACAGCGCGCGCCGCCTTTGCCCGTGGCGATCTGTTCGAGGCCGTGCCGGGCCAGCTGTTCGCCGAGCCCTGCGACCGCTCGCCGGCCGAAGTGTTCCAGCGCCTCTGCGTCATCAACCCGTCGCCCTATGGTGCGCTGATGAATCTCGGCGAGGGCGAGTTTCTGGTCTCGGCTTCGCCCGAAATGTTCGTGCGTTCGGACGGCCGCCGCGTCGAGACCTGCCCGATCTCGGGCACGATCGCGCGCGGCCTTGATGCGATCGGCGATGCCGAGCAGATCCGCCAGCTGCTGAACTCGGAGAAGGACGAGTTCGAGCTCAACATGTGCACCGACGTCGACCGCAACGACAAGGCGCGCGTCTGCGTACCCGGCACCATCAAGGTCCTGGCGCGCCGCCAGATCGAGACTTACTCAAAGCTGTTCCACACCGTTGATCACGTCGAGGGCATGTTGCGCCCCGGCTTCGATGCGCTCGATGCCTTCCTCACCCACGCCTGGGCTGTCACCGTCACCGGCGCGCCAAAGCTGTGGGCGATGCAGTTCGTCGAGGACCACGAGCGCTCGCCGCGGCGCTGGTATGCCGGCGCGATCGGCGCGGTGAATTTCGACGGCAGCATTAACACCGGCCTCACCATCCGCACCATCCGCATGAAGGATGGCCTCGCCGAAGTGCGCGTCGGCGCCACCTGCCTGTTCGATTCAGACCCCGCCGCAGAAGACCGCGAGTGCCAGGTCAAGGCGGCCGCGCTGTTCCAGGCGCTGCGCGGCGATCCGCCGAAGCCGCTCTCGACCTTTGCGCCTGATGCCACCGGCTCGGGCAAGCAGGTGCTGCTGATCGACCATGACGACAGCTTCGTGCACATGCTCGCCGATTATTTCCGCCAGGTCGGCGCCAGCGTCACCGTGGTCCGCTATGTGCATGCGCTCGACATGCTCAAGCAGAAGAGGTGGGACTTGCTGGTGCTGTCGCCCGGCCCCGGGCGCCCTGAGGATTTCGGGATCAAGACGACGATCGATGCGGCGCTGGAGAAGAAGCTGCCGGTGTTCGGCGTCTGCCTCGGCGTGCAGGCGATCGGCGAATATTTCGGCGGCGAGCTCGGCCAGCTCACCCATCCCGCCCACGGCCGGCCCTCGCGGGTGCAGGTGCGCGGCGGACGGCTGATGCGCAATTTGCCGAACGAGATCGTCATCGGCCGCTATCACTCGCTCTATGTCGAGCGCGACAGCATGCCGGAGGTGCTCAGCGTCACCGCCAGCACCGAGGACGGCGTCGCCATGGCGCTGGAGCACAAGACCCTGCCGGTCGCCGGCGTGCAATTCCACCCGGAATCGCTGATGTCGCTCGGCGGCGAGGTGGGGCTACGTATTGTCGAAAACGCGTTCCGGCTGGATGCGCCGGTCAATTGAGAGGCACGAATGACTTTTGACCACGACATCAAGGCCAGCGTCCGCACCATCCCGGATTATCCCAAGCCCGGGATCATGTTCCGCGACATCACCACCCTGCTCGCGGATGCGCGCGCGTTCCGCCGAGCCGTGGACGAGCTCGTCAACCCCTGGGCCGGCAACAAGATCGACAAGGTCGCCGGCATGGAGGCGCGCGGCTTCATCATCGGCGGCGCGGTGGCGCATCAGCTCTCGGCGGGCTTCGTGCCGATCCGCAAGAAGGGCAAGCTGCCGCATACCACGGTGCGCATCGCCTATTCGCTCGAATACGGCATCGACGAGATGGAGATGCATGTCGACGCGGTCGCACCCGGCGAGCGCGTGATCCTGGTCGACGACCTCATCGCCACCGGCGGCACCGCGGAAGGCGCGGTCAAGCTGCTGCGCCAGATCGGCGCCAACGTGATTGCCGCTTGCTTCATCGTCGACCTGCCCGAGCTCGGCGGCGCCGCCAAGCTGCGCGCCATGGACGTGCCCGTGCGCACGCTGATGTCGTTCGAGGGGCACTGAGCGTCAACGAGGCAGAACAAGCTTCGGGGGCGGTGTGTGGGCCAAGGACGCGGTTCACCTCTCCCATAGGGAGAGGTCGGATCGCATCGATGAGGCGATCCGGGTGAGGGGTTCTGGTCTCACTGAACGCTGCGGCCCCTCACCCGGATTGCTCTGGACGATGCTTCGCATCGCCAAGCGCAATCCGACCTCTCCCCGCTGGGGAGAGGTGAACACCGAGCTCCCGATCGGATGCTTCACGACCGCTGCAGGATCAGGCTGAGCTCCAGCTCCCGGAACGCGATGTAATTCCGCCGCGTCCATTGGTGCAGCTCGGTCGAGGAGTCCTTCTCCTGGCGCAGGTAGCCAGTGAAGGAGAAGTTCAGTCGGTCGATATAGGTCTTGAGGAAACCGGGCAGCGCGGGAAGGCGGAACAGCCGGCCGCCTCCCATTGCCGGCGGCAGCTCGCCGCGGACGACATATTCGTTGTCCACCGTGACCAGGTTCATCCGCGGGATCCGCCCACGGAGCATCTCGTGGGCGCGGGCCGAGACGCGGTCGGTGTCGGCGACGAACAGGATCATCGGCGCAACGTGGCGCCGCGCCGCCTCCTTCAGCAGGCCGATCTCGTCGGTCATCTTGAAGAACTCGTCGAAGGCGTGGAAGCCGAGGTCGATCACCTTGGCAAGTCCGTCATCGACGATGACGCGGTCCATCAGCTGCATCTTGCCGAAGGTGTCGATCACGTCGGCGGTCTCGGTCACCTTCGGTAGGTAATCGAGCAGCGACGGCTCCTTCAGGTTGACGTCGAAGGCCGCGACGTTGCCGTTCTTGAGCAGCAGGAATTCGCTCAAAAGCCGCGCCAGCAAGGTCTTGCCGACCTGCGGGCGGGGCGAGCAGATGATGTAGACGGGTGTCGCGGGCATCGCCAGCTATATCAGGCCAACTCACCGCCCAATCCAGCCGTATCAGCCCGGCTTGCGCAACTATTTTTCGCTGTTGCGGCTGGCGGATTTCGACCCGACGATGTCAGTCAGGCGGATGCGGTCGTATTCGCTCCAGACATTGGCCAACCAGTGCCGGACATAACCGCGCAGCACGAAGGAATAGTTCGCGGCCTCGTCGCTGATGCCCTTGTTGGCCACGAATTTCAGGAACGGGACCGAGGAGACCTCGACCTGCTCATAGGCCATCTCGTTGAGCTTGGGGATGGTCAGCTCGGTCGCGTCCTTGATGCGGTGGAAGTAGGAATTATAGGTCGCCTGGTCCCACTGGAAGAACTGGGTGTCGTTGATGAAGTTCTTCACCAGGAAATATTTCGCGCCCCCCATGAAGCCTGCGGTCTCCGCGATCTCCTCCAGCGAGGCGATCGAGGGTCCGAGGATGTGGAACACGGCGAAGGTGATCTGGCCGGCCTTGGCGGCGTCGAGGAAGCCGATGTCGCGCAGCGAGGCCAGCGCCGGCGAAAGCAGGCCGGCGCGGACGTCGATCACGGTGACCGAAGGGCTGACAGCGTTGAGCGTGTCGAAGATCTTCATCTGATCGGCCGTCGTCGTCATGTCGACGATCTCGGTGATGTCGGGGTGGAAGCGCTTCAGGGTTCCGCGCGGCGACTCCGTGTCGAACGCCCGCGTCGGCACGTTGTTGGCCGAGAAATAATCGAGCAGGGTGCGCGATACCGTGGTCTTGCCGACCCCGCCCTTGTCCGCGCCCACCACAACCACTGCCGGCTTTGCCATTGCTGTCCCCTAACGCGCGCCCCCGATCGCGAGGTCGCAATCGGCCGGGCCCCAAATCGATGTCCCGAAAGACGTCCCGAGTCTGCTGTTGGGCGCGAACATGGCAGAAACAAGGGAGAATTCAATTCCTCGCGCTCCACTTACGGCAATTCCCGAGGATTTTCCCGATTGCCGGGAAACCCGGCGCATGAAGCGGCAAATCACGCCGTCAGTGACGGCCCCACGGTCCCATCGGATTGGCTGCCGGGGCTCCTGAGGGACTGGGCGCGGGAACGGGCGGCGGGTTGGCGGGACCGGCCGCATCGCTCCACGGCCCCTGCGAGAGCGGCGGCGGCCCGTCCTGCGCCTCGGCATGTTCGGTCTCGAGTTGTTCCGTCTCTTCGGCGGGGTCCGGCAGCGGTCCCGGATCGCGCCCGCCGGCGAACTTGACCAGCGCGTCGACCCGGGACTGCACGGAAGGGTGGGTCGCGAACAGGTCGGCAAAGCCCTCGCGCGGATTGTCGACGCAGAGCTCCATCACCGCCGAGGTCGCGCCCGGCAGCTCGCCGCGGCCCTCGATCTTGCGCAGCGCCGAGATCATCGCGTCGGGGTCTTTCGTCAGCTCGACCGAACCGGCGTCGGCGAGATATTCGCGCGACCGCGACAGTGCGAGCTTCACCACCTGCGACAGCAGCCAGGCCAGCACGATCAGCACGATGGCGATGATGATGACGATGATCGCGCCGCCGGCGGAGCTCTTGCTGTCGCTCGACGACGAGGACGACCGCGACGACGAGGACGAGCCCGAGGACGAGGAGCCGCCCGAGCTCCAGTTCAGATTCGTGAACAGGCGGAAGAACAATTCGCCGAAGAAGCCGACCACGCCGGCGATGATGACGGCGACCACCATGAGTTGCACATCGCCGTTCTTGATGTGGGTCAGCTCGTGGCCGAGCACCGCCTCGATCTCCTTGTCGTTGAGGGCATCGAGGAGACCCGTGGTGACTGTGATGGAATATTGCCGCGGATTGAGGCCGGTCGCGAAGGCGTTCAGCGCCGGGCTCTCCATGATCTTCAGCTTCGGCATGGTGAGGCCGCGCGAGATGCAGAGGTTCTCGAGCAGATTGTAGAGCCGCGGCTGTTCCTGCCGGGTGACGCTGTGGCCGCCGGTCACGGCATCGATCATCGACTGGTGAAAGAAATAGGCGATCACGATCCAGACCGCCGCCACGACCGTTGCAATGGGCGCGGCCTTGAGTAGGTCCGAGAAGGCGTGTCTCAGATAGTACGCGGCGGTCTCACTGTCGTCGATGAACACTTCGGCCACCAGCGCGCCGGCATAGACCAGCACATAGACAAGCGCGAACAAGCCGGCGAGCAGCAGCATCGAACGAAGCTTGTTCGAGGCGATGTGCGTGTAGAGACCATACGCGGCCATGACGCGATGCCCTGCCGGCCTATCGGCTCAAATCAGAACTTCACCTGCGGCACGGTCTCGACCTCGGTGCGGCTGGCGCCGAGATCGAAGAAGTCCTTTTTGGTGAAGCCGAACATGCCCGCGAACAGAGCTGCGGGCAGCTGCTGGATGCCGGTATTGTATTCCTGCACCGCGTTGTTGAAGAAGCGGCGGCTCGCCGCGATCTTGTTTTCGAGGTCGGAGAGCTCGGACGCGAGCTGCTGGAAATTGGCGTTGGCCTTGAGGTCGGGATAGGCCTCCGACAGCGCGATCAGCCGGCCGAGCGCGCCGGAGAGCTGGTTCTCGGCCGCGGACACCTGCGCCGGACCCTGTGCCGACATCGCCGAATTGCGCGCCTTGATGACGTCGTCGAGCGTGCCGCGCTCGTGCGAGGCGTAGCCCTTCACCGTCTCGACCAGGTTCGGGATCAGGTCGTGACGCTGCTTGAGCTGCACGTCGATGTCGGCAAAGGCCTGGCCGACACGCTGGCTCAGCGCCACCAGGCGGTTGTAGGCGCTGAAAGCGATCAGCGCGAGGACGACGATGACGCCGAGAACGATCCAGCCGGTCGACATGGAGAACTCCTGAAGAGGGAAGAAGGCGGGCGCCAGGGTAGACGAAATTAACGCAGGATGAGAGCCCGGCGCGGAGGGAAGGTAAGACTTGGTCGGATCAGGAACGGCCCGAGTTCAAGGCAGGCACGGCCAGCGAAATTAACTTTCGGACATGACGGCATCGCCCCAGCGCCAGCGCCGGGCCTCGGCATAGGCCGCCTTGTCCCGCCGCGGGACTTTTGCCGGCGCAACCCCAGCCTCCGTGCAAAGCTTGGCCGCGATCTCGGCCTTGCCGACGTCCGGCGGTGCCAGCACGCGCGCGGCGCGGCTCGCGGGCGGGGTGCGGGTCAGGGCGACGTAGATGAAGCGCTCGTCCTCGAACGGGACCTCGGCGCCCTTGATCTGCCGGTGCGCCTGCGAGCGCGGCAGGCGCTGGCGGAAATGGCACCAGTCGGGCGCGATGAGCGGGCACGGCCTTTCGTGCGGGCAGGGCGCGGTGACGAAGGCGCCAGCTGCGATCAGCTGCTGGCGCAGGGCGAGGATGCGGGCATAGCCAGCGGGCGTGCCGGGCTCGATCACCACCAGCGCGTGGCGCGCCTTGGCCCACATCGCCTCGGTCAGCTTGCGCTGATCGGCCTCGCTGAGCTCGCCGATGATGTAGCTGGCGATGACGAAATCGGCCTGTGAGACCTCGGCGAGGTTGCCGCCGGCATCGCCGGGCAGATAACGGCACTCCGCCAATCGCGAGCTGCCGTGTGCCAGTTCGAGCGCGAGCCGGCTCAGCGTGGCGTTGGCATCGAGCAGGGTAAAATCCTGTAGCGACGGAAAGGCTTCCGCGGCGGCCCAGCTGGCGGTGCCCGGACCGGCGCCGACGTCGAGCAATGTTTCGGGGGCGAGATCAGGCGCGATCTCGGTGAGCGCATTGAGGCTCGCCGCCACCGCCGCGTAGGTCGCGGGCATGCGCGCCAGCGCATAAGCGAGCGCATCTGCGTCCGACTTGATCGTGCCGGAGGTGCCGCCGGCGCGATACGTAGTCGAGATCCTCTGCGAGCGCCGGGCCGCGTCGCTGCGAGAGAAGCCCTGCAGCTTGCCGTCGAGGGCGGCTTTCAGTTCGGCGGGAAGGGTGGGGGAGATCATCAGCAACCCCACGTCATCCGGGGCTCGCGAAGCGAGAACCCGGAATCCATTTATCTGCAGCGTCGGTCGTACCATGGATTCCGGGTTCGATGCTGCGCATCGCCCCGGAATGACGGTCCAAGATCACGCCACGTTCTGGTCGAGAATGTCCACGGCCTCGGCGAGGCTCACCGACACCAGCTGCGACACGCCGCGCTCGGCCATGGTGACGCCGAACAGGCGGTTCATCCGCGCCATCGTGATCGGGTTGTGCGTGATGATGATAAAGCGCGTGTCGGTCGAGCCAGTCATCTCGTGCAGGAGGTTGCAGTACCGTTCGACGTTGTGGTCGTCGAGCGGCGCGTCGACTTCGTCCAGCACGCAGATCGGCGAGGGGTTGGTCAGGAACACCGCGAAGATCAGCGCCATCGCGGTCAGCGCCTGCTCGCCTCCCGAGAGCAGCGAGAGCGTCTGCGGCTTCTTGCCCGGCGGCTTGGCGATGATCTCGAGGCCGGCTTCCAGCGGGTCGTCGCTCTCGATCAGGTGCAGCGCGGCTTCGCCGCCGCCGAACAGCTCGACGAACAGGCGCTTGAAGTGCTCGTTGACGACGTCGAACGAGGTCAGCAGCCGCTCGCGGGCTTCCTTGTTGAGGCTCTGGATGCCCTGGCGCAGCCGCTTGATCGCCTCGACCAGGTCATCGCGCTCGGTGACGAGGCCGGTGTGCTGGGTCTCGACCTCGCGCAGCTCTTCCTCGGCGCGCAGATTGACGGCGCCGAGGCGCTCGCGGTCCCGGCGCATCTTCTCGAGGTCCTCCTCGATCTCGTGCAGCGGCGGCAGTTCGGCGCCGGGCTCGAGCTCGGCAAGGCCGGCGACGGCCTGCGGCTCGACCTCGAGCATGTCGCGGATCTCGCGCTCGATGTCTTCCAGACGGCGGCGGGCGCCTTCCATGCGCTCCTCGGCGCGGGCGGTGGCCTCGCGGGCACTCGACAGTGCTTCGAGCGTCAGCTTGGCGACTCGGTCGGTCTCGGCCATCGCGGTTTCCGCGGTGGCGAGCGCGTCGGCGGCCATGCGGCGGTCGTTCTCGGCGTATTCGATCTCGGTGATCAGCGCGCTGCGCTTTTCGGCGAACACGGCCGGGGCGTTTTCGAGCTCGCTGCGCTCGATCGTGAGCTCGGCGATGCGGGCCTGGATGGTGTCGATATGGGAGGCCGCGCTCTCCTTGCGGTTCTGCCACTCGGTGCGTTCGGCGAGGATCGCCTGCACGCGGCGATCGGCGAGCTCGGCTTCGCGTGCCAGCGCCTGCGCCTCGGCGCGGACCTGGGCGGCCATGCGGCGGCGGCCTTCGATGTCGCTGCGGACGGCGGCGAGCTGGGTCTCGGTGTCTTCGCTCGACGGCAGCTCGCCGATGCCGGCCTGGGCGTATTCGTAGGCGGCCTCGGCTTCGGCGCGATCGGCGGCGAGGCGGCTGCGCGCTTCCGACAGCGTCGCCTTGCGCGCGGCATGGCGGCTGATCTCGCGCTCGGCATTGGCGTGGCGCTCGCGCGCGACGTTCAGCTCGCGCTGGGCGGCACGCCAGGCTTCGCGGCTCGCGCCTTCGGTGCTCGCCGCCATCTGCAGCTCGGACTCGGCATTCTCCAGCGCCTGGCGCTTGATCTGCGCGTCGATGCGGGCCTGCTCCAGCTCGTTCTCGATGTCGACGAGGCGGGCGCGTTCGGCCAGGCGCCGCGCGGCGCCGGTCGGCGCGTGAGCCGCGGCGACAAAACCGTCCCAGCGCCAGACGTCGCCCTCGGGCGAGACCAGCCGCTGGCCGGTCTTGAGCTGCGAGACCAGCTCGGCGCCGCGCTCGCGCGGGACGACACCGATCTGCGCGAGGCGACGCGCCAGCTCGGCCGGCGCCTGCACATGGTTGGAGAGCGGAACGGCGCCTTCGGGCAGCTCCGGATCGCCCTCGGTGTGTCCGACATTGGTCCAGCGCATCGGCGCCGACGGATCGATCGGGGCGTCGAGATCGTCGCCGAGCGCGGCGCCGATCGCCTTTTCATAGCCCTTGTCGACGGTGATGCCGTCGATGATCGGCGGCCACAAATTCTTGGTCTCGCCGTTGACGATCTTGGAGATCGTGCGCGCCTCGGTCTCGAGCCGCTGCACGCGCTTGTCGGCCTCGACCAGCGGCGAGCGTGAGGATTCCAGCGTCTGGCGTGCCGCGACATGCGCCGCTTCGCTGGCCTGCGCCGCAGCTTCGGAGGCGGCCAGCGTCCCTTCCGCCGTCTCGACCAGCGCGGTCAGCTCGTCGAGATCGCCGAAGCCGCCGGTTGCTTCGGTGAGCTTCTGCTCTTCTGCCGTGACGTTCGCGATCTCCTGATCGAGCCGGGCGAGCTTGTCGCGATGGGTGCGGACGTTGGCCTCGAGCTGGTTGCGCTTCGCGGTGAGGTCGGCGAGCGCGGTTGTGAGCTCGGCGAAGCGCTGCTCGGTTTCGGTCAGTACCGCCTCGGCCTCGGCGACGCGCTCGTCGACGCCGGAGCGCTTCTCGACGCGCGACTTGATCTCTTCCTTCAGCTCGGCGTCTTCGGCGTCGAGCCGTTGCAGCGCGACGTCGGCGTCCATGGTTTGTTGCTGAGCACGGGAAATGTCGCCCTCGAACTGGGCGAGGCGGCGCTCGAGCTCGGCGACGCGCTCCTTGGCGCGCTCTTCCTCACGGTCGAGCTGCTCGCGGGCATTGGTCAGGCGCTGCAGGCCGGCGGCGGCGCGCGCTTCGGCATCGCGCAGCGCCGGCATCTCGGCGGCGCGGATCGCCTGGATGCGGGCGGCTTCGGCCTGGTGCTGGGTGCGCTCGGCCATCTCGCGCACGGCGAGATCGTGGGTCTGGCCGGACTCGTTGACGTCGGCATGGGCACCGACCCAGCGCAGGTGGAACAGCGTGGCTTCGGCCTTGCGGACCTTGGCGGCGACCTCGCGATAGCGCACGGCCTGGCGAGCCTGCTTCTTCAGGCCTTCCATCTGGCCGGAGAGCTGGCCGATCACATCCTCGACGCGGGTGAGGTTGGTTTCGGCCGCCTTCAGCCGCAGCTCGGCCTCGTGACGGCGGGCATGCAGGCCGGCAACGCCCGCGGCATCTTCCAGCACGCGGCGGCGCTGCTCGGGCTTGGCCTGGATGATCTCGCCGATCTTGCCCTGGTGAACGAGGGCGGGCGAGCGTGCGCCGGTGGCGGCGTCCGCGAACAGGATCTGCACGTCGCGGGCCCGCACGTCGCGGCCGTTGATGCGGTAGACCGAGCCGGCCTCGCGCTCGATGCGGCGGGAGATTTCCAGGATCTGGCTGTCGTTCATCGCCGCCGGCGCGGTGCGATCGGCATTGTCGATCGTCATCGTCACTTCGGCATGGTTGCGCGCCGGACGATTGCCGGAGCCGGCGAAGATCACCGCATCCATGTCGGCCGCGCGCAGCGACTTGTAGGAGGTCTCGCCCATCGCCCAGCGCAGCGCCTCGACGAGATTGGACTTGCCGCAGCCGTTGGGGCCGACCACGCCGGTCAGGCCGGGCTCGATGACGAAGTCCGTGGGCTCAACGAAGGACTTGAAACCGTGAAGGCGCAGGCGGGTGATTTTCATAAGCACGCATCTCTGTTGGCAGGCGCGAATCCCCCTGCCGGGACAATACCATGGAAGGCAATGTCGCTGTCTGGGTGAGTCGCGCGAGGCGCCTCATGCGGCTGGACAATGGCCGCGGTGCGCCGCGAGGGCAACCGGCGAAAGCCGCTTTTCCCAAGGGATTTATGCCGGGAAAGATACGGCTTTCGAGATGCGAATCAGGATCTTGACGCGCGAATCAGCTCTTCAGCAGCGGGTTGATCTTCTTGGCGAACTCCTCGAACGAGGTGTCGCCCTTGATCTTCTCGCCGTTGATGAAGAAGGTCGGCGTCGAATCCACCTTGAGCACGTCGCTGGCATATTTCTGGTCGGCGGCAATCTTGTCGAGCAGCGCCTGGTCCTTCAGGCAGGCCTCGACCTGCTGCTGGGTGAGGCCGGCCTGCTTGCCGATCCGCGTCAGGGTCTCGGTGGTGTTCTTCATCACCCAGTCATTCTGCTGGCGGAACAGCATGTCGGTGACCGCGAAGTATTTCGGCGCATCGTCCTTGGCGATGCAGCGCGACAGCATCGAGCCGGCGGCGGCTTTGATGTCGAGCGGGAACTCGCGGAAGATGTAACGCACCTTGCCGGTGTCGATGTATTCCGTCTTGATCTTCGGGAACACCTGCTCGTTGAAGGCGGCGCAGTGCGGGCACGTCATCGAGGCGTATTCGGTGATGGTGACGGCGGCATCCTTCGGGCCGAGCGCCATGTCGGGCAGCGACACCGGCTTGGCGACGTCGGCGGCCGACTGCGCCATTGCTTCAGGGATCATGGCGTCCGAGATGAACCGCAGCGGCGAGAGCCCGGCGAACGCGGCAAGCCCGGTCAGCGACAGCATCGTGGTGAAGGCGCGGCGGGTGATGATCAAGGTCGGCTCCCGGGATTGGCAAGGTTCGCCCAAAGGACGGGTCAAGGTTTCCTGCTCGGACGGCCTGTCGCTAGCTTGAAACGTCGTTTGAGGCAATGGCGGGCGCTACGGACAGGTCCAGTTTGGCCGCGGAATGAGGCTCAATTTCGCTTGATGGCGGCCCCGAGGCGCGCCAGCGCGGTCTTCAGTTCTTCATCTTCGATCTCGGTCAGGTTCTCCGCCACCTTGGCGACAGCCTTGGGGTCGGGTGGGCCGGGCCGCTTCCGGGCCCGCGGCCGCGACAGGGGCGCCTGGCGGAAGGCCAGCTTGCCGACCGCGCTCCAGCCGAAGAAGCGGTTGACCCGCTCCAGGATCACGTCGGCCGAATGCTGAATCTCCAGCGCCATCGGCCCCTCGACCCGTAGCACCAGGGTTGCCGGCTCCTGCGGCTGACCCTCGACCGGCCGCGGCCATTGCATCTTGAGCGGCTCGGCATGGGCCGCGATCTCCGGCCCCGCGATCTGTGCCCACCGCGTCACCAGCTCGCGCGCCGCAAAGCCCTGCTTGGCATAGGCCTCGGCAAAGACGTCGTTGAGCAGGATCCCGAGCGGTTTGGCGCTGACCGGGCCGGGCTTGAAGATGGGGCCGGATTTGGACATGAGCCGTCCGTTATGCCGCGGCGCGAGGCCGGATGGCCTTGAGGTCGCGATCGATCTCGCGCCGTCGTTGCATCAGATCATAGTCCATCTGCAGACCCAGGAAAAAGCCCTCCGACAGACCGAAATAGCGGGCGAGCCGCAGGTCAGTGTCGGCGGTGATGTCGCGCTTGCCGAGGACGATCTCGTTGATCCGCCGCGGCGGGACGTGAACGGCCCGCGCCAGCGCGTTCTGGCTCAGCTCCATCGGCTTCAAAAACTCCTCCAGCAGGATCTCGCCGGGATGGGGATTGCGGAGGAACCCGTTCCTGGTGGTAGTCGACGATTTCGACATCTCTCGGTCCTCCTTCATCCCACACAAAACAGATGCGCCACTGATCGTTGATCCGGATCGAGTGCTGACCTTCGCGGTTGGCTTTCAGGGCTTCCAGCCGATTGCCCGGCGGAACCTTGAGATCCGCCAACACCCGCGCCTGGTTTAGCAAGCGCAGCTTTCGCAAAGCCACATTCTGAATGTCGGACGGCAGTTTTCGACTTCGCCGACCGGACCAGATCAACTCTGTCTCGGAGTTGGCGAAGCTCTGGATCATGTCTGTGTATAACGCAAGGCGTTATAGCGCGCAACGGTCCGGTCGCGCTGGCCACAGGCGGAATCCTCCTCTAGTAAAGGTGCATGCTCTCCACGACTGCGCGCAAGAAGGAACAGAGTACGGCGTCGTCGGTTCGCCCGCTCGCGCTCCTGCAATGGTACGACCGCCACCGCCGCCGATTGCCGTGGCGCGCCGCGCCGGGCGAGGCATCCGATCCCTATCGCGTCTGGCTCTCCGAGATCATGCTCCAGCAGACCACCGTGAAGGCGGTCGGCCCCTATTTCGAAAAGTTCGTCGCGCGCTGGCCTGATGTCACGGCGCTGGGGCGAGCCTCGCAGGACGACGTGCTGCGGATGTGGGCGGGGCTCGGCTACTATTCGCGCGCACGCAACCTCCACGCCTGCGCGGTCGCGGTGACGCGCGAACATGGCGGCGTGTTTCCGGATACCGAGGAGGGCCTGCGCGCGCTGCCGGGGATCGGGCCCTACACGGCGGCGGCGATTGCGGCGATCGCGTTCGACCGCCGCACCATGCCGGTCGACGGCAATATCGAGCGCGTGGTGTCGCGGCTGTTCGCGGTCGAGGAGGAGCTGCCGCAAGCCAAGCCGCTCATCCAGCAACTGGCCGCGACGCTGCTGGCGGAGTCTCGCGCCGGCGACAGCGCGCAGGCGCTGATGGATCTCGGCGCCTCGATCTGCACGCCGAAGAAGCCGGCCTGCTCGCTGTGTCCGCTGAACGAGGACTGCGCGGCACGCGCGCAGGGCACCCAGGAGACGTTCCCGCGCAAGGCACCGAAGAAGAGCGGGACGCTCAGGCGCGGTGCCGCCTTCGTGGTCACGCGCGGCGACGAGCTGCTCGTCCGCTCGAGGCCCGAAAAGGGGTTGCTCGGCGGCATGACGGAGGTGCCGTGCTCGGACTGGCTCGCCGGCCAGGACGATGCAACGGCGAAGCAGCAGGCGCCGCAGCTGAAGGGGCTGTCGCGCTGGCAGCGCAAGGTGGGCGCCGTCACCCACGTCTTCACGCATTTTCCGCTCGAGCTAGTGGTCTACACGGCCAAGGCCGAGGCCCGGGTCCGCGCGCCCGAGGGCATGCGTTGGGTGCCGATCGCGACTCTGGCAGATGAGGCGCTGCCCAACGTCATGCGCAAGGTCATCGCGCATGGATTGGATCTCTAGCATCCATCCTGCTGACAGCAGGCTGTCAGCAGGCTTGCGCTAACAGGGGGCAAAGGAGATCTCGCATGGTCAAGACCGCGCTCGATAACTTCCCAAGGCCCCCATGCGCCGAGCTGCTCGGCTGGCGCCTGCTCGATGCCCGTCCGGAGGAGGGCTGGATCAAGCTCGGCTTCGACGGCAAGCCGGAGTTCTGCAACCCCGCGGGCTTCATCCAGGGCGGCATGCTCTCGGCGATGCTCGACGACACCATGGGTCCGGCGGTGCTGGTGATGAGCGAGGGCCGGCTCTACACCACCACGATCAGCATGACCGTGAATTTTTTGGCACCCGCAAAGCCCGGTCCGATCACCGGCGAAGCCAAGGTCACGCAGCTCGGCAAGACCATCGCCTTCGTCGAAGCCAAGCTGATGGCAGAGGACGGCACGGTGCTGGCGACGGCAAGCGCCAGCGAGCGATTGTTGGAGGCGGCGAGGGTGGTGGGAAAATAGTTCGGCGGTGCGCACTGCTCTTCCTTCTCCCCTTGCGGGAGAAGGTGGCGCGAAGCGCCGGATGAGGGGTTGCCTCAGCGAATTCTACGGCAAAAGATTTACCTGCGGACAGAACCCCTCACCCAAGTGAGTCCGCTTCTACCTGCGTCGCTGCCCTCTCCCGCAAGGGGAGAGGGCGTATTCGCGCACATCTCGCCTTGAGCAAAGAACTCACCCCTTCGCCCGCGCGTCCTTGCTCACGATCGGCGGCTTCGCATTCAGCGCCTCGACCTGAAATCCCGCAACGCGCTTGTAGTTGGCGGCGATGTCCTCCAGCTCCTTTTGCGACAGCACGTCGGTGACGACCTTGTACCCGTCAGGCGCGCGCTCCTCGACCAGCTGCATCACCTGCTCGGGACCGTTCTTGCGGTTGAGCAGGACGAGGTCGGTGGTTGCGGGCCGTCGCTCGGCCTCATAGGCGAGCAGTGCCGCCTGCGTCGGGCCGTGCGCCAGGATCTCGCGCGTGATGACGCGCGCGTCGAGGATCGCCTGCGAGGCGCCGTTCGAGCCGATCGGGTACATCGGATGCGCGGCATCGCCCATCAGCGTGACGCGGCCGAAGGTCCATTGCGACACCGGATCGCGATCGACCAGCGGATATTCGTAGGCGTGCGGGCAGTTCCTGATCAGGGCGGGCACATCGAGCCAGTCGAACTGCCAGCTCTCGAACCAGGGCAGGAACTCCTCGAGCCGCGCCGTGCGGTTATAGTCCTCGCGACGCCACTGATAGGTCGGCGGCATGTGGCGCTCCGCGACCCAGTTGATGAGGTGGTTGCCGTCGGCGTCCGCTTCTTTCGAGATCGGATAGCAGACGAATTTCAGGATCTCGTGACCGGCCATGATCATGCTGCGGCCGGTGAGGAAGGCTTTGGCCGGCGTGACGCCGCGCCAGAGGATGCGGCCGTTCCAGATCGGCGGGCCTTCGTTCGGATAGAGCTTCTCTCGCGCGGCGGAATGGATGCCGTCGGCGGCGATCAGGATCGCGCCCTCGTAGGTGCCGGCGGCCTTGCCGGTCGCCCTGTCGACGAAGTCGGCGCGCACGCCGCCCGCCGTCTCGGTCCAGCCGGTCAGATGATGGCTGGTGAGGATGTTGTCGCGGCCGAGCCGCTCGAGCGCGGTGTCGAGCAGGATCTGCTGCAGCGTGCCGCGATGGATCGAGAATTGCGGCCATTTGTAGCCGGCCTCAAGGCCGCGCGGCTCGCTCCAGATCGGCTTGCCGTGCTTGGAGAAATATGCGAGCTCGCGCGTCCGCACACCGCTGGCGTCCAGCTTGTCCAGCAGGCCGAGCTCGATCAGCTCGCGCACCGCATGCGGCAGCACGTTGATGCCGACCCCGAGCGGCTTCAGTTCCGCGACACTCTCGAACACTTTCACGGGAACGCCGATTTGATGCAGGCTGAGCGCAAGCGTCAGCCCGCCGATGCCGCCACCGGCGATGAGTACCGTCATGAGAAAACCCCTCCGATGGAGGCGTCTTGGCACAGCCGGGCGGCCGTGGGCAACTGCGAACAGGCCGCCTATGGACGGCGCGGCGGAGGACCGTTAACCTCCGGTTTTCCCCATGAGGTCCGACATGCTCAAGCTCTACTACGCCACCGGCACCTGCGCGCTCGCCACCTACATCACCCTGGAAGAGGCCGGCGCCGACTACACCGCTGAGCGGCTGAGCTTCAAGGATAACCAGCAGAACAGCCCGGACTATCTCGCCATCAACCCGAAGGGCCGGGTGCCGGCGCTGGTCACCGACCGCGGCGTCCTGACCGAGACGCCGGCGATGCTGGCCTATCTCGCGCAGACCTTCCCCAAGGCGAAGCTCGCGCCGCTCGACGATCCCTTCGACTTCGCCCAGGTGCAGTCGTTCAACTCCTATCTCTGCTCGACCGTGCACATCAACCACGCCCACAAGATGCGCGGCGCGCGCTGGGCGACCGAGGAGAGCTCGTTCGCCGACATGAAGGCGATGGTGCCGAAGACCATGGGCGCCTGCTTCAAGCTGATCGAGCAGAAGATGTTTCGGGGACCCTGGGTGATGGGCGATCAGTACACGATCTGCGATCCCTATCTCTATACGCTCTCGACCTGGCTCGAAGGCGACAGCGTCGACATGAATGCGACGCCGAAGATCGCCGATCACTTCAAGCGCATGTCCGATCGCCCCGCGGTGAGCAAGGTGATGGCGGCGCAGAAGGCGTAGGAGCGCAGCTGTTGTGGGGTGGGTTAGCGCAGCGTAACCCACCTCTTCTGTCGCTGCGGAAGCCAAAGTGGTGGGTTACGCCTTCGGCTAACCCACCCTACGAGAGTTGCTACGGGAGTTTCCGCCTGGCTTGCTCCAGCTGCCGCCCCGTCTCCAGCATCAGCCTTCTCAGCCAGATCGAACCGGGGTCCATCTGCGCGCGCGTCGGGTGGAACATGAACTGCTCGTCGATCCCTGGATCGAGCGGCGGCGTCACCGTGACGAGGCCGAGCTGCTGCGACAGCGCGGCGATCAGCCGGCGCGGCACGAAGGCGACGAGATCGGTGCGCGCGGCAACGTGCAAGGCTTCGAGATAGCCCGGCACGACCAGCGAGATATGTCGCTCGACGCCTTTGCTGTGCAGCCAGGTGTCGATGAGATCCTCGGCATTGCCGCGGATGATCACGCCGACATGGCGGGCGGCCAGGAACGCCTCGCGTCGCTTCAGCCTCGCTCCGACGGGATGGCCGCGCCGCACCGCCAGCGCGTCGCTGTCGGTGTAGAGCAACTGGCGATGAAACCCCTTGAAGGCGTTGCCGATCGAGATCACGAGATCGATGGTGCGGGCGAACTCGGCGTGGAAGATCGCAGGTCCCCGCCACGGCACCACGTCGATGCGGACGTTGGGGGCAAGGCGCGTCACTTTCGCCATCAAGGGCGGCATCAACAGCTCGACCGCGAGATCCGGCATCATCAGGCGGAACTGCCGCTCGCTGCGCGCGGCATTGAAGTCATCGGGCAAGAACAGCCCGCGGACCTGGTCGAGCGCCTGCGCCAGCGGCGCACGCAGGGCGAGCGCCCGCGGCGTCAGCTCCATCCGTACGCCCGTGCGCACCAGCAGCGGGTCACCGAAGATGTCGCGCAGGCGCTGCAAGGCGTGGCTCGTGGCCGGCTGTGACAGGCCAATCCTCAGGGCCGCGCGGCTGACATTGGCCTCGCGGAGCAATGCGTCGAGCGCGGTCAATAGGTTGAGGTCGAGCGTTTTCAAATTCATGAGGTGAATAGATATCATATTTCATATCGATTTGAAGAATGACGTTGGCCCGGCGATGATCTCGGCGTTGTCACCACGAGGAGATGCCGCCATGAACGCGAGCGCCAACAAGAAACTGCTGCAGGATATCTTTGCCGCGGCCGCCAATCCCGATCCCGCCGCGCGCGACCGCGCCCTGTTCAGCGCAAGTCTCGCCGACGACGCCAAATGGGTCGTCACCGGGCAATATTCCTGGTCGCGCACCTTTGCCGGCAAGGAGGCGATCCTCAAGGATCTGCACGGTTATGTCCGCACGCGCCTGCGCGACCGCACGCGTACCGTCGCCCATCGCTTCATCGCCGATGACGACATCGTGGTGGTCGAAGCCAAGGGCGATAACGTCACGCCCGAGGGCGTGCGTTACGACAACGATTATTGCCTCGTGTTTCGTCTGGAGGACGGCAGGATCAAGGAGATTCGCGAGTACTGCGACTCCGTGCTGACCGAGAAGGCGCTCGGCCCGTTTCCGCAAGCTCCCGCCAGGGCAGCGAGCTGACCAGATTGGATCAGGTCGCGTCCACCGGCCGCTCCTGTTCGTCACGGCCCGCGATGTTTGTGCGGGCCTGCCGGGCGCTGCTGGAACTCATGCAGACCCGGCACGAGCGGTCTCGGATCCGCTGCCAGCTCGCGGCCATGACCGAACGCGAGCTTCAGGATTTCGGGATGTCCCGGAGCGAGATCGAGCACGAGCTCAGAAGGACGGTTCGGCGGAAATGAACGGAGTGGACCCCCCATGTCTCGCCTCTCGCGGTGCCAAGGCCGGCGGAACTATTGCGTGCCGCCGGCGTTCCCTCGGTTGCCGGGCGCGCCGCGCCCGCGGCAACCTGCGTTCTCGGGAATTTCATGCTGGCTGGGGCTTCGGACGTTTCAACGCAGGGAGGCCGCAGCTTCTCCGGACTGCGCGAACGACTAAGAGACGCAACGTCGGCCGCGCACCGCGACCTCGACGCGCAGCTATCGGCGTTCGATCTGACCGAGCTCTCCGGCTATCGGCGCTTTCTGCAAGCCAGCGCCGGCGCCTTGCTGCCGCTCGAGACGGCACTCGTCGAGGCCGACGTCAGCAGCGCTTTCCCGGACTGGCCTGAGCGGTCGCGAAGCGCGGCAATTCTGGCTGATCTCGAGCGCCTCGGCAGCGCGGTGCCGCGGCTGGCGTCCGTGCCCCCACTGACGCGCAGCGGCGTTGTGGGCACGATGTATGTGCTCGAAGGCTCCCGTCTCGGGGCAAAATTCCTGCTGAAGATGGTCGCGGATTCCGCCAATCCGCGCATCTGCGAAGCTGTCGCCTATCTCAGTCACGGCACCGGCAGGCGGTTTTGGCAAACTTTCCTGGCGAAGCTTGCAATCGACGAGCGTTGGGATGAGGACGAGGCGATCGCGGCGGCCCACATCGCCTTCGCCGCATTCGAGCAGGCGGCGGACCGGGCATGAACCAGGCCGTCAATCTCACCAATTGCGACCGCGAGCCGATCCACATTCCCGGCAGTGTGCAGCCGTTTGGCTTCCTGCTGGCCGTGCTCTCGGATTTCACGATCTGCATGGCCTCGGATAACGTCGGGAGCTTTCTTGGAACGGATGTTGCCGACCTGCTGCAGCGGCCGCTGTCGGGCGTGATCTCCGAGGCGGCGGTCGAAACGATCCGCAGCCGGGTCGATCATCTCGGCGGTCCGGATGCGACCGAGCGCCTGTTCGGCGTCGAGCTGCAGCCCGGCAAGCCACCCTTTGATCTTTCGATCCATCTCTCCGGCGTCTATCTGATCATCGAGGCGGAGCCGAGCGTCCACGAGCCCGGCGTCAATTCCGGCGAGCTCGTGCGCTTGATGCTCGAACGGATCCGCAAGACGCGCGGAATGGCCGATCTTGCGCGCGAGGCGGCGCGTCAGCTCAAGGTGCTGACCGGCTTCGACCGCGTCATGGTCTATCAGTTTCACCCGGACGGGTCCGGCGAGGTGATCGCCGAGACGGCGGAGTCCGGGCTCGAATCCTTTTTCGGTCTGCGTTACCCCGCCTCCGACATCCCAAGGCAGGCGCGCGCGCTCTATCAGCGCAACTGGCTGCGCATCATCGCCGACGTCGACGCGCGGCCTGCCGCGCTGATGTCCACGGCCACGCATAATGCGGGACTGCTCGACCTGTCGATGAGCGTGCTGCGCTCGGTGTCGCCGATCCACATCGAATATCTGCGCAACATGGGCGTTGCCGCCTCCATGTCGGTGTCGATCCTGCGCGACGGCAAGCTGTGGGGTCTGTTTGCCTGCCACCATTATTCGCCGCGTTACATTTCGTTCGACAAACGCACGGCCTCCGAGCTGTTCGGTCAGATGTTCTCGTGGATCGTGGAAGGCCGCGAGCGCGAGGGTGACGTCGCCTATGAGGCCCGCGCGCATCAGGTCCAGGAGCGATTGATCGAGATCGCGGCCTCGCACGACCACAGCCGGCGGGCGATCGTCGATTTCCTGGGCGACTACCGCAAGATGATCGAGTGCGACGGTGTCGCAGTCTGGTCCGATAATACCATCGCGCTCGAGGGCGAGACCCCGACCGAAGACGAGGTGAAGGATCTCGTCGCCTTCATCAACCGGACTTCGCCGGGCCGGATCTTCGCCAGCGCCGAGATCGCCCAGGTCTACGCCGCCGGCCAGGCCTTCCGTGACCGCGCGGCGGGCTTTCTCGCCATCCCGATCTCGCGCACGCCGCGCGATTGCCTGATCTTCTTCCGCCGCGAAGTCACGCGATCGGTGAAATGGGCCGCCGATCCCAACAAGGTCTACGACGAAGGGCCGCACGGGCCGCGCCTCACCCCGCGCAAGAGCTTCGAGCTATGGCAGGAAACCGTGGCGGGGCAGTCGAAGCCGTGGTCGGCGGCCGATATCCGCATCGCCGAGAGCCTGCGCGTCACGCTGCTGGAGGTGATCCTGCAACTGTCCGACCTCGCCGCGCGCGAGCGCCGCGGGGCACAGGAGCGGCAGGAACTGATGATCGCCGAGCTCAATCATCGCGTCCGCAACATCCTGAGCCTCGTGCGCGCCCTGGTGGCGCAGAGCAAGGAGACTGCGACCGGCATCGAGGAGTTCGCCAGCGTGCTCGGCGGCCGCATCCAGGCCCTCGCGCGCGCCCACGACCAGATCACGAACCTGAACTGGGCACCCGTCGCGCTCCGCACCCTGGTCGAGTCCGAGGCCGGCGCCTATCTCGGTGCGCGCGCAGACCGGGTGAAGATGGGCGGTCCGGACGTCGCGCTCGATCCAAAGGCGTTCGCGACGCTGGCGCTCGTCGTTCATGAGATGATGACCAATTCCGCCAAGTACGGCGCGCTTGCCGATTCCACCGGCAGTGTCGAGGTGGTCTGGCGCCTCGACCCGTCTTCCAGCCTCGTCATCGAGTGGAAGGAGAGCGGCGGTCCGCCCGTGCAGCCGCCGTCGCGGCGCGGCTTCGGCACCACCATCATCGAGCGGTCGGTGCCGTTCGATCTCAAGGGCGATGCCGAGATCCGTTTCGACCTCCTGGGCGTCCAGGCGAAGTTCGTCATTCCGCCCAACTTCGTCCAGCTCGTCCCATCCATCGCGGGAGCCGCCATCCGTATCGAGGAGCAGCAATCTGCCCGTCCACGGATTTCCGACACGGCCCTGATCGTGGAGGACAACCTGATCATCGCGATGGCCGCGGAGGTCATCCTGCTCGACCTCGGCGCCCGCCACGTCGACACCGCCGCAACCGTCGACCAGGCACTGCGCTCGATCGAGCGTTCGCGGCCGAGCTTTGCCCTGCTCGACCTCAATCTCGGCAGCGAGAGCAGCATCAAGGTGGCGCAGAAGCTGAAGGAGATCGGGGTGCCCTTCATCTTCGCGACCGGCTATGGCGAGCGCGCGCCGATCCCCGAGCCATTGGCCTCCGCGCCGGTGGTCCAGAAGCCCTACACGCTGGAAGTGGTCGAAAATGCACTCGGCAAATTGCAGCAGGCCGGCGCCCAATAGGCATCCCCTGACGAACAGCATGCATCGGCGTGCATGGCACAGCGGATTCGCATGCGGCTTTGCATAGCTGCCGCCAAAATCAGCAGATTTGGTGCAGGTCGAGACCGGGCGCGCGAGGAATTTGAAGGTTCAATTAAGAAGTGTCCCCCATTGTGTCGCGGTGCAGCGTAGGCCGCCAGGGCGCGGCGTGCGGCTGCCGGAGTGGCCGTGACGATCGCCGGAGTCGTTCGGCCCCTCGAATTCACATGCATCTGGGTGGACAGTGGGAATGCCGAAATTTCGTTTGCGGATCAGGGGACGCCTGTACGCAGGCTTCATGGCCCTGGTGGCGGTGGGTGTCGTGATGGCGGTGGTTGCCGTCTGGAATTTGCGGGATGTGCAGGATCAGGTCGCAAGACAATCCGCCCTCTCGGACAGCACGGCGCGGGTGCTGGAAATATCGGCCCATCTGCAGGCGATTCAGCGGGCCAATTTGCGCTACGTCTACGACGGCAACGAGTCCGCAATGAAGGAAGCGCAAGAGCGCGAGACCGCGGCGAGCGAGCTGCTCCGGATCGGCGCTCAGGGGGCGCTCTCCGAGGAGCGGCGCGCGCTCTACAACGGCCTGATCGACGAGATCGCGAAAATGCGGCGCCTGCGTGACAATCTCGGCGACGCCGTCAACGAGACGAGAACGGGAAAGGCGACGCTGCTGCCGAGTGGCGAGGACCTGGCCACCAAGACGAACAAGCTCGTCGACGTGGCGCGCGCCGCCGTCGATGAAGATACCGCTTCCCTCGTCGCCGATCTCGAATCCCGAATCCTGCTCGTGAGGATCGTAAATTGGCGTTTTCTGGCCCTTCGCGATGCGCAGGGCCCTGCGACCTTCAGGGCGAGCATCGACAGGGCATTACAACGGCTCGGGGCACTCGAAAAGAGCCCGCAGGCGGCGGCGTTGCGCGCCACGCTGGCGCCGGTGAAGACCTCGCTTGAAACCTACAAGACGGCGTTCGAGACGACCTCCGCAGCGATGCTTAAAGCGGACGAGATCTACCACAAGAGCCTCGCGCCCCTCATCGTCGACAGCATCGGCAAGCTCAAGGTGGCGGAAACGACGCTGAAGGAGGACTACCAGGCATCGCGCACCACCGCCGAGGCCGTGATCGCGGGAACGACGACCGTGCAGGAGATCGCCGGCGGCCTTGCCATCCTGTTCGGAGGCATCGTCGCCTTCCTCATCGCCCGCAGCATCGTCGGTCCGCTGACCTCGATGACGCAGGCGATGGGGCGGCTTGCCGGCGGCAATCTCGAGGTCGAGATTCCCGGCCGCGGCAGGGCCGACGAGATCGGCGACATGGCCAAGGCGATCCAGGTCTTCAAGGACAACATGATCGAGACCGAGAGCATGCGCGCCGAGCAGGCCGAACTCGAGGCGCGGCAGGCCGAGAACCGCAGGAAAGACATGGCCAGGCTCGCCGATCAGTTCGAGCAGGCCGTCGGCGAGATCGTCAACACGGTGTCGTCGGCATCGGGCGAGCTCGAAGCCTCCGCCGGCACGTTGACGACGACTGCCGCGCGCGCCCAGGACCTCTCGACGGAGGTCGCCAGCGCTTCGCAGGAGGCCTCGGCCAATGTGCAGGCGGTCGCCTCTGCAACCGAGGAGCTCTCCTCCTCGGTCTCCGAGATCGCCCGCCAGGTGCAGGAATCCGCCCGCATCGCCACCGAGGCTGTCGGTCAGGCGAGCCGGACCAACGAGCGCGTCGGCGCGCTCTCCAAGGCCGCCGCGCGGATCGGCGACGTGGTCGAGCTGATCAGCACCATTGCCGGCCAGACCAACCTCTTGGCGCTGAACGCCACGATCGAGGCGGCGCGCGCGGGCGAAGCCGGCCGCGGCTTTGCCGTGGTCGCTACCGAGGTCAAGGCGCTCGCCGAGCAGACGGCCAGGGCCACCGGCGAGATCGCCCAGCAGGTCTCCGGCATCCAGGCCGCGACCGAGGAGTCGGTCGGCTCGATCCGGGAGATCAGCGGCACCATCGAGCGGCTGTCGGAGATCGCCTCAACGGTCGCCGCGGCCGTGGAGCAGCAGGGCGCGGCGACGCAGGAGATATCCCGCAACGTCCAGCAGGCGGCCCAGGGCACGCAGCTCGTCTCGTCCAACATCGGCGACGTGCAGCGCGGCGCCTCCGAGACCGGCTCGGCCTCCTCGCAGGTGTTGTCGGCGGCGCGCTCGCTGTCGGCCGACAGCAACCGGTTGAAGCAGGAAGTCGCCAAGTTCCTGAGCTCGGTCCACGCTGCCTGACGTCTTGAAAGCAAGAGGCCACGCGGATGCGCGTGGCCTCGAACAGCGGCGCGATCAAGCCACCTTGGTGGTCATGTGCTTGAACATGTTGGCTCGCGCTTCGTCGTCCATCTCCGCCTTGAAGGTGAACTTGTCCTTCAGGGCGACCGCGCGCGCCGCCGCCGGGCGCGCCGAGATCTCGTCGACCAGCCGCTTCACATTCGGGTATCGCGCAAAGGCGTCGTCGCCGAGCTTGAACGGCACCATCCGCGCCCAGCCCCACAGCGCCATGTCGACGATCGAATAGCTGTCGCCGACCATGTAGCGGCGGTCCTTCAGGTGAGCGTCGAGGATCTTGTAGTGGCGGTCGGTCTCGTACTGATAGCGGTTATGGGCGTAGTCGTGGTTCTGGTCCTTCGGCGCAAAATGCTTGAAGTGCACGGCCTGACCCGAAAACGGCCCGACGCCGCTCGCGACGAACATCAGCCAGGACAAGAGCTCGGCGCGGTTGGTTGGGAGGAATTTGCCGGTCTTCTCGGCGAGATAGAGCAGGATGGCGTTCGAATCGAACACGATGGTGCCGCCATCGTCGATCGCCGGCACCTTGCCGTTCGGATTGATCTTGAGGAATTCCGGCGTGAACTGCTCGCCCTTGCGGGTGTCGATCTTCACCGGCTCGAACGGCAGGCCGGATTCTTCGAGATAGAGCGCGACCTTGGTCGGGTTCGGTGATCCATTGAAATAGAACTTGAGCATCAAGCATCTCCCCGGTGTCTATATTGCCGCGCGCGGCCGCGGCCTCGTTGGGCGAGCCTGTCTTGCCTGAACCTCGCCCGAGAGAGCAACCGGCGAGTTTGCCGGGCGGTGTCTGCGCGGTACGCAGATCAGGCGGCGTAACAGAGGCCGATTGCCGCCGCGACGACCATGGCCGCGCCCACGGCCTCCAGCCGCAGGCCGAGCCGCGCGGCGAGATGCATGTCCGAGGCCCGCGCCGCGCGCTCCGACCCGCGCGCATAGCCGTGAACGATGACGTCGTGGTTGAAAGTATCGTGCGCCTCGTTGCTGCTGGCGAGCCCGACGCAGATCACGAGCACACCGAACAGCGCCAGGCCGAAGAATCCGAGCAGCGCGATCAGGAACATCGGAAACATGCCGATCAGGAAGATCGGCAGCAGCGGCACCAGCAGCAATGTCTCGGACTGTCGTCGCATGGGAGCAGGCCGGTCAGGACGGAGGCTGATGGGGGCGAGTCTAGTCCTGGTTGGCGCGGCTTTCAACTCACGCGGACGTCATTCCGGGGCGCGCGAAGCGCGAGCCCGGAATCCATTGGGCGGCATGGGACGCTGTTGGATGGATTCCGGGCTCGCGCGCTTTGCGCGCGTCCCGGAATGACTTAGGAGAGGAAACTACTCCGCCGCCATTCCCGCGCGGATCTCGGCGCGGAGCTCGTCGATCAGCTTGAGGCCCTTCTTGGTCTCGACGTGCCAGAAGGTCCAGCCGTTGCAGGCCTGCGCGCCTTGCGCCACCGCGCCGATCCGGTGGATCGAGCCGACCTTGTCGCCAAGCATGATGGCGCCGTCGGCGCGCACCAGCGCCCCTAACTTCTTCTTGGCGTCGAACAGCTTGGTGCCGGGCATGATCATGCCGCGCTCGATCAGCTCGGAGAACGCAACGCGCGGCGCCTCGCGCGCGGTCATGAACGGGGCAAGGCTTTCTTCCGGCAACGGTTCGACCTTGGCGATGCGCGCCTCGGCCGCCCTGGCGTAGGTCTTGTCGCGCTCGAAGCCGACATAGGAGCGGCCGAGGCGCTTGGCGACCGCGCCGGTGGTGCCGGTGCCGTTGAACGGGTCGATGACGAGATCGCCGGGCTTGGACGAGGACAGCAGCACGCGCGCCAGCAGGCCTTCCGGCTTCTGCGTCGGATGCACTTTCTTGCCGTCGGCGCCCTTGAGGCGCTCCTCGCCGGTGCAGAGCGGGATCAGCCAGTCGGACCGCGCCTGCACGTCCTCGTTGGCCGCTTTCAGCGCCTCGTAGTTGAACGTGTAGCCCTTGGCTTTTTCGTCACGCGCGGCCCAGATCATGGTTTCGTGCGCGTTGGTGAAGCGGCGGCCGCGGAAATTCGGCATCGGATTGGTCTTGCGCCAGACGATGTCGTTCAGCAGCCAGAAGCCGAGGTCCTGCATGATGGCGCCGACGCGGAAGATGTTGTGATAGGAGCCGATCACCCAGATCGTCGCCGACGGCTTCATGGCGCGGCGTGCGGCGAGCAGCCAGGCGCGGGTGAAGTCGTCGTAGGCGGCAAACGAATCGAACTTGTCCCAGTCGTCGTTGACGGCATCGACATGGGATTCGTCGGGACGCTTGAGGTCGCCCTTGAGCTGCAGATTGTAGGGCGGATCGGCGAACACCAGGTCGACGCTGCCTGCCTGCAGCTTCGACATCTCGGCGACGCAATCGCCGACGATGATGCGATGCGAAGGGGACTCAAAATTTGTGCGGGGCGCCCTTGCAGACGCCCCGCGACGCGACTCTACCATGACTCAAGAACTCTGACTCAGGCGACGCTGTCGGCGACGCGGGACCAAACAACCGACTGGCCGTTACATTGAAGGGGCAAAGTAAAAATCGACTTAACCCGCCGCTTTCGTGAGCGCTCCTCGCATCATCGTTCGCGCACACATTGCTGCGCGCATTCGCCTTGTTTTACAGTGCATTTCGTACTTGCGCGGTTCGCTGGAGCGATCGTGGCGGGAAAAAGGCTGTAAATTTCTCTCGGAAAAAACTGCTCGGTCCTCGGAAAAATTTGCTGGCATCGACAGGCTGTCGCACTAGGCAATTTTTGCCGGCCACGATATTGATAAAAGCAACGGAAATTTTACGTATGTGGCGCGTTGAGCTTTCGCGTTTCTGTGCGCCGTCGAAACTTGAATCAGGGACCCCAGAGGAAAGGCCGCCATGCGCTACGATGACTTCCGCCGCAGCGACGACATCGAGGATCGTCGCGACGAAGGTGGTGGCTTTGGCGGCGGTGGAGGCGGCGGGTTCGGCCTGCCGATGGGCGGTGGCGGGCTTGGCATCGGCACCATCATCATCCTCGGCCTGGTCGGCTACGCCTTCGGCATCGATCCCCGCATCCTGATCGGCGGCGCCGAGATCCTCTCCGGCGGCGGCCATGCGCCGACCTATCAGACCGATCGTCAGGCCTCCTCCGGCAAGCGCGGCGCGCCGACCGACGAGATGGGCAGCATGATCTCCGGCATCCTCGGCGAGCTCGACGATCGCTGGAGCGAGATCTTCCAGGCCAACGGCCAGTCGTACACCGGTCCGAAGATCGTGCTGTTCCGCAACGCCACCAATGGCGGCCGCTGCGGCATGGCGCAGTCGGCCATGGGGCCGTTCTATTGTCCGCCCGATCGGACCATCTTCCTCGACACCGCCTTCTTCCGCGAGGTCGAGACCCGCTTTCGCGGCTGCTCCGGCAAGTCGGCGTGCAATTTCACCACCGCCTACATCATCGCGCACGAGGTCGGCCATCACATCCAGAACCTGCTCGGCATCATTCCGCGCGTGACGCGGCTGCAGCAGCAGGTCGGCTCGAAGGCCGAGGCCAATGCGCTCCAGGTCAAGGTGGAGTTGCAGGCCGATTGTCTGTCCGGCGTCTGGGTCAACCGTGAGGCGAAGAAGCGTCCGAACTTCCTCGAGCCCGGCGACATCGAGGCCGCGCTGACCACGGCAAGCGCGATCGGCGACGACACGCTGCAACGCCAGGCCACCGGCCGTGTGGTACCCGACTCCTTCACCCACGGCTCGGCGGCGCAGCGCAAGCAATGGTTCATGATCGGGTACCAGCAGGGCACGGTCCAGGCCTGCAACACGTTCGGTGCGGGGGCGTTGTAACGCGTCAGCCCCGGAAAGACGAGCGAGGGTGAAGAATGGCCTCCATCGACGAATCCAAACAATTCATCCCGCTCAACATTGCGGTGCTCACGGTGTCCGACACGCGCGCGCTTGCGGACGACAAGTCCGGTCAGACCCTCGCCGATCGTCTCACCGCTGCGGGTCATCATCTTGCCGCGCGCGAGATCGTCACCGATGATGTCGAGGCGATCCGCGCTGTGATCCGCCGCTGGATCGCCGATAGCGGCATCGACGTCGTCATCACCACCGGCGGCACCGGCTTTACCGGGCGCGACGTCACGCCCGAGGCGATCGAGCCGCTGTTCGAGAAGCGCATGGACGGCTTCTCGATCGCCTTCCACATGCTGAGCCACGCCAAGATCGGGGCGTCGACGATCCAGAGTCGCGCCACCGCGGGCGTCGCGGGCGCGACCTACATCTTCTGCCTGCCGGGCTCGCCCGGCGCCTGCCGCGACGGCTGGGACGGCATCCTGGCGGCTCAGCTCGACTACCGCACGCGCCCCTGCAATTTCGTCGAGATCATGCCGCGGCTGGACGAGCATCTGCGCCGGCCGAAGGCGCAGGGCGCGACGGTGTGAGTTCTTGCTTTTCTTCCCTTCACCCCTTGTGGGAGAAGGTGGCGCGAAGCGCCGGATGAGGGGTTCTCTCCGCGCGCACCAATGCTTGTGGAGACATACCCCTCACCCAAGCGAGCTTGCGTTTGCTAGTTGATATGCCCTCTCTCGCAAGGGGAGAGGGCGCAGCAACGCGCATCTCGCTCGCTGCGAGATCAGAGATCCAGCTCCCACGTCTCGCCGACCAGGTCGGCACCGAAGCTGTGATGCGGCTCCGTCGCGACCAGCTTGAATCCCGCGCTTTGATAAATCCCGCGCGCAGCCACCAAAATGCTCTGCGTCCACAGCGTCATCTTGCTGTAGCCGCGCTCGCGGGCGCCCTGGATGCATTGCTCGACGAGGGCGCGGCCGACGCCGAGGCCCCGTGCTTTCTTCTCAACCTGCAACAGGCGGAGTTTGGCGATCTCGTCCGTGGCCTTGACCAGGAACACCGAGCCGACCGGCTCGCCACCGACCTCCGCGATCCAGCAGTGCTCGCGCGCGGCGTCGTAATTCCTGATGAACTGTGCGCAGATCTCGGCGACCAGCGCCTCGTAACTGATGTCCCAATTGTAGTCCGCAGCATAGGCGGCGCCCTGGCGGGAGATCACCCAGCCCATGTCGCCGACGCGATGGCTGCGCAGCATGAAAGAGGCGGGCGAGCTTCGGCGTTGCTCCAGCACGGCCTCGATCGTGGCCATCGCCTGCGTGAGCCGGGTCGCATCGCCAGGCGAAAGCTGAGCCAGCATCGCGGCGACCTCGTTTTGCGAGTCCAGGTTCAGCTTGGCGAAAGCCTGCCGGCCTTTGGCGGTCAGGCTGAGCTGGTACTGCCTGCGGTCCGCGGGCAGCGGCTTTCGCGTGATCAGCCCCTTCTCGTCGAAGCTCTGGACGATGCGGCTGAGATAGCCGGGATCGAGACCGAGCTCGTGTCCGATCTCTTTTGCGGCAAGGTCGTCGCGATGGGCGAGCTCGTAGAGCACCCGTGCCTCGCTGAGCGAGAACGGACTCTTGCCGAGGTGCTGGTCGAGCACACCGAGCTTGCGGGTGTAGAAGCGGTTGAAGGCGCGAACCGCTGCGACGTGGTCGTCGGCAGCCTGTTCGGCCACGGCGCTTGACGGCAAAGCTTTCGATAGCATGGGATCACCTCGATATTTGCCATTGTCAATTAATTGATTGACGTTGGCAAGTATCTCGGCGCTTCAGCCGACCATGACAATCCGGCTGCGCAGCATGGTCCGGGACGACCGGCCGAGCCGCCGGAGCAGCCGCGCCTCGGAATGCCGGGCGTGGGGCGGGTAGCCGCCGATCCGGTCGTAATGATCGCGCGCGATCAGCAGCCCTTGATCGCCGAGCGGACCGACGAGCCTGCGCGCCACCGCCCAGAGAACGTCGCGCACTGCGGTATTTGCGTAAGGCGAGCGGGCATAGCGGAACACCGCGGCACGATCCCGGCCGCTGGTGGCGACGGCTTGGATGAACTGGGTCGTTTCCTCGATCCAGCCCGTTTCCAGCACCGCGCCGGCAGGCAGGAACATCAGCCAGGGCGATCGGGCCTGGCGCGCGCCGGCAGCGAGCGCAGCGCCTTGCGAATGCCCTTCGAAGCCGATGAAACGGCAGCCCGCGACGTCGGCAACGCGCTCGATGACGCCGTTGCGCGTGCCGTCGACCAGAAGCACTTCCCGGATTACGCCGGCTGTGGCGCCGGGCACTAGCGCGGCCAGGGTTGCGACCGCCGTCTGCTCGACACCTTCGGTCGGAATGATGACGCTCAGCATGATTGAGGCTTCAGTTTCCGCACTTCGGGAGAAGCGTAGCGTTGCATGATGTTGTCATAAACCCGTCGCGCTGCCGAGTGCAACTTTCGGAAGGGGCTTCGGCGTGCGATGGTAAACTGCCGCGAGTTCATCGCGGCCAGATGTGCCAGGCGCGGGCTGGTAATATTGCCGAATGTTTCGGCACAAGCCGATCCTGACGGTATTAACCCCGAATGCTTCGTGGCGACGTTTCGCTGCCCGGGAGAGACCTTGCATGAACGCCGATCACCTCGCCGTTGGCACCGCGCCAACATCGCCGAAGCAGGAGGGCGCGCCGACCTTGCGGATCCGGGCGCTGATGCTGGGCGACCGCATCAACGCGTCTGGCCTCGAGATCGGCACGCTGGTGTCCTCGACGCCGGCCGCCTTCCGCGTTCATGCCGGCCTTGCCGTGATCTTTCGCTACGGCGTCGTCGTGCTGATCGGGCTGTTGCCGTCGGAGGAGAAGGTCCTCGTCGACAACCTGAGATCGCGCGTGACCGGAGAGTTCAGCCCCTACGAGGAGGAGATCGCGCAGGCGCAGCTCTGCAACGAGGAAGCCGGCGAGACGATCCAGCCGGGCGGGCCGATCTGCCTCGCCAAGTTCTCCGACGACCGGCTGCTGCTGGTTGCGGACGCACTCGCCAAAAGCACGTCGCTGGCGCGCGATGAGCGCCGCGTCGCCGCGGTGTTCGACGTGATCGAGCCGTTTGCACGGGAGCTCGCCGAGCGCGGTCGCACGCCGCAACGGCGCAAGGGCATCCTGCAATTGATCGGCAACGCGCTGCTGGTGCAGCAGCGGGTCGCCGGCCGCGTCGCGGTCGCCGAGAAGCCCGACGTGCTCTGGGAGAAGCCCGAGCTCGACCGGCTCTATTCGCGCCTGGAGGACGAATACGAACTGAAGGAGCGCCTCGACACGCTCGAGCGCAAGCTTGCCGCGGTGTCGGAGACCGCCAACGCGCTGACCGATATCATCGACACCCAGCGCTCGCTCCGCCTGGAGATCGCCGTCGTGGTGCTGATCCTGATCGAGGTCGCGATGGGGACTTTTCAGCTCCTGACCGGCCGCGGTCACTAAGCATGATGAGATCAGGTTTGATTGCTATAACGTGAGTGCACTCCCTCTCCCGCTTGCGGAGAGGGTGTTTTCGCAACGGGATAACGCCCTAGATCAGAGCCGCGCAATGGCGCGCGATCATCATCTCTTCGTTGGTGGGGATGACGAAGACCTCGACCATGCTGTCGTTGCCGTTGATGCGCTCGCGCGCGGCATCGTTGCTTGCGGCGTCGATGCGCGCGCCCATCCAGGCGAGACGCTCGCCGATCGCGCCGCGGATCTCCTTGGCGTGCTCGCCGATGCTACCGGTGAAGATCAGGCAGTCCAGGCCGCCGAGCGTGGTCGCCATCATCGCGACCTGCTGCGCCGCACGGAACGTGAAGAGGTCGACGGCCTCACGCGCCGCAGCCTCGCGGCTCGCCAGCAGCGTGCGCATGTCGGCGGATATCCCTGAGACGCCGAACAGGCCTGACTCGTGATAGAGCAGGTGCTGGACATTCTCGACCGACATGTTCTCGTGCTGTTGCAGATAGAGCAGCACGCCCGGATCGATCGCACCGCAGCGCGTGCCCATCACGAGGCCGTCGAGCGGCGTCAGCCCCATCGTGGTGTCGATGCTGTGGCCATCGCGCAGGGCGCAGAGGCTGGCGCCATTGCCGAGATGCGCGATGACAGTGCGCTTGGCCACGAGCTCCGGCGCGACCTCGGCCAGGCGTCCCGCGACATATTCGAACGAGAGGCCGTGAAAGCCGTAGCGCCTGATCCCACGCGCCTCGAATCGCCGGGGAATGGCGAAGCGGCTCGCCGGCGGCGCGAGGCCGTGATGGAAGGCGGTGTCGAAACACGCGATCTGCGTCAGCCCGGGCCGGATCGCCGCCAGTGTGCGCACCGGCGCGAGGCAGCGCGGCTGGTGCAGCGGCGCCAGCGGCGTCAAGGCCTCCAGTTTCGCAATGATGTCGTCTGTCAGGACCTCCGGGCCTGAATAATCCGGCCCGCCGTGGACGATGCGATGGCCGATGGCCCGCAGGCTGCGTCCACCGAACCGGTCCTCGATGAAGGTGAGCACGTCCGCGAACAGATGGCCGCGGGCTCCGTCAGGCGCCTGATTGCTTGTCTCGAACAGGTCTTCGCCCGTGGGGCCCTTCACCACCAGCCGGGGTTTGGCCTCGTGCTCGTCGAGCAGGCCCTTGCAGAGCAGGGCAGGCTCGGCCGCCGCGACATCGAACAGGCCGAACTTGATGCTCGACGATCCCGCGTTGAGGACGAGGACCGTGTCCGACATCGCTAATCGCCGGCCTCGGCCGGCGTGTTGCCGCCGGCGCTGTTTTGCCAGACCCAGTCACGAATCTCAGGCATGTCTTCACCGTGCTCGCGGACATAACGGGAGTGTTCGATCAGTCTGTCGCGGAATTGCTGCTTCACCTGAGCGGCCTTGGTCGCCAGTCCCGGCACGCGTTCGATCGCCTCGATCGCGAGGTGGTAGCGGTCGAGTTCGTTGAGCACGACCATGTCGAAGGGCGTCGTCGTGGTGCCCTCCTCGGCAAAGCCGCGCACATGCATGCCGGCATGGTTGGTGCGATTATACGTCAGCCGGTGAATGAGATAGGGATAGCCGTGATAGGCAAAGATCACAGGCTTGTCGCGCGTGAACAGGCTGTCGAAGTCGCGGTCGGACAGGCCGTGCGGATGCTGCTCCCTCGGCTGCAGCGTCATGAGGTCGACGACGTTGACGACGCGGATCTTCAAGTCCGGCAGCGCCTTGCGTAGGAGGTCGACGGCAGCGAGCGTCTCCAGCGTCGGCACGTCGCCGGCGCAGGCCATGACGACGTCGGGCTCGCCCTTTCCGTCCTCCGTGCCCGCCCAGGTCCAGATGCCGATGCCGGCATCGCAATGCGTCGCCGCGTCCTGCATCGACAGCCATTGCGGCGCTGGCTGCTTGCCGGCGACGATTACGTTGATGCGGTTATAGGTCCGCAGGCAGTGGTCGGCGATCCACAGCAGCGTATTGGCGTCCGGCGGGAAGTAGATGCGGACGATGTCGGCCTTCTTGTTGGCGACGAGATCGACGAAACCGGGGTCCTGATGGCTGAAGCCGTTATGGTCCTGGCGCCAGACATGCGAGGTCAGCAGATAATTGAGCGAGGCGATCGGACGCCGCCACGGCAGCTCCCGCGTCACCTTCAGCCATTTGGCGTGTTGGTTGAACATGGAATCCACGATGTGGATGAAGGCCTCGTAGCAGGAGAAGAAGCCGTGCCGTCCGGTGAGCAGATAGCCCTCCAGCCAGCCCTGGCAGAGATGCTCGCTCAGCACCTCCATGACGCGGCCGTCCTGGGCGAGGTGCACGTCGTAAGGCTCGGTGGGCTCCATCCAGACGCGTTCGGTGGCTTCGAACACGGCGTCGAGCCGGTTCGATGCCGTCTCGTCCGGGCCCATGATGCGGAAGTTGCGCTCCTTCGCGTTGAGGCGGATGACATCGCGCAGGAATTTGCCGAGCTCGCGCGTCGCTTCCGCAACGACTTCGCCGGGCTGCGTCACCTCGATCGCGAAGCTGCGGAAGTCGGGCAGCTTCAGCTCCTTCTTCAGCACGCCGCCATTGGCATGCGGATTGGCGCCCATGCGCCTGACGCCTTCGGGCGCAAGCGCCTGAAGCTCGGCAACGAGCGCGCCGTTGCCATCGAACAGCTTTTCCGGCTCGTAACTGCGCATCCAGTCTTCGAGCACCTTGAGATGCTCCGGGTTCTCGCGGCAGCCTGCGACTGGCACCTGATGCGCGCGCCAGAAGCCCTCCACCTTCTTGCCGTCGACCTCCTTCGGGCCGGTCCAGCCCTTGGGGCTGCGCAGCACGATCATCGGCCAGCGCGGCCGCTCGACGGTTGTGCGGCCGTCGCGGGCATGTTGCTGGATCGAGCGGATGCTGGCGAATGCAACGTCGAGCGCATCGGCCATGGCCTGGTGCATCAATTTGGGATCGTCGCCGCTGACGAACAGCGGCTCGTGGCCGAACCCGCGGAAGAGGTCGCGGATCTCCGCGTCCTGCATCCGTCCGAGCACGGTGGGGCCCGCGATCTTGTAGCCGTTGAGATGCAGGATCGGCAGCACCGCCCCGTCATGGGCAGGGTTCAGGAACTTGTTGGAGTGCCAGGACGCAGCGAGCGGCCCGGTCTCGGCCTCGCCGTCGCCGACCACGCAGGCGACAATCAAATCCGGGTTGTCGAATGCGGCGCCATAGGCGTGCACCAGCGCATAGCCGAGCTCGCCGCCCTCGTGGATCGAGCCCGGCGTTTCCGGCGCCGCGTGGCTCGGGATGCCGCCGGGGAAGGAGAACTGCCGAAACAGCTTGCGCAATCCATCCGCATCGCGCGCGATCTCGGGATAGATGTCGCTGTAGCTGCCTTCGAGATAGGTGTTGGCGACCATGCCCGGACCGCCATGGCCGGGACCGCAGACATAGATCACGCTGACATCGAGCGCGCGGATGACGCGGTTGAGATGGGCATAGATGAAGTTCAGCCCCGGCGTCGTGCCCCAATGTCCGAGCAGACGCGGCTTGATGTGCTCGGGCCGCAGCGGCTCGCGCAGCAGCGGATTGTCGAGCAGGTAGATTTGCCCGACCGAGAGGTAGTTGGCGGCGCGCCAATAGCGATCGAGCAGATCGAGGTCGCTGCTCGCTTCGGCCGTTTTTTGTTGGATTGTCATGTTCCTGCCGACCTTCACTTCGCGATCGTCACCAACCCGGTTCCGGGGCGATCGATCCGTCGGGCATGAAACGGGATGGTCGTGACGGCTGTGTTGCGTGAGGTCAAAGGCAGGCGCGCGAAGTTTGGGCAGCTCTACTGTGCATGGGGTTGTTTTCACGTTTTTGGTTTGTGTTCTTGATTTGTTCCTATGTCGTGCTATCTTGGCTGCATGAGTCCAGCATCCTCTCATGCTCTCAAGCACCCGCCGGTCACGGCGCCCTCCGAGCCGGCGGGTGCGCCTTCAGATTTCCCCGAGCTTGGCGTCGCCATCGACCGCGCGCGACGGCGAGGGCGGGGCGCGCAGTCCAACGCCAGCGGCCGTTACGAGGCCGAGGCGCGGGTCGCTTTCGACGACGGCTGGCAGAGCCTCGACGAGCTGCCGCCGTTCAAGACGAGTGTCGCCGTCGACACCTCGCGCAAGGTGATCACACGCAACGATTCCCCCGACATCGGTTTCGACCGCTCGATCAATCCCTATCGCGGCTGCGAGCACGGCTGCGTCTATTGCTTCGCGCGGCCGACCCACGCCTATCTCGGCCTGTCGCCGGGGCTCGACTTCGAGTCAAAACTGTTCGTGAAGCCCGAGGCGCCTTCGCTGCTCGAGAAGGAGCTTGCGGCTCCCGGCTACGAGCCGCGGATGATCGCGATCGGCACCAACACCGATCCCTACCAGCCGATCGAGCGCGAGCGCAAGATCATGCGCGGCATTTTGGAAGTGCTGGAGCGCGCAGGGCATCCCGTCGGCATCGTCACCAAGTCGGCGCTGGTGCTGCGCGACATCGACATTCTCCAGCGGATGGCCAAGCGCAACCTCGCCAAGGTCGCGATCTCGGTCACCTCGCTCGATCCGAAGCTGGCGCGCACGATGGAGCCGCGGGCCTCGACGCCGCCGAAACGGCTGGAGGCGCTGAAGCAGCTCTCGGACGCCGGCATTCCCACCACGGTGATGGTCGCGCCCGTGATCCCTGCGCTGAACGATTCCGAGATCGAGCGCATCCTCGACGCCGCCGCCCATGCCGGGGTCAAGGAGGCTGCCTATGTGCTGCTGCGGCTGCCACTGGAGGTGCGCGATCTCTTCCGCGAATGGCTGATGGCGAACTATCCGGACCGCTATCGTCACGTCTTCACCCTGATCCGCGACATGCGGGGCGGGCGCGACTACGACGCCAAATGGGGCGAGCGGATGAAGGGCACCGGACCGATGGCTTGGACCATCGGCCGCCGCTTCGAGATCGCCTGCGAGAGGCTCGGCCTCAACAAGCGGCGCTCCAAGCTGACCATTGATCACTTTGCGCGGCCGAAGCGGAACGGTGATCAGCTCAGCCTGTTTTGAGCGGACACGTGCAAGAGGTGTCGCATGCTCAAGGAACTCGCGGTGCCGGTGCCGCGGCTGACCGTCATCACGCTCGGTGTGAACGACATCCGCGCCAGCATCGCCTTCTACGACGCGCTCGGTTTCTCGCGCCGGCTGAAGGAGACCGGCGAGGCGGTTGCGTTCTACGACACCGGCGGTCCGGTGCTAGCGCTTTATCACTGGGATCGGCTCGCCGCAGACGCGTCCTCGGAGGACCAGCCGAGGCCCACGACCTTTCGCGGCATGACGCTTGCCTGGAATTGCGTGACCCGCGAGGAGGTCGACGAGGTGCTGGCATTCGCCGTCGAGAAGGGGGCCACCTTGCTGAAGGCGGCGCACGCGACCGATTACGGCGGCTATTGCGGCTATTTTGCCGATCCCGATGCACATGTCTGGGAAGTCGTGGTCGCACCCGGCATCGAGGTGGGCGAGGACCGGCGGGTGCATCTGGCGGAGTAGGGCGGGCGGCCTGAATAACGGGAATATCGTGGGTTCCCGGTTGCGCTGGCGAAGCCCCCTGGCGCACGATCCCGGCCATGATTCGGGACCCCTCCGCCAAGACCCCAGCCAAAGCCGCGCCGAAGAAAAAGGCCGCGCCGAAGGCTGTGCCCGCCAAGGCGGCAAAGATATCTGCGGCCGATGCTGCGAAGGTTCCTGCCGGCAAGAAGGGCATCATCGCCGTTGCTCCCCCGAGCTTCCGCCGCGAGCGCGCGCTGATCAAGCGGGGCGTCTGGCCGGTCGCGGGCTGTGACGAGGCCGGCCGCGGCCCGCTCGCAGGTCCCGTGGTGGCCGCCGCGGTGATTCTCGATCCCGACCGCATTCCGCGCGGCATCGACGATTCCAAGCGCCTGACCGCCGAGGAGCGCGAAAAGCTGTTCGACAAGATCTGCGCCACCGCGCAGGTCTCGGTCGCCGTCGCCTCGCCGGCGCGAATCGACCGCGACAACATCCTGCGCGCCTCGCTGTGGGCGCTGAAGCGCGCCGTGGTGGCCCTGCCCGAGGCGCCCAGGCACGTCTTCGTCGACGGCCGCGACCGGCTCGACACCGCATGCGACTGCGAGGCCGTGATCGGCGGCGACGGTATCGTGCTGTCGATCGCCGCGGCCTCCATCGTCGCCAAGGTCACCCGGGATCGCTTGATGTGCGCACTGGCGCAGGACTGCCCGGGCTACGGCTTCGAGCAGCACAAGGGCTATGCCGTCCCCGAGCATCTCGACGCGCTTGATCGCCTCGGCCCTTCCATCCACCACCGTAGCTTCTTCGCTCCCGTCGCCGCCGCCCGCGCCAAGCACATGCCCTGGACCGTCGAGCCGGTGCAGGACCTGTTCTCGGTGACTGAGGTCGAGGTGCAGGTCGAGGCGAGCGTCGAGATCGACGCTTCCGTAAGTCTCTAGCGATCCTCCTACAGCTTTCCCATCCGTCATGGCCGGGCTTGACCCGGCCACCCACGTCTTACCAGCGGCACGAAGAACGTGGATGCCCGGGACAAGCCCGGGCATGACGAACTGCGGCGGTTGCCACAACCCGTGACGCCCTTTATCAAAACAGACGTGAGCGAATAGGGCCGGCTGGACGGGTTGGCTGCACCTTCGGACGTTGCATGCGGTTTACCTCCCTGGTCATCGAGCTCATTCGCGCCCGGCCGCGGCTGATCGTTTGGATTGCGGTGCTGCTGCAGGCTGCGATGTGGCTGTTCGTGGCGCTGGTGTTCTACCGCAGCCCGCCCGGCACTCTCGCGACCCTTCTGGCCTTCGGCAGGGAATACCAGGTCGGCACCGATCTCGGCCCGCCGCTTGCCATCTGGCTCGCCGACATCGCCTATCGCGCCGCCGGCGGCCACATGCTCGGCGTCTATGTGCTCGCCCAGCTCTGCGAGATCGCGACCTTCATCGCGCTCTATCATCTCTCCCGTGCCGTGGTCGGCTCGCAGCAGGCGGTGCTCGCCGTGCTCCTGACCATGACGGTGCTGGCCTTCTCCTCGTCCGCGCTGGACTTCGGTCCGCTGATCCTGGCACGGCCGCTCTGGGCGCTCTTGCTGCTGCACTCCTGGCAGATCATCGGCCAGCGCCGCGGTAATGCCTGGTTCGCCTGGTCGATCGAAGCCGGCCTCCTGCTGCTGACGACGCCCGCCGCGATCTTCCTGCTGCTGCTGATCGTCGTCTTCGCGGTTACGACCGCCGGCGGCCGCCGGACGCTGCGCGGGCTCGATCCGCTGTTCGCGCTAATCGTCGTCGCCGTGCTGGCGCTGCCCTATGCGGTCTTTCTGATGCGGGCCGAGACGCTGGCGCTGCCGGCCTTGCCGCCAGTCGCCGAGCTCAACGCCCGCGCGCTGCATGCGGTCTGGCTGCTCGGCGGCCTCGTGCTCGGGGCGGCGGCGATCCCGGCGCTGACCTTTCTCAACACCGGAATGTTCGCCGGCAAGGGCGAGGAGCCGCCGATCATCTACCGCCCGCCGGTCGAGCCGCTCGCGCGCAACTTCGTCTATTTCTTCGCGTTCGCTCTGCCGCTCGGCGCAGTGCTGATCTCCGGCCTGCTGGGGCTCGATTCCGTCGTCGGCGGCCCCGGCGTCGTGCTGATCATGACGGGGCTCGCCGTGGTCGTCGCGGCCGGCGATCTCATCGCGATGCGCCGCGCGCGCATGCTCCGCATGGTCTGGGCCGCCGCCGTTGCCGCGCCCGCCGCCGGCGTGGTGCTTGCCGTCCTGTTCCTGCCCTGGACGGGCACTAGCGAAATTGCGACCTCGATGCCGGCGCGCGCGATCTCGGACTTCTTCGACGAGAGCTTCGCCCGCCGCACCAACCATCGCCTGCGCGCCGTCGCCGGCGAGACCCAGCTCGCCAGCCTGATCGCGCTGCATTCCGGCCGGCCGCATTTGTTCATCGACGCCGCCCCCGCGCGGACGCCGTGGATGAGCCAGACCAAGTTCAGCGAGACCGGCGGCGTCGTGGTCTGGCGCGCCTCCGATACCGCGGGCACGCCGCCGCCGGAGATCCTCAAGCGCTTTCCCGGCATCGTGCCGGAAGTCCCGCGCGCCTTCGAATGGCTGGTGACCGGCCGCCAGCAGCTGTTGCGCGTCGGCTGGGCCATCGTGCGGCCGAAGGGGACGTAGGTCGGTGTCATTCCGGGGCGCGGCGAAGCCGCGAGCCCGGAATCCATTCATCCACCAACTCTGCCGCTCGATGGATTCCGGGCTCTCGCTTCGCGAGCCCCGGAATGACGGCGTGGGCGTCGTTACACGGCGCCCTGCGCCAGCGCCTTCGCAATCGCCCGCAGATCCTGCCAGGCCAGCCGCTTGTAGGCCGGCGAGCGCAAGAGGTAGGCCGGGTGAAACGTCGGCAGCGCGCGGATCACCCGCTGGCCGGTGTCGTAGTCGAACCAGCGCCCGCGCGTGCGCATGATGCCTTCGCGCGTCGACAGCAGCGTCTGTGTCGAAGGATTGCCGAGCGTCACCAGCACGTCGGGGTTCACCAGCTCGATCTGGCGCTGGATGAAGGGCAGGCAGATTTGCGTCTCCTGCGGCGTCGGCGTGCGGTTGCCGGGCGGCCGCCAGGGAATGACGTTGGCGATGTAGGCGGTGGTGCGGTTGAGGCCGATGGCTCCGATCATCAGATCGAGCAGCTTGCCGCTGCGCCCGACGAAAGGCAGTCCCTCGATGTCCTCGTCGCGGCCCGGCGCCTCGCCGACGAACATGATGCGCGCCTGCGGGTTGCCGTCGGCGAATACGAGTCGCGTCGCGGTGTGCTTCAACGCGCAGCCCTCGAAATTTTGCATCAGCTCGCGCAGCGCCTCCAGGGTCGGCGCGGTGCGTGCGGCTTCGCGTGCCGAGGCGATGGCGACGTCCGGTGCAGGCGCGGCTTCGCCGCGCATGACCGCGGGCGCGGCGACCGGCCGCGGCGCTTCGGCTGGCGGGGCCGCGCGCGCGCTGGGTGGCGGCGCATCGATTTCCGCCAGGCGGTCTATCGGTTCCTCCGCGAGCGTGCAGTCGACACCGGCCTCCAGATAGAAGGCGAGCAGCTCTCGGACGGTGGGTGCGGGTTCGGGGATCATGGCAAAGTCTGACTTTTATATCACCTTGGGCGGCCTTGCATCCCGGCGGAACGCGATTCCGAGGTTGTCCTACCCGGAAAAATCGGAAACAAGAGGGCGCAAACGACCAAGGACCGTCTCAAGGGCTGAGATCAGATGAGCACCGAAGAACTTCCCCCGCGCGAATCCATGGAATTCGACGTCGTCATCGTCGGCGCCGGCCCGTCGGGTCTGTCGGCCGCGATCCGGCTCAAGCAGCTCAACGCCGAGCTCAACGTCGTCGTGGTGGAGAAGGGCTCCGAGGTTGGTGCGCACATCCTCTCGGGCGCCGTGATCGATCCCGCGGGCCTCGACAAGCTGATCCCGGACTGGCGCGAGGATGCCGACTGCCCGCTGAAGACGCAGGTCAAGGACGACCGCTTCTACTGGATGACCGGCGGCGGCGCGATCAAGCTGCCGAATTTCATGATGCCGCCGCTGATGAACAATCATCACTGCTACATCGGCTCGCTCGGCAATGTCTGCCGCTGGCTGGCGCGCAAGGCCGAGGCGCTTGGCGTCGAGATCTATCCGGGCTTTGCGGCGGCCGAGGTGCTCTATGACGAGGAGGGCAAGGTCAAGGGCATCGCCACCGGCGACATGGGCATCGGCCGCGACGGCAAGCCGAAGGATTCCTTCACCCGCGGCATGGAATTGCTCGGCAAGTACACGCTGTTCGCCGAAGGCGCCCGCGGCAGCCTGACCAAGCAGCTCATCAACAAGTTCGCGCTCGACGCCAAGAGCGAGCCGCCGAAGTTCGGCATCGGCCTCAAGGAGGTCTGGCAGATCGATCCCGCCAAGCACCAGAAGGGCTTGATCCAGCATTCATTCGGCTGGCCGCTTGACCTCAAGACCGGTGGCGGCTCGTTCCTTTATCACTACGACGACAATCTCGTCGCCGTCGGCTTCGTCGTGCATCTGAACTACGACGATCCCTATCTGTCCCCATTCGACGAATTCCAGCGCTTCAAGACCCATCCCTCGATCCGCGGCACCTTCGAAGGCGCCAAGCGGCTCGCCTACGGCGCGCGCGCGATCACCGAGGGCGGCTATCAGTCGGTGCCGAAGCTGAGCTTCCCCGGCGGCGCGCTGATCGGCTGCGCGGCCGGCTTCGTCAACGTGCCGCGCATCAAGGGCGTGCACAATGCGATGGGCACCGGCATGCTGGCTGCCCAACATGTTGCGGCCGCGCTCGCCGCCGACCGCGCCAATGACGAGCTCGTCGAATACGAGAACGCCTGGCGTTCCTCATCGGTCGGCAAGGACCTGTTCCTGGTCCGCAACGTCAAGCCATTGTGGTCGAAGTTCGGCACCGTGCTCGGCGTCGCGCTGGGCGGCTTCGACATGTGGTGCAATACGCTGTTCGGCGCCTCACTGTTTGGCACGCAGTCGCACGTCAAGCCCGACCGCGCCACGCTCGATTCGGCCAAGAGCCACGCGCCCAGGAACTACCCGAAGCCCGACGGCAAGATCACGTTCGACAAGCTGTCCTCGGTGTTTTTGTCCAACACCAATCACGAGGAGGACCAGCCGATCCATCTGAAGGTCACGGACATGAACCTCCAGAAGACGTCCGAGCACGACGTCTATGCCGGCCCCTCGAACCGCTATTGCCCGGCTGGCGTCTATGAATGGATCGAGGAGGGCTCCGGCCCGCGCTTCCAGATCAACGCCCAGAACTGCGTTCACTGCAAGACCTGTGACGTGAAGGATCCCAACGGCAACATCACCTGGGTTCCCCCGGAGGGCGGCGGCGGCCCGAACTACGAGGCGATGTGAGGAGATCGCACGGGTGACCAGGCGCACGTTCCCGTGAGGACGAGGCTGCGGCGACCCGCCGCGGCCACGATAAGGCCATAGTGGCGGCGTCTTGGGGCGCTGGCGCGGTTTCAATGGGCCGGTTTGGGCGTGCGGAGGGGATCTTCCCGGGTCCGAATCCTTGCGGCGAAGCGCCAAAAGCGGCATTGTCGGCCTGACGGTTCCGGGCCCGGATGTCACCGGCCGCGTTCGCTTGCGATACGGTCTTCTGCTGCAAACCCAGGCACCACCCAACTCAAGGCGAGCCCTGATGTTTTCAAATCGTTTCAACCGCTGGACTGCTGCCGCCATCGCCCTCATGGGCACCGCGATCGCGACGGTCCCCGGCGCGGTCCTGGCGCAGACGCCGGATCATCCGGAAAACACGGCGGCGCAATTTCCGACGCGAAACGATCTGAAGTCGCTCACCGGCGCCGGCAGCTATCTCGCCGCCCGCCATGCTAGCGTTGAGCGCGACGCGACCTCGGCCGCCGCATTCTACCGTTCGGCGCTCCGCACCGATCCCAAGAACAACGAGCTGCTCGACCGTGCCTTCATCTCGTCGGTCGCCGACGGCGACATCGAGGAGGCGGTCAAGCTCGCCGAGCGCATCCTCACCATCGACAAGACCAACCGCGTCGCCCGTCTCGTCGTCGGCGTGCACGATCTCAAGCTGAAGAAGTACGTCGCGGCGCAGACCAACATCAACCAGTCGATCCGTGGTCCGATCACCGATCTCGTCGCCACGCTGCTGTCGGGCTGGGCCGCCTATGGTGCGGGCGATGCCAAGGGTGGTGTCGCCACCATCGACAAGCTGACAGGTCCGGAATGGTATCCGCTGTTCAAGGATCTCCACACCGGCATGATCCTGGAGCTCTCCGGCAAGGAGAAGGACGCCGGCACGCGCTTCGAGCGCGCCTACAAGCTCGACGATTCCATGCTGCGCGTGACCGAGGCCTATGCGCGCTGGCTGTCGCGCAACAAGGATTCCGCCGCGGCTACCAACATCTATCAGGCCTTCGACAAGAAGCTCGCGCGCCATCCGCTGATCCAGGAAGGCCTGCGCGAAACCAAGGCCGGCAAGAAGATGCCGCCGCTGGTCGATTCCGCGCAGGCCGGCGCCGCCGAAGCGCTCTACGGCATCGGCGCGACGCTGACCCGCCGAGGTGGCGAGGATCTGGCGCTGGTCTATCTCCAGCTCTCGCTCTACCTGCAGCCGACGCATCCGCTGGCACTGCTGTCGCTCGCCGATCTCTACGAATCGGTCAAGCGGCCGAAGATGGCGATCAAGGTCTACGAGCGCGTGCCCGCCAACTCGCCGCTCAAGCGCAACGCGCAGATTCAGCTCGCCATCGATCTCGATTCCGCCGACCGCACCGACGAGGCGATCAAGATCCTCAAGGGCGTCACCTCGGAGGATCCCAAGGACCTCGAAGCCATCATGGCGCTCGGCAACATCGAGCGCGGCCGCAAGCGGTTCGGCGATTGCGGCGCGACCTATTCACGAGGCATCGAGGCGCTGCCGCCCGGCAACGACAAGGCCAACAGCGTCTGGTACTATTATCGCGGCATCTGCCAGGAGCGCTCCAAGCAATGGGCCAAGGCCGAGGCCGACATGAAGAAGGCGCTGGAGCTGCAGCCCGACCAGCCGCACGTCCTCAACTATCTTGGCTATTCCTGGATCGACCAGGGCGTGAATCTCGACGAAGGCATGAAGATGATCAAGCGGGCCGTCGAGCAGCGTCCCGACGACGGCTACATCGTCGATTCCCTCGGCTGGGCCTATTACCGCATCGGCAATTTCGAGGAGGCAGTGAAGAACCTCGAACGCGCGATCGATCTCAAGCCCGAGGATCCGACCATCAACGACCACCTCGGCGACGCCTATTGGCGCGTCGGCCGCACGCTGGAGGCAAAATTCCAGTGGTCGCATGCGCGCGATCTCAAGCCCGAGCCGGAAGAGCTGCCGAAGATCGAGGCCAAGATCGCCAACGGCCTTCCCGACGACAATTCGAACTCTTCTGCGGCGCAGGCCGAAAAGAAGAAGGACGACGGCAGGGGCGGCTAAGCTAGGCGCATGATCCGGAAAAGTGTGGAGCGGTTTTCCGATCAGATCATGCGCAAACAAGTGAGTCTTGGGGGCTGATCGCCAATGTCGGCGTTGATTGAAGAGGGACGGGCGAAGGTCAATTTGAGCCTTCGCGTCGTCGGCCGTCGTGCCGATGGTTATCATGATCTCGAAAGCGTGGTCGCGTTTGCCGACTGCGCCGACCGGCTCACCTTGGAGCCGGGCGGGGAGCTGAAGCTCACCACGACTGGGCCGCTGGCTGCCGCCTGCGGCGACACAGCCGACAATCTCGTGCTCAAGGCCGCCAAGCTCCTTGCCGAGGCGATCCCTGGCCTGCAGCTGGGCGCCTTCGCGCTCGACAAGGTGCTCCCCGTTGCAGCCGGCATCGGCGGCGGCTCGGCGGATGCCGCGGCCGCGCTGCGGCTCCTGGCGCGTCTCAACGATCTGTCGCTCGATGATCCCCGCATTCAGAAGGTCGCGCTCGCAACCGGCGCCGACGTGCCGGTGTGCCTCCTCTCGCGCGCCTGCGACATGACCGGCGTCGGCGAGCAGCTGCTGCCGCTCGCGCTGCCGAGCATGCCTTGCGTCATGGTCAATCCGCGTGTGCCTGTCGCCACCAAGGACGTGTTCCAGGCGCTGGGCCTGCGCAACGGCGAGCTCCTGGTCGGCGTCACCGACGTCATCCGCGCACCGGCCTGGCCCGGCGAAGGCGGCTCGATTTCCGATTGGGTCGAGGTTCTCGACACGGTCGCCAACGATCTCGAAGCACCCGCGCTGCGGATCGAGCCTGTGATCGGCGAGGTGCTGGACGCCTTGCGCGATTCCGCCGGCGTCAAGCTCGCCCGCATGTCCGGCTCGGGCGCGACGTGCTTTGCGATCTACGGCGCATCTGAGGAGGCACATGCCGCGGCCGAAACGATCCGGCGCGATCACCCCGCCTGGTGGGTGCATGCGGGCACGTTGAGCTAGCCTTCGTCCTCATTGAGCTCGAGAAACCGCCGGATCTCACCCAACACCTCCTGCGGCTTGTCGTGCTGCAGCCAGTGTCCCGCCCCGGCAATAGTCTTAACGCTCGCGTTCTGGAAGTATCGCTCCAGGCCGGCGGAGCGAGCGCCCGCTAGAAAGCTTTCGCCGGCATTGAGCAGCAGCGTCGGGCACGTGATCCGCGACCACAGCTCGATGTGATCGTCGGGCCAGAGCCGATGTGGCGCGGAGGCGCGCTGATAGGGATCGAATTTCCAGCTGTAGCTGCCGTCCTCGTTCTGCCGCGCGCCATGCCTGGCGAGATGCAGCGCGAGGTCCCGTGACAGGCGCTTGTTGTGAAGCACCATCTGTGCGGCCGCGTCCTCGAGGCTCGGATAGCGGCGCGGGGTGCGGTCGTGGAGCTTGTCGAGCTGGCCGACCCATCTGCCGATGCGCTCATGCGCCGGCGGCTTCGGTGTGTCCGGCAACATGGTCACGCCGTCGAGGACGACGAGCCTCGTGACCTGTTCGGGGAATGCGCCCGAAAAGATCAGGCTCACCATGCCGCCCATCGAATGGCCGATCAGGGTGACCTGAGACGTGGCTAAGGTGCGAACCAGCTGCACGAGATCGTACACGTATTCTGTCAGCGCGTAGCTGCCGCCTCTCGTCCAGTCGGAATCGCCGTGACCACGCAGGTCGGGCGCGACGACGCGAAAATGCGGTTGCAGCGAGCGCGCGATGTGATCCCAGCTGCGGCAATGATCGCGGCCGCCGTGCACCAGGATGGCGACCGGTGCACCCTCGTTGCCCCAGTCGGCGTAGTGCAGCCGCAGGCCGTGCGATTCATAGAAGCGGCTTTGCGGGGCGCTAGCCATTGGCCGGCCGCCGCGCCAGGGCGAGCGAGAGGCCGAGGCCCGCGATGAAGACGCCGGAACCTCGTGTGAGGCGACGCATCAGAAGCGGCCGTCCGGTCAGCTGCGCGCGCGTCGCGGAGGCCATCAGCACCACCACGACATCGGCGAGCGTGTTCAGGGCCACGGAGATCGCACCCAGCAGGATGAATTGCAGCGTCGGGTTCGAGTCCGACGGATCGAGAAACTGTGGAATGAAGGCGAGGAAGAATGCCGCGGTCTTCGGATTGAGCGCTTCGACCAGCACGCCGTCGCGAAACGCGCGCTTGTCGCCGATCGGCTCGCTCCCGAGCGGCAGGTTGTTGCCGGCGCTGCGAAACGTCTTGATGCCGAGCCAGACCAGATAGAGCGCGCCGACGAACTTCACGGCGGCAAACAGCTCCGCGCTGGCCAGGATGATGGCGGAGATGCCGAGGCTGCCCGCGACCACATGAACCAGTCCGCCCAGCGCCGTGCCCGCGGTCGAGGCGAAGCCGCTGCCACGCCCCTCCGACAAGGTTCGCGCCGCGACGTAAAAAATGCCAGGGCCGGGAACGGCGGCAATGAGGAGAGCTGCGGCCAGGAACAGCCAGAAATTCGTTTCGATCATGCCGTTTTCGTAGCGAAGCCGGCGGCGATTGCAAGACCTCTTGCTTAGCCCAGCCGGCGCAAGATCACGCTGGCATTGACCCCGCCGAAGCCGAACCCGTTGGAGATGGCATGCTGCATCGGCATTGGCCGCGCGCTGCCTGCGACGATATCGATGCCTTCGGCGCCCGCATCGGGGTTTTCGAGATTGAGCGTGGGCGGCGCGATCTGGTCGCGCAACGCGAGCACGGTGAAAACCGCTTCCAGCCCGCCGGCGGCGCCGAGCAGGTGACCCGTGGCCGATTTGGTCGCGCTCACGGCAATGCCGCGGTTGCGGCCGAACAGCGCGCCGATGGCGCCTAGCTCGCTTTCGTCGCCGGCCGGTGTCGAGGTCGCGTGCGCGTTCAGGTGCTGCACATCCGCGGGCGCAAGCTTGGCCTGCCGAAGCGCGATCTCCATGGCGCGGCGGGCACCATCGCCATCCGGCGGCCCCGAGGTCATGTGATAGGCGTCCGCGGTCGTGCCGTAGCCGACAATCTCGGCGATCGGCGTCGCGCCGCGCGCCTGCGCATGCTCCAGCGCCTCGATCACCAGGATGCCGGCGCCTTCGCCCATCACGAAACCGTCGCGGTTGCGATCGAACGGACGCGAGGCGCGCGCAGGCTCGTCGTTGAAGCCGCTCGACAGCGCGCGAGCGGCCGCAAAGCCGCCGAGACTGACGATATCGATGCAGGCCTCCGCGCCGCCGCAGATCGCAACGTCAGCTTCGCCTGATCGGATCATGCGCGCGGCATCGCCGATCGCCTGCACGCCGGCGGCGCAGGCCGTGACGGGCGCGCCCAGCGCGCCCTTGTAGCCGTACTTGATCGAGACGTGGCCGGCGGCGAGATTGGCGAGGAACGAGGGGATCGTGAACGGCGACAGCCGGCGCGCGCCGCGTTGCGCGGTGATGCGCACCGCCTCCGCCATGGCGGGAAAGCCGCCGACGCCGGAGGCGATGATCGTCGCGGTGCGCCCGAGCGCGCCAGCATCCTGCGGCGTCCATTTCGCCTGCGCGACGGCTTCTGCCGTCGCGAGCAGCGCGAACAGGATGAAGCGGTCCATCTTGCGCTGATCCTTGGGCGCGGCAGCCTGCGCCGGATCAAAACCGCCTTCGGCATCATCGGTCTTATCGGGCACGAGGCCTGCAATGCGCGCCGGCAGCGCCTCTGCCCATTCCGGCAACAGGCGCAGCCCGCTTTGCCCGGCGAGCAGCCGCCGCCACGTCAATTCGACGCCGCAGCCAAGCGGCGACACCGCGCCCATTCCCGTCACGACGATACGACGCATGTCAGTCTCCAGCCGGCGCGACGGCCGGGTTCATGGCCTTGAGCGAAGCAAGCCGTGCGCGCATGCCGCGGCTGGCGCGGGGACCTGCGACGACGACCGCATTGGCGAGCGTGATCGGGCGCTTGTCGGCGGCATCGACCACAATCGGCTCGAGCGGGCGGACGTCGCTCCGGTTCGCCAGCAGGATGGATTCGCCTTTCGGCGCCAGATGCTTGTTGCCCCAGGCGAGCAGCGTAGCGATCACGGGGAAGAAATCCCGCGCCTTATCCGTCAGCACATATTCGTAGCGCGGCGGGCGCTCCTGATAGCGGCGACGCACGAACATGCCGCTTTCGGTGAGATGCGAGAGCCGCCGCGACAGGATGTTCGGCGCAATGCCGAGGCTTTGCGAGAACTCGTCGAACTTCGTCGCACCCTGAAATGCATCGCGCAGAATCAGGATGCTCCACCATTCGCCGACCGTCTCCACCGCGCGGCCGACCGGGCATTCCAGGATCGAAGGGGATTTGGGCTGCATGGCGGGCAAGATAGGTCAGTAACTTGCAAAATGCAAGTGACCGCGCGGGGAGCCATGTGGAGCGAGTGAGGCTGGATTCTGCTGGTGAGATGAAGCGCGCTCTCGTGCCCCGGACGCAGCGCAGCGCCTCTTAGCGGTGCTCTGCAGAGCCGGGGCCCATATTGATCATGATTGCGGATGTCGCATGGGTCCCGGCTCTGCGCAGCAGCGTTTCACGCTGCAGCGCGTCCGGGACACGAGAGCAAGCGGTGCCGTCGCGGCGTACTCCGTCATTGCGAACGCAGCGAGGCAATCCAGACTGTTTCCGCGGCGGGATTCTGGATTGCTTCGCTACGCTCGCAATGACGGGTGCAGGGAGCGCGCAAAGCGTGAGCGTCAGTCGCCTAATGCGATCTTGCCAAGCAGAACGCCACGACCTGCTCCAGCGCGCTCTTCATCGGCGAGGGCGGGAACAGCGCCAGCGCATCCACGGCCATGGCGCCGTAGTGCTGGGCGCGGATCAGCGTGTCCTCGAGCGCGCGGTGCTTGTTCATCAGGCCGATGGCGTGATCGAGATCGGAATCGCCGATCTCGCCGCGCTCGAGCGCGCGGATCCAGAAGGCGCGCTCGGTGTCGTTGCCGCGGCGGAAGGCGAGCACGACGGGCAGCGTGATCTTGCCTTCGCGGAAATCGTCGCCGGTGTTCTTGCCGAGCTTGGCGCTCTTGCCGCCGTAGTCGAGCACGTCGTCGACGAGCTGGAAGGCGATGCCGAGATTCATGCCGACCGAGCGGCAGGCAGTCTGCTCCGCCTTCGGGCGGTTCGCGATCACGGGGCCGACCTCGCAGGCGGCGGCGAACAATTCGGCGGTCTTGCCGCGGATCACGGCGAGATATTCGTCCTCGGTGGTCGCGGTGTTCTTGGCGGCGGCGAGCTGCATCACCTCGCCCTCGGCGATGGTGGCGGCCGCCGCGGAGAGGATGTCGAGCGCGCGCAGCGAGCCGACCTCGACCATCATGCGGAAAGCCTGGCCGAGCAGGAAGTCGCCGACCAGCACGCTTGCCTCGTTGCCCCAGAGCATGCGCGCCGACAGCTTGCCGCGGCGCATCTCGCTCTCGTCGACCACGTCGTCGTGGAGCAGGGTGGCGGTGTGCATGAACTCGACGCTGGCAGCTAACTTGATGTGGCCGTCACCGGTGTAGCCGGCGAGATTGGCCATGGCGAGCGTCAGCATCGGGCGCAGGCGCTTGCCGCCCGAGGAGATCAAGTGGTTGGCCACTTCAGGGATCATGGTCACGTCGGAGCCGGTCCGCGACAGGATCGTGGCATTGACGCGCTCCATGTCGGGAGCGACAAGGGCAACCAGCTCTTCGATCGACGCGCCGGGGGTTTCGAAAGGTACGATGACGGCCACGCCGGTCTCCAATATTTGCCCCGGAAGGGCTATTCTGATGGAAATACAATAGAAACTGGCGACGGATGCGGCAAGGGCCGCGGAACCATTGACATTTGCCGCGTTAGCCACTTTCAGGCAGGAGACCTCCGTTTTGCGTGAACTGGTTCGGACCAACGATATGGTGCTGGTGTCGGCGATTGGCGCGCTGCTCGACGGCGCCAACATCCATCATCTGGTGCTGGACCAGAACATGAGCATCATCGAGGGGTCTCTCGGCATTCTGCCGCGGCGGATCCTGGTTCATGAGGACGACGCCGAGGAAGCCAGGGCGCTCCTCACCGAGGCAGGCCTCAGCCACGAACTGCGCGGCGATGATTGAGGCCGCGGATATTACCGAGGACGCGTTTCTCGGTGGGCAGTTGCGCTTGATGCAGAAGCGGTCAGGCCACCGCGCCGGGCACGACGCCATCCTGCTGGCAGCAGCGACCGACGCTAAGGCGGGTGACCGCGTGGTCGAGCTTGGCGCCGGCGTCGGCACGGCGGGCCTTGCGCTGGCGCGGCGCGTCGCGGGGATCAGGCTGAGCCTCGTCGAGATCGATCCGGAACTGGCGCAGCTCGCGCGGGCCAACGCCGCCGCGAACGCGATTCCTGCCGAGGTCATCGTGCTCGACGTCACCGCCGACGCGCAGGCGTTTGCAGCGAACGGACTTCTGCCCGACGGTTCCGACGCCGTATTGATGAACCCGCCCTTCAACGACCCCGCACGCCATCGCGGCTCGCCGGATCAGGCGCGCCACACCGCGCATGTGGCGAGGGAGGAGACGCTGCATGCGTGGGTGCATGCAGCCCGGCGCATTCTCCGATCGAGCGGCGTGCTGACCCTGATCTGGCGCGCGGACGGAATTGGCGACGTCGTGGCAGCGCTGTCACGCGGCTTCGGCAGCCTCGCGATCCTGCCGGTTCATGGCGAAGCGGGAAAGCCTGCCATCCGGGTGCTGGTGCGCGCAGTCAAAGGCGGCCGGGCACCGACGCAATTGCTGCCGGGCCTCATGCTCAACGAGGAGTCAAACGTGCCGAAGAAAGAGGTGAAGGATATTCTGGAGGGGAGGGCGGCGTTGCCGCTGGCGAGGCCGTGACGGCTTATTGCGGAAGCGATTCCGTCTGCTGCTCTTGCGGCGACGTAAAGTGAAGCGCCGTGAAAAGCGCACCGATCAGCAGCAACAGCAGATAGATCTTCATGGCGTTTCCTTCCGCTGCCTATTGCAGCTTCCCAACGCGGATTCTGCAAAACACGTTCCTGGCACTTTCAATGACACTCGCGTGATAAGAAATGGTTAATCAGAGGTAAGGCCATGGCCGAACAATTGAACGATCGTGAGAGTTCCGGCCTGGCCGACAAGCTCATGCAATATCTGCCGGCGCGCTTTCGTCCCGGCACGGCGGTCGTGCCGGTGGTGCGGCTGTCCGGTGTGATCGGTGCGGTGACGCCGCTGCGTCCGGGCCTGACGCTTGCCGGCGTCGCGCGGGTGCTCGAGCGCGCGTTTTCCTATCGGCACGCCAAGGCCGTGGCGCTGGTGATCAACTCGCCCGGCGGTTCGCCGGTGCAGTCGCGCCAGATCTACTTGCGCATCAAGCAGCTCGCCGCGGAGAAGAAGCTGCCGGTGCTCGTGTTCGTCGAGGACGTTGCGGCCTCCGGTGGTTACATGATCGCCTGCGCGGGCAACGAGATCATCTGCGATCCCTCCTCGATCCTCGGCTCGATCGGCGTGGTCGGCGGCAGTTTCGGTTTTCAGGAGGCGATCAGGCGGCTCGGCATCGAGCGGCGCCTCTACACCTCGGGCGAGCACAAGGCGATGCTCGACCCGTTTCTTCCGGAAAACCCTGACGACGTCATGAGGCTGAAGGCGATCCAGCGCGAGATCCACCAGATCTTCATCGCGCTGGTCAAGGAAAGCCGCGGCGCCCGGCTGAAGGGAGCGGACGACACGCTGTTCACGGGCGAATACTGGGCGGGGGACAGCGCGATCGCGCTGGGGCTCGCCGACAGCATCGGCGATCTCCGCTCAACTCTTCGTGCCCGTTATGGTGAGAAGGTTCTCACCCCCGTGATTGCGCAGCCGACCGGGCTGCTCTCCGGCCTTTTGGGCCGGAAATCGCCCGGCGCGGGGCAGCTTTCGGCCCTGGAATCAATGGCCGGGCTGCCGGACGAGCTGATCTCGGCGGTCGAGACGCGGGCGATTTGGGCGAAATTCGGGTTCTAGGTCTCGCGCTCCCGCGCCATTTCGCCCGGGCGGCGCCAATTGCGGCGCAGGTCCATCTGCGCAACAATGCGTGTGGGGGCTGAGCATGAGACGAGGATCGACCGATGCCGCCGTTCGTCGCTTTCGCGGGCGTCCTGGGCGGGCTTGCCGTGGTCCGCTGGGCCTACAAGACCGCCATCCGGATCAACCAGGAGCTGGAGGAGATGCGCCTGTCGCGCGTCACCGAGGCCGCCCGCATGGGGGATATCCAGACGCTGAAGCGTGACCCCGTGACCGGAGCTTACCGGCCGGGTTAGGGCACACCTCCACGCGTTCGTCATTCCGGGGCTCGCGAAGCGAGAACCCGGAATCCATCCGAACCACGGAGTGAGCGGCGCAATGGATTCCGGGCTCGCCCTGCGGGCGCCCCGGAATGACGCCCGAATCCGGCCCCTTCGCCTTGATTCCCATCCCCGCCGTCGATACGGTCCCGCGCGATTCAAAACCCCCCGCGAGAGCCCGATCTGACGATGGACGCCTCATTGCCCGCCCATATGCGCCCCGAACGCTCGTTCCAGGGCTTCATCCTCGCGCTCCAGCGGTTCTGGGCCGAGCAGGGCTGCGTGATCCTGCAGCCCTACGACATGGAAATGGGCGCGGGCACCTTCCATCCGGCGACCACGCTGCGCGCGCTCGGGCCAAAGCCGTGGAACGCCGCCTATGTGCAGCCCTCGCGCCGGCCCAAGGACGGCCGTTACGGCGAGAACCCGAACCGGATGCAGCACTATTACCAGTTCCAGGTGATCATGAAGCCGTCGCCGCCGAACCTTCAGGAGCTGTACCTGAAGTCGCTCGCCGCGATCGGCATCGATTCCGCCGTGCACGACATCCGCTTCGTCGAGGACGATTGGGAGAGCCCGACCCTGGGCGCCTGGGGCCTCGGGTGGGAATGCTGGTGCGACGGCATGGAGGTCAGCCAGTTCACTTACTTTCAGCAGGTCGCCGGCTTCGAATGCGCCCCGGTCGCGGGCGAGCTCACCTACGGGCTCGAGCGCCTCGCGATGTATGTGCAGGGCGTCGACCGCGTCTACGACCTCAATTTCAATGGGCGCGACGGTGATCAGAAGGTCACCTATGGCGACGTGTTCCTGCAGGCCGAGCAGGAATATTCGCGGCACAATTTCGAATATGCCGACACCGCGATGCTGTTCGAGCAGTTCAAGATGGCGGAAGCTGCCTGCAAAAAATATCTCGACGCCGGCTGGCGCGACGGCGGCAACCGGAAACAGCATCTGATGGCGCTGCCTGCCTACGACCAGTGCATCAAGGCGAGCCACGTCTTCAACCTGCTCGATGCCCGCGGCGTGATCTCCGTGACCGAACGGCAGAGCTACATTCTGCGCGTGCGCGAGCTGGCAAAAGCTTGTGGCGAGGCCTGGATCCACACTGAAGCGGGCGGAGCGGCCTGATGCCCGATCTTTTGCTTGAACTGTTTTCCGAAGAAATTCCCGCGCGCATGCAGGCGAAGGCGGCGGACGATCTGCGCCGCATGGTCACCGACAAGCTGGTTGCCGAGGGCCTGGTCTATGAGGGCGCAAAGGCGTTCGCGACGCCGCGCCGCCTTGCGCTCACCGTGCACGGCATCCCAGCGCGCCAGCCTGATCTGAAGACCGAGCGTCGCGGCCCGAAGGTCGGCGCGCCCGATGCGGCCGTGCAGGGCTTCCTCAAGGCAACCGGTTTGAAGTCGTTGGACGAAGCCAAAATCCAGCGCGACCCCAAGGGTGATTTCTACATCGGCTTGATCGAGAAGCCCGGCCGCGACGCGATCGACGTGCTCGCCGAGATCCTGCCTGTCATCATCCGCACCTTCCCCTGGCCCAAATCGATGCGCTGGGGCGCGCGCTCGGGCAAGCCCGGCTCGCTGAACTGGGTGCGTCCGCTGCACGCGATCACCGCGACCTTCGGCCTCGAGACCGAAGAGCCCGATGTCGTGACGTTCGAGGTCGACGGCATCGAGAGCGGCCAGACCACTTACGGTCATCGCTTCCTTGCGCCGGCGCCGATCTCCGTGCGCCGCTTCGAGGACTACGAGGCTAAGCTTCTTGCAGCAAAAGTCGTGCTCGACCCCGAGCGCCGCAAGGACGCCATCCTCACCGACGCCAAGCAGCTGGCCTTCGCGCAAGGTTTTGAGCTGGTCGAGGACCAGAACCTGCTCGACGAGGTCGCCGGCCTCGTCGAATGGCCGGTCGTGCTGATGGGCTCGTTCGAGCCGGAATTCTTGAAGACTCCCGACGAAGTCATCCGCGCCACCATCCGCAACAACCAGAAGTGTTTCGTGGTGCGCGACCCCAAGACGGGCAAGCTCGCGAGCAAGTTCATCCTGGTCGCCAATATCGAGGCGACCGATGGTGGTGCGACCATCATCGCCGGCAACGAGCGCGTCATTCGCGCCCGGCTGTCGGATGCGAAGTTCTTCTACGAGACGGACCTGAAGATGAAGCTCGAGGGCCGGCTGCCGAAGTTCGATCAGATCGTGTTTCACGAGAAGCTCGGGACGCAGGCGGAACGCATCATGCGCATCGAGCGCCTGGCCGCCGAGATCGCGCCGCTGGTCGGCGCCGATGTCGCCAAGGCGACGCGCGCGGCGCATCTGGCAAAGGCAGATCTGCTGACGGAAGTCGTCGGCGAATTCCCGGAAGTGCAGGGCCTGATGGGCAAATACTATGCGCTGGCTCAGGGCGAAGACGCCTCCGTCGCCGCGGCCTGCGAGGAGCACTACAAGCCGCAAGGGCCTGCTGATCGCGTTCCGACCGATCCGGTCAGCGTCGTGGTGGCGCTCGCGGACAAGATCGATACCCTGGTTGGGTTCTGGGCGATCGACGAGAAGCCGACGGGCAGCAAGGACCCCTATGCGCTGCGTCGTGCGGCGCTGGGCGTGATCAGGCTGATCGCCGAGAACGCGCTGCGTCTGTCGCTCATAAAGGTGGCGGGATCAGCGCTCGCCGGCTTGTCGGTGAAGCCGGCCGATGCCTCGAAGCTTCCGAGCGATCTGCTCGCCTTCTTCGCCGATCGCCTCAAGGTCCAACTCCGCGAGCAGGGCGCGCGCCACGATCTCGTCGATGCCGTGTTCGCGCTCGGCGGCCAGGACGATCTCCTGATGATCGTCCGCCGCGTCGAGGCGCTCGGAAAATTCCTCGACTCTGACGACGGCAAGAACCTGCTCGCCGGCACCAAGCGCGCCAGCAACATCCTCAGCATCGAGGAGAAGAAGGACAAGCGCAGCTTCGACGGCGCGCCGGATGCTGCGCTCTACAGCCTCGCTGAGGAGAAGGCGCTGGCCAAGGCGATCGGTGAGGTGAAGGCGGAAGCCAGCGCTGCGGTGGCCAAGGAAGACTTCGCCGCCGCGATGAGCGCGATGGCAAAGCTGCGTCCGCCGGTCGATGCCTTCTTCGACAAGGTGCGCGTCAATGACGACGATCCCAAGGTGCGCGAGAACCGCCTGAAGCTCCTCAACGAGATCCGCAGCGCCACGCGCGCGGTGGCGGACTTCTCGAAGATCCAGGATTGAGGCGCGGTTTGCGGCAAACACCGCTGTCATTCCGGGGCGCGCGTGGCGCGAGCCCGGAATCCATAACCACGATCGTGAGTATGGATTCTCAGGTGCGCAATTGCGCACCATAGCCCACGCCTCCGGCGTGTCCCGGAATGACGGCTGCTGATGTGGCTTGCCCAAAGAAGCCCCGCCCGGCGGGGGGAGGACCGGGCGGGGCCTGATGTCCGATTTAACACTGCTCGCGCCAGCCTGATGTGACGCGCCGGACATCGAATGGAGCGGCTGCGTCTTTAGTCCAGCACCTCGACGATGCGGCGCGAGCGCGGCTCGACCAGCACGGTTTCGCCGTTCACGACGGTGTAGCGATAGGTCGTGGCGCCGAAACGTTGCGGCACGTCATAATAGGTGACGCCTGCCTCGGGTAAGGTGGTGCCGACCACCACGCGATCCGGAATGCGGAAGGGCGGCACACGTTGTTCAACGACATATTCGCGGAAGGCGGGCCGTTGTTCGACGGCAATCGTCGGCGCGCCGTCGACCATGGCGGGCGCGCGTCCAATCGTGACATCGCTTTGCGCCTGCGCCGCAAGGGGCGCGCCGGTTGCGGCCGCGAGCGCTGCGAGAGCAAAAATCCTGTTCCGCATGGACAACTCCTTCGACGTGATTCTGCGGGCGCGCGAGCGGCGCGACCGGTTGCCAATGCGTGCCTCAAGCCAATGTTCCGGGAAAAGGCATGCCGCATTCGCGGCAATTTCGGGCAGTTTTCGTGAGGCCGGAACTCGCAGCAGCCCTTGCGCATCTCTACTCCCGGAACCCATCCGGTTATGATCCGCGCGCGATTCGCCTCACCTCACAGAAAGATAGTTCATGCACATCACCGTCGCCCACATTTCGCCGATCCTGTCGTTGATTGCGGGCGTGCTCATCCTGATCATGCCGCGGCTTCTCAACCTCATCGTCGCGATCTTCCTCATCGTCAACGGCGCGATCGGGCTCGGGCTCCTGAAGTGGCTCCGCTTCTAGGCGTTCACTTTTCGGAACTGTCCGTCTTGCGCGGGCCCGCCCAAAGTGGTGTAAGGCCCGCGATTTCCCATTCCTCTCGCAGGTTGTGTGCAAGCTATGGCCAAAGCCGCCTCGAAGCCTTCTAAAACTGCAGCGAAATCAAAGCCCTCCGCCAAGGCGAAGGCCGCGCCGGCGGCCCGCAAGGCGCTGGCCAAGAGCGCGCCGAAGCCGGTCGCCAAACCCACTGCAAAGCCGGTGGCAAAGGCAATGACCAAGGCGGCTTCGCCGAAGGTTGCCGCGAAGCCTGCGCCGAAGAAGGTTGTGCCTGCCAAGGCGGCGCCGGCAGCGGCGAAGGCCGGCAAATGGGTCTACACGTTCGGTGACGGCAAGGCCGAGGGCCGGACGGAAATGCGCGACCTGCTCGGCGGCAAGGGCGCCAACCTCGCTGAGATGGCCAATCTCGGCCTGCCGGTGCCTCCGGGCTTCACCATCCCGACCTCGGTCTGCACCTATTTCTACGAGCACGACAAGACCTACCCGAAGGAACTGAAGCCGCAGGTTGAGAAGGCGCTCGACTATGTCGGCAAGTTGACCGGCAAGGTGTTCGGCGACACCAGGAACCCGCTGCTCGTCTCGGTGCGCTCCGGCGCGCGCGCCTCGATGCCGGGCATGATGGACACCGTGCTCAATCTCGGCCTCAACGACCAGACCGTGGAAGCGCTGGCCGAGCTGTCGGGCGACCGCCGTTTCGCCTATGACAGCTATCGCCGCTTCATCACGATGTATTCCGACGTGGTGCTCGGCTTCGAGCATCATCACTTCGAGGAGATCCTCGACACCTTCAAGGACAGCCAGGGCTACACGCTCGACACCGATCTGTCCGCCGAGGACTGGGTCGAACTGGTCGGCAAGTACAAGGACGCGGTCGCACGCGAGACCGGCAAGGAATTCCCGCAGGATCCGCACGACCAGCTCTGGGGCGCGATCGGCGCGGTGTTCTCATCCTGGATGAACGCGCGCGCGGTGACCTACCGCAAGCTGCACGACATTCCGGAATCCTGGGGCACCGCGGTCAACGTGCAGGCCATGGTGTTCGGCAACATGGGCGAGACCTCGGCCACGGGCGTTGCCTTCACCCGCAACCCCTCGACCGGCGAGAGCAAGCTCTACGGCGAGTTCCTGATCAACGCACAAGGCGAGGACGTGGTCGCGGGCATCCGCACGCCGCAGGACATCACCGAGGAGGCGCGCAAGGAGTCGGGCTCCGACAAGGCGTCGATGGAAGCGGCGATGCCGGAAGCCTTCAAGGAGCTGACGCGGATCTACACGCTGCTCGAGAAGCACTACCGCGACATGCAGGACATGGAGTTCACCGTCGAGCAGGGCAAGCTCTGGATGCTCCAGACCCGCGGCGGCAAGCGCACCGCCAAGGCCGCGCTGCGTATCGCGGTCGAGCTCGCCAATGAGGGCCTGATCTCGAAGAAGGAAGCGGTGACGCGGATCGATCCGGCCTCGCTCGACCAGCTCCTGCATCCGACCATCGATCCCAACGCCAAGCGCGACGTGATCGCAACCGGCCTGCCGGCTTCGCCGGGTGCGGCCTCCGGCGAGATCGTGTTCTCCTCGGACGAGGCGGCCAAGCTTCAGGGCGACGGACGCAAGGTGATTTTGGTCCGCATCGAGACCAGCCCGGAAGACATCCACGGCATGCACGCCGCCGAAGGCATCCTGACCACGCGCGGCGGCATGACCTCGCACGCGGCGGTGGTCGCGCGCGGCATGGGCAAGCCCTGCGTCTCCGGCTGCGGCACAATCCGCGTCGATTACGGCCGCGGCACCATGAGCATCGGCTCGCGCACCTTCAAGACCGGTGATGTCATCACCATCGACGGCTCGCTCGGCCAGGTGCTCGCCGGCCGCATGCCGATGATCGAGCCGGAGCTGTCCGGCGAGTTCGGCACGCTGATGAATTGGGCCGACCAGGTCCGCAAGATCGGCGTCCGGGTCAACGGCGACACGCCTGACGACGCGCGCACGGCGATCAAGTTCGGCGCGGAAGGGATCGGTCTCTGCCGCACCGAGCACATGTTCTTCGAGGAGACGCGCATCCGCACGGTGCGCGAGATGATCCTCTCCGAGGACGAGCAGTCGCGCCGCGCCGCGCTGGCAAAACTGCTGCCGATGCAGCGCGCCGACTTCGTCGAGCTGTTCGAGATCATGAAGGGCCTGCCCGTCACGATCCGGCTTCTGGATCCTCCCCTTCATGAATTCCTGCCGCACACCCATGCCGAGGTCGAGGAAGTGGCACGCGCCATGAACACCGACCCGCGGCGCCTCGCCGACCGCGCCCGGGAGCTCTCGGAGTTCAACCCGATGCTCGGCTTCCGCGGCTGCCGCATCGCCATCGCCTATCCCGAGATCGCCGAGATGCAGGCCCGCGCGATCTTCGAGGCGGCGGTCGAGGCGCAGAAGCGCACCGGCAAGGCCGTCGGCCTCGAGGTGATGGTGCCGCTGATCGCGACCAAGGCCGAGCTCGACCTGGTCAAGGCACGGATCGATGCCACCGCACAGGCCGTGATGCGCGAGACCAACACCAAGCTGGCCTATCAGGTCGGCACCATGATCGAGCTGCCGCGCGCTTGCCTGCTCGCGGGCGAGATCGCGCAGTCGGCCGAGTTCTTCTCGTTCGGCACCAACGACCTGACGCAGACGACCTACGGCATCAGCCGCGACGACGCGGCGAGCTTCCTCGGTCCCTATGTGGCGAAGGGCATCCTCACGGTCGATCCCTTCATCTCGCTCGATCAGGAAGGCGTCGGCGAGCTGGTCAAGATCGGCGTCGCCCGCGGCCGCAAGACCCGCACTTCGCTCAAGGTCGGCATCTGCGGCGAGCACGGCGGCGATCCCGCCTCCGTCGCCTTCTGCCACCATATCGGTCTCGACTACGTCTCCTGCTCGCCCTACCGCGTGCCGATCGCGCGGCTTGCAGCGGCGCAGGCCGCGCTCGGCAAGGCGATCGCGAGCCAGGCGTAAGCCGAAACACAGACTTGAATTGAGAGAGGCGGGGCCCAGCCCCGCCTCTCATTTTTGGCACTGCTCTCTCCGCGTCGTCATTGCGAGCCACCGGGCAAAGCGCGGCCCGATGACAGGCTCCACAAAGCAATCCAGAAGCGTTCCGCAGAGGGGACTCTACTCGGCGCCCCTCACATCATCCCCGTCTCGTCCTCCTCGGCCTGCCCGATCAGCGCCTCGCTCGCTACCGCCTCGCGGCGGGGCACGACGAACATCATCACGCAGGCGCAAAGGATCGAGATCGCGAGGACCGCTGAGGTCAGCGGCAGCGTCGTTGCGGAGTGGCCGCCGAGATAGGCGCCGAACTGCGACATCAGCGCGCCAACGCCTTGCTGCAGGAAGCCCATCGCGCCCGAGGCGGTGCCGGCCGCTTCGGGACGGATGCTGATGGCGCCGGCGGCGGAATTCGCCATCACGAAGGCATTGCCGGCCATCACGATCATATGGGTGCCGAACAGCCAGGCGGGCGCCTCGTTCCAGCCGACGAAGCTCCAGATTAGGTTCGCAAGGCTGCCGCAGAGTTGCAGGGCGAGCCCGAACCAGATCAGCTTCTCCAGCGAGTGGCGCGGCGCAAAGCGCACGCAGAGCAGGTTGCCGACCAGAAACGCAAAGCCCGTCGTTGCGAACCAGGCGCCGTATTCGGCGCTGCTGCGGCCCATCTGCGTCACCACGATGTAGGGCCCGCCGCCGGCGAAGGTGAAGATGATCTGGGACGCCAGCACCTGGCACATCACATAGCCGACGAAGGCGCGGTTGCGGATGAGCATGCCGATATCGCCGCGGAATCCGCTGCCGGCGGCGCGGCTGCGGCGGGTCTCAGGCAGCGCCAAGGCGATCCCGACGGCAACGACGATGGCGGCGATGGTGATGGCATAAAAGATCGCGCGCCATCCCAACGCGGTCTCGATCAGGCCGCCGGTGAGCGGCGAGACCATCTGCCCGATCATCAGCGCCGCGACCACGAGGCTGATCATCGGGGCGACGCGGTCGCGCTCGTAGATGTCGCGGATGATGGCCCGGCTGATCACCATGCCGGATGCGCCGCCGAGCGCCTGGAAGAAGCGTGCGGCGATCAATTGCGGCAGGGTCTCGGCGAAAATGCAGGCGACGCTGGCCGCCACCATCAGTGCAAGTCCTCCGAGCAGCACCGGACGCCGCCCGAACCGGTCCGACAGCGGGCCCATGATCAGCTGCGACAGCGCGATGCCGACCATGTAGAGCGACACCGTCATCTGCGCGATCGAGATGTCGCTGCCGAAATCCGTCGCCAGCACCGGCAGCGCCGGAACCAGGATGTAGAGCGAGATCGGTGCGACCCCGGTCATCACCACCAGCAGCAGCAACACCAGACGCGAGGTCGCGAGGTTGCCGGCCGCTTCGGGCGGCTTGCTGATGATGCCGTGCATCGCCGGACACTAGCCGCATCGCGTTGCGAGCGAATACGCTCATTTCGGCATACGGCTATGCGCGAGGCGTCAAGGCGCTGGGCCTGTAGGGTGGGCAAAGACGCGCTCTTTGCGCGGCGTGCCCACCATTGCTGCCGTCACCCGGAGATGGATGGTGGGCACGCATCCGCCTCCGCTCTTCGAGCGGCAGCGGATGCTTTGCCCACCCTACGCAGGCAGTCTTATGACGGAGTTAGAGCTTCAGCTCCGCCGTGGCCTGATCGAGCCAGGTCTTCGTCGCCTCGTCCAGCGCCGGCCGCACGTCGTCCCTGACGCGCGCATGGTACGCGTTCAGCCAATCGAGCTCGTCGCGGCTCAGCATCGCGACATCGATCAGACGGCGGTCGATCGGCGCCAGGGTCAGCGTCTCGAACGCGTTCATCGGCTTCTCGGCACCCTTGATGTCGGCGGCGACGACCAGCTCGAGATTCTCGATGCGGATGCCGAAGCCATCGGTCTTGTAGTAGCCGGGCTCGTTCGACAGGATCATGCCGCGCTTCAACGGCGTGGTGCCGAGCTTCGAAATTCGTGCCGGTCCTTCGTGCACCGAGAGATAGCTGCCGACGCCGTGGCCGGTGCCGTGCTCGAAATCGAGCCCGACGGCCCAGAGATATTGCCGCGCCAGCGTGTCGAGTTGCGCGCCCGTGGTGCCGTCCGGAAAGACGGCGCGCGCGATCGCGATGTGGCCGCGCAGCACGCGGGTGAAGCGGTCGCGCATCTCATCCGTCGGCTCGCCGACCGCCATGGTGCGCGTGACGTCGGTGGTGCCGTCTTCATATTGCGCGCCGGAATCGATCAGCAGGAGATCGCCGGGCGCGATCCGCCGGTTGCTCTTGCGGGTGACGCGGTAATGCACGATGGCGCCGTTCGGGCCGGTGCCGGAGATGGTCGGGAACGAGACGTCCCTGAGCGCGCCGGTGTCGCGGCGGAAGGTTTCCAGCGCCTCGACCGCGTCGATCTCGGTGAGCTTGCCGCTTGGCGCCTCGCGATCGATCCATGCGAGGAAGCGCGCCAGCGCCACGGCGTCGCGCAAATGAGCCGTCTTGGTGCCCTTGATCTCGGTCGCGTTCTTGACCGCCTTGAGCAGTGCAACCGGATCGCTGCCGCGCACCGGCTTGCCGCCGGCCCCGCTGATCAGGCGGCTGAGTGCGTCGGCCGCTGTGGCATTGTCGAGCGCAATGGCCGCACCGCTCTTGGCCAGCGCCATCAGCGTCGGCGCCATGGCGTCCGGTTCGCGCACGTCAGCGGACTGCTCGAGATGGTCGCGTGTGAGGTTGGAGAGCTTCCGGTGGTCGATGAAGATGGTGGGACGGCCGTCCTTCGGCACCAGCGCGTAGGACAGTGGCAGCGGCGTATGGGCGACGTCGGCGCCGCGGATGTTGAAGGTCCAGGCCACCGCGTGACTGTCCGACAGCACCAAGGCATCGGTGCCGAGCTTGGCGATCTCGGCCCTGATCTGGGTCAGCTTCTCCGCTTCAGTGATACCGGCGTGCTGAAGGCTGTGCACCGCGACGGGGGCGATCGGCGGCTGCGGCCGGTCCTGCCAGATCGCGTCGATCGGATTGCTGTCGACCGCGACCAGCTCGGCCCCGGCCTTGGTGCAGGCGGCGGACAATCGCTCGGCTGCCGAAAAAGTGTGCAGCCACGGATCAAATCCGAGGCGGTCGCCGGCTTTCAGATGCGCCGCCACCCAGCTCTCCGGCGGCGGGTCGATCAGCGATTCCACTACCCATGCCTTGGCATCGACCTGCTTGGCCGCCTGCAGCGTGTAGCGGCCGTCGACGAACAGCGCAGCCTCCTGCGGCAGAACCACTGCTAGTCCCGCCGAGCCGGTAAAGCCGGTCAGCCAGGCGAGCCGCTCTTCCGATGGCGGCACATATTCGTTCTGCTGCTGATCGGCACGTGGCACGACGAAGCCGGTCAACTTGCGACGGGCAAGTTCTTCGCGAAGTGCGGCCAGTCGTGCCGCCAACGCGACGCCGGCCTCCGGCTCCTCGAATGTCTGGAAGTGCGCTTCGAACATGGTGGATCACTTTAGGATCATGGAGATCAGTCCGCAATGTAGACGCATTTGCGTCGCATCTGGCATGGACTGTGCTTGAAATAGTTCCATTCGAATTGAGTGGAGTAAAGGATGCGGCAGTTGCGCTTCGTCCGGATAACAGGGAAATTCGAGCGGGTGGTTCATCTCAACGGCGAGGGGACACACAATGCCAGCGTTCACCTTTGAGAAGATTTCGCCGCCGGCGCGCCGCGCTCCGACAGCGGCAGTAACAAAGAAGCCGCGCGGCCTCATCAGCCAGATGATCGACCGTTTCGCCGAGCGCCGCGCCAAACGCGCCTTGCGGGGCAAGCGCGCGTCACGCCGCGACGAGAAGCCGGCCGAGTAGCGCGGCGAGGGAGCGCACCGCCGTCGCGACGCGGTTAGTTCATCCCACCTTCCTCAGCAGCAGACTGCTCCACCCCTCGATGCGCAGATGCTTCACCGGCACGAGGCCGCGGGCGCGATAGGCGGCGATCACGGCGGGCGCCTGGTGCGTCAAGAGGCCGGAGAGGATGACGGGGGCGCCAGGCGCAAGGTGCCGCGTCATCGGGCTTGCCAATTGCCGCAACGGATTGGCAAGGATATTGGCGAGCACCAGGTCGAACGGGCCTGCACGCGCAAAATCTGGCGCGGCAAAGCCGGTCGCGCGGATCACCCGCACATGGTTGCCAACTTCGTTCAGCGTGGCGTTCTCGGCGGCCACCCGGACCGATGGCGGATCGATGTCGGAAGCGAGCACCGCGCGATGCAGCGCCTTCGCCGCCGCGATCGCCAGCACGCCCGTGCCGGTGCCGAGATCGAGCAGGCTCCTTGGGCGGGAGCTCTTCAGGACATGGTCAAGCAGAAGTAAACAGCCGCGCGTCGTGCCATGGTGACCGGTGCCGAAGGCGAGCGCCGCCTCGATCTCGATGGCAAGCTTGTTCGGCGCCACACGGTCGCGATCGTGGCTGCCGTGCACGACGAAGCGGCCGGCCGGCACCGGGACCAGATCTTCAAGGCTGGCTTTGACCCAGTCCTTGGCTTCGACAGTGTCGAAGACGAGCGTCGCCGCGATCTCATTTCCTGCTGAAGTTGCAACGAGTTCGCGCAGCCATGCCTGATCGGGCGCTGCGGCGAAATGCAACGTGACGTCCCAGCGTCCGTCAGGCCGCTCGAACGCGGCGACCGCCGCATCGCCGTCGAAAAAGACCTCGGTGAGCACGTCGACGACGCGCTTGGCGTCGGCTTCGCTGCCGATCGAAAAGCTGGCGCGATAGGTCGGGGAAGGCTGCATTCAGGGTTCCGTCGCGTTCAATTTTTGGAACTTTTGCTGCCCAGTTTTCCGACAAGTTGAGGTTCCCATATTAACGCGCCTGCAGTGTGTGGCCCGTATATTTTCGGATGTACAAGCAAGTCCACGCAGCTTTGAATTGAAACGGAGGCGAGTCTTGAAGCGCATGATTCAGAAGTTCTGGTCGGATGAGTCCGGTGCAACCGCGATCGAATACGGCCTGATCGCCGCGGGTATCGCCCTGGCGATCATTACCGTGGTGAACGGCCTGGGCACCACCATGAACGAGAAGTTCACTTCGATTAGCACCTCCTTGAAGTAATTTCCGCCGCCATTTTCCAGCGGGGGCTATTTTCTTCAAAGGCTGTTCCTGATCACCGCCCGCTAGGGGTTTCCCCTGGCGGGCGAGGTCGTTTTTGCCGCCCGACTTCACAGCTTATCCGCCTGCTTGTCCGGACTTTATCCACCACTTTTCCCCTGATCGCCTCGCCGATTTCCCACCGGCTTTCCCCAGGATCGCTCCTGGCCGTATCGCCCAGGCCTCCTCTGGCCGCTCACAGGCCTTTCGACAGCCTGTCCACCGCCAATCCACAGCCCTATCCACGGCTCCCGAACAGGGCGCGGTGATCCCGCAGGATGGCCTGCGCGGCGTTATGGCCGGGGGCGCCGGTGACGCCGCCGCCGGGATGGGCGCCGGATCCGCAATGGTAGAGGCCTCTCAGCGGCCCGCGATAATCGGCGTGGCCCAGCATCGGCCGCGCCGAGAACAACTGGTTCAATGTCAGCGCGCCGTGGAAGATGTCGCCGCCGAGCAGCCCGAATTGCCGCTCGAGGTCGAGCGGAGACAGGATCTGACGGCCGAGCACGCTCGCCGCGAAGCCCGGGGCGTACTTATCCACCGTCGCGATCATGAGATCGGCGACCTCGTCGCGATGGTCATCCCACGACTTTCCATCGGGAAGCCTTGGGGCGACATGCTGGCAGAACAGGCTCGCGACATGCTTGCCGGCCGGGGCCAGCGTGTCGTCGAGCGTCGAGGGGATCAGCATCTCCACCACGGGCTCGCGGCTCCAGCCCTGCGCGCGCGCGTCGAGCCAGGCGCGATCCATATAGCCGAGGCTCGGCGCCAGGATGATGCCGGAGGTGAGGTGATCGCCCTCGCCTGAGAGCGCCGTGAAGGAGGGCAGGCGGTCCAGCGCCACATTCATCCGGAAGGTGCCGGAGCCGTTCTTCCAATGCCGGATGCGGGCGAGGAAGTCCGCAGGCAGAGCATCGGCCGCGATCAGGCGCGTGTAGAGCAGCTTTGGATTGACATTGGCCGCGACATATTTCGCGCGGATCGCAGAGCCGTTCTCCAGCACGATTCCGACGGCGCGGTCGCGCTCGACGATGACCTCGCGCACACCGGCATCCGTGTCGATCACGACGCCACGGTCGCGTGCCGCGCGCGCCATCGCCTGCGTGATCGCGCCCATGCCGCCGATGGCGTGGCCCCACACGCCCTTCTTGCCGTTCACCTCCCCGAACGCGTGATGCAGCATCACATAGGCCGAGCCGGCGGCGTAGGGGCTGGCATAATTGCCGACGATGGCGTCGAAGCCGAACAGCGCCTTGACCAGATCGTGCTCGAAACGTTCGTCCAGCATCTCGCCGGCCGAGCGCGTGAACAGATCGAGCAGGCTGCGGCTTTGTTCCAGCGTCAGGCCGCGCAGAATGTTGGCGCTCTGCAAAGCGTTCACGGCCTCGCGGACCGCGTTGGTGCCAAAACCGTCGAGCAGGTTCGGCGGCGCGCGGAGCACGAACCGCCTGAGCACGTCGGCAATGTCTTCCAGCTCGCGCGCGAAGCCGTCGAGCGCTTCCGCATCATGCGCGCTGAGCCGCGCCACCGAGGCTTTCGTTCGCCCCTCGCCGGTGAGGAGATAGCTGCCGTCCGGCGCGGGCAGAAAATTCTGCGCACGCCGCTCGACGATGCGCAGGCCCTGCTCGGCAAGCTTGAGGTCACGGATCACCTGCGGATTGAGCAGGCTCACGGTGTAGGCGGCGACAGAATTGCGAAAGCCGGGGTGAAACTCCTCCGTCACCGCGGCACCGCCGACCACCTTGCGCCGCTCGACCACGCGCACGCGCAGGCCCGCCATCGCCAGATAGGTCGCGCAGGTGAGGCCGTTATGTCCCGCGCCGATGATGATGACGTCCGTATCGGTCATGACTTCCTTGGCTTAATTCCGGGGCTACTCGGCAGAGCCGAACTATGATGCGGGCTCCGCACCGGAGAATCTCGAGGTTCCGGGTTCGATGTCGCGCGTCGCATCGGAACGACATCTCTATATCAGGCATTCCTTGCTGCAACATCACGCCACACTTTATTGCCCGTCCAGGCGCCTTGTGCTCCATTGCGCGCGATCCGGCGCCCGCCGGGGTTTGAGCCGGAGCATTCATGGATTCGATCGTGCAACCCGCCGCCACGGAGCAGCCGTCGTCGTCGCGCAACCGGCTGCTGCTGACGATCTACACTGCTGCGATCTTCGTCAGCGCGCTGCTGCTGTTCTCGGTGCAGCCTCTGTTCACCAAGATGGTGCTGCCGCGGCTCGGCGGCTCGCCGGCGGTGTGGTCGGTGGCCATGGTGTTCTTCCAGTCGCTGCTGCTGGCCGGCTATGCCTATGCGCATCTGCTGATGCAGGCGCGGAACCGGATCGTCCCCGTCGCAGTACATCTGGTGCTGCTGTTTGCCGCCTTCGCCACGCTGCCGCTCGGCATCGCCTCCGCCTATGGCGAGCCGCCGGCTTCGGGCTACGCAGTCTGGCTGCTCGCCCTGTTCGCGGTCTCGATCGGGCTGCCGTTCTTTGCGCTCGCCGCGAACAATCCGCTGCTGCAGGCCTGGTTCGTCCGCACCGGCCATCCGGCCGGGCACGATCCCTATTTCCTCTACGCATCCTCCAATATCGGCAGCTTCCTCGCGCTGTTGTCCTATCCGTTCCTGCTGGAGCCGATGTTCACGCTGCAGATGCAGAACCGGTTCTGGACCGGTGGCTATGGCCTGCTGATCCTCCTCATCGGCGCCTGCGGCGTGCTGTTGTTGCGTTCGCCGAAGTTGGCGCTGACCGACACGCGGGCCGAGGACGTGAATGCACCCGCGCCCGGCCTCTTGACGCGGCTGCGCTGGATCTTCCTCGCCGCCGTGCCGTCGGGCCTGCTCATCGCCGTCACCGCGCACATCTCGACCGACGTCGCGGCGGCGCCGCTTTTGTGGGTGCTGCCGCTGTCGCTTTACCTCTTGACCTGGGTCGTCGTGTTCCAGTCGCGGCCGCTGCTGCCGCACAAATGGATGCTGATGCTCCAGCCGGTCGCGATTGCGGGCGTCGTCGTCCTGCTGGCTTTCGGCGGCGAGCAGAACCTGCTGCTGACCCTCGGCGGACATCAACTCTGCTTCTTCGTCATCGCCATGGCCTGCCACGGCGAGCTGGCGCGGACGCGGCCTGCCGCCAAATATCTCACCGGCTTCTATGTCGCGTTGTCGTTCGGCGGCATGGTCGGCGGCTTGTTCGCGGGGCTGGTTGCGCCCTTCACCTTCTCGTGGATCGCCGAATATCCGATCCTGATCGCGCTTGCCGCGCTGTGCCGTCCGTCCGCGAATGAGCGGCTGGCCGCAATCGTCAAATGGTACTGGCTGGCGCTCGCCGCGCTCGCGGTGGCGCTCATCGCGCCGTCATATACGACCGGTGGCCTCTCGACCTGGTTCGAGGATCATCGTGTCTGGGTCGCCGGCGCCGTCGGCGTGCTCGCCGCGCTGCTCGCGCTGATCCTCAATGCCGGGCGCTGGAAGATCTTTGCCACCGTCGTGCTGGCGCTGGCGTTGATCCGCGTCTATCCCGCGGACGAGGGTCGCGTCACGACCGTGCGCAGCTTCTTCGGCGTGCACAAGATCGTGGTGACGCCCGGCGGCTATTTCCACGTGCTGATGCACGGCACCACCATTCATGGCGCCGAGCGTTTCCGCAACAATGACGGCACGCCTGTTGCCGGCCGGCCCGAGCCGATCACCTATTACCACAAGGACGGCGGCATCGGTCAGGCCGTCAGCGCGATCCGCGAGCGTAAGGGCGCGCCGCTGAAGGTCGCCGCGATCGGCGTTGGCTCCGGCACGCTCGCCTGCGCCGCCGAGCAGGGGGAGGACTGGACCTTCTTCGAAATCGACCAGTCCATGGTCGATGCGGCGCGTGATCCCAGGAATTTCCGCTACATCTCGAGCTGCATGCCCGACATGAAGCCCGTCATCGGGGATGCGCGCCTCACCTTCGCCAAGGAGCCCGACGGCGCCTATGATCTCGTCATCGTCGACGCCTATTCGTCCGACGCGATCCCGATCCATCTTGCGACCGAAGAGGCGATGAAGATCTACAAGGACAAGCTCGCGCCGCACGGTGCCGTGGTGATGCACGTCTCCAACCGGCATCTGGACCTCGAAACCGTCGTCGTCGGTATCGCGGACGCCAATGATCTCAAGAGCTGGGTCTTCAACGAGGATTCCGGGCGCGATGGTGACTACATCTTCTCCACCGACGTCGTCATCTCCGCGCGCGAGGAGGCCGACATCGGCAGGCTCGCGTCCTCCAAGCAATGGGAACAGACCGAAGCCGACGACAGGGTGCGGGTCTGGACCGATGACTATTCGAACATCCTGGGCGCGCTGTATCGGCGTTGGAAGGACGGCGAGTAGGGCTCTCTTCGTAGCCCGGATGGAGCGAAGCGCTATCCGGGGGCGCTCCCGGCGTGGTACTGTCCCGGATTTCGCTGCGCTCCATCCGGGCTACGAGGCATCGCAACTACGGCACCACGGGCGTCCCCACCGGCAGCGCAATTCCCTTAGCGCCGGCCACCTCTCGTAATAGATCCGGTCTGTCCGAGATGATGCCGTCGACGCCGAGCTCGATCATGTGCGTCATGTCTTCACGCTTGTTCACCGTCCAGACCACGACGCGCAGTCCGAGCGCGTGGGCCTCGGAGACCAGAGGCGCGGTCACGTCGCCGAAATAGGGCGACCAGATCGCGCCGCCCGCAGCCTTGATCGTGCGCGGCAGCGAGCCGGCGTGATCGGCCGGGTTGAACCCCGCCGTCCAGTTTGTCGCCTTGTCGAGCGCTACCGTCGGAGCCAGGCTGCGCTGGATCGTCAGGTACGCGGTCGGGATGTTCGGCGCCTGCTGCTGGACGCGACGCAAGGTTCGCCAGTCGAACGACTGGATCATGACGCGATCGGAGACTCCCTCGGTCTCGATCACCCCGAGCAGCTTCGCGACGAATTCTTGCGGATCAAGCGTTTCATCGGGACGGTTCGGATCGATCTTGGTCTCGATGTTGAAGCGCACTTGCCTGTTGCCGGACTTGCGCACCAGCGCGAACAGCTCGCGCAAGGTGGGAATGCGAGTCCCCGGGACGGCACGCTGGCCCGGAAATTGTTTCGCATAGGCACTGTCCGGCCGAATCTGGCCGACGTCATAGGTCCTGATCTCGTCGAGCCGCAATTTCACGAACGGCGTGCCGGGCGGAGCGATGTAGGCGCCATCGGGCCGCCGTGCGAGATCGGGATTGAGCCCGCGCTCATGCGCGACGATCACTTCGCCGTCGGCGGTGACGCCGACGTCGAGCTCCAGCGTGTCCACGCCCATCGTCAGCGAATGGGCGAAGGCGGGCAGGGTGTTTTCCGGCAGCAGCGCCCGCCCGCCGCGATGCGCCTCGAGGTCGAAGGCCAAATCAGATCCCGTGGCTTGTCCGGCAGTGAGCAGCGAGAGCAGCACCGGGATTGTCGTGGCACGTGATGGCATGGTGCCTCGACGGTTAAGGCAGTTGATGGTCGCCGCGTCAGTTCTGATAGTAGTAGCCGCGCGGCTGATAAACCTGCCGCGGCTGCGGCTGATAGTAATAGCCCTGCTGGCCGTAGCCCTGGTCGTAATAGGGCCGCGGCTGCTGCTGATAGACCTGCGCGTCGTAGAGCGGGCGGGTGGCCGAGCGCGGCGCCGGATAGCGCGCGCCGGTGTCGCTGCCGTCGGCCGGGTAGATGTAATTGTCGTCCTGCGGCATGTAGCGCCGCGCGGGCTGCGCCGGCGGGGTCAGGTCCACGGGGGCGCCGGTGGTGGCGTATTGGTCTTCGGCCGGCTGCGGGGCGCGGGCGACCGCAGTGTTGTTGCGGCCGCGCGGATTGCGCGCCAGCGCCACCTGTGCCGAGCCGGTCAGCGTCACCGTGGTGTTGAGCACGCCCTGCTGCTGCACCAGCGCATAGAGCGTCGAGGCATTCTGGCGCGACAGGCGCACGCAGCCATGGGATGCCGGCGAGCCGAGCCGGCCGACCGAGTCCGTGCCGTGGATGGCGTGCCCGACCTTGGTGAAGAAGATCGCGTGCGGCATCGGCGCGTCGTCGAATTCCTTGGAGTAGTGATCCTCTTCCATGCGGAAGGCCCGGAAGGCGCCGTTCGGCGTCTCGCGCGAGGGGAGGCCGGTCGACACCGGCCAGCGGTAGCGCGCGACCCCGTCGACGGCGACGGTCATCTGCTGATTGTCCTTGTCGACGGTGATCTCGACCTTGGCTTGCGCCGTGCCCGCGCTCATAAGCATCAGGGACGTGAAAGCAATAAAAAACGAACGCATCTGACTTCTGGCCTCCGGCCTGTTCATGCTTAGCGCCGCGGCTCTCCGTCCCCCGGCGTGCATTATGCCTGCAGCCCGGCGTTGGTTCCAGCGGCCAGCCTGTCCATCGTTAACGTGATGGCAGGCGTAAGCAAGGCCGCTTTGTGCCGCGCCGGCCGGCGGCGCTGACATTTTCGCGAGCGCCGCGTGGTCAGTTCTTGAGCCGGTATCCGGTTCGGAAAATCCACCAGATCACGACCAGGCAGATCACCAGGAAGGCCAACGTCATGCCGATGCTGACGGACACGCTGACGTCGGCGATCTCGTAAAAGCTCCAGCGGAAGCCGGAGATCAGATAGACGACCGGGTTGAGCAGCGCGACCGTGCGCCATGTCGGCGGCAGCATGTCGATGGAATAGAAGCTGCCGCCGAGGAAGGTGAGCGGCGTCACCACCAGCATCGGAATCATCTGCAGCTTCTCGAATCCGTCGGCCCAGATGCCGATGATGAAGCCGAACAGGCTGAACGTCACCGCCGTCAGCACCAGGAAGGCCAGCATCCAGACCGGATGCTGGATATGCAATGGAACGAAGAGCCCGGCGGTCGCCAGGATGATCAGGCCCAGGATGATCGACTTGGTGGCGGCGGCGCCGACATAGCCGAGCACGATCTCGAAATAGGAGATCGGCGCCGACAGGATCTCGTAGATCGTGCCGGTGAATTTCGGGAAGTAGATGCCGAACGAGGCGTTGGCGATGCTCTGCGTCAGCACCGAGAGCATGATCAGGCCCGGCACGATGAAGGTGCCGTAGCTGACGCCCTCGACCTCGCTGATGCGCGAGCCGATCGCAGCGCCGAACACCACGAAATAGAGCGAGGTCGAGACCACCGGCGAGACGATGCTTTGCAGCAGTGTCCGCCAGGTGCGCGCCATTTCGAACAGGTAGATGGCGCGAATGGCGCGGTGGTTCATGACGTCCTCACGAGGTCGACGAAGATGTCCTCGAGCGACGATTGCGTCGTGTCGAGGTCGTTGAAGCGGATGCCGGCGGCGCGCAAATCGCCGAGCAGGCTGGTGATGCCGGTGCGCTCGCCCTGGGTGTCGTAATCGTAGACCAGCGTCGCGCCGCCGTCGCAGAGCTCGAGCTCGTATTGGCTGAGGCTTTCCGGCAACGCCGTCACCTTGTTCTGCAGATGCAGCGTCAGCCGCTTCTTGCCCAGCTTCTGCATCAAGGTGGTCTTGTCCTCGACCAGCACGATCTCGCCCTTGTTGATGACGCCGATGCGGTCGGCCATCTCCTCGGCTTCCTCGATGTAATGCGTGGTGAGGATGATGGTGACGCCGGATTGCTGAAGCCCGCGTACCACCTCCCACATGCCCTTGCGCAGCTCGACGTCGACGCCGGCGGTCGGCTCGTCCAGGAACAGGATCTGCGGCTCGTGCGACAATGCCTTGGCGATCATCACGCGGCGCTTCATGCCGCCGGAGAGCGTGATGATCTTGTTGTCCTTCTTGTCCCACAGCGAGAGGGCCTTCAGCACCTTCTCGATGTGATCGGGGTTCTTCGGCTTGCCGAACAGGCCGCGAGAGAAGCTCACGGTCGCCCACACGCTCTCGAAGGCGTCGGTGTGCAATTCCTGCGGCACGAGGCCGATCAGCGAGCGCGCCTTGCGGTAGGAGGTCTGGATGTCCTCGCCGCCGACCAGGACGCGGCCTTCGCTCGGATTGGCGATGCCGCAAATGATCGAGATCAGCGTGGTCTTGCCGGCGCCGTTGGGGCCGAGCAGCGCAAAAATCTCGCCGCGCTTGATGTCGAGATTGACGTTCTTGAGCGCCTTGAAGCCGGACCCATAGGTCTTCGACAGATTGGCGACGGAGATGATGGAAGACATGATGGCCGCGAGGCTGAGGAGCAAAGGCTGGGGAGGGGGCCGGACCATCCAGGAGGACAGGTCGGCGGAGCCCTGAAATAGGAACGCCATTGTCCCTCCGCAATTCCCCGGAGAAAAATGGTCTCAAAACAGGCGCTTTAGTGGCATGTTCCGGGCAAGTGTTGCGCGATGGTCACGGCTTGCTGCTAAGATTGGCGCTCACGCGCCTCTTTGTTGCGTCTGCGAGCGCGCCGTGGCTACGATTCCGGCCAATCGCGAAGCGTATTGTCTCCAGGGAAAAGATCGATGAGACCGAACGGCCGTCACACCGCCGGCGCCAGCCAATTGTCCGCCCTCCGTGTTTGGGCGATGGGCCTGCTCCTGCTGTCAGCTGTTGCCATCAGCCCGACCACCGCCAAGGCCGCGCCGAGCCAGGCCGCGGCGGCGACCACGCATGTCTATCTGCTCCGCGGCGTGCTCAACATCTTCTCGCTCGGCCTCGACACCATCGGCGCCCGGCTCCAGGCGCAGGGCGTTCCGGTGACCGTCGCCAATTTCGTGTCCTGGTCCTCGCTCGCCGATGAAGCGGCGGCTGCCTACAAGGCCGGTCGGCTCAAGACCATCATCCTGGTCGGCCATTCCTCGGGTGCGACCGCGCTGCCCGACATGATCGCCAAGCTCAACCAGCTCGGCGTGCCCGTGAAGCTCGCGATCGGCCTCGACTCCGTGTTCAAGACCAAGCTCTCGACCGGCGCGGAACGCTACATCAACATCTATATCGGCGATGGCCCCGGCGAGCCGGTGCGGGCCGCGGCCGGGTTCCGCGGCAAGCTCGACAATGTCGACATCCGCGGCAGTGGCGTCGGCCACATCTCGATCGACAAGAACGAGGCGATCCAGCGCCGCGTCATCGCCGAGATCGACGCCGCCATCATGCGCTCGCGCGCCCCGGCTGCGCGAGTCGCCGAACCCGCTGCGCCGCGGCCCGCACGCGCGGCGGCGGCAACGGATCCGGCGAGGAATTGAGCCGTCGCGCATCCTGCCGCGTGATGCCGCCTAAGCTGGCGTCACGCGAACCGGCATGCTCTCCAGCCCGCGCAGGGAATTGTTGAGCCTGCGCTTCGGCTCCGCCGCGAGCTCGATCGTCTTCACGCGCCTTGCGAGCTCGCCGAAGATCAATTCGCCCTCCAGACGCGCGATCATCTGGCCGACGCAGGCGTGTATGCCTGCGCCGAAGCCGACATGGCCGGTCGCAACCCGCTCCACGTCGAAACGGCCCGGCTTGTCCCAGCGCGCGGGATCGCGATTGGCGGAGGCCATGAACAGCAGCACCTTGCGGTGCGCCGGGATCACGCCGCCGCCGATCTCGGCATCGCGCGAGGTGGTGCGAAAAAACGTCTGCACCGGTGAATCGTAGCGAAGGCCTTCCTCGAAGGCGTTGCGCGCCAGCTCTGGTTTCTCGTGCAGCTTGCGATATTCGTCCGGATGAGTGGCGAGCGCGAGCAGGGTATTGCCGATGCCATTGACGGTGGTGTCGATTCCTGCCGTGAGGAACGGCCGCACCAGATGCGTCGCCTCGTGCTCGGTGATCTCGCCCTCATCGGCCGCCTGGTAGATCATCATGCCGAGGCTGTCGGGCCGTAGCGCATCGCGCGCACAACATTCCATGATCCAGCTCTGCGCCGCGAGACCATCCTTCCGCGACGCCGCGAGGATCTCGTTCTCCGGGCCGAAGCTGTTGAATACGAACGTGCTCCAGGCGAGCAGCTTCTCGCGCCCATCGGGGCGGATGCCGATCGCGTCCGGAAACACCTTCATCGGATAGGCTTCCGCAAGATCGGTCACGGCATCGAACGTGCCTTTGTCGATCAGCTCCGAGACCTTCCTCTCTGCTTCGCGCTGGAACGTCTCGCGCAGCTTCCTTGCGACGCCCGGAGATAGCGTGCGGCCGAGCACGCGGCGGCCCTTGTCGTGGTCGGGTGGATCGATCTGCAGGGTCAGCGGCTTTGGCAGCGCCGGGTTCATCCCGTTCAGCCCGACGCCCTCGCCACTGATGAACGTTTTCCAGTCCTTCAGGGCCGCTTCGACCTCGGCATTGCGGGCCATGGCCCACACGCCGTAGCGTTCCACCTCGAACACCGGCCCGATTGCGCGCAGCGCCTCATAGGCGGGATAGGGATCCGTCAGAAAGCCGGGCGCGAACGGATCGACCGGACTGGATGCAATGCCGCTCATGGTCAGCTCCGAACCGCTATTGCTTTGCGAGCGGGCACTGACCGTCACTCTCGGACCGGAACGCGTCCTCGCCCTTGATCGTGGCAACGACCTTCAGCAGATCCCAGGACGAATTCGATTCCTCGGGAGCCTTGACCTGCAACAGGTAGAGCGGATGGATCTTGCGGCCGTCCTTGCGGATGTAGCCCTTGCCGAACAACTGATCGTCGGTCGGCATCTGCTTCATCGTTGCGACCACGGCCTTGCCGTCCTTGGCGCCGCCGGCCTTGTCGACCGCCTTGAGGTAGTGGATGACCGAGGCATAGACGCCGGCCTGCATGTCGTTCGGATAGGCCTTCGAGGGAATGCGTTCGGCGAAGCGCTTCGCGAAAGCACGCGTGCCGTCGGTCAGATCCCAGTAGAACGGATTCATGATCTGCGCGCCCTGCGCAAACTTGAGCCCAAGCGCGGGAAGGCCGTTCATGCCGAGGATCAATCCGACCAGCTTGTGATCCTTCGTCAGCCCGAACTCGGCGGCCTGCTTCATCGAGGTGATGGTATCGTCCCCCGCATTGGCGAATGCGATGACGCTCGCGCCCGACGCCTGGGCCTGGAGCAGGAATGAGGCGTAATCAGCCGTGCCCAACGGATGCCGCACGCTGCCGAGCACCTCACCGCCGGACGCTTTCACGGCTTCCGCGGCCTGCTTTTCCAGATCATGGCCGAACGCGTAATCCGCGGTGATGAAGAACCATTTCTTGCCGCCCTGCTGCACGATGGCCTTGCCGAGGCCGCGCCCGTAGGAATAGGTGTCGTAGGTCCAGTGCACGGTGTTTGGCGTGCACTTCTCGCCGGTCAGCAGCACCGTGCCGGCGCCCGAGCCGATGAAGACCTTGTTCTTCTCGGCGCTCATGCCGGCCACGGCGAGCGCAATCGACGAGTTCGGAATGTCGAAGACCGCATCGACGCTCTCGTTCTCGTACCAGCGCCGGGCGATACCGATGCCGATGTCCGTCTTGTTCTGATGGTCCGCCGCAACGACTTCCACCGGCTTGCCGGCGGCCTTTCCGCCATAGTCCTCGACGGCCATCTTGGCGGCGACGACCGAGCCGATGCCCTGATAGCTCGCGAACGGCCCCGATTGATCGTTCAGGATGCCGATCTTCACGACGTCCTGGGCCAAGGCCGGTGCGGCGGTCAGCACCGCGGCCACCATGCACAGTTTATGCAGGAATTTGCTGTTCATTGTGTCCCTCCCATGGGCGGTCTTGGTGCCGCTCTATAATAGTTATATTTTATAGCTATTTTTGAGAGTGTCAATTCGGCCGACTTGTGGCCGCCGGATCTAGGATCATGAGCCCGAAAGCAGTCAGACCCGGAGCGAAGCCCGCTCAACCGTCGGAGACGTCACTGGACTTGCGCGCGCTGCAGCGCACGCCCGGCTTCATGCTGCGGCTCGCGCAGCTGAAGTTCTTCCAAGGCTTCTACGAGGAGTTCGCCGCACTGGGCCTGACGCCGGCGACCTACGCGATCTTCGTCGTCATTCGCGACAATCCGGGCGTTCCCCCCAGCAGCCTTGCCAGCCTGCTCCGCCTGCGCCTGCCGAACCTGATCAAGATCCTGAACGAGCTGGAATCGTCCGGCTTCATCAAGCGTAACCGCTCGAAATCCGACCGCCGCGCGGTCGAGTTGATGCTTACGCCGAAGGGCGCCAAGCTCATTCAGGACGGGGCAAGCCTGACGGGGCCGTATAATCGGAAGATGCTGGCTCCACTAAGCGAGGCCGAGCAGCGCACGCTGCTCGACCTCTTGAACCGGATGCTACCGCTTTAGGACAAAGCTGCGGCGTTGCGCACCTCTCGCAGCCGCTCCCGTCATTTCAAGAACGCGCGAATGCTCTCCGCAATCTCCTTCGCATGCGTCTCCAGCGCGAAATGGCCGGTGTCGAAGAACTGCACGACCGCATTGGGATTGTCGCGCTTGAACGCTTCGGCGCCGGGCGGAATGAAGAATGGATCGTTCTTACCCCAGACCGCGAGGAATGGCGGCTTGTGCGCGCGAAAATAGTCCTGGAATGACGGATAGAGCGCGACGTTGCTCTTGTAGTCGCCGAACAGGTCGAGCTGCACATCGTCCGAGCCCGGACGCGCGAGATAGAAATTGTCGAGGTTCTGTCCGTCCGGCGACACGGTCGCTGGGTCGGAGACGCCATGGGTGTACTGCCAGCGCGTCGCCTCCGGCGTGAGGAAGGCGCGCAGCGCCTCGCGGTTGGCAGGCGAGGGATCCTGCCAATAGGCCTTGATCGGAGTCCAACCGTCGCTGAGGCCGTCCTCATAGGCGTTGCCGTTCTGCGAGATGATCGCGGTGATCCGTTCGGGGTGACGCAGCGCAAGTCGGAAGCCGGTCGGCGCGCCGTAATCGAAGACGTAGATCGCGAAGCGATCGAAGCCGATCACTTCGGTGAAGCGCTCGATCACCTGCGCGACATTGTCGAAGGTGTAGCGGAAGGTTTCGCGCGAAGGCATGTCGGACTGGCCAAATCCTGGAAGGTCGGGCGCGACGATGTGGAATTTGTCGGCAAGCAGCGGAATCAGGTCGCGGAACATGTGGCCGGCGCTGGGGAAGCCGTGCAGCAGCAGCAGCTTCGGCGCGCCGACAGGGCCGGCCTCGCGATAGAACACGTTGAAGCCATCGACATCGGCGGTGCGGTAGGTAGTCGGGGTCATGACCGTCTCCAGCTAAGTAACCGTTTGCGTGCTAGTATGGAGGTTACGTAAGGGATGAGTAACTTGTCAATGGCTGGTTTACAGGTTACTTATGGATTGCACTTTCCAGGCTGAGGAACGTTCATGGACAGACCGCCCGCGATGTTCGTCGCCGACTCGCTCGGCCTCGACTTCCTCAACTCGGTCGCAACACCGGTCGATGCGCCTGTCGACTGGATCGACGATGGCGCTGGCCTGATCGACTGGCTTTCCCAGGCGAAGCTGGTGCCGACGAAGGAGCTGGATGCGCTGAAAGCGCGCGCGAGGCCAGTTGAGCTCGACAAGGTCGCCGATCAGGCCCGCGACTTGCGTGAGTGGTTCAGGGGCTTTGTTCTGGGGCACGCGGGCCGGCCGCTGACTGCGAAGGCGCTGCACGAGCTCGGCCCGTTGAACAGCATCTTGGCGCGTGATGAGGCGTTCTTGCAAATTGCGCCGCGCCGTGGCCAGGAAGGTCTTGCGCTGCAGAGGACGCGGCGCTGGCAATCAGCCGGAGCCCTGCTGCTGCCGATCGGCGAAGCCTTGGCGAAGTTCGTCTGCGAGGAAGACTTTTCGAACGTGAAGGCGTGCGAGGGCCACAATTGCACGATGCTGTTCGCCGATCACACCCGCAGGCGCGCACGGCGGTGGTGCACCATGGCGGTCTGCGGCAACCGCGCCAAGCAGGCCGCGCATCGCAGCCGGCTCAAGAGCAGGCAGTGATGGGCCGGGAGCGGTCCCCCCGGTGACGGAGCCTTGATGCGCGCGGCGGTGCGTCGCGCTTCGGTTCCGTGCCCCAAAATCCACCCAATCGATGGTCACTAAGCCGGTCAGGGGAGGCCCCTGCCTCCCGTGGTGGGACTGCTGGACTGATGATTCATTCGAGGCGACTCCTCGCGCTGGCAGCAGTGGTGCTGCTCGCCTTGAGCAGTGGCATGGCCGCTGCTACTCCCCCCAAGTCCAAGACCAACGCGACCGCCCCCGCCGCGCCTCCGCCGTTCGAGCCGTTGCCGCCGCCAAAAATCTACCTGTTCCGCGGCGCCATGGGTCCCATCTTCTCGACCGGCATGGATCGGCTCGAAGAGAAGCTAACGAAGGCCGGCTTCTCGGCCAACGTCTACGAATTCACCATCTGCCGGTGGATCGGCGATCGCGCCATCTCCAGCTATAAGGAATCGCCGGCGCCGATCGTGCTGATGGGCCATTCCATGGGCGGGCTGTGCTCGATCGTCATCTCCGAGATGGCGGCCAAGGAGAACATCCCGATCAGCCTCGTCATCGCCATCGATCCCGCGCAAGCGACCGGCGATGTCCCCCTCAACGTCGAGCGCTTCATCAACATCTTCCTGTCCGACAGCGTGCTCGGCGGCGGCGACGTCGTGGCTGTTCCCGGCTTTCGCGGCCATTACGCCAGCTATGACCTCAAGCGGAACGCGCGCGTCACCCACATCAACATCGAGAAGTCCGACGATATCCATCGTCAGATCGTCGAGATGGTGACGCAGCTGCCGCGCATTCCGCCGCAAACGCAGGCCGATGCCGTGCCGCTGCGCTATCTCGTGCCGGCGGACACGCTGGTCGAATTGTGGGACAGCGGCGTGCGGGTGCCGGTGCGCCGCGGCGACACCATGGAGAGCATCGCAGCAGCAAACCGCGTGCCGCTGTGGACGCTCGCGCAGAGCAACTCGCTGCCCGAGAACGCGCAGCTGACGCCGGGCCAGACCATCATCGTCCCCCGCCATCTGACACCGCCCGAGCCGGCCGCCGCGATGGCCACGCCGCCGGCGTCACCGGCGGCGCGGAGGTAGGGGCCGTTATCTTGCCGCAGAAGGCGGTGCGCTCCCTCTCCCGCTTGCGGGGGAGGGTTGGGGAGGGGGTCTCTCCTCGATCGAGGACCCCAGAGAAGAGAGCCCCCACCCGCCGCGCTCTGGCGCGCAATTGCGCTGCCGAGCGCGTCGCCCTCCCCGCAAGTGGGAGAGGTGCAGCGAGTCCTTGGCGACACTCGATCCGATAAGACTAAACATTCGATTCGTGGATCGCATCGATCACGGCGTCCGTGACCTCCTTCGTGGTCGCCTTGCCTCCGACATCCGGCGTCAGCACGCCCGCGGCGCAGACACGCTCGACGGCGGCCATCAGCCGTAAGGCGGCATCCTTCTCGCCGAGATGCTCGAGCATCTGCGCGCCGGTCCAGAACGTCGCGACCGGGTTGGCGATGCCCTTGCCCGTGATGTCGAACGCCGAGCCGTGGATCGGCTCGAACATCGAGGGGAAGCGGCGCTGCGGATCGATGTTTCCGGTCGGGGCGACGCCGAGGCTTCCAGCCAGCGCGCCGGCGAGATCGGAGAGGATGTCGGCGTGGAGATTGGTTGCGACGATGGTGTCGAGGCTCTTCGGATGCAGCGTCATGCGCACCGTCATGGCGTCGACCAGCATCTTGTCCCAGGTCACGTCAGGGAATTCGCCGGCGACCTCGGCCGCGATCTCGTCCCACATCACCATGCCGTGGCGCTGCGCGTTCGACTTGGTCACGACGGTCAGCAGCTTGCGCGGGCGCGACCGCGCGAGCTGGAACGCATAGCGCATGATCCGCGTGACGCCGACGCGGGTGAAGACGGCGACTTCGGTGCCGACCTCTTCCGGCAGGCCCTTGTGGGCGCGGCCGCCCATGCCGGCATATTCGCCTTCCGAGTTCTCGCGCACGATCACCCAGTCGAGATCGCCGACGCCGACATTGCGCAGCGGCGAGGCGACGCCCGGCAGGATCTTGGTCGGCCGCACATTGGCGTATTGGTCAAAACCCTGGCAGATCGGCAGGCGCAGGCCCCACAGCGTGATGTGGTCGGGCACGTCGGGGGCGCCGACCGCGCCGAAATAGATCGCGTCGAACTTCTTCAGCTCGCTGAGGCCGTCCGCCGGCATCATCACGCCGTGCTTCTTGTAATAATCCGAGCCCCAGTCGAACGTCTTGACGTTGAAGGCGAGATCGCCACTGCGTTTTGCGAGAGCCTCCAGCACGCGGACGCCGGCCGAGATCACCTCGGGGCCGATGCCGTCGGCGGGGATGGCTGCGATCGAATGGGTGCGCATGGGAAGGCTCCGTTTGAGAGATCGCGCCGGCATATCCGGCCGTCGGCGTCGCTGGCGAATCTAGACGGGAGTGCCGGGCAAACTCAATCGGCGCTGGTTTATACAAAAAAATGATATAATCATCGGGAGGTCGCCACGGCGTCATGGCCGGGCTTGACCCGGCCATCCACGCCTTTCCCCGCGGCCCAAGAACGTGGATGCCCAGGACAAGCCCGGGCATGACGACCTCGCGCAAGTCTCAAGCGCCGTCGGGCGAGGCGAGAGGACGGCGAATGGAATTGCATCAGCTCCGATGCTTCGTGGCGACGGCCGAGCAGCTGCATTTCGGCCGCGCGGCGCAGCAGCTTCAGATGCTGCCCTCCGCGCTCGGCCGGCAGATCCGGCTGCTGGAGGAAGACCTGGGCACTCGGCTGTTCGCGCGGACCACGCGCGCGGTGTCGCTCACCGAGGACGGCACGACGCTGCTGCGCGATGCCCGCACCATCCTCGCCAAGGTCGAGGCGGTCGAGAGCAACCTGCGCAATCGCTCGCGCGCGGGGACCGCGCGGCGGCTGCGGGTCGGTGCTATCGACAGCGCGGCGGCCGGACTGTTGCCGCCGCTCCTGCGCGATTTCCGCGTCAGGCATCCTGACATCGCGGTGCAGCTCCTCGAAGACAAGACTGTCCGGCTGCTGCCGAAGATTTTGACCGGCGCGCTCGATCTCGCCTTCGTCCGTCCGCCTGACCGGCCGGACAAGCGGCTCGAATTCCGCGGCCTGCTCCAGGAGAGCGCGATCGTTGCGTTCCCGCGGCGGCACGCGCTGGCCGGGCGCAAAGCGATCACGCTGGCGGATATCGCCGACGAGGCGATGCTGGTGCCGGACCGGCGCTCGCGGCCGCACAGCCACGACCTCACCATAAAGCTGTTCGAACAGGCCGGCCTGACGCCGCGCATCGTTCAGGTCGCCGACGAGAAGCAGACCATCATCAACCTCGTGGCAACGAAGCTCGGGGTCGCGATCGTGCCGCGCTGGACCGCACGGATGGCGGTGACCGGTGTGCGCTTCGTGCCGCTTCGACTGAGGCAGAGCGGGCCGGTGGGCCGGTTGCCGCTTGCCGCCGCCTGGCTGCGCGGCTCGCGCGATCCGGCCCGCGATGCCATGCTGGCGGTTCTGGAAGCCCGCCTGCGCAGCTATGCGCGGGAGGCGTGAGCGGCTATGACATCGGCCAAGACAGAGGCCAGGACAGAGGGATGGTGATGACGGATCAGACGGCTTCAGGCGAATTGCGGGTGGCCATTGCCGGGCTGGGCTCGATCGGCACCAAGATCGCGACCGCACTCGATCAGGGCATCGAGGGCCTGTCGCTCGCGGCCGTGGCCGTGCGGGATCCCGCCAAGCATCAAGCCTTCATCGACGGCTTGCGTCGCCCACCGACAATCCTGCCGCTCGACCAGCTCGGCGAGGCCGCCGACATCGTCGTCGAATGCGCGCCGAGCAGCCAGCTGCGTGCGATCGTCGAGCCTGCGGTGAAGCGCGGCAAGGCCGCGGTGGTGGTCAGCGTCGGCGGCTTGCTCGACAATTTCGATCTGGTCGATCTCGCCCGCGCCAATGGCGGCCGTATCCTGGTGCCGACCGGCGCGCTGATCGGCCTCGATGCCGTCAACGCCGCCGCAATCGGCACCATCCATTCCGTGAAGATGGTGACCCGCAAGCCGATCGACGGCTTGAAGGGCGCGCCGTTCATCGTTCAGAACAACATCGACATCGACAATCTGCGCGAACCGCTGAAGCTGTTCGAGGGCAGCGCGCGCGAAGCGGCAAAGGGCTTTCCGGCCAACGTCAATGTCGCCGTTGCGTTGTCGCTCGCGGGCATCGGGCCCGATCGCACCGAGATCCAGGTTTGGGCCGACCCGACCGTGACGCGCAACGTTCACCGCATCGAGGTCGAGGCGGACTCAGCGCGCTTCTCGATGGGCATCGAGAACATCCCGTCCGAGAATCCCAAGACCGGCCTAATCACCGCGTTGTCGGTGATCGCGCTGCTCCGCAAGCAGCGCGCCACGCTGTGCGTGGGGACGTGAGCTCCTACGCCCCCGTCACGCGCCAGATCACGTTGCCGACGTCGTCGGCCATCAGTAGCGATTTCCTGTCGGGACCGATCGCGACGCCGACCGGGCGGCCGTAGGATTCCTTCTCGTCCGGCGACAGGAAGCCCGACAGGATGTCGCGATCGGGGCCGGACGGCTTGCCGTTCGCGAACGGGATGAACACCAGCTTGTAGCCGGACAGCTTGCTGCGATTCCACGAGCCGTGCTGGCCGATCACCATGCCGTCGCCGAAGCCGGGCAGGGTGCCTGCGGGCATCCAGCACAGGCCGAGCGAAGCGGTGTGGCCACCGAGCGCATAGTCCGGTTGAATTGCCTTGGCAACCATCGCCGGATCCTGCGGCACGCGGTCGTCCACCGTCTTGCCCCAGTAGCAATAGGGCCAGCCGTAGAAGCCGCCGTCGCGCACGGAGGTGAGATAGTCGGGCGGCGTCTCGTCGCCGAGGCCGTCGCGCTCGTTGACGACGGTCCAAAGCACGCCGGTCGTCGGCTCCCAGGCAAGGCCCACGGGATTGCGCAGGCCGGCCGCAAAGATGCGATGCGTGCCGGCGACGAGATCGAGCTCGTAGACCGCGGCGCGACCTTGCTCGACCTCCATGCCCATCTCGGCGATGTTGCTGAGCGAGCCGACGCCGGCATAGAGCTTCTTGCCGTCGGGACTGGCGAGCAGGCTGCGCGTCCAGTGGCCGGCGGGCTTGAATGTCGTCAGCCGCTTGCCCGGTGCTGTGATGCGGTCGGCGTCGGCAACGTAAGGAAAAGCCATCACGCCGTCGGTGTTGCCGACGTAGAAAGTGTCGCCGACCAGTGCCATGCCGAACGGCTGGCTGAGGTTCTCCATGAACGCGCCGCGAATCTCCGCAACGCCGTCGCAGTCCTTGTCGCGCAACAGCGTGATGCGGTTGGCGGAGACGCCGAGCGCGGCGGCGCGCCGCATCGTCGCCTGCATCGCATAGTGGAACACGCTGCGCGGGGCGCCGGCGATCTGCGTTGCCTCCGCGATCAGCACGTCGCCATTGGGCAGCACCTCGATCCAGCGCGGATGGTCGAGACCGGTCGCGAACGCATCGACATTGAGCCCGGGTGCAGCGATCGGCTTCTGTCCGTCGCGCCAGCCGCGTGCGGTCGGCATCTTCAAGGTCGGGATCGCGCCTTGCGGTTTCGCTTCGGGAATGGCGGGCTTCTCGCCCCAGGCGGGCGCGGGCTCGGTGCCCGTCATCTTGCGCCATTGCAGCGCGATGCCGCCGATGAAGGCGACGAACTGCGCGAAGATGCTGGAAAACGTCATGACAAGCCCCCGGTTGCGCGCGCATCCAACTGGCTGACGGGGCCGACGTCAACCTGTGCGGAGCTCAGCAGGGGCCTATTCCCGTGGAATGGCAGCCGATCGAATTTGCATGGGACAGGTCGCGGCGTCGGCCCGGAGATCAACGGCCGATCTGCCGCTCCAGCCGTCGTGCCACGCGAAAATCATCCAAGTGACGGATGTTCGGCGCCAGCGCCGCTTCCCTGGAGAGCAGATGATAAACCCGCGCCACCGTGCGCTGCTTCTGCTTCGTACGCCCGGGGGGCAGCGCCCGCGCCTTGCGGACGGCGGCGATCGCGTGTGCGCGAAAATAATCGTAGGCGTCCGACATGGCTCGATGCTCTGCGGCCGTTGACAGATGTCGAGGGCTAACGGACCAGCAGAGGTGTGGTTCCTTGGCGAGTCGGATCGTGCACTCGTGCCCCGGACGCAGCGCAGCGCGTCCGGACAGGAGAGTGACGCCCTCACCGCGGCGACGTGAACGGAATGATCATCGGAACGCGACGGCAATAGGCTCCATAGGCGTCCTCGCCGAGCTCCTTCGAGAGGAACACCTCTTCCATCCGGCCCTTCTGCCACATACCGAGCGAGATCAGGATCGCGCCGAGGATCGTCGTCACCAAGCCGATCGCAACGCCGGTCACCAGCATGCCGAAGATTAGGCCGGTGTAGATCGGGTGGCGGACGATACCGTAAGGGCCGGTGTCAATGACGCGGTGGTCTTCCTTCTGGGTGATGGTGTTGGACCAGAATTTTCCGAGATGCAGCCGCCCCCACCATGCGAAAGCGATGCCGGCGACGGAGAGGACCGCAGCGATGATGATGCCGGTGTTGCCGAGCACCCAAAGCGGCTTCCAGCCCATGGCTTCCGCAATGAACGGCGTGTACAGGATGCCGCCGACCAGGATCGGCAGGCGATAGCGCTGCGACTCCAGCGTCATGACCTGCTTCTTGGTCTGCCCCTGCCAGAACGAGGCGCCGACCCAGCTGACCAGAAAAGCGAGCCAGATCAGGGCGAGCAGTTGCGTCGGCCAGGTCGTGGTCCAGCCACCCCAGGCGACAGAGAGAAGCTTGCTGAAATCGAAAGACATGAAGGTTCTTTGCGTTTGAAGCGGCGTCAGCTCGCGCGCGAGGACAGCGCGTGATGCTTGAGGGCGCCGGAGGGCTGCTGGCCGTTGCGGGCGAGCAGGTGGGTGATGGTTTCGCGCAAGACGGGCTCGATCGGACGCGGCGAATAGCCGAGCTCGGTACGGGCTTTGCCGATCGGAAGATCGCTCGCGGCGAGCGCGATCCGCACGCCCTCGGCGGTGCCGTTGGGCGGCCGGCGCGTGATGTGGTCGGCGATGTATTCGAGCATGATCGCGGAGAGCTCGGCGATCTTGCCGGGTACGACGACGGGAAATTGCCGGCGTCCGCTCATCGTCGACATCATGCGCAGGATGTCGCCGAGCGGGACGCAGTCGCCGCCGAGGATGTAGCGCTGCCCGAGGCGGCCGCGTTCCATGGTCAGGACCAGGCCCATGGCGACGTCGCGGACGTCGACCAGATTGACCAGGAAGTTGAGGTGCGGCTGCACCTTCTTCTGCAGGAAGTACCAGAGCATCGCGGTCGGCGGTGTCAGATGTTGGTCGGCGGCGCCGATCGGCATGGTCGGCGTGCCGATCACCAGCGGGAAGCCCGCTTCTGCCGCTTTGGCGGCATGATGCTCGGCGAGCGATTTCGACCGGGTGTAGGCGCCGGGCATTGCCTCGGCCGGCTGCAGCGCCTCTTCGGCGGGAACGCCCTTGAGGTCGGAATAGGGGAACAGGATCGATTCGGTCGAGCAATGCAGGAAGCGCGAGACGCCGCGCTTCATCGCCGCCGCCAGCACGATCTCGGTGCCGCGGCAATTGACCTCGTGAAAGTCCTGCTTGTTGGCGACCCACATGCCGGGCAGGCCGGCGAGGTGATAGACCTGATCGCAGCCGGCGATCGCCGCATCGACCGCGGCACAGTCCAGCACCGAGCCGTGGACGTGCTCGACATCCGCGTTCGCCGCGCTCGGCACACGGACATCGAGAACGCGGACCCGCTGCCCACGGGCGCGGAGCGCTTCTACGAGGTGATGTCCGATGAAGCCACTGCCACCGGTAACCAGGACGAGAGCCATGCAGTAGGTTGCTGTTTCGCTTCGAGCGTTATCGGGTTGAAAGGGAATTGGCCGGAAGAGGCGCCAGAATCGCGGCAAGGTCGCGACGGAAACCCAGTGCAATGAATAATTTTGCCATGACGAACATCGGTCCAAGCAAAAGATGCGACGGGAACGTGAACAACGAGGCCTCGCGCCCCTCAAAAACCTTGTGGCCGATGGTCTGTGCGGCGAAGCCGAGCACCACCAGCGTCGCGAAAATCGCCCACATCGTCGCGGTGCCGACTTGCGCGGCGATGGTCGTCGCAATCGAAAACAGTACGACGGAGACGGCCAGAATGCCGAGCCCCAGCGCCGCGTCGAGCAGCAGCCAGTAGATCAAGACCGGCACGGCCAGGATCACTGCCAGGCTGACGTTGAAACCGAACAGCGGAAGCTTGACCAGCGTCAGCGGCAGCACGGCGCCGGTGAACAGCAGCAGGATGCCGACCACATGCATCGCCGTGTTGCGGGGATCGCGATGGTACTCGACATAAACGGCAAGTTGGCGCTGGAAAAAGCCACCCATTTCGGTCTCATGCGGCACGGGGTCGGGAAGGGCGAACAGAGGCTATAGCACTGGACCGAGCGGTGCACAAACCGGCACTTTTGTCGCGTGAAACCGTGCGCGCGCGCCCGGGACAGGCTGCAAAATAGTCCGCACTACAAGGGGTTCCGTCAGCTGCGGAGCCGCCTTCGCTCAGCGCTTCTTGGCGGGCTTTTTGGCCGCAGGCGCTGGCGTCGCAGCCGGACGCGGCTCCTCCGGCAGCTTGGCATAAGTCAGGATCTGCAACTGGCCGTTGACGGCGGAGGTCGGCTTGGCCCGGTCGAGAAACTGCTCCTCGCCGAGGCCGATCGGATGCAGCCGCTTGGTCGAGATCTTGAAGGTGTTCACCAGCACATCACGGATTGCATCGGCCCGGCGCTGGCTCAGGATCGCATTGGCCTCGCGCGTCTTCGAATTGGATTCGACGTGGCCGACGATCAGGAAAGTGTAGGGCAGCAGCGAGGAATGAACCAGCGCGTCCGCAATGCGGCCAACGGTCTGGTAGGACGCCGGCTGGATGATCGGCGTGTCGGCGTCGAACTGGATCTGCGCATTGAAGGCCGGCAGCTTGGCGAGCTCCGGCGCGATCAGCGGCCGGTTCACCGGCCCCGGATCGTTCTTGATCCTGGTCTTGGCGCGCTCCATGACCTGCTGCTTCAGCGCGGGCAGGTCGACCTCGGCGGCCTCTTCGAAATGGTTCAGCTTCGCGACGATGTCGTCGCGGGTCGGCGCCGCCGTCTGCGCGCCGGCGGGGCCCGCGAGCAAAGCGAGGCCCAGCGTCAAGCCCAGTCCTGCGGTGGCGAGCCCGTTCGCGCGCATCAGCGATACCCCGCGTCGTCAACGGCCTTCAGGCAGTTGTTGCTGATGCCCTTGGGCGTCGAGACCAGGCACGGGATCGACTTGCTGGTCTCCTTGGTCGAGCCGCCGCAGACTTTGACGATCTCGCGCTGGCAGGCGTTCGCCACGGTGACGCGCGCGGCGACGCGCTTCTGGATGGCGTCGAACACGCCGAGATAGTCGCTCGTGCATTGCGGCGAGAGCACGTCGCGATTGCGCGACAGGCATTCCTTCAGCCGGTTCGAATCCGGGTTGACGCCGCGGCAATTGGCGACGATTTCCGCCCCGCAGCTCGCCGCCAGCTTGCCGATCGAATCGCCAAAGCTCATGGTCTCCGCCGCCGCAAGCGACGGCATCCCCAATGCAAGCACGATCAATGTGACGGAGCCCCGGACCATGGGTTGCATCTGATACGGGGAAGTTCGCGGCGGTCAAGGGGCGTTCGGGCGAGAACTGTCGAGAGTTGCGCAGTGCGGCGAACAGTCCTCACTCGGCCTCAGCGAGGGGCGGCCAGTCGACCAGGGCGACGGTATGGTTCCTGAGGTCCTCGGCAACTCCGGATCGGCCTTGAGCTCATCCAGCGTCCGCGGCGGGGGCAGCTGGCGCCTGTCCGCGGTCAGCTCCTGCGCATAGAATGCGAGCGCCTCGGGCGCATTCTCCAGGGCCTCCTCGACGTCGTCGCCGCCGGAGATGCAACCGGGCAGGTCCGGAAACCACAAGCTCACGGTTTCGTCCGGGTCGGCGTCCTCGATGATGGCAACGTACTGAGCCATATCGGGTCTCACGCCCGCTGCACGAAACTGTCCACGACCTTCTTCTCGCCGGCCTTGTCGAAGGCGATGGTGAGCTTGTTGCCGTCGATCTTGGTGACGCGGCCATAGCCGAATTTCTGGTGGAAGACGCGGTCTTCCAGCGAGAATTCGGACGTCGTGCCGGTCGATTTGGCGACCAGCTCGCCTTCGATCGTCAGGGGCCCGCGCCGGCGCGAGGCGAAGCTGCCGAAATCGGGGCCGGATAACGAGGAGGTCGAGAACGTCGCGGCCTCTTCCTCGAAGCCGCCGCTTCGGCCGCCGCCATTGCGACCGCCGCCGCGATTCCGGTTCGCCTGGGCGCGCTGCCAGCCCGGCGTCGAATAGCTGGAGCCGAACGCCTCCATGTCGTCGAAGCGCGAGGCGCCGTAGCCGCCGCTGCCGCCCCATCCGGAGCCGCCTTTGGATTCCGTGATCTCGACATTGGCCGCCGGCAATTCGTCGAGGAAGCGCGACGGGATCGTGGTCGACCAGGTGCCATGGATCCGGCGATTGGTCGCGAAATAGATCTTTGCGCGGCGGCGGGCGCGGGTCAGACCGACATGGCCGAGCCGGCGCTCTTCTTCCAGGCCGGCGCGGCCCTGTTCGTCCAAGGTGCGCTGGCTCGGAAACAGGCCTTCCTCCCAGCCGGGCAGGAACACGTTGTCGAATTCGAGCCCCTTGGCCGAATGCAGCGTCATCAGCGACACCGCGTCGTCCTCGGCGCCACCCTCGCGGTCCATCACCAGCGAGATGTGCTCCAGGAACCCTTGCAGGTTCTCGAACTCCTCCATCGAGCGCACCAGCTCTTTCAGGTTCTCCAGCCGGCCCGCGGCGTCCGCCGAGCGGTCCTTCTGCCACATCTCGGTATAGCCGCTCTCGTCGAGCACGATCTGGGCGAGATCGGTGTGCGCGGTGACCTCGCGCTGGGCACGCCAGCGGTCGAACTGCACGATGAGATCGCGAAGCGAGCCGCGCGCCTTCGGCTTCAGCTCGTCGGTCTCGACCACGGCGCGCGCCGCCTCGAACAGGGGAATGCGGCGCTTGCGGGCGTGGTCGTGCAGCATCTGCACGGTGGCGTCGCCGAGCCCGCGCTTGGGCGTATTGACGATACGCTCGAAGGCGAGATCGTCGGCCGGCGAATTGATGACGCGCAAATAGGCCAGCGCGTCGCGGATTTCGGCGCGCTCGTAGAAGCGCGGGCCGCCGATGACGCGGTAGGGCAGGCCGAGCGTGACGAAGCGGTCTTCGAACTCGCGCATCTGGTAGGAGGCGCGCACGAGAATGGCGATCTCGTTGAGCTTCTCGCCCTGGCGCTGCAGCTGCTCGATCTCCTCGCCGATGCCGCGGGCTTCCTCTTCCGAATCCCATGAGCCCGTGACGGTGACCTTCTCGCCGTCCTGGTCCTCGGTGCGCAGCGTCTTGCCGAGCCGGCCTTCATTGTGCGCGATCAGGTGCGAGGCGGCGGCGAGGATGTGGCCGGTGGAGCGGTAATTGCGCTCCAGGCGGATGACCTTGGCGCCCGGGAAATCGTGCTCGAAGCGCAGGATGTTGTCGACCTCGGCACCGCGCCAGCCGTAGATCGACTGGTCGTCGTCACCGACGCAGCAGATGTTTTTGGTCTTCTCCTTCTCCCCGCTTTCGGGGAGAAGGCCGGGATGAGGGGGAGTCTCCACGAGCTCGGTGCTTGGAGAGTCCCCCTCACCCGCATCGCTTCGCGATGCGACCTCTCCCCGCAAGCGGGGAGAGGTGGAAGACGGCGCCTGCGACAGCAGCCGCAGCCAAAGATACTGTGCGACGTTCGTATCCTGGTACTCGTCGACCAGGATGAACTTGAAGCGCTGCTGGTACTGCCTGAGGATATCCGGGTGCTCGCGGAAGATGCGGATGTTCTCCAGCAGGAGATCGCCGAAGTCGGCCGCGTTCAGGATCTTCAGCCGTTCCTGGTAGCTCGCATAGAGTTTGCCGCCCTTACCATTGGCGAACATCGCGGCTTCGCCCGACGGTACCTGTGAAGGCATCAGGCCGCGGTTCTTCCAGCCGTCGATCAGGCCGGCCAGCATCCGCGCCGGCCAGCGTTTCTCGTCGATGTTCTCGGCCTGCAGCAGCTGCTTGAGCAGCCGGACCTGGTCGTCGACGTCGAGCACGGTGAAGTTCGACTTGAGCTGCGCCAGCTCGGCATGGATGCGCAGGATGCGGCCGCCGATGGAGTGGAAGGTGCCGAGCCATGGCATGCCTTCGACGGCGTGGCCGAGCATTTGGCCGAGCCGGTGCTTCATCTCGCGCGCGGCCTTGTTGGTGAAGGTCACCGACAGGATTTCGGCCGGGCGGGCGCGGCCCTGGCTCAAGATGTGCGCGATGCGCGTGGTCAGGACGCGGGTCTTGCCGGTGCCGGCGCCGGCCAGCACCAGGACCGGGCCGTCCAGCGTCTCCACTGCCTCGCGCTGCTCCGGATTGAGCCCGGCGAGGTATTTCGGGCCCACCGAGGCGCGCGCACGCGCGGCGATGCCGCCGGCTGCGGGCTGGTGGTCGGGTACGGCTGTGATCTTGCTCGGCTCGGTCATGCGAATCATCGGCCCCACGATGGCACCGCGGGGTGGTGGAAGGGAGCCTTCTTAACAGGGATTGGTGCCTATATGGGGCGCCGGGCCGGGTTTTCCACGTGCGCGGCAGGCCGATTTGTTCCAGCTGAGCCAGCGAATTTCGCTCCCGCCGGGACCGGAACTATCGTTCTCGCGTCGAGATTGTCAGGACAGGTGGCGCGGCCAGCCGCGTCGATCGCAGACAACATCAAGACGAGGGTTTGACCATGCTAGGCTGGGTTGTGACGTTTCTGGTTATCGCACTGATCGCCGGCATCCTGGGCTTCGGCGGCGTCGCCGGCGCTTCGATCGAGATCGCCAAGATCATCTTCTTCATCGCAGTCGTTCTGTTCCTGGTCTCGGCCGTCGTCGGCCTCGCCCGCGGCCGCAACAGAATATAGCTGCGATGTTCACCTCTCTCCGACGGGGAGAGGTGAACACAGGCGGCAGACGGCGCCTGAGCCACTAACGCTTCGAGGGCATCGCCACGCTCCGGCCGATGCCCTCGGGTCGCGTCAAGGCGCTGTGGGACTTGGCAACTCCAGCAATGCGCTGCTGGATGTCGGGCGGAAACGGCGCAACGCGCCGCGCATTCATGTCCATGTGCAGCGACATGTTCTCGGACGTCGCCGACAGCCAGCCCTCGGTGCCGTGCCTCATCTCCTCGAATGTGTGCAGCCGCTTGTCATCGGTGTCGAGCAGCCAGACTAAGATCTGCACGGGATCGCCGAGATGGATCTCCCGCAAATAGCGCACGTGGCATTCGGCGGTGAAGGTCGAGCCGTGGCGCTCTGTCTTGTAGACCGGGCCAATCCCGAGCTCGAGCCAGAACTCGTCGATCGCGCGGTCGAACATCACGTTGTAATAGGCCATGTTGAGATGGCCATTGTAGTCGATCCATTGCGGCTCGACCTGCATGATCGAGGAGCGAAACGGCTCTGCGTTCGGCGCTGTGGCGGCAATCTCCGGCATGTGTCCTTCCCAAGCTATGCGTCCGGTCCCTTGACTTGACCGGTTATATGTCCTTTGCCACGGTCTCTTCTCGTCGGGAGGAATTCCGTGGGTACGACCATCACCAATAATCCGCCGCGGCCGGAGCCGAAAGCCCTCGCAAGCGCGCTGGAGCAGCTTGCCGCGCGCTTCGGCAACCGCCTCATCACCTCGCAGGCCGTGCGCGAGCAGCACGGTCATACCACCACCTGGATCCCCAACCAGCCGCCTGATGGCGTGGTGATGGCGCAGGAGACCGCCGACATCCAGGACGTAGTGCGGATCTGCGCCAAACATCGCGTGCCCGTCATTCCCTTCGGCACCGGCACCTCGCTCGAAGGCCAGGTCAACGCGCCCGCCGGCGGCATCTCGATCGACCTGCGCGACATGAACAAGGTGCTCGCGGTGCATGCCGAGGACCTCGACTGCGTGATCCAGCCCGGCGTCACCCGCAAGGCACTGAACGAACATCTGCGCGACCAGGGCCTGTTCTTCCCGATCGATCCCGGCGCGGATGCCTCGCTCGGCGGCATGGCCTCGACCCGCGCCTCCGGCACCAATGCGGTGCGCTACGGCACCATGCGCGACAGCGTGCTGGCGCTGAAAGTGGTGCGCGGCGACGGCGAGATCATCACCACGGGCACGCGCGCCAAGAAATCGTCCGCCGGCTACGACCTGACGCATCTGTTCGTCGGCGCCGAAGGCACGCTCGGCATCATCTCCGAGCTGACCATTCGCCTGCGCGGCATCCCCGAGACGATCGCGGCCGGTGCGGTGTCGTTCGAGACCGTCCACGGCGCCTGCCAGGCCGTGATCCTGGCGATCCAGACCGGCATTCCCGTCGCGCGCATCGAGCTGCTCAATGCCGCGCAGGTCAAGGCCTGCAACGCCTATTCCAAGCTGACGCTGCCGGAGACGCCGCTGCTGCTGATGGAATTCCACGGCAGCGAGATCGAGGTCGCCGAGCAATCCAAGGCGTTCGGCGAGATCGCGAGGGACTGCGGCGGGGGCGATTTCTCCTGGACCACCAAGCCGGAGGACCGCACCAAGCTGTGGCAGGCGCGGCACGATGCTTATTGGTCGGTGAAGGCGCTGCGGCCCGGCGACAGCATCGGCGTGGTCGCGACCGACGTCTGCGTGCCGATCTCGCGGCTCGCCGACTGCGTCAGCGAGACCGAGGAGGATCTCAAGCGCCTCAATTTGCTGTCGCCGATCGTCGGCCATGTCGGTGACGGCAATTTCCACTGCTCGCTGGTGTGCGACACCAACGACGCCGACGAGATGGCGCGCGGCGAGGAGTTCATGCATCGTCTGGTCGAGCGTGCGCAGGCCATGGACGGCACCTGCACCGGCGAACACGGCATCGGCCAGGGCAAGCAGAAATATCTCGAGGCCGAGCTCGGCCCCGAGGCGCTCGATGCGATGCGGGCGCTGAAGCAGGCACTCGATCCGCTCAACATTTTCAACCCCGGCAAGATCGTGCCGGAGGCATAAGGCGGCGCCCTCCGGAACCGGGAACTTTCGGCAATCCTGCCGGTTCCAATTCCCGCCAATTTCCGATGCTCAATGGCAGGGCTTTGCGCGGGAGGGTGCGATGGTGCGACCGGTCATGGGAATTGCCGCGGTGGCCTTTGCCTGCATGCTTGCGGGGGCCGCGTTCGCGAAGGGCGGACACGGCGGCGGCCATGGAGGTGGCCATGGAGGTGGGCATGGCGGCGGGCGCGGCGGCGGTCACCACGGCGGCCATGTCCGCGGCCACGGCGGCGGGCATGCGCATGGCGGGCATCATCGCGGGATGCGGTTCACAACCGGCGCCCGGCGTGGCGGCCCGAACTTCGGTCAGATCCGCAATGCCGCGATACGGCCGGCGAACTTCCGCAACGCCTGGAACGCCAGCGCCTTCCGCAACGGCCGGCTGATCAGCAATCCGGCGGCCCGCGCGCAGATTGCCGCGGCGGCGGCACTCGCCGGCTGGAGCGGTGCAAGCAGCGGATGGTGGCAACATCCCGGCGGCGGCTACGGCTGGGTCGGGCCGCTGTTCTGGCCGTTCGCCTATAACGATCTCTACGATTACACAATCTGGGGCGACGGGCTCGGCTTCTGGGGCTACGGGTATCCGGACATCTATGCCGGCATTTTCGGCCCCTATGGCTATGATCGGCTGTCGGCTTATCTGCCGCAGCAGCCGCAGGGACGGCGGCGGGCGCGCAGCGCGCCGCTCGATCAGCTCTGCGGCAGCGATCGGCGCGCCATCGTCGGCCTGCCGATCGATCAGATCGCAGCCGCGGTGCAGCCGACGAACGCGCAAGGCGCTGCTCTCGATGCGCTCGGCAACGCCTCGGTCGACGCGGCAGCGCTGATCCGCACCTCCTGTCCGACGCAGGCCGCGGCGACGGCGCCCGGCCGGCTCGCCGCCATGCAGCAGCGGGTTGAGGCGATGCAGAAGGCCGTCGATTTGGTTCAGCCTGCGCTGGACCAGTTCTATGGTTCGCTCAACGACGAGCAGAAGGCGCGCTTCAATGCGCTTGCCGACGATCAACGTCGTGCCGCGGCATCGAACAATGCGGGCGGATCGTCGGTGCAGACTTGCAGCCCGTCCGCCGCGTTCGATTGGCCCGGCGCCACGATCGAAGAACGGCTTCGTCCCACCGACACCCAGCGCGGGGCGCTCCAAGTGCTCCAGGACACCAGCGCCAAGGTCAGCGCATCGCTCAAGGCGTCCTGCGAGCCCAATGAGGTGATGACGCCTCCGGCCCGCATGGCCGCGATCCGCAAGCGTCTCGATGTCATGCTGGACGGAATCAAGTCGGTGCGGGCGGCGCTCGATGATTTCTACGCCACGCTCAACGACGAGCAGAAGGCGCAGTTCGAGGCGATCGGCCCGCGCCGCATGTCCTGAACGCCGTGAGCAATTGAAGACTATTGGTGGGGCAATGAAGTGGTTCGCGAGGCGAGAGCCGGCAGACGTCTGGGACGAGCCGATCGGGGGGCCGCTCGGCGACATCGACGCAGCCGACCGGATTCGCAACATCTGCCAGGCTGCGCGGGCGATCGCCGAAGCCGCCGGCGCTTCGGCGCCGACCAGCACGCGCGAGCGCTATGAGCGCGCAGCCCGCGCTGCCATGGAGATCGCGATGAAGATCTCCGACGATCTGATGCGCGACGACGCCGTGCGCCGCATCGTGGATCTCTGCATGAAGGCTGAGGACATCAAGACGGCGCAGATCTTGTCGCGTGCGATCCAGGCAGGCTGGATTCGAGAAGCCGTGCTCCGGGACCATCCGGCCCTGTCGCAATGAGTTCGGCTCGCGCGATTGGCGCGAGCCGAATGTTGCTGGTGACGGACCGGCTCAGTATCTGCGGTAGCCACCGCTGTTATGGTCGCCGCCGCGGCCGCCCATTCCCATGCCGAGGCCGATCCCCACGCCGATGCCGATGCCCTGCATCACGGCCTCCGGCGGCGGGCCGCGATCCGGCGGCGGCGCGCGCTCGTAGACCACTTGCTCGGACGGCGGCCGTCGCTTGGGCGGCGTCTCGACCACCTTGCGCTTCGGCGGGGTCTCGTCGACGCGCTTCTTGATCACGGGCGGGACCGGCGTTGCCGGGGTCGCGGGCGTCGAGCACGGGCAGGTCGGCGCCATCGCGACCGCGACGGGCGTCGCCGCGGCGGCCACGGGCACGGTGTAGTTGCGGTTCTGCACGCGCAGCAGCAGCCGGCGCGCGGTTGCCGCGAGATCGCTGTTGTCCCAGTTCGCGAGGTATGCCTCGAACGAGGCGCGGGTGTTGATCGCGGTGGCACGCTCCCACGCCAGCATCTGGCGACGCCGCTCCAGCACGGTGCGAAGGCGCGGCGTGCGGGTGTCCTGGGCATACAGCTCGATATAGGCCTGATACGCCTCCACGGTGTCCTCGGTGATCACGAGCTCATAGGCGACCATGGCCGGCTTGCCCTGCAATGTCTTGCGCCAGTCCGCGACGTTGCGCGTGCCGCCGGCGAGCGCCATGGCGGATGCGCCGGGAAGAGCGGGCGTGCTGCCGCCGCTCTCGCCGAAGAACCTGAAATCGGTGGTCAGCGAGGAGCTTTCCCAGGGGATCTGCCGGCCGTCGGTCGACTGCGCCACCGCGACGCGGATGCGCTTGAACATCTCCTCGATCGGCAGGTTCGGCTGCTTGGCGACCGTCAGCACGGCCGTCGTGTAGGGGCTGTCGAGGCCGTTGCCGTCCTCGGCCTCGGCGCCGGGCGAGGTCGAATAGGAGATGAACGAGCCGGGCGCGCCGGCCTTGGTATCGACGATCGCAAGGCCGTGGCCGGCGCCGCTGAGCGCGGGGAACGGGTTGTTGCGGCAGGCATCAAGCATGAAGATGCGCGCCCGCGTCGGCAGCGCGCCGAGCGTGTTGAGCATGTCGTTCAGCCGCACGCCCTGCAGCGGGATGTCGGCCTCGCGCTTGGGATCGAGATCGACAGGCACCAGATAGTTCTCGCCGTCGATCTGAAGGCCGTGGCCGGCATAGAACACCAGCGCGACGGTGTCGGGGCCGCTGGCACTGACCTTGCCGGCGAAGTCCGAGATCGCCGCGCGCATCTCGGTCTGCGCCAGATTGGCCGCCGTGGTGACGGTGAAGCCCGCGCTGCCGAGCAGCTCCGTCATGCCCTTGGCGTCGTTGGCGGCGTTCGGCAGCTCCGGCACGGTGCGATAGGCCGATTGGCCGATCACCAGCGCAAGCCGCGCTTCGGCGGCCGCGTCCGTGGGCGTCACCAACTGGGTGAGTGCGAGAAGGCCGGACGCAAGAAGCAAATTCGAAAAGACTGGACGGCGCATGATGTCACCTCCAACGGCAATGCGCACGATGATGTCACTATTTCTAAGTCCGCGCCATGAGGGCGTCTGTGCGCTGGATCACGCAGGGGCCGCGGCAAAATGGGGCAGGGTATCTGCCGGAGCCGTCCTTGTGCTAGACCTTTCGACCGCGCTGACGCGGGCATTCTGCCAGTGAGGGAGGCTTGTCGTGAAGGTCCTGCTCGCGCACACCCCGGAGATGCGGCGCAATTATTACGGCGATCGCAGCCTGAACGGCCTGCGGGCGGCCGCCGAGGTGATCCTGCACGAGAAGGATGAGCCGCTGGACGCCGCCGGCCTGGTGCGCGCAGCCAAAGACGCCGACATCATCGTCGCCGACCGCATGACCGAAGGGCGCGGCGAGATCTTTGCGCAATTGCCGCGTCTGCGGGCCTTCGTCCGCTGCGCCGTCGACATCCGCAATGTCGCCGTGGATGCGGCCTCGCAAGCCGGCGTGCTCGTGACCCGCGCCGGGCCCGGCTTCGTGCAGGCCGTGGCCGAGCTCGCGCTCGGCTTCATGGTCGATCTCTCCCGCGGCGTGTCGCGGACCACCGCAGATTACCAGGCAGGCCGCAAGCCGGAAGCACGGATGGGCCGCCAACTCTCCGGCAGCCGGATCGGCATCATCGGCTACGGCAGCATCGGGCGCTACCTCGCCGAGATCGCAAAAGTGCTGCGCATGGAGGTATTGGTCTCCGATCCCTTCGTAACCGTCAGCGATGCCGCGATCCGGCAGGTCGATCTCGACGAGCTCCTCGCCGCATCGGACTATGTCGTCTGCCTCGCCATCGCCAACGAGCAGACCGAAAACCTGATCGGGGAGGCGGCGCTGGCGCGCATGCAGAAGCACGCCGTCTTCATCAATCTCTCGCGCGGCAATCTGGTCGACGAGGCCGCATTGGCAGGCGCGCTGCGTGAGGGCCGCATCGCCGGCGCCGCCATGGATGTCGGCCGCGCGCCGGACCAGATGCCGACGCCCGATCTTGCCAAGCTGCCGAATGTCATCGCGACGCCCCATGTCGGCGGGCTGACGCCGCAGGCCATCGAATACCAGTCGCTGGAGACCGTGCGACAGGTCGAGGCCATCGCGAGGGGAGAAATCCCGCAAGGCGCCGTCAACGCCGATCGCTGGACGCGGCGGCCGTGAAGGGTCTTAGAGCCGGTCCACCGCCTTGAACGTCCCGTCCTTCTGGATCACGGTCAGGAACACCTTCGGCGGCGTGTCGAGCATGCGTGTGCCGACGGTGACGATGCTGCCGCTGATGTCGAAACGGCCGGTATCGTTGATGGCGCGCAGCAGGCTGGCGCGGGTCGGATTGGGGCCGGCCTTTTCCAGCGCCGCGGCCGCAAGCCGGCCGGACAGATAGCCTTCCAGCGACACGAAATCCGGTGTCAGCGTCGGGTCGAACGCCTTCTGGGCCGCCTGGTAGTCGGCGACGAGCTTGAGCGAGCGGTCCCAGGGAAACGGCACCACCTGCGAGACGATGACGCCGTCGCCCTCAGGGCCGAGTTCCGCGGCGAGCGCAACGGCGCCGACGAAGGAGATGTTGACGAAGGTTGGACGAGCGCCGCCGCGGCGGGCGAGCTTGATGAACTCCGCGCACGGACCATAGGTCCCGACCATGACGATGGCTTCGGGGTCGGCGCGCTTGATCATGCGCCAGGCCTGGCCGACCGCGCGGGTGTTGCGCTCGTAAGTGCCCTCGGCGGCGAGCTCGAGCCCGCGCTTGGCGAGCGCCCGCTTCACGCCGACAAGCCCGTCGCGGCCGAAGGAATCGTCCTGGTAGAAGATGCCGATGCGGGTGAACTTGCGATCTTCGGTGAGATGCTTGATCCAGGCTTCCGCCTCCGCGCCGTAGCTGGCGCGGATGTTGACGACGTTCGGAAGCTCGAGATCGCGCAGGAACTCGGCGCCGGTGAACGGGCCGATGAAGGGCACGTTCCTGGAGCTGGAGATCGGTATCGTCGCCATCGCGGTCGGCGTGCCGACCGCACCGATCAGCGCGAACACCTTGTCGTCGTTGATCAAATGCAGCGTCTGCGCCACCGAACGGTCGGGGTCGTAGCCGTCGTCGCGGCTGATGAGCTGGAGCTTGCGGCCGTGAATGCCGCCCTTGGCATTGACCTCGGTGAATGCGGCGACGATGCCTTGCCGCATGCGCTGTCCCAGCGCAGAGGACGGGCCTTCCAGCGCCGCGGCCTGGCCGAACAGGATTGCATCCTCGCTGATGCCGGCCTCGTTGCCCCTCGCAACCAGCGTGGTCGCGGCCAGAAGCGCGATGGTCAGAACGACGGATCTCGCTGATCGAATTCGATGCATCGGGAGGCTTGCCGGATCCTTGAAAGAAACCTTGCGCAACATAGCCTTGCGAGGCTGAATAGCTCGCTAAGCGCCACGGCGCAGAGAGGCCGTATTGCACCGGGGAAAACCGGCAACTTATGTCGAGAAAGCCGGGATCGCTCGTGCACTTCGTTAACTAGTTTCCGCATTGCGGTACGGCTGGTTTCCGAAATTGTGCACTTCTTAACCGCCGTCTTGTTCCGATAGCGGCACCGGCACCTCAACCAGAGGTTCGGTTCGTCGCGGACAGGGGACGGCGGCTTCAAGATGGGCGGTCGCGATCAGAACGATCAGGATCGGAGACGTAGAGGCGGATGGTGGCGTGCCGCGCCGCTGCTCGGGCTCTATCGTCCTGCGCTCGTCGCGGTTGGCGTTGGCCTGCTGTTCTCGATCGTGGGCGCTGCCGCCGTCGCGCGGTGGGAAGATCGCGTCAACAGGATCGAGTTCGAGAACGCAGCCGAGACCCAGGCGATCGTCCTGCAGAACGGCATGAACGAGTACATATCGAGACTTCTCGCGCTGCGCACGTTGTTCGAATCGACCAACGAAGAAGTCACCCGCAGCGAATTCGAGACCTTCAGCGCCCGCCTGTTCGAGCGTCACCCCGGCATGCTGCGCATCTCCTGGTTGCCGCGGATCAACCGCAAGGAGCGCGCGGATTACGAGGCCGCGGCGATCCGGGACGGTGTGTCGAGCTATCACATCAAGGCGCTGCAGGGCGAGAGCTTCGTCATCGCGCCGCAGAGTGACGAATATTTTCCGGTGTTCTACTCGACGCAGCCGAAGACCTCGTCGGTCTACGGCATGGACTACACGACCGTTCCGGAGCGACGGGCGGTGCTGGAGCGCGCGCGCGACAACGATCGCGTCGCAGCCATGCGCACGCGCCTGTTCGGGCCGAAGGACAGCGACCGGCCGTCCTATGTCCTCGTCGTCGTTCCCGTCTACGCCAAGGGAACCTCGCGCGAGGAGATCGCGGACCGGCGCCGCAATATCGCCGGCGTCGTGGTCGGCGTCTTCGACCTGCCGCTGCTGATCCAGTCTATCCGCGTGACCACCGGAGCCAGCCCCGCGGTCAGCATGACGGTCTTCCCGCCGTACACGGCGCAGATCGTCAGCCTCGAGCAGATGCTGCCGGATTATGCGTCGGCCGCCTCGGCGCTGCGGTCGATGCGGGACATCGCGCGGACCCTGCACTGGTCGGGCAGTCTCAAGATCGGCGACACTGATTGGCAGGTGCGGGCGGTTCCGACCGCCGGCGGTCCGCTGGCGACGACTTACGACCGCGCGGTTGCGGTCCTCGTCGTCGGCATGCTGCTGACGCTGTCGCTGTCGACCTATCTGATGCTCGCCAGCCGCAATTCGCGGCGGCTGTCGCTGGCGAACCGGCGCGTGCTCGAGCTTGCCCAGACCGACATCCTCACGGGATTGCCGAACCGCGCCTTTTTCCTCACCCGGCTCGACGAGATGAACGGCAAGTTGAGCGTGAGGGGCGAGCCCTTCGCGATCCTGATGCTCGACCTCGATCGCTTCAAGAACGTCAACGATTCCCTCGGCCACGCGGCCGGCGATGCGCTGCTGCGCCAGGTGGCGCAGCGGCTGAAATCCGCGCTGCGCGCCAACGACGTGCTGGCGCGGCTCGGCGGCGACGAATTTGCCATCATCCAGCAAGCCGGCGAGGACCAGCGCGCCTGCTCGACCGATCTGGCGGCGCGGATCGCCAAGCTCGTGAGCGAGCCGTTCCTGCTGCCCGGACACCGCGTCGAGATCGGCACCAGCATCGGCATCGCAATTGCGCCGGATCATGGCAGCGATCAGGAGCAGCTCCTCAAGAAAGCGGATCTCGCGCTCTATCGCTCGAAATCGGCCGGCCGCAACTGCTTCACTGTTTATGATGAGGCGATGTCGGCCGAGCTGGAGGCCCGCAATACGCTGGAAGGAGATCTGCGCGACGCCATCGCGCGCTGCCAGCTGGAGGTGCACTATCAGCCGTTCGTCGACGCCCTCAGCGGCGAACGACGCGGCTTCGAGGCGCTGGTGCGCTGGCGGCATCCGACGCGCGGCCTGATCCCTCCGGACCAGTTCATTGCGCTTGCGGAGGAGACCGGGCTGATCGTGCCGCTCGGCGAATTCGTGCTGCGGCGCGCCTGCGCGGACGCAGCCGGCTGGCCTGCCGATCTCATGATCGCCGTCAATCTTTCGCCGATCCAGTTCAAGGAAGCCGAGCTGTTCGACATGATCTGCGCGGCGCTCGCCGATTCCCGCCTGCCGCCGCAGCGGCTCGAGATCGAGATCACGGAATCCGTGCTGCTGGAGCGCGGCAGCGAGAATCACGCCTTCATGGAGCGGCTGAAGCAGCTCGGGGTCGAGCTCGCGCTCGATGATTTCGGCACCGGCTATTCCTCGCTCAGCTACCTGACCGCGTTCCCGTTCGACAAGATCAAGATCGACAAGTCGTTCATTCGCAATCTGACGCAGCAGCCGCGCTCTTCCGCCATCATCTCCTCGATCGTGACGCTGGCGCGCGGACTGGACATGTCGGTCACGGCCGAAGGCGTCGAGACGCGCGAGGAGTTCGACCGGCTGAAGGCGCTCGGCGTCAATTTTGCGCAAGGCTATCTGTTCGGCCGGCCGCATCCGATCGAGCGGATCCTGTTCGACGCGCCGGTCAAATCATCACGGCTCGACGCCGCCTGAGCGCGCCCGAGGCATGCGCGAAAAGCGCTTGACCCGGACATCCCCAGATGGTCCGAAGAACCGTCTAGGGATGAAACAAGCACACAACATGCGGCTTCCGTTCTTCTACGGCTGGATCGTCGTCGCCGTGACCTTCGTCACCATGGCGATCGGCGTCAACGCGCGCACCGCCTTTTCGCTGTTCTTTCCACCCATCATCTCCGAGTTCGGCTGGGAGCGCGGCGTCACGGCGGGTGCCTTCTCCTTCGGCTTCGTTGTGTCGGGCGTGGTCAGCCCGCTGATCGGCCGCCTGATGGACCGCGCCGGTCCGCGCGCGGTGATGGAGCTCGGGGTCGTGCTGATGGGCGGCGGCCTTTTGCTGGCGCCGCTGACCAGCGCGCCGTGGCACCTCTATGTCACCATCGGCGTTATGGTCGGTGCCGGCAGCGTCTGTCTCGGCTATTCCGGCCAGTCGCTGTTCCTGCCGAACTGGTTCATCCGCAAGCGCGGCTTCGCCATCGGTATCGCTTTCGCCGGCGTCGGTATCGGCTCGGTGACGCTGCTGCCATGGGCGCAGCACATGATCGAGCAGACCGGCTGGCGCACCGCCTGCACCGCGATGGGCCTGCTCGTCCTGATCGCGCTGGCGCCGATCAACCTGCTGCTGCACAAGCGCCCGGAGGACATCGGGCTCCAGCCGGACGGCGATGCCGCCCCCGCCGCAGGCGCGGCAAGCCCGGTCTCCAACGTGGTCGATCACGTCTGGGTCAACACCGACTGGACGCTGCGGCGCGCCGTCGCGACCGCGCGGTTCTGGTGGATCGGGCTCGGCTATTTCTGCGGCCTGTACATCTGGTATGCGGTGCAGGTGCACCAGACCAAATTCCTGCTCGATATCGGCTTCAGCCCCGGCGTTGCGGTGTGGGCGCTCGGCATGGTCAGCCTGCTCGGCATTCCCGGCCAGATCGTGCTGGGGCACGTCTCCGACCGCATCGGCCGGGAGTGGGTGTGGGCGATCAGCTGTGCGGGTTTCGTCGTCTGCTTCGCCGCGCTGATCGCGCTGAGATATCAAGCTTCGCTCTGGCTGGTTTATCTGATGGTGTTCACGCAGGGCGCGCTCGGCTACGGCCTCACCTCGATCATGGGCGCGGTGGTGTTCGAGATCTTCCAGGGCAGGCACCAGGGCAGCATCTTCGGCACGATCATGCTCGCGGCGCTGGCGGGCGGTGCGGCCGGACCGTGGCTGACCGGCGTTCTCTATGATCGCGCCGGGGACTACACGCTGGCTTTCGCCCTCGCGATCGTCATGAGCGGGCTGTCGGCGCTCGCGATCTGGCGGGCGGCGCCGGGCAAGGTGCGGGCAGTGGCCGGCCGGCTGCACAAGCTTAAAACGGCATCCGAATAGGTCCAGTAAGCTTCAAGATACCTTCGGCGTTTTCGCGAAGCGTTAATCATGCCGCCTCTTGGCGCGGCGCGACGGAACTGCAAAAACGTCTTGGACACCATCGCAGCGTTAACCTCTCGCCGATTGCCGCATTTCCCGATGCCGCTGGTCCAGACGATGTCCGCCTCCGATCACCTTTCGACAGAAATTCCTGACGTGCTGCGCGCCGCGCTCGAACGCGCCGACGACGGCATCGTCATCGTCGATGAGGCGCATCGCATCACTCACTTCAACCCCGCCGCGGAACGGATCTGGAAGCTCGCCGCCGCCGAGGTGCTCGGCCGCGATGCCGCCGTCCTCACCCTCAAATGTCTCAAGGCCGGTGCGACCGCGGATTTCCGCGAGGAGATCAGCCTCGTGCGGCGCGACGGCAGCCGTATCAAGGCGCAGGTCGCGATGTCGTCGGCGACGGTCGACGGCGCGACCCATCACATTGTGTTCGCGCGCGACGTCACCCTCGATGCCGAACGCCGCGCCAGGATCGCACTTCTCCACGCGGTCTCCGACCAGACCAACCGCGTGGTGATCATCACCGATGTCGAGCAGAACATCGTCTACGTCAATTCCGCGTTCACGGCGCTGTTCGGCTATACCAGCGAGGAGGCCGAAGCCCGCCGCGCGGGCGAGCTCATTGCCGGCCGCCACACCGATCGCAAGGCGATTGCGAAGCTCGTCAAGCGGCTGATGCATGGCGGCCAGCGCGACGAGGCCGAGGTGCTCGTCTACGACAGGGATGGTGAGGAGATCTGGGTCTCTGCCCGGATCGACGCCTTCCGCGACAAGAAAGGCCGGGTCAAGCACATCTTCGCGCTACTCGAGGACATCACCGAATCCCGGCAGCTGCGCTCGCTGCAGCAACTGATCATGGCGGCGCTCGCCGACGAGGCGCCGATCACCGAGATCGCCGATCGGCTGTGCCGCCGCGTCGAGCAGATCGCGCCCGGCGTCGTCTGCTCGCTGCTGCACGTCGATGCCGCCGGCTTGCTCCATCCGCTGGGCGGCCCGAGCTTGCCCGAGGACTATTCCCGTTCGCTCGACGGCATCGCGATCGGTCCCGAGGTCGGCACGTGCGGAACCGGAGCCTTCTACGGCATTCCGGTTCTGGTCGCCGACATCGATGCCGATCCGCGCTGGCAGCCCTACAAGGCGCGGCCGCTCGAAGTGGGCTTGCGCGCCTGCTGGTCGACGCCGATCAAGGCCAAGGACGGCCGGGTCATCGGCACCTTCGGTTTCTATTATCGCGAACCGCGGGCGCCGAGCAGATGGCACCGCCAGATCGTCGATGCCTGCGTCAACCTCGGCGCGTTCGCGATCGAGCGCAAGGAGGCGCGCGCCGAAATCGCGCGGCTCGCCTATCACGACATGCTCACCGGCCTGCCGAACCGCGCGCAGCTGCGCCACCTGATCACGACCGCGATCAATGCCTGTCCGACCGGAGGCCATGTCGCGCTCGCCTTCCTTGACGTCGATCATTTCAAGGACGTCAACGACACGCTCGGCCACGCCGCCGGCGACGAGCTCTTGATCCTGCTCGCGCAGCGCCTGCGCGAGCAGATCGGTCCCGACGACATGCTGGGACGGCTCGGCGGCGACGAATTCGTCATCCTGCTGCCGCAACGCAATGCCGAGGCCGCTGAGCGCATCGCGGCCGGGATCACCGAGGCCCTGTCCGCACCGTTGCGGCTCGGATCGAAGCTGATGCCGATGTCCGCCAGCATCGGAATCAACTCTATCCGGATCACGCCACCGACATCGACACATTGATGCAGCAGGCGGACGCCGCCATGTACATGGCCAAGCAGGCCGGACGCTCGACGCATCGCCTCTTCAGTGCCGAGATGAACGTGCTCGCGGAGCAGCGGCTGGCGCTGATCGCGGCGTTGCGCCGCGCCGTCGCGGAAGGTGTGCTGAGCCTCAGCTATCAGCCGCAGATTCGCAGCTGCGACGGCGCGATCCACGGCGTCGAGGCGCTCGCGCGCTGGCGCGATGCCGTGCTCGGCGACGTCTCGCCGGCAAAGTTCATCCCGCTCGCCGAGGAATGCGGGCTGATCGAGCAGATCGGTATGTGGTCCGTGCGCGAGGCCTGCCGTCAGATGGCGAGCTGGCGCCGCGCCGGGCTCAACATCCCCTGCGTCTCGGTCAATCTGTCGCCGATCAATTTCCGCAACGTCACGCTGGCCGCGCGGCTCAAGGACATCCTGGCCGAGCACGATCTGCCGCCGGATGCGCTGATGCTGGAGATCACCGAAGGCGCGTTCATGCAGGACGGAGCCGCGGCGCTGGAGACGATGAACGCGATCCGCGAGCTCGGCGTCGGCCTCTCGGTGGACGATTTCGGCACCGGCTATTCCAGCCTCAGCCGGCTAGCGCATCTGCCGATCCGCGAGCTCAAGATCGACCGCAGTTTCATGCGCGACATCGAGCAGGACGCGGGCGCGCTCGCGATCGCCACCGCCGTGGTCCGCGTCGGCCAGGGCCTCGGCATGAGCGTGGTCGCCGAGGGGGTCGAGACCGAGGGGCAGCGCAAGACGCTGGCCGAGCTCGGCTGCGACATCGTCCAGGGCTTCCTCTACGCTCCCCCGCTGCCGCCGGTCGCCTTCGAGCGCTGGCTGATCGAGCATTGCGCCGAGCAGGCGAGGGCGATGCTGGGGCGGCTTGACCTTGTGGCGGACGAGGTTGCCGTGAAGCAGTCGGCGTAGCCGCCTTTGAGCGGTAGGAACGCATCAGCGACCGGCGGCAGAACGGCCTTCGCTAGAGCATCGAAAGCACGACAATGCCTTCCTCGAGCTCTCCTGAAGCCAGGCGCGCCCGCGCCATGCGCTCGAACTCCGTGCGATGCTTCTGTAGATAGCTGAAGGCCTGCTTCTGCGTGTTGAATGTCGTTGCAAGCCGGCACATCTGCCGATTTGCGCCGGACGCGAGAAAGAATGTGATGGTTCCGTGATCTGGCTTTATGCGAGGCACGATCTGCACTCTCCGGCATGGGATCGGCACTTCAGATTTCGCAGGCGGCGTTGAAGACGGCTATCGCGCCAACTTCCTTGTCCGCTTCTTGAGCTTAGGCACCGGCAAAGTCGATCGAAGAGCTTCATCGGCCGCTTCCCTCGCCTGGCGCGCCTCTCGAAGTCGCGCCATGTTCTTGCGAACCTCGATGGCTTGCCTTTCCACGTCCGCCAATGCCCGCGCGCCCTCTTCGGCGGCCAGGCGCTTGCGATCGGAACGTGTAATGCTTTCGGGTGACGGCTCTGCCGGCTTCTTGCTGCTCATCGTTCACCCGGATCCGCAAAGACTAAACCCGCTCAATCCAGGGATTGAGCGGGCAAAGCGACCGTTTCAGTACATCCGTGAAACGGCGCAACGATCTCAAGCCAGCGAGAGGTTCTCGGCGCTGACTTTGCCTCGCATCTTGTCGGTCTTGATCTCGAAGTTGACCTGTTGGCCTTCGCCGAGACCGGCAAGCCCAGCCCTTTCAACGGCGCTGATGTGAACGAACACGTCGTTGCCACCGTCGTTTGGCTGGATGAAACCGAAGCCCTTTTGGCCGTTAAACCACTTGACCGTACCTGTCGTCATTTTCTTCTCCAAAGCGCGCGAGCGCATCCCGCGCGACGATCGCGCGGTTACCTTCAACTTCGTCGATGTCTTTGGAAAAGGAGCCCGCGGGCGCATTCAACAAGGCACAGCGGCTAATCGAACGACTTCAATATATACGAGTTTCATGCATTTGCAAGGAGCGAAGCCAGTTTGTTTGCTGCGAGGCCATTCTTCTGTTCCGATCGCGGCGCTTTGCTGTGTCGGTCGATCTGCGAGCAAGGCGTTATCGATTGACCGAACAGGTCTGCTGACGATCAGCCTATCGGCGCGGCTGCGCCGCCCGCGCCGCTAGGCTGAGGCCAATCCCGTCCTCCGCCGCAAATCCGTGATCGCGCGCAGGAAACTGTCGGCCGGCGTCGTCTCGGGGTCGATCAGCCGGTGCAGGCGAAAGCCGTCTTCCAGCGCGAGCACGACGGAGGCGATCCAGGGCGGGTTCAGATTGACGTTGCGCCCGTTGCTCTTCGATGTCGCCTCGATGATGTCGGCGACCAGCCTGCGCCGCGCGCGCAGGCGTTTGGCGAGCTCCGGGCGGCGCTTTTCGGCCCGCGCCACGAACAGGATCATCTCCATGTGCAGCAGGGGCGAGCGGCCGAGCGGATCCTGGCGGCTGCGGTCCATCGTCTTCAACGCCGCGATGAAGTCGTCGAGATTGTCGTGCTGCGCCAGGATGTCCATGTTGCGCCGGATCGACTGCGCGACATGGTCCTCGAGCATGGCGATGATCAATTCGTCCTTGCTCTTGAAGTTCGAATAGAACGCGCCGCGGGTGAAGCCCGCCGCCGCCGCGATCGCCTCGATGCTGGCGCCGCCGATGCCGTCCGCCTCGAACACGCGCGCGGCCGCCTCGAACAGCGCCTCGCGCGTGTCGTCCCTGGTCGGCCTGGTTCTCACCCTTGACATCGGCGCAGCTTAGGGCAGAATGCAACTCGATACAACAATGTATCGAGTTGATAATTTACAGGGATGGTTACGCCGGGCGATGGGGCAGCCTTGCGTATGCGTGTCGTGCGGCAACCGATCCGAGGTCACCATGAACGAGCAAGTGCAACCCGCTGGCGGACCGCTGTTCAACCCGCTCTCGCCGGATTTCATCCGCGATCCCTATCCGCACTATGAGCGGCTGCGCACGGTCGATCCGATCCACGTGACGCCTTTCGGCCAGTACGTCGCCAGCCGGCACGCCGAGGTCAGTCTCGTGCTGCGTGACAAGCGCTTCGGCAAGGATTTCGTCGAACGGACCACGCGCCGCTACGGCCCGGAGATCATGAAGGAGCCGGTGTTTCGCAGCATGAGCTACTGGATGCTGCAAGCCGATCCGCCGGACCACACCCGGCTGCGCGGCCTCGTCGTGAAGGCCTTCACCGCCCGCCGCGTCGAGGACATGCGACCGCGGATCCAGGAGATCGTCGACCAGGCGATCGATGCCGTGATCGAGCGCGGCCACATGGACCTGATCGAGGATTTCGCCTTCCGCCTGCCCGTCACCATCATCTGCGACATGCTCGGCATCCCCGAGGAGCATCGCGAAGTGTTCTACAAGAGCTCGCGCGACGGCGGACGGCTGCTCGACCCCGTGCCGCTCTCGCCCGAGGAGATCCGCCAGGGCAACGCCGCCAACTTGATGGCGCAGATGTATTTCCAGCAGCTGTTCGAGCTGCGCCGCAAGAATCCCGGCGACGACCTCATCACCCAGCTGGTGCAGGCCGAGGAGGACGGCAACAAGCTCACCAACGAGGAGCTGACCGCCAACATCATCCTGCTGTTCGGCGCAGGCCACGAGACCACGGTCAACCTGATCGGCAACGGCCTGCTCGCGCTCCACCGCAACCCGGATCAGCTTGCGCTCCTGAAAGCGAAACCGGAGCTGATGACGAACGCGATCGAGGAGTTCCTGCGCTATGATTCCTCGGTGCAGATGACCGGGCGCGTCACGCTGGAGGAGATCGAGGACCTCGGCGGCGTGACGATCCCCAAGGGCGAGACCGTGCTGTGCCTGCTCGGCTCGGCCAACCGCGATGGCGCGGTCTACCCCGACAGGCCCGACCGGCTGGACGTCACCCGGGCGAACGTCAAGCCGCTGTCGTTCGGCGGCGGCATCCATTTCTGCCTGGGGGCCCAATTGGCGCGGATCGAGGCCGAGATCGCCATCGCCACGCTGCTGCGGCGGCTGCCGGATTTGCGCATCGACGACATCGAGACCCCGGAATGGCGGCCGACCTTCGTGCTGCGCGGGCTAAAGCGGCTGCCGGCGAGCTGGTGAGGGGGCTTGCGCGTTAACCTCCGCGCGCAACAGTCGCTGTGACTTCGCCATACTTCCCCCTATATAAGGGGCTGTTCCGGCGCGCCTGAGGCTCTCAGCTTCGGCCCAGGCCGGTTTGGCCGAGGGGAGACCCGTGCAGACGACGCTGCTCGGATTGGCGATTGCCTTCATCATTGCGCTGCTGGCCGCGCTGATCGGGCCTTACTACATCGACTGGAACCAGTTCAGGCCCCAGTTCGAGGCGGAGGCCGGCAAGATCATCGGCGTGCCGGTGCGGGTGGCGGGCGAGCTCGATGCGCGGCTGTTGCCGGCGCCGACGCTGCGGCTGCGCGGCGTCACCTTCGGCGGCAACAACGATCTCGGCCGCCTGCGCGCCGACAAGCTCGATGTCGAGTTCAGCCTCGGCTCCCTGATGCGCGGCGAATGGCGCGCCACCGAGCTTTCGGTCGGCGGCATGGCGGTCGATCTTGGTCTGGACGCGCGCGGACGGGTCGATTTGCCCTCCACCGCGAGCGGCACCTTCAACCTGGCCTCCCTCGCCATCGAGCGGCTGAACCTCACCGGCCGCATCGCCTTGCACGATGCCGCCAGCCGCTCGACGCTGGAATTGAACGACATCGCCTTCTCCGGCGATGTGCGCTCGCTCGCAGGCTCGGTGCGGGGCGACGGCAGCTTCACCGCGCGCGGCGTGCGCTACCCGTTCCGTGTCTCCTCCGGCCCCAGCGCCGACGGCAGCGCCACCCGTCTCCACCTCAACATCGATCCCGGCGAGCGCGCCATCCTCGCCGATCTCGAGGGCGTGCTCGCCTTCGACAATCGCCAGCCGAAATTCGAGGGCGCGCTGACTCTCGCCGTGCCCGCGGCCAGGAAGGCGGGCGAGGCGGGGCCGACGCCCTGGAAGCTGGCGACCAGGCTCAAGGCCGATCCGGCCGGCGCCAAATTCGAGCAGATCGACGCGAGCTTCGGCCCGGAGGACACCGCGCTGAAGCTCGGCGGCGTCGGCGACCTCAGGTTTGGCGCATCGCCCTTGCTGCGCGCGGTGCTGTCGGCGCGGCAGGTCGATGCCGACAGGCTGACCGCCAAGGATGATGCCGATCCGCAGCGCGTCCTGCCGGCGCTGCGCGCAGGGCTGGCGGCGATCCCGCAGGTGCCGATCCCTGCCCAGATCGAGTTCAATGCCGATCAGATCATGCTCGGCGGCCGTCCGCTCCAGAACATCGCGACCGAGCTTGCGACCGACGGCCGGTCCTGGACCTTCCGGCGGCTGGAGCTGCGCGCGCCGGGCATGACGCAGGTCTCGCTCAATGGCGCGGCTCCCGGCGCCGACAGTTTCAGCGGCCGGCTCAGCGTTGAATCCCCGGATCCCGACACGCTGGTGGCCTGGCTGCAGGGCCGCAGCGAGATCACCCGCCGCAGCACGCGGCCGCTGCGTCTCGCGGGCGACGTCACCATCGCACCCAATCATCTCGCCATCGACAGGCTGAAGGCCGACATCGATGGCGGCGCGATCGAAGGCCGCATCGTCTTCGTGCAGACAGGCGCGAGCAACGGCTCGCGGATCGATGCGGACCTCAGGGCCGACCGGCTCGACCTCGATGCCGCCACGAGCTTCGTGCGCGCGCTGGCGGGGCCGCAAGGCGAATGGCCGGAAGAGGCAAAGCTCTCGCTCGATATCGGCCGCGCGATTTCCGCCGGCCAGGAGCTGCGGCCGTTCGCAGCCAGGCTCGCCTACAGCCCGGCGTCGCTGTCGCTGGAGCAGCTGCGCTTCGGCCAGGGCGGCGGCGTGACCTCGGAGGCGAGCGGCAGCTTCGACCGCACCAAGACGACCGGCAAGCTCGCGCTGAAATCCTCGGCCAATTCGCTGCGCGAGCTCACCGCGCTGGTCGAGCCGTTCGCGCCCGCGCTGCGCGCGCGCCTCGATGCGCTCCCGTCCTTGCCCGGCGCGACCCGTCTCAAGCTCGATCTCAGCCTCGACAAGAACGCCGAGCATGCCGATCGCAGCAATGCCCGCTTCGTGCTCGACCTCGACGCACCGCAGCTCAAGACGACGGCGACCCTGGCCGCGCAGACGCCGGCGGCCGCCATCGGCGGTATCGACCTCGAACGCCTGCGCAACAGCGACTTCACGCTGGACGCGAAAGTGGCGGCGCCGCAAGCCGGCGCCTTGTTGGCACTGCTGGGGCTCGACCGCATCGTGGCCGCGGGCGAGGGCGCCTCGCAATTCGAAGGACGGTTGAGCGGAGCCTGGCGCCGTCCCTCGCAATTGAACGCAAAGCTCAGCGGCGGCGGGCTCGATGCCGACGCGCAAGGCAGCGTCGAATGGTCGGAGTCCAAACCGTCCGAACCCAAATCGTTCGAGCCCAAATCGTTCGAACCGAAGGCGAGCGTGAACCTGCGCGTGCGCAACGCCAATCTGGCGCCGCTGCTCGGGACCAGCCCGGCCGGCAAGTCGGCGCAGAACGTCAGCCTGTCCTCCCGCCTCACGCTCTCCGGCAATCGCCTGACCTTCGGCGATCTCGACGGCAATGCCGCGGGCTCGCATCTGCGCGGCCATGTTTCGGTGACGCTCGATCAGGACAAGAGCATCGACGGCGAGGTCGGTCTCGACTCGCTCGATCTGGCGCCGGCGCTCGCAATCGCCGTCGGCGCAGCCGGTCGTGAGTCCGGCGAGCCGCTCAGCGCAGGATTGGTCAGCGGCTGGCGCGGCCGCATCGCCTTCCAGGCCTTACGCGGAACGTTGCCCGGCGGCATCGAGCTGCGCCCCTTCGGCGGCACGATCCGGAGCGACGGCCAGTCGCTCGCATTCGATGCGCTCAAGGGCGGCGTCGGCGGCGGCGACATGTCCGCAAGCCTGGACGCGCGCAATGGCGCGGGTGGGCTTGCGCTGAACGCGCGCATCGAGCTCAGCAACGTCGATGCGGCGGCGCTGCGCTATCGCGACCTCGCCCTGCCCAAGGGGCGCGCCTCGGTGCAGATGGCGCTGACCAGCCAGGGCCGCAGCGTCGCGGCCTTGACCGGTGCGCTCGCCGGGAACGGCACGGTGACGCTCGAATCCGCCGAGATCGCCGGCCTCAATCCGCGTGCGTTCGAGATCGCCATCCGCGCCAGCGACGGCGGCCAGGTCAATGACGACAACCGGCTGCGGCAGCTCGTCGAGCCCGCGCTGTCGGCGGGGCGCATCGCGGTGCCCTCGGCGCAGATTCCGTTCACGATCCGCGACGGCCGCCTGCGCATCGGCGCAACGCCGCTGGAAGCGAAGAACGCCCGCGCCATCGTCTCCGGCGGCTACGACATTCCGGCGGACCAGGCCGACATCCGCGCCAGCCTGACGCCGATCATGACGGGGCTTTCCGGCGCCCCGCCCGAGATCCAGCTGTTTGCGGCAGGCCCGCCCGACAGGCTGAGCCGTACCATCGACCTCGCACCGCTGTCGTCATGGCTTGCGGTGCGCACGATCGATCGCGAGACGCGGCGGCTCGACGCCATCGAGCGCGGCGAGCCGCCGCCGGCCACCGCTGCGCTGCCGACGCTGGTGTCCCCGGAGATAGCGACCGAGCAGGCGCCACCCAACGTGCCGCTGCCGGGCCAGGACCCGCGTCGCGCGCCGGCAAAGCCCAGGGTGGCGCCGACCCCGAAAGCTCCGCAGGCCGCGCCCGCCGCGCCAAGCCCCTCACTGACAAGCCCTTCACTGACGAGCCCGCCGCTCGCGAGCCAGCAGCTCGCGCCGCTCCCTCCGGCCATCGACGTGAAGCCCGCCCCGGGCCCGCCGCCCGCCAAGCCCAGGCCGAAGCCGCCGCTGGTGCTGACGCCGCAGAATCCGTAGACGGCGCTATCTAAAGCGCTCCGTTGCCGATGCTCGTCATGCCCGGGCTTGTCCCGGGCATCCACGTTCTTTGTGCCATGCGGCAAGGCGTGGATGGCCGGGACAAGCCCGGCCATGACGCGGAGAGGTTTCAGTGCCCAAAGCTTCTCGGCTCTTGCACAACAGTAAATCCATTCCCTCGCATTTGACGGAATTTTCGTCGGCAAAACTGATTTGCCGACTTTACTGAATTCTCGCGTTTCATCTCTAGCGTGGGTTCCCAGAGGAATTCGGCGTCGCGCCGCGAGCGGCGGGACGGCTCGCCAACGGGCTGCCAAGAACTGGGGTGATCGAGATGAACGGGGCGAAATCGCTTCTGCAGGATCTGGACGACGCGATCGCGCGCGGCACCGACGAAAGCCGGTCACGCGCATTATGGCATGCGACCGACATCCTGATCACCGGCCGCTACAGCGACGACGAGATCAGCATGTTCGGCGAGGTGATCGGCCGGCTCGCCGACGAGATCGAGGTGGCAGCGCGCGCGCAGCTCTCCGAAGTGATGTCGGCCTGCGATCACGCCCCGCTCAACGTCATCGAAAGGCTCGCCCTCGACGACGAGATCGCGGTTGCCGGTCCCGTGCTACGCGATTCCAACCGCATCGACGAGAAGATGCTGGTCCAGAGCGCCATGACCAAGGGCCAGGCGCATCTGCTGGCGATCTCGCAGCGCCAGTCGATCGGCGAAGCCGTGACCGACGTGCTGGTCAAGCGCGGCAACCAGGAGGTCGTGACTTCGGTCGCCAAGAACGAGGGCGCGCGCTTCTCCGGCTCGGGTCTCTTGCACATGGTCCGCCGCGCCGAGGGCGATTCGATCCTTGCCGAGCAGCTCGGCCTGCGCAAGGACGTGCCGCGCCACATCTTCCAGCAGCTGATCGCGAAAGCCTCCGAAGACGTCCGCCGCCGCCTCGAGACCGAGCGGCCCGAGATGATGTCGCAGATCCAGAGCTCGGTCACCGAGGTCACCGGCGATCTCCAGTCCAAGTTCGGCCCGTCCTCGCGCAGCTATTTCGTCGCCAAGCGCGTGGTCACGACGCAGTATCGCCAGGGCAATCTCAACCAGGACTCGATCTCGAACTATGCCCGCCAGCATCGCTTCGACGAGGTGCAGATCGGCCTGTCGCTGCTGTCGGCGCTGCCGGTCGACGTGATCGAGCGCGCGCTGATGGACCGCAACCGCGAGATGATCCTGGTGCTGTGCAAGGCGCTCGACTTCTCCTGGGACACGACGATGTCGCTGTTGTTCCTCGGCGCCAAGGATCATCTGATCACGGCGCGCGAGCTCCAGGACAACGAGCGCGAGTACGGCCGGCTCAAGATCGAGACGTCGCGCAGCATTCTGAAGTTCTACCAGTCGCGCAAGACCGGCGCGGGTGCCGATGCGGGCCGTCAGCCCGAACTTCAAGTCCACTGACAGGTCCACTGAGGAGAGGGGAGTACCTGCAATGTTACCTCAATTCGGCACCGCCGTTCGCAAGAAGAATCTCGCCAATGCCGGCGCCACCGATCTCGGCGGCGCAGCTTCGGACAAGGCCTCGGTGGACGCCGCCTGGCTCGTGCTGGAAGCCGCCAACGACCTCGGCGACCACGCCGCGGTGGACGCCTGCCGCCGCGTTATCGACGCCGAGCTGAACGGCACGGCGGCCCGCAGCGCCGACGTCGATCTCGTGCTGGGATATTTCCGGTAAGGCTCCGGAGATCGCGCTCGGAGTTGAGCGCAGCGAAGTCCGGAGGGACTCTCAGCACGAGTTGGAGCGTTTGGCGCCTGCATCGCGCCGAAGACTTGACTTCGCCGCGGCCAAGGCTGCAGCCAGCTCATCGATGTGATAGGGCTTGGGCAGGATCTCGATACCAGCGCTTTCCGCTTCATGGACCGAGGCTTCGGCGTAACCGCTGGTCAGCAATATCGGTATGTCGCTTCGTCTTGTCCTGATCTCGCGCGCAAGCTCGACCCCGTTCATGCCGCCCGGCATCATGATGTCGGAGAAGATCAGATCGATGGGACGGCCATCCGCCAGGGCACCAAGCGCTGCCGCGGCGCTGGAGGCGCGCGTGACGTCGTAGCCGAGCTGGCCCAGCATCTCGCTGACCAGCGCGGCAACCTCGTTATCGTCTTCCACCAGCAGGATCCGGCCCTGATTGCTCTTCTTGGGCCTCGCCCTGGTGAGATCGACGAGATGTCGCGGGCTCGACGGAGCATCGAACGATCGCGGCAGGTACAGCTCGATGCTCGTGCCGCGGCCGACCTCCGATTGAATGCGCACCGTGCCTTGCGACTGCGTCGCAAATCCATGGACCTGCGCGAGCCCAAGCCCGGACCCTTTGCCGACGTCCTTGGTCGTGAAGAACGGCTCGAAGACGCGCGAGAGAATCTCCGGAGGCATACCGATGCCGGTATCGATCACGGATAGCCGGACGTAGTCGCCGGAGATCTGATCGTCCTTGAGATCGGGCAGGTTTTCTCCGCGCACGATGATCGTGCCGCCGTGGGGCATGGCATCGCGGGCGTTGACGGCCAGGTTGAGAATGACCAGCTCGAGCTCGCCGGGGTCGACCTCGACCGGCCAAAGCTGCTCCGGAAAGTCGAACTCGACGTGGACGTCGCCTCTCAGGCTGCGATCGAGCAGTTCGCGCATTCCGCCGATCTGCGCGGCGACGTCGACGGGCTGCGGCCGCAGCTTCTGCCGCCGAGAAAATGCCAGAAGCTGCTTGGTCAAGCTGGCACCGCGCTGCGCGGCCTGGATCATCCCATCCATCAGGCGGCGACGGCGGTTCGGATCCGTCTGGCGGTCGAGCATGTCGAGCCCGCCGGAAATCACCATCAGCAGATTGTTGAAGTCGTGGGCGACACCACCGGTGAGCTGGCCGATGGCCTCGATCTTCTGGGCCTGCCGAAGCGTTTCCTCGACCCGGGCGCGCTCCTTCATCTCGAGCCGAAGCTGCTCGTTGGCTTCTTCCAGCGCCCGGGTCCGCTCGATCACGAGCTTCTCGAGCTCCTGCGCCGTCTGTTCGCGCGCTTCCAGCAAGGCCCGGATTTCATATTGGCGCCGGCGTGCCCGCATCGCCGATTGGATGGCGCTGGTCAGCGTGATCGGCTGAACCGGCCGCTCGAGCAGCGACACGTTGCGGAGAAGCTCGACGATACTGCGTCGCCACGCGACGACCGCGGGCCGCTCCCGGTGACTGGTGAGAACGACGAAGGGCAGATCGGACCACGGCGGCTGGCCGGCGATCCACTGCGCCAGCGCCGCGGTGTCCTTGCCGAACAATCCTTCCTCGGCAAGAAACACCGTGCCGACGCCTGCCGTCATTTCGGTGACGAGTTCGGCCAAGTCCCGGCAATTGACCGCCTCGAGGTTCGCGTTGCGCAAAAGTTCGGCCGATGCCGGCCCGTCGCGGCCCACCGGGGCGAAGACGAGAACGCGGTGATCGCGCTGCGCGCTCATTCGAGCGGCCCTTCCGGGAGGGCCGTGCCGGTATAGCGCGGATTGCCGGAAAAGATGCCGCTGAACTCATGAAGAGGCGGGCCCAGCTTGATCCCGCTGCTGCCGAGCCGGAATTCGCGGATGCCGTGCTCGTGGCCGCCGCTGCGCTTCTTGACGACCGACAAGGCGCGCCGAACCGTTCCGGCGAACTCGAAATAGCGCAGCATCACGACTGCATCGCTCAAATAGCTGAGGTCGAGCGGCGTATCCATGGGACCGACAAGCCCATGCTGGGCGAGGATGAGGATGGTGAGCACGCCCTGCTGGGCCAGGTAGCTGAGCAGTTCGTGCATCTGCAGGACGAGGAAACGTTCATCCGGCATCGCGTTCAGATAACCGTTCAAGCTGTCGATGACGATGATGCGGGCATTGTCGACCTCGACGCTCCGGCGGAGCGTTGCCGCGAACTCACCCGGCGACAATTCGGCCGGATCGATCTGCTGAAACCGGATCTTTCCGGAGGCGAGATGTTTGTCCAGCGGCAGCCCGAGCGCTCTGGCGCGGGCCTCCACCGTTCCGCGCCCTTCATCGAAGGCGAAGAATACGGCGTGCTCGCCGCGTTCCGCCGCCGCGATGGCGTAGGTCAGCGCAACTGACGACTTGCCGACGCCGGCCGCGCCGAGGAGAAGTGCGTTGGTGCCGCGCTCGAGCCCGCCTCCCAGGAGCTGGTCGAGCTCGGGGTTGCCGCTGGTCACCATCTCACCGTCGAATGATCTGTGATGCTCGGCTGCGACGAGCCGGGGAAATATCCGCAGCCCCCCTTGCGCGATCGTAAAATCGTGAAAGCCGCCGCGAAAACGGATGCCGCGCATCTTGATCACGCGAAGCCGCCGCCGCTCGGCACCGTAGTCGATGGCCAACTGCTCGAGCATCACTACGCCGTGCGCGATCGAATGCAGTTGCAGATCGTCCTGGGACGATGAAAGATCGTCGAGTAGCACGACGGTGCAGTTGCGATTGGTGAAGAAGTGCTTCAGGGCCAGAACCTGGCGCCTGTATCTGAGCGGGTTCTGCGCCAGCAGCCGCAATTCGGACAGGCTGTCGAGCACCACGCGGGTGGGATTGATCCGTTCGACCTCCTTGAAGATCAGACCCGTGGTCTCACTCAGCTCCATCTCGGCGGGATGAAAAACCGTGAGCTCGCGCTCGGGATCGAGCGTCGTTTCCGGCGGCACCAGCTCGAAGATGTCGACGCCGTCCAGTGACCAGCCGTGCCGCCGCGCCACCACAGTGAGCTCGCGTTTGGTCTCGGAGAGAGAAATGTAGAGAACGCGTTCGCCGTCGCGCACGCCCCGAAGAAGGAATTGGAGCGCAATCGTAGTCTTGCCTGTGCCCGGCCGGCCTTCGTAGAGATACATCCGGTTGGCATCGAGGCCGCCGCCAAGGATGTCGTCCAGCCCTTCGCTGCCGGTTGACACCCGCGGCAAATCCTTGAAGTCGCTGCCTGGGGCAGCGGAGGATTGACCGGTCATGAACCCCCCTTACGCGTATCTTCCCAAAGCTCCATGCGCTCCAGGCGCATGCCGGAGCCGGATGACTGAAAAGGTCCGTCTAAGGAACTCCGATGCCGGGCCTGAGTTCCCGCCCGACTGGCGGTCCGGCGACCGGTTCGTTGCCGCTCAGACTGTGCCGACCCGTGGATGGTGTCGGTTCAAAAATGAACACAAACGGTCCGCTCGCGGTCCATCCCGTTGCTGCTCTCACTGCCGGATGCGGTAGATCACGACGTCCTCGCCGTGACGGTTCGTGCTTCGCTCGAGCTGGTAGTTCGACTTCTCCAGCACGCGCCGCGATGCACCGTTCCCGACATACACAATGCCGATGAGAGACGGCAGTGCGAGCTGTGACAGCCCGATGTCCGTCAGCGCGGTCGCGATCTCGCTGGCAAATCCTTGGCCCCAGAATTCGCGCTTGAACGCGTAGGCGATTTCGACCTCGTCGACGTCGTCCACGAGAATGTGCCGAATGCCCGCCCGTCCGGCGAAGGCCCCGTCCTTCGTTCGCAGCGTCCAGAGTCCGAAGCCGTGCTGGTCCCAATGGGCCATGTTGGTTGCGAGATAAGCCCTCGTGACCTCGGGCGTCCGCACCCCGCCGAGATAGCGGGAGACCTCGGCGTCGCGATGCAGCGCGACGAGGTCGGCGAGGTGATCCTCGCGCAACCGCTCGGCGGTCAGGCGGTCGGTGGTGAATTGGTCCACGGCAACAGATCGCCGCTTCCGAGGCGTCTCGTCGTTCATGCTGCTATCGCTGCGGGCTGATCGTGACGTCATGCCCCTGTTTTGCCCGACGGGTCAACGGGCGACGGCCGGATCGTTGCCTTGCGCGTAACTCATTGATTTCACGACCCCCGGTCTACTGTGCATGGGGTTGTTTTCGCAGTTTCGTTTTGGAAGGGCTACCCCGCCCCCAGCGCGACGGCGACGTTGTACGTCACGAGGCTCGCCGCATAGGCCAGCACCAGCATGTAGGCGAAGGTGGCGCCCATCCAGGCCCAGCTGCCGGTCTCGCGCCGGATCACGGCGAGCGTGGAGGCGCATTGCGGGGCGAAGATGTACCAGGCCAGCATCGACAGCGCGGTGGCGAGCGACCATTTTGTCGCCAGCACCTGGCCGATCTGCTCGACCGCTTCGTTGCCGCCCTCGATCGCATAGACGGTGCCGAGCGCCGCGACCGCGACCTCGCGCGCCGCCATGCCCGGGATCAACGCCACCGCGATCTGCCAGTTGAAGCCGACGGGGGCGAGCAGGGGCTCGAGCGCCTTGCCGATCATCGCCGCCAGGCTGAACTCGATGGCCGGCCCGGTCGCGCCCGCGGGCGGCTGCGGGAAGGAGGCCAGGAACCAGATCAGCACCATCATCGAGAAGATCGTGGTGCCGGCGCGCTGCAAGAACATCTTGGCGCGGGTGTAGATGCCGATCACGATGGATTTCAGCCGCGGCATCTTGTAGTCCGGCAGCTCCAACATGAACGGCGCCGGCACAAAGTCGCGCAGCATGAAGAACTTGATCACGAACGAGACCAACAGCGCGCTGATGATGCCGGCGGCATAGAGGCCGAACATCACGAGGCCCTGCAGGTTGATGAAGCCCCAGACGTCTCTGGCCGGGATGAAGGCGGAGATGATCAGCGTATAGACCGGAATGCGCGCCGAGCAGGTCATCAGCGGCGCGATCAGGATCGTGGTCAGCCGGTCGCGCTTGTTGTCGATGACGCGCGTCGCCATGATGCCGGGAATGGCGCAGGCAAAGCTCGACAACAGCGGAATGAAGGCGCGGCCGTGCAGGCCGGCGCCGCCCATGATGCGGTCCATCAGGAACGCCGCGCGCGCCATGTAGCCGAAATCTTCCAGGAGCAGGATGAACAGGAAGATGAGGATGATCTGCGGCAGGAACACGATGACGCTGCCGACGCCGGAGATCACGCCGTTCTGCAGGAAGCTTTGCAGCAAGCCGTCGGGCAGGGTGGCCTGCACCAGCTCGCCGAGCGAGTCGAAGCCGGACTTCAGCAGCTCCATCGCCGGCTGCGCCCAGGCGAACACCGCCTGGAACATCACGAACAGGATCAGCGCCAGCACGATCAGCCCGCCGACCGGATGCAGCACGATCGCGTCGATCCGTGCGGTCCAGGTGTCGGGGCGAGCAGGCAGGCTGACGCAGTCGGCGATGATACGGTCGGCCTCGCGTTGGGTGGCACGCAGCTCGGAGACGCCGAGCGCGCGCCAGCTGTTCTCCACCGGCTCGGCGGCGAGCTCCGCGGAAATCTCGTCGGTCAGCTTGAGCAGGTCGGCCGTGCCGCCCTTGCGCACCGCGATCGAGGTGACCACGGGCACTCCGAGCTCCTTGGCGAGCCGCTTGACGTCGACCGTGATGCCGCGGCGGCTTGCGATGTCGAACATGTTGAGCACGAGGATCATCGGCCGCCCGGTGCGCTTCAGCTCCAGCAGCAGGCGGATGGTCAGGCGCAGATTGGTGGAATCGGCGACGCACAGCACGAGATCGGGCAGGGTCTCGCCGGAGGCCTTGCCGAGCACGAAGTCGCGGGTGATCTCTTCGTCCGGGCTGCGGCCGCGCAGCGAATAGGTGCCGGGCAGGTCGACCACGGAGACCTGGCGGCCGAGCGGGGTGACGAAGAAGCCTTCCTTGCGCTCGACCGTGACGCCGGGATAGTTCGCGACCTTCTGCCGGCTGCCGGTCAGCGCGTTGAACAGCGAGGTCTTGCCGCTGTTGGGCGTGCCGACCAGGGCGAGATGCAGCAGCGGTGCTTCCATGGGATCAAGGGCCTGCGGGGCAGATTGCGGTCGCGCGTCAGGCGACGATGATGGCCATGGCTTCGCGACGGCGGACCGCGATCGTGGTGCTATCGACCCGCACCGCGATCGGATCGCGCCCGACCAACCCCTCATGCAGGATCTCGACCCGGGCGCCCTCGACGAAGCCGAGTTCGATCAGGCGGCTCTCGAGCTCGACGTCCGAAAGCGCCGAGCCAGCCTCTTTGGCGGCAAGGTGTTGGATGACGCCGGTATAGCCGCGCTGGGCCAGACCCAGCGGCATGTGCGAACGCGTATCAGTGGTGTCGGTCATGCCCTGTATTTTCAACGCCGGGCATTGAGGTCAAGCGTGCCCGCGCGCCGAAGATGCACCTTAGAGCGATTTTAAAGTGCAGAGGCCGGGGCGCCGTCGCGGGCGCCCCCGACGGCTACTGGGCCGGGACCTTGTCCGGCTGGGCGGCCATGGCGCGGCTCTTGAAGTAGTCCAGGACGAACAGACGGATCGCCGACGACAGATTGCCCTGCTGGCGGTTGTTGTCGATCTCGCCGACCAGCTCGGACAACGTCATGTTGCGCAGGCCGGAAATCTCTTTCATGCCGTTCCAGAACGCCTCTTCCAGGCTGACGCTGGTCTTGTGGCCGGCGACAACGATCGATCGTTTCACGACCGGCGACTTCATGGCTGCTCCTCGCGATCGATCCGGTGCTGGTCCAGATTCTCCTTGGCCTGGTCCGCCCGCTTCGCCTCGGACGACCGTTCCGCCTTCGTGCGCCCGAACTTCGCCCGGTTGGCGTCCGCCTGCTTCGCCGAGGCTTCCCGCTCGACGCGCTTCCTGAAACGATTCAGGTTGATGACGTTCCCCATGCCGCGTCTCCATCATCCGCTCCTCTTCAGGCAGGATGAAACATTCAGAAACAGGGCGCCACATTGCGCCGCAGAAGACTTGATCGCCATTCGCTCGTCCTCGTCAATCGGCCCTTGGGCCATCAAACGATGAATTTCGCCCCGTCGAGGGCAGTGGAGCTGCGTAACACGCCGCCCCGCCGCAACATTGACGGTAATCAAATCCCGCCCCCAAAACCGCATATTTTTGGGCGCCGAGCGTCCGTATCATTACGGATGGCTATCGGAATTCGGAATCATCCCGGGCTGATCATCTTCTCAGCGCGCACCAGGCGGTCGAACTCGTCGGCCGAGACGAAGCCGAGCCGCAGCGCCTCCTCCTTCAGCGTGGTGCCGTTGGCGTGCGCCGTCTTGGCCACCTTGGCGGCGTTGTCGTAGCCGATCTTCGGAGCCAGCGCCGTCACCAGCATCAGCGAGCGCTGCATCAGCTCCTTGATGCGCTTCTCGTCGGCGCGGATGCCGCTGACGCAATGCTCGGTGAAGGAGCGCGCGGCATCCGCCATCAGGCGGATCGAATGCAGCATGTTGTAAGCCAGCACTGGCTTGTAGACGTTGAGCTCGAAATGACCCTGGCTGCCCGCGACCGTGATCGCGGTGTGATTGCCGAACACCTGGCAGCACACCATGGTCATCGCCTCGCACTGGGTCGGGTTGACCTTGCCCGGCATGATCGAGGAGCCGGGCTCGTTCTCCGGCAGGATCAATTCGCCGAGGCCCGAGCGCGGGCCGGAGCCGAGCAGGCGGATGTCATTGGCGATCTTGAACAGGCCGGTCGCGACCGAATTGATGGCGCCGTGCGCCAGCACATAGGCATCGTTCGAGGCCAGCGCCTCGAATTTGTTGGCGGCGCTGGTGAAGGGGAGCTTCGTAATCCCGGCAACGTGCTTTGCGAACAGCTTGGCAAAGCGCGGCTTCGAGTTGAGGCCGGTGCCGACGGCTGTGCCGCCCTGCGCTAGCGGATAGAGGTCCTTCACCGCGATCTTGAGCCGGGCGATGCCGCTTTCGACCTGCGCGGCATAGCCGGAGAATTCCTGACCGAGCGTCAGCGGCGTCGCATCCTGGGTATGGGTGCGGCCGATCTTCACGATCTTCGAAAACTCCCTCTCCTTCTTGCGCAGAGCGCGCAGCAACTCGCCGAGGGCAGGGACGAGATCGGCATTGATGCGGCTTGCCGCCGCGATGTGCATTGCGGTCGGGAAGGAGTCGTTCGACGACTGGCTCATGTTGACGTGATCGTTGGGATGCACCGGCTTCTTGGCGCCGAGCTCGCCGCCGAGCAGCTCGTTGGCGCGGTTGGCAATCACCTCGTTGAGGTTCATGTTGCTCTGGGTGCCCGAGCCGGTCTGCCACACGACAAGCGGAAAATGGTCGTCAAGTCTGCCTTCGATCACCTCGCGCGCAGCGCGGATGATGGCGTTGGCACGGCGCCGATCGAGCAGGCCGAGCTCGAGATTGGACTGCGCGGCGGCGAGCTTGACCATGCCGAGTGCATGCACGAGTGAGATCGGCATGCGGTCGGTGCCGATGCGGAAATTCTGGCGCGAGCGCTCGGTCTGCGCCCCCCAATAGCGGTCGGCGGCGACCTCGATGGGACCGAAGCTGTCGGTCTCGGTGCGGGTTGCGGGGCGGGCAGTCTTCGAGCGGGACGCTTTGGCCATGAGCACATCCATTCTGCCGCGCGAAACGCCGCGCGGCCTGTTCATGTGCTCTTCTATATAGACAGTTGGCCGGGCGCGATGGCTCTGCGCCCAACCTAGATCATTTCTTGCGGAAACGATCGAGCCGCACGACCTCGGCGCCGCCCTGGCTCGGCGGCGGCGACTCGTCGGCAGCTTCCGGCTTCTCCGCGGCAGGTGCCGGGACCGATACGGCCGATGGCGCGGGTGCTGCCGGCAGATTGTCCGGCGCGACCTCGGCGACGTCGGAGGTGTCGAACTGGAGGCCGAACTTCACGGACGGATCGAGGAAGCTCTTGATGGCACTGAATGGCACCACCAGCCGCTCCGGAATGCCGCCAAAGGACAGGCCGACCTCGAAACGATCCTCGAGCACGGTCAGGTCCCAGAACTGGTGCTGGAGGATGATCGTCATCTCCTCCGGATATTGTGCGAGCAGCCGCGGCGAGAGCTTCACGCCTTCGGCCTTGGACACGAAGGTGATGAAGAAATGATGCTCGCCCGGCAGGCCATGGGCCGCGGCATCGGTCAGCACCTTCCGCAGCACGCCGCGCAGCGCATCGCGGGCCAGCACATCGTATCGGATATGATCGGTCGCCATGGTGGTCCTGTTGCATCCAAGCAGCCGAACCCTGCCGATCCGACTCGCCAAGTCGCAATAGTACCGCGCCTGACGGGCGAGCAGGAGTCCCCGCCGGGGAAGAATCAAAGAGTAAAGTGGAGGCTTCTGTTGCCAGGTGCCTCCGAACCCCGCCTAGCGGAGCTTAACCCGCTAGGACTTTAGAGTGGTCTTTCAAACTGCGTTACGCAGCCTGAGCAACCGGAGCAAAGTTGTCGTTGGCAACTATTGCAGTAGCCCGATAACGGCGGAACAATACCGGGAAAAAGTACGCCCTTTACGCCCTCGTCGATCCTATTTCGCCCCCGCCAAAGCCCAGCTTCGGGCACGCCCGATGGTGGGCTTTGGTGGAGGCGCCGGGTACCGCCCCCGGGTCCGAATGGTTTATTGCGACGACCGTTTATTTCCATAGCCGGCGAACCGGCACCCCCAATATAGGGGGCAAAGCTTTCGAAAAACAGAGGGTTGGAGGCGCGATCCCGCGGTTCCCTTTGGATAGGCTTCGGAGTGCCGGGCCTATCGCGGCTCTGGCCTTTGCCAGAGGTCGCCAGCCCGATGTGCCGAATCCTTGCGCATAATGAAACGCTGCTGCTCCAGCGAACGGACAATGTCAGTCTCAGCGACGTTCAATTTCCTGCGGCGGAAAGTAGCAGCGTGACGAGCCGCAAGCCGACTAGGCGCTGATCTCCACTTCGGCCCGATCTCGCTCTTCGCCGTCGCCGCTGCGCCGGCAGTGCGCGAGACCCACTGCACCGCGGTTGAGGCGAAGCACCAGAGGCCGACCAGGACACCGGTCCGACCTCGCAGGACTTGCCAGGTCCGAACGCTTATCGTGACGTTAATCGGGCCGATCCAGCAATTGCTGCACTGCGTCTGACCGCGATGGTTGCAGTGGTCGCGTCCATCTCGCGCATCAATCCCCTCTGGCTTTTGCTTGCCGCGGCGTGTTGGGTTTTGCTGGCATTGTCTGATGAAAATCGCTAGGCAGTGATCCGGGCGGGTATCCAGTTCCAGCCGATTTAGAACAACAGTGCTCGTGACTTACAGGTCGCGGAGGAGACAGGCATGGCCGACACGATGGGCCACTCAGCGACGGCCACCCGAAACACCCGGGTGGCGCTCGGCTTTTGTCTGCTGGCGATTGCGCCGCAGATTTTCGAATTGATCTGGTCGATCGGGACGATTTTCGGCTGGGGGACCGGCCGCGGTCCGGCGGCGGTCGTCACCGGTCATGCGACGGCGCTGCTGGCCGGCGCGCCGAGCGCCCTCTTCGGATCATTCGGCGGCGGCGCCAAGAAGATGTCGTCCGAGGTGCTGCTGGCGCTGATCTATTCCTATCCGCTGTTTGCGGTGGCGATCCTCACCCTGTTTATGACCATCCGCTCGGCGCAAGATTATGTCGGTGGCGTCGTGCTGATGGCCGTTGCCCTGTTTGCGCTGTGGGCATCGAGCGATTTGCAGGGCATGCGTGGCTTCTCCTTCGGTGCGGGCACTGCGCCACGTATGTTCGGCGGGCTGCTGGTTGCCCTGTCTGCCGGTATCGCCTTGACCGGCCTGATCACGGAGGGACCGGCGCTTGCGCATTATTCCTGGCGCGGGCCGCTGTTCGTGGTGGCGGCGATCCTGTTCTTCGCCCTGTCGATCCGGTCCCTCGGTCTCGTTGTCACGGCCTTCTCGAGCTTCATGATCGCGGCGACGGGCTCGCACGAGACGCGCTGGCTGGAAGCGGTGATCGTCGGCGCCTGCCTGACGGTCGGCTGCGCAATCCTGTTTCCCTATGTGCTCGGGCTGCCGATGCCGATGTATCCGCGTTTCCTGATCCAGTGAGGGCGTGATGGATATCTTTGCCAATCTTGCTCACGGCTTCGCCGTCGCGTTCACCCCGATCAATCTCCTGATGTGCCTGATCGGCGCCCTGGTCGGAACGCTGGTCGGCGTTCTCCCTGGCATCGGCACCATCGCCACCGTCGCGATGCTGCTGCCGATCACTTTCGGGCTGCCGCCGGTCGGCGCGCTGATCATGCTCGCCGGCATCTATTACGGCGCGCAATATGGCGGCTCGACCACGTCGATCCTGGTCAACATACCCGGTGAGGCGACATCGGTCGTGACCGCCATCGACGGTCACCAGATGGCCAAGCAGGGCCGCGCCGGTCCGGCGCTCGCGATCGCCGCGATCGGCTCGTTCTTCGCCGGCTGCGTTGCGACCATCCTGATCGCACTGCTCGGCGCACCGCTGACGAAACTCGCGCTGGCGTTCGGTCCGGCCGAATATTTCTCGCTGATGGTGCTCGGCCTGATCTTCGCGGTGGTGCTGGCCAAGGGCTCGGTGCTGAAGGCGATTGCGATGATCGTGTTTGGACTGCTGCTCTCAATGGTCGGTTCGGACATCGAGACCGGCGCCTCGCGCATGGCCTTTAACATTCCCGAGCTCGCCGACGGTCTCGGCTTTGCGACCGTGGCGATGGGCGTGTTCGGCTTTGCCGAGATCATCCGCAACCTCGACCACGGCGCCGAAATGAACCGCGATCTGGTGCAGCAGAAGATCACCGGACTGATGCCCACCAGGAAGGACCTCGGCGATGCGACGCCGCCGATCCTGCGCGGCACCGTGCTCGGCTCGATCCTCGGCATCCTGCCCGGCGGCGGCGCGGTGATCGCGTCCTTCGCGGCCTACACGCTCGAGAAGAAGCTCTCAAAGACCCCGTCCCGGTTCGGCCGCGGCGCGATCGAGGGCGTGGCGGGGCCGGAGAGTGCCAACAATGCCGCGGCACAGACCTCGTTCATTCCGCTGCTCACCCTCGGCATCCCGCCGAACGCGGTGATGGCACTGATGGTGGGCGCGATGACCATCCACGGCATCGTGCCCGGTCCGCAGGTGATGCAGAAGCAGCCGGATCTGGTCTGGGGCATGATCGCTTCGATGTGGATCGGCAATCTGATGCTGATCATCATCAACCTGCCGCTGGTCGGAATCTGGGTGCGGCTGTTGCGCGTGCCCTATCGGCTGATGTTCCCCTCGATCGTGATCTTCTGCGCGATCGGCATCTATTCGGTGAACAACGCGCCGGTCGACGTCATCCTCGCGGGCGTCTTCGGTCTCGTCGGCTATTGGCTGATCAAGCACGATTTCGAGCCGGCGCCGTTGCTGCTCGGCATGGTGCTGGGACCGCTGATGGAGGAGAATCTGCGCCGGGCGCTGCTGATCTCGCGCGGCGACTGGAGCGTGTTCCTGACGCGCCCGTTGTCGGCGGTGCTGCTTGCGGTCGCGGCAAGCCTGCTCGTCCTTACGGTGCTACCTGTCTTGCGCGCCAAGCGCGACGAGGTGTTCACCGAGTCCGAGAACTGAGGTCGTGCGCGCCGAGTCGGCTCGGTCCTGCGTCGGCGCGCCGCATTCGGAAGTCGAATCGACTTGTGTTACGGCTTTGTGAAATGGAAATGCCGGCCTTTGGGCCGGCATTTTATTGTGTCCAAAGGGAGGATCGCCATGACGTTCATTCGCGCGCTTACAGGCGCATGTGCAGCAGCGATAGCATCGCTGGGCGCCTTCATCGCAACGGCTGAGGCGCAGACCTATCCGACGCGCAACATTACCGTGATCGTCCCGTTCGCAGCCGGCGGGCCGACTGACGTGATCTCACGCATCGTCACCGGGCACATGGCGCAAACGCTGGGGCAGAGCATCATCATCGAGAACGTGGTCGGTGCCGGCGGCACCACCGCCACGACGCGTGCCGCGCGTGCGGCCAACGATGGCTATACGCTGATCACCGGGCATATGGGCACGCATGCCGCCTCCGTGCCGCTCTATCCGAAGCTGGCCTATCACCCCGAGAAGGACTTCGAGCCGATCGCATTGCTGGCCGGCACGCCGATCCTGATCCTGGCGCGCAAGGACTTTCCGCCGAAGGATCTCAAGGAGTTCGTCACCTATGTGAAGGCGAATGCCGAGAAGGTGAATGCCGCGCATGCAGGCGTCGGTTCGGTTTCGCACGTCTCGTGCGAACTCCTCCACTCCATCCTCGACATCAAGCCCGTCGGCGTGCCGTTCAACGGCACGGGACCTGCGATGAACGCGCTGGTGGCGGGTCAGGTCGACTACATGTGCGACCAGATCGTCAACGCCGTCCCGCAGATCAATGCCGGCACCATCAAGGCCTATGCGATCGCCACGGCCGAACGAAACCCGTCGCTGCCGAACGTGCCGACCACGGCGGAAGCCGGCCTGCCGGCATTCCAGGCTCAGGCCTGGAACGCGATGTTCGCGCCCAAGGGAACCTCGCCCGCGATCGTGGCAAGCGTGAACGCCGCCGCCGTCAAGGCGCTCGACGACGAGACGGTGAAGAAGCGCCTGCTCGAGCTCGGCAGCGTCATCCCCGCGCCGAAGGACCGAACCCAGGAGGCGCTGGCGACCCTCGTCAAGAGCGAGATCGCGAAGTGGAGCCCGGTGCTCAAGCCGGCGAATTAAGCGAAGGCGATCAAGGCGCTAGGCGAGGGGCGGAACGCTGAGTTCCGCCCCTTGCCGTTTGTGCCGGGAACACTCACTTTTCCGGGTATAATCGACGGCGACAGCGAATCGCCGCTGTCGTAGCGCGGGGGGTGTCGTTAAGTTCGCCGCCTCCCCAAAGGCTCAGTCGCAACATGCACCAGTATCAGGACCTGCTCGAGCGGATTCTTTCCGACGGCGCCGAGAAGACCGACCGGACCGGCACCGGCACGCTCTCGGTGTTCGGCCACCAGATGCGCTTCAATTTGTCGGCCGGCTTCCCGATGCTGACGACCAAGCGGCTGCCGCTCAAGGCGATCGTGCATGAACTGCTCTGGTTCCTAAAGGGCGACACCAACATCAAATATCTGCGCGACAACGGCGTCACCATTTGGGACGAGTGGGCGGACGCCAATGGCGATCTCGGCCCGGTCTACGGCCATCAATGGCGCTCCTGGCCCACGGCCGACGGGCGCAGCATCGACCAGATCGCCAATGTCATCGACATGATCAAGCGCACGCCTGATTCCCGCCGCCTGATCGTCACCGCCTGGAATCCGGCCGACGTCGAGAAGATGGCGCTGCCGCCCTGCCACCTGCTGTTCCAGTTCTATGTCGCGAACGGCAAGCTGTCCTGCCAGCTCTATCAGCGCTCGGCCGACGTGTTTCTCGGCGTGCCCTTCAACATCGCCTCTTACGCGCTGCTCACCATGATGGTCGCGCAGGTCACAGGCCTGAAGCCCGGCGACTTCGTGCACTCGCTCGGCGACACTCATCTCTATTCCAACCATCTGGAGCAGGCGAGGCTGCAGCTCAGCCGCGCGCCGCGCGCGCTGCCGGTGATGCGGATCAATCCTGAGGTAAAGGACATCTTCTCTTTCCGCTACGAAGACTTCGAGCTCGTCGGCTACGATCCGCATCCGCACATCAAGGCGGAAGTGGCGGTCTAGCGCCCTATGTCGCTCACCATCCGCCGTGCACGGCCCGAGGAAGCCGGGCTCGTTCTCTCCTTCATCCGCGAGCTCGCCGAGTACGAAAAGCTGTCGCACGAGGTCGAAGCGACCGAGGCTGACATCGCCGACGCACTGTTCGGCGAGAGGCCGCAGCTCTATTGCGCGATCGCGGAGTGGAACCGTGAGCCGGTCGGCTTCGCGGTGTGGTTTCTCAATTTCTCCACCTTCAGCGGCCGTCACGGCATCTATCTCGAAGATCTCTATGTGCGGCCGTCGCATCGGGGCAAGGGCCTCGGCAAGGCGCTGCTGGCCTATCTCGCCAGGGAATGCGTCGACAGCGGCTGGTCGCGCCTGCAATGGGCGGTCCTCGACTGGAACGCACCCTCGATCGCGTTCTACAAGTCGATCGGCGCGGTCATGATGGACGACTGGACGCTGTGCCGGGTCACCGGGCCTGCGCTGACCCAGCTTGCCGGGAGCTCTGCCTGATGGAGATCGTCTTCGTCGTCGCCATCGCGGAGAATGGCGTCATCGGCGCGGGCAATGCGATGCCGTGGCGATTGAAGTCCGATATGGCGCGCTTCAAAGCGCTGACGATCGGCAAGCCGGTGATCATGGGCCGCAAGACCTTCGAGACCCTGCGCCGGCCGCTGCCGGGCCGCACCAACATCGTGGTCACGCGCGATCCGGCCTATCGCGCCAATGGGGCCATCGTCACGACATCGCCAGCGGATGCGGAGGCAGTCGCGCGCGGCGACGCTCTGCGGCGTTCGGTCACTGAGATCGCGGTGATCGGCGGCGCCGAGATCTACCGGCAATGGCTCGGTCGTGCCGATCGTCTGGAGATCACCGAAGTGCACGCGCGCCCAGAAGGGGACACGCATTTTGAAATCGACAAGGCGGAATGGGACGAGGTCGAACGCATCCGCCATCCGGCCGGCCCCGACGACAGCGCCGACCTGTCCTATGTGACATATCGTCGGCGGCGCGGCCATTAACCGCTTTTGCCAATGTTTACATTGACTTTTTCGTGCCCGAGCATAGCTCGGAAGACGGTCAGGGCTGCGTTGTAAGGGACTTGCCTGTCCCCTATAAAGCCGGACCGGACAAAGCGGGCGGTGGCAATTCCACCCTGCCGAGGAGAACGTCGAATGCCGTGGAAGAATCAGGGCGGTGGCCCGTGGGGCTCGGGTCCAAAGGGACCGTGGGGCTCAGGCCCGCAACCGGTCGGGCCGAGGCCGCCGGATCTGGAAGACCTTCTGCGGCGCGGCCAGGACCGCCTCCAGCAGATCATGCCGGGCGGTTATTTCTCCGGCATCGGCATCACGCTGATCATCCTGCTGATCGTCGCATTCTGGCTGCTGTCGGGCTTCTTCCGCGTGCAGTCCGAAGAGCTCGGCGTGGTGATGCGTTTCGGCAAGCACGTCCGCACCGTGCAGCCGGGTCTGAACTATCATCTGCCTTATCCGATCGAGACCGTGCTGCTGCCGAAGGCGCTGCGCGTCAACACCACCTCGATCGGCATGACGGTGATCGAGGATCCGGCGCGGCGCGGCCGCTCCATTCGGGACGTGCCGGAAGAGAGCCTGATGCTGACCGGCGACGAGAACATCGTCGACGTTGATTTCACCGTGCTCTGGCGCATCAAGCCGGACGGTGTCGGTGATTTCCTCTTCAACATCCAGAACCCCGAGGGTACCGTGAAGGCGGTCGCCGAGAGTGCGATGCGCGAGGTGATCGGCCGGTCTCAGATCCAGCCGATCCTGACCGGAGCGCGCAACGTCACAGAGCAGAACGTGCACGAGCTGATCCAGAGGACTTTGGACAGCTATGGTGCCGGCATTCAGATCACCCAGGTGCAGATGCAGAAGGTCGATCCGCCCGCGCAGGTGATCGACGCCTTCCGCGACGTCCAGGCGGCCCGCGCCAATCAGGAGCAGCTGCAGAACGAAGCGCAGACCTATGCCAACCAGGTTGTCCCCCAGGCGCGTGGACGCGCGGCCAAGATCCAGCAGGATGCCGAAGGTTACAGGGAACAGGCTGTCGCCGAGGCCAAGGGCCAGAGTGCACGCTTCCTGAAAGTTTACGAGGAATACAAGAAGGCGCCCGACGTGACGCGTGAACGGATCTACCTGGAGACGATGGAGCGCGTGCTCGGCGGGGCCGACAAGCTCGTCTATGACGGTGGCCCCTCGGGCCAGGGCGTCGTGCCCTATCTGCCGCTTCCCGAACTGGCGCCAAAGCGGCCACCTACGACCGGTCCGCAGTCCAGCGGAGGCACCCGATGAAGTCTCCGGTCACAGGTTTTGTCACGCTGCTCTCCCTCCTGTTCGTCGTGATCGTCGGCTATATGTCGTTGTTTACCGTGCAGCAGACCGAGCAGACGATCGTGCTCCAGTTCGGCAGGCCGGTCGACGTCGTCACCGCGCCCGGCCTGCACTTCAAGGCGCCCTGGAACTCGGTGATCAACATCGACAAGCGGATTCTCGATCTGGAGAACCCGTCGCAGGAGGCGATCGCCTCCGACCAGAAGCGGCTCGTGGTCGACGCCTTCGCGCGCTACCGCATCAAGGACGCACTGCGCTTCTATCAGAGCGTCGGCTCGATCCAGGCCGCCAACATCCAGCTCACCACGCTCCTAAACGCGGCGCTGCGCCGCGTGCTCGGCGAGGTCACCTTCATCAACGTGGTGCGCGACGACCGCGAGAAGCTGATGCTGCGCATTCGCGACCAGCTCGACCGCGAGGCCGATGGCTACGGCATTCAGGTCGTAGACGTCCGGATCCGCCGCGCCGACCTGCCGGAGCAGAACAGCCAGGCGGTCTACCTGCGCATGAAGACCGAGCGTGAGCGCGAGGCCGCCGAGTTCCGGGCACAGGGTGGGCAGAAGGCCCAGGAGATCAGGTCCAGGGCCGACCGCGAGGCGACCGTCATCATCGCTGAGGCCAATTCGCAGGCTGAGCAGACCCGTGGTGCGGGCGATGCCGAACGCAACCGCCTGTTTGCAGAAGCCTACGGCAAGGACGCCGACTTCTTCGCGTTCTACCGGTCGATGACGGCCTATGAGAACGGGCTGCGTTCGAACGATACCCGCTTCCTGCTCCGGCCGGAGTCGGATTTCTTCCGGTACTTCGGTAGCCCCTCCGGCAGGACGGCTACCGAGACGCAGGCGAAGCCGTAAGCCAGACAAAGGGCGGCGGATTTCGCCGCCCTTCGTCCAGACAAGAACAGCATAGCGGGAGGTTCCATTCCGATGAGGTCCATTGCGTTCGCCGACTTCCTCATCGGCCTAGGCATCCTGTTCGTCCTCGAAGGCTTGATGTTCGCGGCCAGTCCAAACTGGATGCGCAAAGCCATGAAAAGCGCCATCGCCACGCCGGACAACATCCTGCGGGCGGTCGGGATCGGCTCGGCCGTGGCCGGCCTGGTCCTGATCTGGGTTATGCGGCGCCCGATTTAGGCCTTCGGCCCAACGCCAAAGTGAAGGCGCCAGACTGGTTTTCGCCGTATTATCGGGCTCTTGAGGCCCGATAAGCTCCGCGCTTGCGCCGCGCCCCCGTTAGAGCGCAGTCTGGCGCCGAATCCCTTTTGCCTGGAGATCACAATGACTGCTGCCACCATTGCCCCGTCCCGCTCGCGCCGCCGCGCGCGATTTGGTGTTCGACTTGGGCTGGTTGCGCTCGCCATCGGTGCTTGCGGCGCGTTTGGCGCGCCGGCTCATGCGCGTGGACCGGATGGCATCGCCGACGTCGCCGAGAAGGTGATCGACGCGGTCGTCAACATCTCGACCTCGCAGAACGTCGAAGCCAAGGGCGGGGGCAGCAACTCGATGCCGCAGCTGCCGCCCGGTTCACCCTTCGAAGAGTTCTTCGACGATTTCTTCAAGAACCGCCGAGGGCCCGGCGGCGGCAGCAAGGGCGGCGAGAACAGCGCGCCGCGCAAGACCAATTCGCTCGGAAGCGGTTTCATCATCGACACCGCGGGCGTCGTCGTCACCAACAACCACGTCATTGCGGACGCCGACGAGATCCACGTCATCCTCAACGACGGCACCAAGATCAAGGCCGAGCTGGTCGGCGTCGACAAGAAGACCGATCTCGCTGTGCTCAGGATCAAGCCGACGAAGCCGTTGGTCGCGGTCAAGTTCGGCGATAGCGACAAGCTGCGCCTCGGCGACTGGGTGGTCGCAATCGGCAATCCCTTCAGCCTGGGAGGCACGGTGACTGCCGGCATCGTCTCGGCCAAGAACCGTGACATCTCCTCCGGGCCGTACGACAGCTACATCCAGACCGACGCATCCATCAACCGCGGCAATTCCGGCGGCCCGCTGTTCAATCTCGACGGCGACGTCATCGGCGTCAACACGCTGATCATCTCGCCGTCCGGCGGCTCCATTGGCATCGGCTTTGCCGTGCCGTCGAAGACGGTGGTGGGCGTCGTCGACCAGCTCCGCCAGTTCGGCGAGCTGCGCCGCGGCTGGCTCGGCGTGCGCATCCAGAGCGTCACCGACGAGATCGCCGAAAGCCTCAACATCAAGCCCGCGCGGGGCGCGCTGGTCGCCGGTGTCGACGACAAGGGCCCGGCCAAGCCCGCCGGCATCGAGCCCGGCGACGTCGTCGTCAAGTTCGACGGCAAGGACGTCAAGGACCCGAAGGACCTGTCCCGCGTCGTCGCCGACACCGCGGTCGGCAAGGAGGTCGACGTCGTCATCATCCGCAAGGGCAAGGAAGAGATCAAGAAGGTCACGCTCGGCCGCCTGCAGGATCCCGACAAGGTGCAGGCCGCCGTGAAGACCGACGAGCCGGCGCCGGAGAAGCCGGTGACGCAGAAAGCGCTGGGCCTCGATCTTGCTACACTGAGCAAGGATCTGCGCACGCGCTACAAGATCAAGGACAGCGTCAAGGGCGTGGTCGTCACCAATGTCGACACCAATTCGGACGCCGCCGATAAGCGTCTGTCCGCCGGCGACGTCATCGTCGAGGTGGCGCAGGAGGCGGTGTCGAGCGGCGCCGACATCCAGAAGCGGGTCGATCAGCTCAAGAAGGACGGCAAGAAATCGGTGCTGCTGCTGGTCTCGAACGGCGAGGGCGAGCTGCGGTTCGTCGCGCTGAGCGTGCAGTAGTGGGCGCTGTTCGCGCCACATTCAACTGTCATGCCCCGCGAAGGCGGGGCATCCAGTACGCCGCGGCTTCTCGGTTCTAGCTTCGCTGTCTCTGGAATACTGGATCGCCCGCCTTCGCGGGCGATGACAGAGAGAGGGGAGGCTTTACCCCTCCACGAACTCGTCCCGCCGATACCCCTGCGCATACAGCAGCGCAGTGAGATCGCCGTGATCGATCCGCGCGGCCGCGGCGGCAGCCACCGCCGGCTTGGCGTGATAGGCCACGCCCAGACCCGCGGCCTGGATCATCGCGAGATCGTTGGCGCCGTCGCCGACCACGACCGAGTCGATGTCGTCGAGATCGAACGATTCCATCAGGTCCACCAAGGTCGCGAGCTTCGCCGCGCGGCCCAGGATCGGCTCCTTCACTTCCCCGGTGAACTTGCCGTCGCGCACGACGAGCTCGTTGGCGCGGTTCTCCTGGAAACCTATCTTGGCGGCGACCGCGCTCGTGAATAGCGTAAAGCCGCCAGAGACGAGGCAGGTATAGGCGCCGTTCGCGCGCATGGTGGCGACCAGCTCGCGGCCGCCCGGCGTCAGCGTGATGCGCTTGGCCAGGACTTCGTCGACCGCGCTGGCGGGCAGGTCCTTGAGCAGCGCGACGCGCTCGCGCAGCGCCGGCTCGAACTCGATCTCGCCGCGCATCGCACGCTCGGTGATGGCAGCGACATGCGCCTTGACCCCGACGAAATCGGCGAGCTCGTCGATGCATTCCTGGCCGATCATGGTGGAATCCATGTCGGCGAGAAAAAGCTTCTTGCGCCGGAAGCCGACAGGCTGCACGACGATGTCGATGGGCAAATCGCCGCGGAGCTCGCGGAGCCGCTGCTCGATGGCGTTGCGGTCGCCTTCGAGGTTACTGTCCGCGCCGAAGGGGATGTCGACCGCAACCCCGTCGAACAGCCAGTGCGCGGGCGCCGCCTGCGGCAGCACGGCGCGGGCGCCATCGACGATGGTCGAGTCGAGCGCGGGATTGTCAGGGTTGCAGATCAGCGTGGCGACGAGGGACATTTGAGGTTTTCGTGAGCGAGGGGTATTCCAGCAAGGCCGTGCTTATCGCAGGCCCGACCGCCAGCGGCAAGTCGGCGCTGGCGCTGGAGCTTGCGCGTGCCGCCGGCGGCGTCGTCATCAATGCCGATTCCATGCAGGTCTATCGTGACCTCCGCATCATCACGGCGCGGCCGACCGCAGCGGACGAGGCGCTCGTGCCGCATCGTCTCTATGGCCACGTCGATGCCGCCGTGAATTTCTCGGCCGGTGCCTGGGTAAGCGATGCGGCGAAGGCGCTCGACGAGGCGAGGGCGCAGCGACAGCTGCCGATCTTCATCGGCGGCACCGGGCTCTATTTCAAGGCGCTGACCACAGGTCTCTCCGCGGTGCCGCCAATCCCCGCCGAGCTGCGCGAGGATGTGCGCGCGCGGCTGGAACGGAACGGCGTCGAAGCGCTGCACGCGGAACTCGCAGTCCGCGATCCGCGCGCGGCCGAGCGATTGAACCTGCGCGACCGCACCCGCATCGCCCGCGCGCTCGAGGTGATCGAGGCAACCGGCCGTTCGCTGCTCGATTGGCAGCGGGAGGGACAGCCACCGCTGCTGCCCAAGGACAGATTTCGCGCGGTCTTCCTCGCGCCCGAGCGTGACGAGCTCTATGCCCGCATCGATGCCCGTTTCGATGCCATGCTGGGCGCCGGCGCGCTCGAGGAGGTCGAGCGGCTCGCCGCCAGGCATCTTGATCCGCTGCTGCCGGCAATGAAGGCCCATGGCGTGCCATCCTTGATCCGGCACCTGCGCGGCGAACTCAGCCTGGAGGAGGCTGCCAGCATTGGCCGCGCCGATACTCGCCATTACGCCAAGCGGCAATTCACCTGGTTCCGGCACCAGCTGCCGGACTTCGAATGGGTGAGGCCGGAGCAAGCGAGCGGATGGCTCGCCGCGGCCGTGCCGGCGGAACGGCGCACCGACTGACGCGCTTTTGTGCCGGGTTCCCGAATTTACCTCTCGCCGAACCCGGGGAACACCGCTACACTGCCGAAATCGCGCGGGAACGGCCGCATTGCCTTGACATCCAAGGTTTGGCCGCTATGTTTCGCGCAACCTTTGGGAAGCCGAGCGCCGCCATGCGTAACATTATTACCAAACTCCTTATCGCCGTCGTACCCAGGCACACCGCCGGGGGTGGCTAGCTGCCATCCACATGACAGGCGGTGTGCATGGGCCCTCTTCGGGGCCTTTTTTATTTCCCGAACCCGACACGAATGAAGCCGCTGACAACAGCGCATCCGGAGCAAGCCAATGAGCGACAAGAGCCACGATCCGAACCAGATGACCGGCGCCGCGATGATCGTCCGCGCACTCATCGATCACGGCGTGACCAACATTTTCGGCTATCCCGGCGGCGCGGTGCTTCCGATCTATGACGAGATCTTCCAGCAGAGCGAGGTCCAGCACATCCTGGTCCGCCACGAACAGGGCGCGGGCCATGCCGCCGAGGGCTATGCGCGTTCCACCGGCAAGCCGGGCGTTGCGCTGGTGACCTCCGGCCCCGGCGCCACCAACATGGTGACGCCGCTGACGGATGCCCTGATGGACTCGATCCCGCTGGTCTGCATCTCCGGCCAGGTGCCGACGCATCTGATCGGCAACGACGCGTTCCAGGAATGCGACACCGTCGGTATCACGCGTCCCTGCACCAAGCACAATTGGCTGGTGCGCGACGTCAACGATCTCGCCAAGGTGCTGCATGAGGCCTTCTACGTCGCCACCTCGGGCCGTCCGGGCCCGGTGCTGGTCGACGTTCCCAAGGACGTGCAGTTCGCCACCGGCACCTACCATCCCCCGCGCAAGTCCGACGTGCACCGCTCTTACGCGCCGCGCGTGAAGGGCGATGCGACGCAGATCCGCAAGGCGGTCTCGCTGCTCGCGAACGCCAAGCGTCCCGTGATCTACAGCGGCGGCGGCGTCATCAATTCCGGCTCCGAGGCGACCCAGCTGTTGCGCGAGCTGGTTGAGGTCACCGGCTTCCCGATCACCTCGACGCTGATGGGCCTCGGCGCCTATCCGGCGTCGGGCAAGAACTGGCTCGGCATGCTCGGCATGCACGGCACCTATGAGGCCAACATGACCATGCATGATTGCGACGTCATGCTGTGCGTCGGCGCGCGCTTCGACGACCGCATCACCGGCCGCGTCGATGCGTTTTCGCCCGGCTCGAAGAAGATCCACATCGACATCGATCCGTCCTCGATCAACAAGAACATCCGCGTCGACGTGCCGATCATCGGCGATTGCGGCAACGTCCTCGGCGACATCCTCCAGGTGTTCAAGGCGGAGGCGAAGAAGCCTGACATCAAGTCGTGGTGGCAGCAGATTGCGCAATGGCGCGCCCGCAACTCGCTCTATTACAAGAAGAGCAGCGACGTCATCCTGCCGCAACACGCGATCCAGGCCTTGTTCGAGCAGACGCGCGGCAAGGATACCTACATCACGACCGAGGTCGGCCAGCATCAGATGTGGGCGGCGCAGTTCTACGGCTTCGAGGAGCCGCATCGCTGGATGACCTCGGGCGGTCTCGGCACCATGGGCTACGGCCTGCCGGCCGCGGTCGGCGTTCAGGTGGCCCATCCCGACAGCCTCGTCATCGACATTGCCGGCGATGCCTCGGTGCAGATGACGATGCAGGAGATGTCGACGGCGGTTCAGTACGAGCTGCCGATCAAGATCTTCATCCTGAACAACCAGTACATGGGCATGGTGCGCCAGTGGCAGCAGCTGTTGCACGGCAACCGGTTGTCGCATTCCTATTCCGAAGCGCTGCCGGATTTCGTCAAGCTCGCGGAGGCCTACGGCGCCGTCGGGCTTCAGGTGCACAAGCCGGCCGATCTCGATGGCGCCATCAAGGAGATGATCTCGGTCAAGCGCCCGGTGCTGTTCGACTGCCGCGTCGCGGCGCTCGAAAACTGCTTCCCGATGATCCCCTCCGGCAAGGCCCACAACGAGATGCTGCTGCCGGAGCAGGCCAACGACGAGGCGACTGCGAAGGCATTCGCCGGCGGCAAGGCGTTGGTGTGACGCCATGTTCGACCTGAACGAACTCGAGCGCGCACATGCGATCGTGGGGCAGGCGGTGCCGGCGACGCCGGCGCATGCTTGGCCGTTGCTCAGCCGCCGGCTCGGCACCGCGGTCGTGGTCAAGCACGAGAACCACACGCCGACCGGCGCCTTCAAGGTGCGTGGCGGCCTGGTCTATCTCGATCGGCTGAAGCGAGAGCGGCCGAACGTGCCGGGCATCATCTCGGCCACCCGCGGCAATCATGGCCAGAGTCTTGCTTTCGCGGCGCGGCGTCACGGCGTGCCCGCCGTGATCTACGTGCCAAAAGGCAATTCGGTTGAGAAGAACCATGCCATGCGCGCGTTCGGCGCCGATGTGGTCGAGCACGGCGACGATTTCCAGCTGGCGCGCGAAGAAGCCGGGCGCCGCGCGCAGTTCGAAGGCCTGCACATGGTGCCGTCGTTCCACCCTGACCTCGTGCTGGGGGTGGCGACCTACGCACTGGAACTGTTCCGCGCGGTGCCCGATCTCGACGTGCTCTACGTTCCGATCGGGCAGGGCTCCGGTATCAGCGCCTGCATCCTGGTGCGCGACTTGCTGGGCCTGAAGACGGAGATCATAGGTGTGCAATCGACCGAGGCGCCGTCATATGCGCTTTCGTTCGCGGCCGGCAAGGTCGTAACGACCGAGACCAGTGACACGCTGGCCGATGGCGTGGCGACACGCTTTCCGGACGCGGAAGCTGTTGCGCTTGTTTGCAAGGGCGCCTCGCGCATCGTCCAGGTTACGGACGATCAGATCGCGCTCGCGATCCGCGCCTATTGGACCGACACGCACAATCTCGCCGAAGGCGCCGGTGCTGCCGCGCTGGCGGCGGCGCTGCAGGAAAAGAGCAAGCTGAAGGGCAAGCGCGTCGGTCTCGTGCTGTCCGGCGGCAATATCGATTTCGATCTGTTCCGCCGTTGGGTCGGGACGGATGCGCCGGCGACGGCGTGACGGAGAGACAGAGGGGACGACAATGAACCAGCCCGCATCCGCCTATTTCATCGAGGACCGTCACGATCCCAACGAGACGCATACGCTTGCGGTGCTCGTGCAGAACGAGCCGGGCGTGCTCGCGCGCGTCATCGGCCTGTTCTCGGGGCGCGGCTACAACATCGAGAGCCTCACGGTCTCGGAGACCGAGGCCCAGAAGCATCTGTCGCGGATCACCATCGTCACCACGGGCACGCCGATGGTGATCGCGCAGATCAAGAACCAGCTCGACCGCATGATCCCGGTGTACCAGGTCGTCGACATGACCCAGACCAAGCGCTCGATCGAGCGCGAGTTGGCGATGGTCAAGGTGCGCGGGCAAGGCGAGCATCGGGTCGAGGCGCTCAGGCTGGCGGATGCGTTCCGCGCCCGTGTGATCGACGCCACCACCGAGAGCTTTGTGTTCGAGATCACAGGCAATACGGACAAGATCAATCAATATATCGATCTGATGCGCCCGCTCGGCCTCGTCGAGGTGTCGCGCACGGGTGTTGCCGCGATAGGTCGCGGGCCTGAAGGGATGTGAGCCATGTTGGCGCGCGACTGGTACTACAACGAGCGGAACCGGATGGGGATCGAGCCCGCTGTGGCCTCGATCTACGACAACCATGACGATGCCGATCTGCGCGCGCGCGCCGCGCTGAAGATGCTCGGGGTCCAGCGCGGCTGGCGCATCGCCGATATCGGCTGCGGCAACGGCGTGCTCGCCACCGAAGCGGCGTTGATGGGGGCCGACGTCGACGCCATCGACATTTCGCCGGCCATGCTGGCGCTCGCCGAGATCTACGCCCGCGACCGCAAGGCGCCCGTGCGCACCCAATCCGCCGGCCTGCTCAGCTTCGCCTACCGGCCAGAATCCTACGATCTCATCGTCAGCGAGTTCACGCTGCACCACCTGCCGGATTTCTGGAAGGCGGTGGCGATGTCGCGGATTTTTCGCGCCCTCAAGCCCGGGGCGACATTTTATCTCCGCGACATCGTTTACTCATCGATGCCCGACGCGATCGAGCGTGACGTCGAGCAATGGGCCGACTTCCAGATCAAGAACCACGATTTCTCCCGCGAGGGCGTGGTGACTCACATGCGCGATGAATATTCCACCTTCGGCTGGGTGATGGAGCGGATGCTGACCGACGTCGGCTTCACCCTGGTCGCGGCCGACTACCACGCGCCGATGCACGGCACGTATCTGCTGCGGAAACCGAAAGCCGGCGAGCAAGGCTAGACCAGAACAACAAACAGGGCTGCGAGACAAAGCAGAACCGGAAACAACAATGAAGCCGGCCGACATCCTCATCGCCGTCATGGTGGCGATCATCTGGGGGCTTGCCTTCGTGGCGAGCCGGATCGCGCTCGACGAGCTGTCGCCGGAGTTGATGACGGCGTTACGCTTCACCATCGCCGCGGTGCCGTGCCTGTTCATTTCCAAGCCGAAGGTCGCCTGGTCACTGCTGGTCGCGATCAGCTTCACGCTGTTCCTCGGCCAGTTCCTGTCTCAGGCCTATGGTATCGCCCACGGCGTGCCGGTGGGTTTGACCTCCGTCGTGGTGCAGAGCCAGGCGCTGTTCACGATCGGCTTTGCCGCGCTCGCGTTCGGTGAGCGGCCGACGCCGGTGCAGACTCTGGGGATCGTCGTTGCCGCGGCGGGCCTTTTGATGATCTGCGGCACCGTCGGCTATGATTTCAGCGTCGGCGCCTTCGCGGTTCTGATGGTCTCGCCGCTCAGCTTCGCCATCGGCAATCTGTTGCTGCGCGGCGCCCGCGGCGTGCCGATGTTCGATCTCTTCGCCTGGCTCTGTCTCGCCTCGGCCGTGCCGCTGTTCGTGCTGGCGCTGATCGCCAACGGTCCGGCGCCGACCTGGACGTCGCTGACGCACATGTCGCTCACATCGGCGCTCTGCATGCTGATGCTCGGCGGCATTTCCACCAGCATCGCCTATTGGCTATGGGGCCGCCTCTTGCGCGACTATCCGGCTGCACAAGTGGTGCCGTTCGCACTGCTGGTGCCGTTCGTGGGCTCGGCGGCCTCCAGCATCGTGTTCGGCGAACGGTTCGGGCCGCTGCGCCTCGCCGGCATGCTGACCGTGATCTTTGGGATCGCCGTGATGGTGCTGGCGAAGCGCCCGCAAGTTCTACCGAAGACTGCGTGAGGGTGATGATGACCTACTCGCTGCTCTACGCCTTCCTCGTCTTCATGGTCGTGATGTATTTCACGCCCGGGCCGAACAACATCATGCTGCTGTCCTCCGGCCTGACCTACGGCTTCCGGCGCACCATCCCGCACATCGTCGGCATCGTGCTCGGTTTCGCCTTCATGGTCGCCGCGGTCGGCCTCGGGCTCGGCTCCGTGTTCCTGGCCTATCCGATCCTCCAGACCATCCTGAAATATGCCGGTGCCGCCTATCTGATCTATCTCGCCGCTGTGATCGCCATGGCCGGTCCGGCCAAGCCGGGCGAGGAGAATGGCCGCGGCCCCATGACCTTCTGGGGCGCGGCCATGTTCCAGTGGATCAATGCCAAGGGTTGGGTGATCGTGATCGGCACCATCACTGCCTATGCGGCGATCGCCCAATTCCCGCTCAACATCGCCATTCAGACCGTGATCAGCCTCGTCGTCGGCACGGTCTCGACGGTAGTCTGGGCGCTATTCGGTACCGCATTGCGGCCGGTTCTGACTTCCGAGCGGCTGGTCCGCGCCTTCAACATCCTGATGGCGATCCTGCTGCTGGCCTCCCTCTACCCCGTTTTCATGGATGCATGATGTCGCGGATTTCCATGCAGAAACGGGTTTCCCTCAGGGCTGAAAATGCTCTAGACAGCCCCCGAAATCCGCAAATTTCACCCTTCGGACACTGACCATTGGCCGATTTCGGCCCTGAACGAGGAAACGACCTATGCGTGTTTATTACGATCGCGACGCCGACCTGAACCTGATCAAGGGCAAGAAGGTCGCCATCGTCGGCTACGGCAGCCAGGGTCACGCCCATGCGCTCAACCTGAAGGATTCCGGCGTAAAGGAAGTCGCCATTGCGCTGCGCAAGGGTTCGGCTTCGGCGAAGAAGGCGGAAGCCGCCGGCTTCAAGGTGCTGGAAGTTGCGGAAGCTGCCAAATGGGCCGACCTCGTCATGATGCTGACCCCGGACGAGCTCCAGGGCGACATCTACCGCGAGCACTTGCACGACAACATGAAGAAGGGCGCTGCCCTGGTGTTCGCGCACGGCCTCAACGTTCACTTCAACCTGCTCGATCCGCGTGCCGACCTCGACGTGCTGATGATCGCGCCGAAGGGCCCCGGCCACACTGTGCGCTCGGAATATCAGCGCGGCGGCGGCGTGCCCTGCCTGATCGCAATTGCGAAGGACGTCTCGGGCAACGCCCACGACCTCGGCCTGTCCTACGCCTCCGCCATCGGCGGCGGCCGCGCCGGCATCATCGAGACCACGTTCAAGGAAGAGTGCGAGACCGACCTGTTCGGCGAGCAGGTGGTGCTCTGCGGTGGCCTGGTCGAGCTGATCAAGGGCGGCTACGAGACCCTGGTCGAAGCCGGCTATGCGCCGGAGATGGCCTATTTCGAGTGCCTGCACGAAGTGAAGCTGATCGTCGACCTGATCTATGAAGGCGGCATCGCCAACATGAACTACTCGATCTCCAACACCGCCGAGTACGGCGAGTACGTCACCGGCCCGCGCATCATCACCGACGAGACCAAGAAGGAGATGCGCAAGGTTCTGGCCGACATCCAGGGCGGCAAGTTCGCCCGCGACTGGATGCTCGAGAACAAGGTCAACCAGACCTCGTTCAAGGCGACCCGTGCCAAGCTCGCCGAGCACCCGATCGAGGAAGTCGGCGCGAAGCTGCGCGACATGATGCCCTGGATCAAGAAGGGCGCGCTGGTCGACAAGAGCAAGAACTGACGTCTGCGCCGTCATTCCGGGTTCGCGCTCAGCGCGCGCCCCGGAATGACGAGCGAAATTCAAGCTTCGCTCGCCAAGCCAAATCTTGGACCTTGGCGGCTATGGTCGAGCGAGATCGCAAACAGCGGTCTCGCTCTTTTCGTCTCGGCGAGACATCGCTCTCTCATTCTTTCCGCGGCCTGAAGCGCAGTTGAGCGGCTCGGCTCCTGCCAAATACGGCGTCGCATCAGCCCGCCGGGACGGTCTGCCACGCGGATCGCGGGCCATCGCAATCATGCGCAGCGCCAGCACGATGAGCAGCGGAAGCAGGAAGGCGGCATAGAGCGGCATCGTCGGCACGCGCTTGCCGAACGAGACCATGAACTGGAGCCAGAGGTAATAGCCGCCCACAAGGTGCAGGGCCCGCCAGGCGCGCGGGCCGATCAGTGCGGCGGTGCGGTCGAACGATGTCGCGCCCATTGCGATGATGAAGCCGTAGCCGATGCCGCCGAAGACGTAGGAGGCTGCCGAGGTGGCCTCGGCAAATCCGGCCGGATCCATCCCGGCAAACGTCATGATCGCCGCCGCGTGGATGGCGTGGGAGGCCGCGAAGCTAAGGCCCAGATAGCGACGGTTGCGCTTCTGCCAGCGCGTCCAGGCATTGGGCCACAGCCGCGCCAGCGCCGCGGCGCTGAAGGCGAGGCAGAACAACAGGAGCGAGCTTCGCGCCGTGAAGCGGATCACCGTGCGAACGCCCTCGACCTCGAACTGCCGCATCGAGGCGATCCATAGGCTGAGTGCGACGAGGCTCACGCAGAGAACGGCCAGCAGGCGCCAGCCTTCGAGCCAGCTTCGACGTTCGGACATGGCGACCTCCCTCTCTATGTAATCATCGATTACATTTGGCGTGAATGCGCCGTCAACGGTGTAATCATTGCTTACATTCACGTTCGGGTGAGGCTAGAAGGATCCATGCCTGTTCGTCAGCCGTCCAAGCCGCGCGTCCGCCGCCCTGCCACGGAAGCCCGGCCGTACCATCACGGCGACCTCCGCCGCGTGTTGATCGATGCTGCGCTGCAACTCGCAGCGGAAGGCGCCGAAGTCTCGGTGCGGGAGGCTGCGCGCCGAGCCGCGGTGTCGCCGGGGGCGCCGTTCCGACACTTTCCCAACCGCGATGCGCTCATGGCAGCCGCGGCCGAGGAGGCACAGCGGCGCTTTCGCGCCGAGATCGATGCGGCGCTGCGCGAGGCTCCGGCCGCCGACCCGCTCGCCCGCTTCCGCGCCTTCGGTCTCGCCTATTTGCGTTGGGCCATGCGCAATCCCGCGCATTTCGAGATCATCTCGACCGGGCGCTATTTTGCCCATGGCAGCTCGCCGGACCTGACACGAGACAACGCCGAGCTGATCGCGCTAACGGAGCAGATGCTGGTCGACGCGGCAGAGCAAGGCCTGCTGCGGTCGGCCGACCTCAAGCGTATCCAGGTCGCCGGGCGCGCCCTCGTCTACGGTTTCGCTCGGATGAATCTCGACGGCCATTTCCCGCGCTGGGGCGTCGGGGAGGGCGAGATCGAGCGGATGGCGGAGGGGGTGATCGACCTGTTCATCGCAGGTATCGCAAAGCCCTAGCGGGCCAGCGGCTCTGGTCGATGCCGTACGGCGCAGCCCGCTAACATTAAGCGAAGGTCGGACCGCGCCGCGCGTTGCCTCTCCTTGATCATTCCGTTACAGTTTTATGACACGGTGCAGGCTTCCGGCTGCTCCGGACGCCCTGGCTGTTTTTGGGTCGGCCAGCCAGGCTTGGCATCACCGCGCCGGACCAGAAGTTGCGTGTCGTCGATGGCGTCCGCGCCCAATCCAGGTCCTTCTGCCACGACGGCCGTGCTGGCGAGCGTCGCCGCGCTCGGCATCTGGCGGCTGCTCGCGGTTGCAGCGCCGCATCTGGCGGCACTCGCCCTGATGTACGAGACCGAGACCGATTTCGGCTCGCGCCTGTCCTTCGCGCTGGCCTGGGGCATCCTCAACTTCTTCTGGATCACGCTGCTGCGTCGCCCCGCGCTGTCGGGTGCGCTGTCGCTGACCATGGTGGTCGTGCTGGTGCTGCTGTCGCGGCTCAAGCACGACGTCGTGCAGATGACGGTCAACTTCATCGACCTGATGATGATCGACCGCGACTCCGTCGCGTTCCTGTTCACGATCTTCCCGAACTTACGCTGGTCGGTGATCCTGGCCGGTCTGGTCACGCTGCCGCTGATGTATGCGCTGTGGTGGCTCGATCCGTTCCGCATCCGCCGCCTGCCGGCGCTCGCCTGCAAGCTCGCCTGCCTTGCCGCCCTGGTCTGCTATTCGCTCTATCACCCGGACGAGGCCTGGCGCGGCTATTACGACGACGGCTATCTCTCGAAATTCTTCCGCTCGGGCGTCACGGCCGTCTCCGATTTTGCGCAATACGGCTTCATGGAGGCGTCTGCTTCGACCGGCGAGCGGCTCAACATGCCGCTGGTCGATGCCTGCCACCCGGCTGGCCGCCGGCCCAACATCATCATGATCCATGATGAATCGAGCTTCGACATCCGCGCCGCCCAGGGCATCAAGGTGCCGCCGCGCTATGGCGACTATTTCAAATCGTGGGACGGCAAGCAGCGCACGTTCCTCGCCGAGAGCAATGGCGGGCCGAGCTGGTTCACCGAGTATAACGTGCTCGCAGGGCTTTCCTCGCGTTCATTCGGCCGCTTCGCCTATTTCGTCACGCGCATCGCCTCGAACCGGGTCGAGCGCGGCCTGCCGCTGGCGCTGCGCCGCTGCGGCTACGACACGCTGTCGCTCTATCCCGCCCATGGCGGCTTCATGGGCGCGCGCAGCTTCCAGATGACGACGGGAATCGAACGCTTCCTCGATTCCAAGGATCTGGGCGCCAAGGGTGTCGAGCCCGACAGCTTCTTCTACGACAAGGCGCTTCAGCTGATCGGCCAGCAGCCGCCGAACAAGCCGCTGTTCGCCTTCATCTATCTCGGTGCCAACCACTTCCCCTGGGAGACCCGCTTCCGTCCCGATCTGCTGCCGAATTGGCGCGCGCCGGGCAATGTGCCGTCCATCGATGAATATCTGCGCCGCCAGACTATGAGCGCCGAACAGTACAAGGCGTTCGTTGCCGGTTTGAAGAAGACCTTTCCCGGCGAGCCATTCCTGATCGTGCGCTACGGCGATCATCAGCCGGAGTTTGCGGCTGCCATCCTCGAGCCCGGGCTCGACGAGGGCGCCATCGGCAAGAAGCTCGACGCCTACGATCCGCGCCTCTACGCGACCTATTATGCCATCGACGCCATCAATTTCGAACCGGTCGGAAGCCAGGCCGTGATGGACACGATTGACGGTCCCTATCTGCCGCTGGTGGTTCAGGAAGCCGCCGGCATCCCGCTCGACCCGTCCTTTGCCGAGCAGAAGGAGATCATGCTCCGCTGCAAAGGCATCTTTTACGGCTGCAAGGATGGCGCCGAGGCGCGGCGGCTGAACCGGCTGCTGATCGACGCGGGGATGATCCGGGGGCTGTAGCCTCTCGCTTGGATCGCGGACGCAACTCTTCGACCGTCACCCCTGAGGTGCTCATCAAGCGGCGGCGGACCTACTGTTTGATCTTCTCCCACAACCACTTCGCCACCGCATCGGGCGATGAATTCGCATCGTTGCCGCTGGCGCGCAGGTTCGCCTCGCGCATGGTGGCGATGTCGATCTTGCCGAGCAATGGCTTGAGCGCCGCCTGCAGTCGCTCGTCTCCGGCGCGCTTCGGCGCGAGCAGCAGGATCGCGTCGTAGGGCGGGATCGCGTGTTTGGGATCGTCGAGCGCTGTGAGCTCGTATTTGGCGATCAGGCCGTCGCTGGTGTAGCCAGCGATGACGTCGACCTCGCCGCTGGCAACGGCCGCATACATGAAGTCCGGCTGCATCTGGCGCTGGGCGCGGAACTGCAGCCCATAGGCCTTTTGCAGGGCAGCCCATTCGGGCCGCGAGAAGAACTCGTAGTCGCCGGCAATCGACAGCGTGGCCGAATGTGCGGCGAGATCGGCGACGGTTCGGATGCCGAGCGCATCGGCGCGTCGTCTTGGCATCACCAGCGCATAGGCGTTCTCGAAGCCGAGCTCGCCGAGCAGGGTGATGTCGTCCTTGGCGAGCGCCGTCTTCAATTCCGCCACCAGTTCTGCGCGCGGCTTGATGTCGGTGCGATGCAGCTGGTTGGCCCAGAGCGTGCCGGAATAGTCGACATAGAGATCGATGTCGCCGGCCTTCAGCGCCCCGAAGATCACACTGGAGCCGAGGCCGGAGCGTGCGGCCGCCGAGAGGCCCGCCGCCTCGAGGCGGTCCCTCATCAATGCCGACAGGACATATTGCTCGGCGAAGGTCTTGGCGCCAACCACATAGCCTGACGACGAGCGCCCCATGGTCGGCACCAGCGTTGCTGCAACCAGCGCCGCGATTCCGAGCGCCCCGAGACCGCTGCGCACACGGCTGCGGCGGCGCAGGCCGCTCTCGATCAGCCCAAGCAACTGGTCGACTGCGAGCGCGAGGAGAGCGGAAGCCACGCAGCCGAACAGCACGAAGACCCAGTTCTGGGTCTGGAGGCCGGCAAAGATGTAATTGCCGAGACTGGTCTGCCCGATCGGCGTCGACAGCGTCGCGGTGCCGATCACCCACACCGCCGCGGTGCGGATGCCGGCCATCATCACCGGTAGCGCGAGCGGCAGCTCGACGATCAGCAGCGATTGCCGCGCGGTCATGCCGACGCCCTCGGCAGCCTCGATCAGCGCGGGATCGATGCCGTTGAGGCCGGTGATGCCGTTGCGCAGCACCGGCAGCATCGAATAGAGCGCCAGTGCCAGCATCGCCGGCAGGAAGCCGAACGCGGAGAAAGATACGCCGAACCAGGCCAGCGTGACGGAAGCAGCCAGCAGCAGCAGCGGATAGAACAGCGCGAGCAGCGCCAGCCCGGGTACGGTCTGCACGATGCTGGCCAACGCGAGCAGGATGCCGCGTGGCGCCGGACGGTTGCGCGTCAGGATCGCCAGCGGCAGGCTCACGGCGAGGCCAAGCGCGAGGGCGGCGAGGCTCACCCGCACATGGTTGCCGAGGTAGTCCGGCAGATGCGACAGCGCCTCGCCCCAGCGCGGATCGGTGAAGAGGCTCATGCCGCACCGCCCATCGGCAGCAACGCATTCAGCCGCTCGACCTGGCGCCGCGGGGTACGCAACAGCTCGAGCACGTAATCGTCGCTGCTGCTCGATAGCTCCGCAGCCGTACCCTGTGCGAGCAATCGTCCGCCGCGCATCACCGCGATGCGGTCGGCGAGCAGGAGCGCCTCGGTCATGTCATGGGTGATCATCACGGTGGTCAGGCCGAGCTTGCGGTGCAGCGCGCGATAATCGTCGCCGAGCGCATCGCGGGTGAGGGGATCGAGCGCGCCGAACGGCTCGTCCATCAGCACGATGCGGGGCCTTGCCGCGAGCGCCCGCGCCACGCCGACGCGCTGGCGCTCGCCGCCGGAGAGCGCCTCGGGCAGCCGGTCGCGATGCGTTGCGCGGTCGAGCTGCACCAGCTCCAGCAGCTCGTCCACGCGGCCCGCAACGGCCGCAGCCGGCTCGCCGAGCAGCTTCGGCGTGATGCCGATATTGTCGGCGACGCTCAGATGCGGAAACAGCCCGCCGCTCTGGAAGACGTAGCCGACCCGGCGCCGAAGCGCGACCGGATCGACATTCTGCACGTCCTCGCCTTCGACGGTGATGGTGCCGCTATCGGCCTCGATCAGCCGGTTGGCGAGCCGCAGCAGCGTGGTCTTGCCCGAGCCCGAGCCGCCGACGATCGCCACAAACTCGCCCGCCGCGATGTCGAGCGACACGTTATCGACGGCTGCAAGGGAGCCGAAGCGCTTGGTGACGTGCTGGTAGCTGATCGCCAGCTTGGAAGACATCGTGGGAGAGCTCTCTTTTCTCTTACCCTCCCCGAGGGGGAGGGTCGATCGCGCGCAGCGCGAGCGGGGTGGGGTGATCTGTCGACGCGGGCAGTATTCGACGCGGAGAAACCGTCACCCCACCCCGGTTCGCATTCCGCTTCGCTTCATGCGCACCGACCCTCCCCCTCCAGGGGAGGGTGAGAGCACGGCAAGTCCCCATGCGTAGCACGCTTGGCGGCTTGATTGAACTTGGCCGCACGAGCGGCTAAGGCATCGGCCTGAGTTGGAGGAAGCACATGACGACGCCCACGGCAGTGGCGCTGGAAGATGCCAAGGTTGCGTTCCGGCTGGGGGACGGCCGGGTCTATACGGCGGTGGAGAAGGCCCATCTCGCGGTGGCACAGGGCGAGTTTGTCGCCATTGTCGGGCCCACAGGGTGCGGAAAATCGACGCTGCTCAACGTCGCGGCGGGCCTGCTCAAGCCCGCCGCGGGCAGCGTCAGGATTTTCGACCAGCCATTGGCGGGGCTGAATCGGGATGCCGGCTATTTGTTCCAGGCTGATGCGCTGTTCCCCTGGAAGACTGCGCTCGACAATGTCGCGATCGGACTCGAGGTCAAGGGCACGCCGCGCGCTGAAGCCTTGTCGCAGGCGCAGAAATGGTTGACCGCCGTCGGCCTCGGCGCCTTCGCGAACCGCTATCCGCACATGCTTTCGGGCGGCCAGCGCAAGCGCGTGGCGCTGGCGCAGGTGCTGATCCGCGATCCGAAGATCCTGTTGATGGATGAGCCGTTCGGGCCGCTCGATGCGCAGACGCGCCAGGTCATGGGCAATCTGCTGCTCGATCTGTGGAGTGCCGACCGCAAGGCCGTGCTGTTCGTCACCCACGATCTCGAAGAGGCCATCGCGCTCGCCGACCGCGTCGTGATCATGTCGGCGGGGCCGTCCTCGCGCATCATCGGTGACTGGCGCGTCGGCCTGGCCCGCCCGCGCGACATTTTCGAGGTGCGCCTCGACAAGGAATTCCATGCGCTCCATCGCGAGATCTGGAGCGTGCTGAAGGATGAGGTGATGAAGGGGTACGCACAGTCCACTCAGGCGGCGGAGGTGGTCTGATGTCGCGCACGACGCTGTTTGCGCTGCAGATCCTGGTCGCTGTCGTCGGCTTGGTGCTGTGGCAGGTGCTGTCGACCGTTCCCGTGTTCGGCAAGATCCTGCTGCCGCCGTTCTTCTTTTCCAACCCGTTGGACGTGTTCAGCCAGATCGTGAAATGGTTCGCCTCCGGCGTGATCTGGAAGCACCTCGGCATCACGCTCGCGGAATCGATCCTCGCCTTCGTGATCGGATCGCTTGGCGGCGTCCTGGTCGGCTTCTGGTTCGCGCGCCAGCCGCTGGTCGCCGCGGTGTTCGACCCCTATGTGAAGATGGTCAACGCCCTGCCGCGTGTCGTGCTGGCGCCGATCTTCGCGCTGTGGCTCGGGCTCGGCATCTGGTCCAAGGTCGCGCTCGGCGTCACCCTGGTGTTCTTCATTGTCTTCTTCAACGTCTATCAGGGCGTCAAGGAGGTCAGCCGGACCGTGCTCGACAACGGCCGCATGCTCGGCATGAGCGAGCGGCAGCTGATGCAGCATGTCTATTGGCCGTCGGCGCTGTCGTGGATGTTCTCGTCGCTTCATACCTCCGTCGGCTTCGCCGTGGTCGGCGCGGTGGTCGGCGAATATCTGGGATCGGCGGCCGGGCTCGGCTATCTGATCCAGCAGGCCGAGGGCATCTTCGATGTCGCCGGCGTGTTCGCCGGCATGTTCGTGCTGTCGGCCTTCGTCATCCTGATCGATTTCGGCGTCACCTTGGTGGAGCGGCGCCTCCTGGTGTGGCGGCCGGCCGCGTCGGACGGGCGGGGGTAGGAAGCAGGTCTATTTGATCGCGTCGTTGCGATCGCGGACGTGTGTTGGGCACCGCTATTGCGCCGAGGGGCTGATGGCCAGCCCGCTCAGGCGGAGCTTCTCAAGCCAGGCCCGCTGCTCTATGGTGCCGGCGGCCGAACGGAGGAAACCAATGAAGAACACCATTGCCAGGCTCGCCGGCGCACTGCTCGCGCTGACGCTCACCACCTCGCTTGCCGCGGCGCAAAGCAAGGTCACCATCGCGGTCGGCGGCGGCTCCTGCCTGTGCTATCTGCCGACGGTATTGGCCAAGCAGCTCGGCGAATACGAGAAGGCCGGCGTCAGTGTCGAGCTCGTCGACCTCAAGGGCGGCTCGGATGCGCTCAAAGCCGTGCTCGGCGGCAGCGCCGACGTGGTCTCCGGCTATTTCGACCATTGCGTCAACCTCGCCGCCAAGAAGCAGGAGCTGCAATCCTTCGTGGTCTATGACCGCTATCCCGGCCTCGTTCTGGTGGTCGCGCCCTCGCGCACCAACGACATCAAGTCGGTCAAGGATCTCGCCGGCAAGAAGGTCGGCGTCAGTGCGCCCGGCTCCTCCACCGACTTCTTCCTGAAATACATGCTCAAGAAGAACGGGCTCGATCCCACCAGCGTCGCCGTGATCGGGGTGGGCCTCGGCGCCACTGCGGTGGCCGCAATGGAGCAGGGCCAGATCGACGCGGCGGTGATGCTCGATCCGTCCGTGACCGTGCTGCAGGGCAGCCACAAGGATCTGCGTATCCTCTCGGACACCCGTACCCAGAAGGACACGCTGGAGACGTTCGGCGGCGAATATCCGGGCGGCGCGCTGTATTCGACCGTGGCCTGGATCAACGGCCATGAGAAGGAGGCGCAGGCGCTCACCAATGCGATCCTCGCCACGCTCGCCTGGATCCATTCGCATACGCCGGAGGAGATCATGGCGAAGATGCCCGAGCAAACCGTCGGCAAGAACAAGGACCTCTATCTTGCCGCACTGAAGAATACGATCCCGATGTATTCCGAGACCGGCAAGATGGACCCGAAGGGCGCCGACGCCGTGCTTGCAGTGTTCAGCGTCGGCTCGCCCGAGGTGGCGAACGCCAAGATCGACGTCAGCAAGACCTTCACCAACAAATTCGTCGAGCAGGCCAAGAAGACAACGGGGAGCGCCAAATAGCCGACGCCATGGCGTGGTATCAGGCGTCATGACGTCACCGGTCATACATCGCGTCGCGACGCTCGATCTTGCGGTGCGGCCGATCGTGTGGCCGTTCGCCGAGGAACGGCGCGCCGAGATCGCGGCGCATTTCGCCGAGAAGCAGCGCGAGCGGCCGAAAATCTGGAACGGCCGCGTCCTGCTCGGGCGTGACGCCGTGTTCAACGACGGTCACCTGACGGCGACCTATTTCGAGACGGATTTCGCAAGCTTCCTCGCCTGGCGCGACTGGGGCTTTCCCGACAAGGCCGTGTTCAACGGCTTCGGCATGGGCGCGCTGCGCGCCTCCGACGGCGCCTTCATCATGGGCGAGATGGCGCCCCACACCGCCAATGCGGGCCGCATTTATTTCCCCTCGGGAACGCCGGATCTCGACGATGTCAGGGACGGCGCGCTCGACATTCCCGGCAGCGTCGTCCGCGAGGTCGGCGAGGAGACCGGCCTGACCGCGGCCGACTATCGGATCGAGCCGGGCTGGCATTGCGTGGTCACGGGCCCCACGATCGCGATGTTGCAGGTCATTAACCTGGACATTCCGGGCGATGTGGCTCGCGCCCGGATCGAAACCAACCTTGCGCGCGAGACCGAGCCGGAGCTGTCCGCTATTCACCTCGTGCGCGGGACCAGCGATCTCAGGCCGTCCATGCCGCGATTTGTCACGGCCTTCGTCGAGCAGCAGTTCGCAGCGCGCTGATGCGCGAGGCTTGACATCGCCGCGCGCAGCCCATGTGATGGGCCGAAGAATTGCACCAAGAATGCAATGCACAAATCGTCCAGGGAGGTTTTGATGCGCCTGCGCATGGCTGCCCGCTTGGTACGTGGGCTGTTGGTCGCGATATCAGCGACGGGCTTGGCGGTGTCTGCCGCGGCCCAAGACAAGGCTCAAGAGAAAAAGCTCAAGATCGGCGTCATCTACGACCTGACCGGCCCTCTCGCCGGCGGCGGTTCGGAGCTGCAATATACCGGCGCAAGGATCATGCTGGATCAGTACAGCGCGAAAGACGTCGAAGGCTACAAGATCGAGGCGATCTATGCCGATGCTCAGAGCAAGCCGGATATCGCCATCAATGAAGCGATCCGTTTGATTGAGCAGGAAAAGGTCGACATGCTGCTCGGCTTCTTCTCCTCGGCGCAATGCGTGCCAGTGGCAGCGCGGGTCGAGCAGCTGAAGAAGTTCATGTGGATCACGACCTGCATTTCGTCGGCAGTGCTGGAGAACAAGAACTACAAATACGTCTTTCGCCCGCAGGCCTCCGGCGACCAGTTCGGCATGATGACGATGGACTTCATCGCGCAGAACGCGAAGGAAAAGCTGGGCAAGGACCCGAAGGACCTGCGGGTCGCCATCATCCACGAGGACGGCGCCTACGGCGTCGACGTTGCCAAAGGCAACGAGGCCGGTGCCAAGAAGGCCGGCTTCAACATCGTGCTCAGAGAGGGCTATTCGGCGACGGCCCCGGATCTGTCTGCGCTGGTCACCAAGCTGAAGCGGGCCAAGCCGGATGTGGTGTTCCATACCGGCTATAATCCCGACATCACCCTGTTGCTCCGGCAAGCCCGCGAACAAGGGCTGAAGTTCGGCGCATTGGTAGGACATGGCGCCGGCTACGGGGTCTATGAGAAGCTGAAGGAAGGCCTGGGCGCCGACGTAAACTATGTCTTCAACACCGATCCGATCTCGATCTGGCTCGCCAACCAGAAGAGCATGGATCCGAAGCTGCCGCCGATCATCAAGGCGGTCGGCGAGGAGTTCGACAAGCGCAAGCCGGGTGTCGCCATCCGTTCGGCCCATGTCGGCATGGCTGCGTCCAACACCTATTTGTTCCTGAACGACGTGCTGCCGCGAGCGATCAAGAAATATGGCGGCGTAGATCCCGATTCCCTGCGCAAGGCAGCACTGGACACCGACATACCCGAAGGCGGCACCATGCTCGGCTTCGGCGTCAAATTCCACGGCGAGGGCTCGCCAATGGCCGGCCAGAACGAGCGCTCGTTCCCGGTCGTGATCCAATACGTCGACGACAAGTCCTATGTGGTGTGGCCCAAGAGCCAGGCGCAGCGCGAGGCCGTGCTGCCGCTGCCCAAGGGCACCACCTACAGCAACCAATAGCGGGGTTCTGCGGTGTTGGAAGTCAGCGGATTGGTGAAGCGGTTTGGCGGCTTCACCGCCGTGAACAACGTCTCGTTCCGGGTCGATCAGGGCGAGATCCTCGGCCTGATCGGTCCCAACGGCTCGGGCAAGAGCACGATCTTCAACATGCTGTCCGGCACGCTGGCGCCGACCTCCGGATCGATCCTGTTCGCCGGGCACGAGATTGCGGGCCTTGCGCCGCACCGGATCATCAACAGCGGCATCGGGCGAACCTTTCAGATCCCGCGGCCGTTCCGCCGCCTCAGCATTTTCGAGAACGTCGCGCTTGCCGGCTTCTACGGCCAGGGCCGCCACAGCCGCGCCAAGGCGGAGGAGGCGGCCGAGCGGTCGCTGGCGATGGTCGGCCTGCCGACCGATCGCCATGCTAGTGTCGATGGGCTTGGCGCAGCGGGGCTGAAGAAGCTGGAGCTGGCGAAGGCGCTCGCCACCGCGCCAAAGCTATTGCTCGCCGACGAGAGCCTCGGCGGTCTCGACGAGGCCGAGATGGACCAGGCTGCGGACATGCTGCGCAACATCCGCGACGAGCTCGGCATCACCATCATCTGGGTCGAGCACATCATGGGCGTCCTGATGCGCGTGGTCGACCGCGTCATGGTGCTCGATCACGGCGAGAAGATCTCGGAAGGCCTGCCGAGCGCGGTCGCGGGCGATCCGCGCGTCATCGAGGTCTATCTCGGCACCGACGCCGAGACCACGCAGGCCGCGGCCGCCGAAGCGCGCCGCCGCGCAGGGGGCTAGGTGATGCTGGAGCTTCGCGGCCTCAATGCCGGCTATGGCACCTTCCAGGCGCTGTTCGACGTCAACCTCGACGTGAAGGCCGGCGAAGCCGTTGGCGTCATCGGCCCCAACGGCGCCGGCAAGACCACCCTGATGCGCGTCATCTCCGGCCTGATCCGTCCCTCGCGCGGATCGATCAGGATGGAGGGCGTCGACCTCGTCGCGACGCCGTCGCACAAGATCGTCAGCCTCGGCATTGCGCATGTGCCGGAGAACCGGCGGCTGTTTCCGCAGCTCACGGTCGACGACAATCTCAAGATGGGCGCCTTCATGAAGGAGGCGCGGGACCACTACGCCGAGCGGCTGGAGGTGGTGTTCGACCTGTTCCCCCGCCTGAAGGAACGCCGTCACCAGATGGCCGGAACCATGTCCGGCGGCGAGCAGCAGATGTGCGCCATCGGCCGCGCGATGATGTCCAATCCGAAACTGTTGCTGCTCGACGAACCCTCGGCGGGGCTCGCGCCGGTGGTGGTGCAGCAGGTGTTCGAGTTGGTGAAGCGGATCCGTGCCAGCGGGCTGACGGTGCTGATCGTCGAGCAGAACGTGCAGCAGGTGCTGAAGGTGGTCGACCGCGCCTATCTGATCGAGGCGGGCACGATCCGCGCCTCCGGCACCTCGGCCGAGATGCTGGCGAGCGACACGGTCAAGGAAGCTTATCTCGGGGTGTGATGGGCATGCAGGCGTTCCTGGACGTATTCGACATCTACCTGCTGGAGGCCGTCATCAACGGCATCCTGCTCGGCGGCGTGCTGGCGCTGCTTGCGCTGGGGCTCAACCTGATCTTCGGCGTCATCGACGTGACCTGGATCTGCTACGCCGAGCTCGTCATGATCGGCATGTACGGCATGTATTTCATGGTGCAGTATTACGGCGTCAGCTATTTCGTCGCTGCCCCGCTCACCATCCTGCTGGTCGCCGTGCTTGGCGCGGCGCTGCACTACTTGGTCATCGCGCCGCTGCTGACGGCGCCTCCGATCAACCAGCTGCTCGCGACCGGCGGGGTGCTGTTCGTGCTGCAGAGCTTTGCCACCGTGGCTTTCGGCATCGACTTCCGCAATCTCGGCATCCGCTTGCCGGTGCTCGCCTTCGGCGACATGAATTTCAGCTACGCACGGCTGCTCTCGTTCGTCGCCGCGCTGGTCGGCATGGTTGCGGTCTATCTGTTCATGACCCGCACCTTCACCGGCACCGCGATCCGCGCCATCTCGCAGGACCGACAGATCATGGCGCTGATGGGCGTCGACACCAAGCGGATCTACTTGATCACGTCGGCGCTCGGCGGCGCGCTCGCCGGCCTCGCCGCCTGCCTCCTGGTGCTGCAATACGACGTGCATCCCTTCGTCGGTCTGTCCTTCGGGCCGATCACCTTCCTGATCTGCGTGCTCGGCGGCCTCGGCAATTTCATCGGCGGGTTCATCGCCGCCTTCGTGTTCGCCGAGATCATCTCGCTCGGGGGCCTGTTCTCCGACCTCGAATGGGGCTATGTGCTCGCCTTCGCGTTCTTCATCGTCATGATGTTCATCCGGCCCGCGGGCCTGCTTGCGAGGCGCCGATGATGGGGCAGGGGCGGCTTGCTGCATGGGGCGTGGGGCTGGCGGCGCTGGTCGCGCTGCCCTTCGTCTATCGCGATCCCTATCATCTGCACATCCTGGTGCTGATCCTGATCTGGTCGTTCGCCTATACGTCCTGGTCGATGATGGGGAGGTTCGGCCTCGTCTCGCTCGGCCATGGCGGCTTCATGGGGATCGGCGCTTACGTTACGGCGCTGTTGTGGAATCACGCAGGGTTGTCGCCCTGGATCGGCATTCCCATCAGCATGGCGGCGGCCGGCGCGCTGGCGATGATCGTCGGCTATCCCTGCTTTCGCTTTCGTATCACCGGGCATTATTTCGTGCTGGTGACGCTGGCGCTGTCAGGCATCGTGCTCCAGGTCATCACCGCGACGCGCGACTATACCGGCGGCTCGCTCGGCTACACCCCGAACCGCGCGTCCGGCAACAGGCTGCTGGCGCTGCAATTCGACGACAAGACCACCTGGTACTTGATCGCGCTTGCGGTCTGGCTGTTCGGCATCGTGGTCTGGCACTGGGTCGACCGCAGCATGGCGCGTTATGCGCTGGAGGCGATCTCGGAGGACGAGGATGCTGCGGCCGCGGCCGGTGTCGACGTCACCGCCGAGAAGCTGAAGATCACGCTGCTCAGCGCGTTGATGACGGCTCTGGCGGGCGCGATCTACTGCCAGTACCAGATGTTCATCACGCCCGACACGGTCAGCGGCATCGCAGTCTCGCTGCAGATGGTGTTCGCCGCGATCGTCGGCGGGCTGTTCGTCTCGCTAGGTCCGACCGTGGGCGCCATCATCACCATCCTGCTGGCGGAAACGCTGCGCATCGGTTTCGGCACCAAGGCGGTTGGCTGGGATAATCTCGTCTACGGCGTGCTGCTCGTGCTTTTCATCATATTCCTTCCCAAGGGCATTCTTGGTAGCTTGCTCGACCGATTGAAGTTGCAACGCAAGGTGCCCCGCGCTCATGAGCAAAAAGCCGTCCCAGTCGCTCGCCCAGGAGCTTGACCGCTACATCACGCCGTTTCGCTACGATGGCTCGGGCAAGTTTCACCTCAAGGACCACAAGACCGACGAGAAGGGCGATCTCGACAAGGAGAAGGCGCAGGCGATCCTCGATGCCAACAAGAAGCGGCTGATCGCGTTTCAGGAGAAGCTCTACGCGCAGGACCGCTGGTCGCTCCTGATCGTATTCCAGGCGATGGACGCCGGCGGCAAGGATTCTGCGATCAAGGCGATCTTCGAGGGCATCAATCCGCAGGGCTGCGAGGTCACGGCCTTCAAGGCGCCGAGCAGCAAGGAGCTCGACCACGACTTCCTCTGGCGTCATGCGGTCGCGCTGCCCGAGCGCGGCCATATCGGCATCTTCAACCGCTCGCACTACGAGGAATGCCTGGTGACGCGCGTACACCCCGAGATTCTCGCCAAGCAGAAGCTGCCGCCGAAGCTCGTCACCAAGAACATCTGGAAGGAGCGGTTCGAGGACATCTCCGCCTTCGAGCGCTATCTCTGCCGTAACGGCACCGTGGTGCTGAAGTTCTTCCGCAACCTGTCCAAGGAAGAGCAGCGCGAGCGCTTCCTCGCGCGGCTGGACGATCCGGCCAAGCAGTGGAAGTTCTCCATGGACGACATCAGGGAGCGTGCGCTGTGGCCGCGCTACCAGGCGGTCTACCAGGACATCGTCCGGCACACGGCGACGTCCCATGCGCCCTGGTATGTCGTGCCCGCCGACCACAAATGGTTCGCCCGCGTCGTGATCGGCTCGGTGATCAATGCCGAGCTGGAAAAGCTCGACCTGCGCTTCCCCCGTGCCGACAAGGCCTCGCTGGAGGAGTTCAAGCAGGTGCGCAAGGCGCTGGAGAAAGAAGGCACGGGAGGCAAGAGGCAAGCAAAGTGACAGCCGGCGGGACCACGAACTGCAAGAACGTCAACTTCGCGCTCCAGGGCGGCGGCGCGCACGGCGCCTTCGTCTGGGGCGTGCTCGACCAGGTGCTCGAGGACGGCAGGCTCGCGATCGAGGCGATCAGCGCGACCAGTGCCGGCGCGATGAATGCGGTGGCGATGGCCTCGGGCATGGCGCACGGAGGCGCGGAGGCCGCGCGGGAGAGCCTGCACGCATTCTGGTACGAAGTGTCGCGCATGGACATGGCGTACGATCTGATGTCGCTGCTGAACCAGTGGATCCAGGCCCTGAAGCTGCCGCCGGAATATCATCCGGTCCACGCCTTCATCCACACGCTGACGCACACGCTGCCGCCGAACCTGCTCAATCCCTTTCAGTTCAATCCGCTCCGCGCGCTGCTGCAGCGCGTGATCGATTTTGACCGGCTCAATTCCTCGCCCGAGGCGCCGCAGCTGTTTCTCAACGCCACCAACGTCCGCACCGGCAAGATCAAGGTGTTCCAGAGCCCGCTGCTCACGGCGGACACCGTGCTCGCCTCGGCCTGCCTGCCGCCCTATTTCCAGGCCGTCGAGATCGATGGCGAGCATTACTGGGACGGCGGCTATCTCGGCAATCCCGCGATCTATCCGTTGATCTACCGCAAGGGCAGTCACGACGTCGTCATCGTGCAGGTGACGGCGATCCGGCGCGACGAGCTGCCGGCCAGTGCCGCGGACGTCCTCCACCGCATCAACGAGATCAGCTTCAATTCGTCCTTGATGCGCGAGATGCGCGCGATCGCTTTCGCCACCCGGCTGATCGACGACGGCGAGCTCGACAGCAACAAGCATAGCCGCATGTACATGCATTGGATCGGCAACGACGCGCTGATGTCGCAGCTCGGCACGGCTACGCAGTTCCACCCCGAATGGAGCCTGTTGTGCCGCCTGCGCGATGAGGGCCGCGCGGCGGCGCGCAAGTGGCTGGCGCGAAACTTCGACCAGATCGGAAAGGCCTCGACGGTCGACCTCGCGGAGATGTTTCTCTAAATGGCCGGGTGGCCATCGAGCAAAAGTGTGAAAACAACCCCATGCACAGTAGCCGGGCGTAGTGGAATCGATGGCTTATCGGCTCTCATCATTCGCGATGCGGATTTCACGAAATTCGTTTGCATCGTCGGGCAAAACAGGTGCATGATGTCACCATGCCGGCCGTCTTCGGAAATCCCTCACCTCGCGCGGAAGCGATTTGCACAGCGGAACTCGGATCGTCAAATGTGATCGTCAGATCATTGATCCCGCTTGACAGTTTTGTGTCGCAGGGGGACCATGCCCATGGTCGCAAACAAGCGACGCGCAACGTCCACCTCATGAGCAAGGGGAGGTCTATGACACCACCTCCGCAAATCCAGCCGCGTTAATTGCGATGGAGCTCGTTCGGACTATCGCATAGCGGCGGAAACCGCGAACGGCACGCCGGGACAAGGTTTAGCGGGCTGCATCAGTGAGGCAAAGCCCCTACCTTCCCGGCGCTGTATTTTGATCGTGTCGGATGGCCGTGAAGGCCGCCGCACCAATTTTTTTGACACCCCGCTCGTCTCAATCCTGCTGGTTGATCCGCAAACGATCTTTGCGCGCGCTGACGGGACGTCAGCTCCCGATCCTGCGCTGCGGCAAATGCCAAGAGAATGTCGTCCCAAAGGCCAACTTCCGACACAGGCGGGGGCGAATAGCGCCGATCCGACATGACGGATGTGCTTCGGCGGTGGCGGCCACGCTACCTGCGAGCACATTCACTTTTCCAGGGAATCTGCGTGTCGCAAAAGCTTGTCCCGGCGCTTCTCGCCGCTCTTTTCCTTGCGATCTCTTCTCTCTCCTGCGCCCGCGCCGATGCGCCGGCCGCGAACGGTGCCGCGGCGCTATCGCCTGACGAGGCGAAGCGTGCGTTGGACACGCTTCAGGACGACAAGAAGCGCGCGCAGATGATCGATACGCTCCGTGCAATCGCCAACGCGTCTGGTCCGCAACAGGCCGCGCCGCAGCCGAATTCGCCGATCCCGCTTTCGGCCGACGGCCTCGGTGCGCAGCTCATGCTGACGGTCTCGGAGGAGATCGGCGAAATCTCGCGTGAGATCGCCGGCATCGCGCGGACGCTCACGCATTTTCCGGCGTTCTACTACTGGATCGTGCGCACCGCGAACGATCCCGCGGCTTACAATCTTCTGATCGAGATCGCCTGGAAGCTGGCGCTGGTGCTCGGCTGCGCGCTCTCGGCCGAATGGGTGATCTTCCGCCTGATCCGCCGGCCGGTCGCGTTCCTGGAGGGGCGCATGCCGCAAACCGCGCGCCTGCCGGCACCCGCGCTGCCGCTTGCCGATCCGCCACCGTCAGTCGTCGACGTTACGCCGGCACCTGAAATGCAGGAGCGACGCCACAGCCTTGCGCGGGTCTGGCAGATCATGCTGCGCCTGCCCTTCGTGCTCGGGCGTTTCGTGCTCGAGCTGCTTCCCGTGCTCGTCTTCGTCGGCGTCGCCACCGCGCTGCTCGGGACGGAGATCGGAGAACCGACAACCGTCCGCCTCGTGATCCTCGCCGTCGTCAACGCCTATGCGTTCTCGCGCGGGCTCATCTGCCTGGTCCGGGCGCTGGCGGGGCCGTTCGGCTTGTTTCCGGTGCGCGCGGAGACCGCCGCCTATATCGAGATCTGGGCGCGCCGCATCGTCGGCGTCGGCGTCTCCGGCATCGCCTTTGCCAATGTGGCGCTGCTGCTCGGCCTGCACCGCGCCGGCTACGCCGCGCTGCTGCGCATGGTGATGCTGGTCGTGCACCTCTTCATCGCCGTCATCATCCTGCAATGCCGCCGCCAAGTCGCCGATGCCATCCGCGCCCCGGCGGAGCGGCAGGGCATTGCGGCTCGTTTGCGCAACCGCATCGCCGGCGGCTGGCACTATCTTGCCATCGCGCTCGACCTCGCGCTCTGGGCGGTGTGGGCACTCAACATCCGCAACGGCTATTCGCTGCTGCTGCAATATTTCGTCGGCACCATCGCGGTGGCGCTGGTCACGCGTATCGTCATCATGCTGACGCTGAGCCTGATCGACCGCGGCTTCCGCATCCGGCCGGAGATCCTCCAGCGCTTTCCTGGCCTCGAGATCCGTGCCAACCGCTATCTGCCGCTGCTCCGCAGGATCGTATCCAGCGTGATCGCCTTCATCGGTTTCGTGGCGGTGCTCGAGGTCTGGGGCGTGGACGCGATCGTCTGGTTCTATGGCGGCCAGATCGGCAGCCGGCTGATCTCGGCCGTGGTGACCATCGGCCTTGCCGTGTTGATCGCTGCGGCGATCTGGGAAGCCAGCAATGCGCTGCTGGACCGCCAGATCAATACGCTGTCGCGGGACGGGCACTATGCCCGTGCCGCGCGGTTGCGCACCTTCCAGCCGATGCTGCGCACCGCGCTGCTCTGCCTGATCGCGACAATCGTCGGCCTCACGGCGTTGAGCGAGATCGGCGTCAATGTCGCGCCGCTGCTGGCCGGCGCCGGCATCGTCGGCATTGCGATCGGCTTCGGCTCGCAGAAGCTGGTGCAGGATCTCATCACCGGCCTGTTCCTGCTGCTGGAGAATACGGTGCAGGTCGGCGACAGCGTCAGCGTGTCGGGGTTGTCGGGCGTCGTCGAGAACGTCTCGATCCGCACCATCCGTCTGCGCGCGGGCGACGGCGCCGTGCACATCGTGCCGTTCAGCGCAGTCACGACCATCACCAATGCCAGCCGCGGCGCCGGCAACGCTTCGGTCAGCGTCAACGTCGCCTACAAGGAAGACACCGACCGCGCCGGCCAGATCCTCAAGGACATCGTCGATGAGATGCGCCGTGAAGCGGACTTCCGCGCGCTCATCCGCGGCGACCTCGAGCTGTGGGGCGTCGACAAGGTCGATGGCGCGATGGTGTCGATCGTCGGGCAGATCCGCTGCACCGAGGCCGGCCGCTGGCCGGTCCAGCGCGAATTCAACCGCCGCATGAAGCTGCGCTTCCAGCAGAACGGGATCGAGGTCGCATCGCCGGTGCAGACCATCCTGATGCACATCGCGCCGCCGGCGGACAGCGCTGCCAATCTGACGCCCCGGCGGGCGGCGGGATAAGCAGTCCCAAATTCCGGCCTGCCTTTATTTGCGGGTCCGCCAACGCGCGCCCCGGTTGGCGCGTTAAACCTTTTCGCGCGCAAGTGCCAGGCGTTTGCAAAATCTGCTGCGGTGCGAGATCACGATCGCGGCCGGAGTCTCCTTGATCTCGACTGAACGCTGGCCGACAATGGTCGTGGTTCAATAAGAAACTCCTTGGGGGAATCGTGAATAGACCTGCTCGGGTCAGCGCCCATTCGACATCATCCGACACCGCGCACGGCATGACGCTGCTGCGCGACCCCCTGCTCAACAAGGGCACGGCCTTCACGGAAGCAGAGCGCGCCGCACTCGGCTTGCGCGGCCTGTTGCCGCCCTGCGTGCTGACGATGGAGACCCAGGCTCAGCGCGTGCTCACCAATCTGCGCACGCTGCCGACGGACCTGGAAAAATACGTTGCCCTGAACGCGCTGCATGACCGCAACGAGGCGCTGTTCTTCCGCGTCGTCGTCGACAATATCGACGAGATCCAGCCGATCATCTACACCCCGACGGTCGGGCTTGCCTGCCAGAAATACGGCCTGATCTTCCAGCGGCCGCGTGGCATGTTCATCTCCTCGCGCGACCGCGGCCAGATCGCGGAGATCCTGAAGAACTGGCCCTACCAGGCCAGGCTGATCGTCGTCACCGACGGCGAGCGCATTTTGGGACTTGGCGATCTCGGTGCCAACGGAATGGGCATCCCGGTCGGCAAGCTATCGCTCTATTCGGCCTGCGCCGGCGTGCATCCGGAAGCGTGCTTGCCGATCGTGCTCGATGTCGGCACCAACAACGAAGAGCTGTTGAACGATCCCTATTATCTCGGCCTGCGCGAGCGGCGGCTGACGGGCGAGGCCTATGACAGCTTCGTCGACGAGTTCATGCAAGCCGCGCGCAAGACGTTCCCGGGCGTGCTGATCCAGTTCGAGGACTTCGCCAATCATTCGGCGTTCAAGCTGCTGCACAAATATCGCGACGAGGCCTGCGTCTTCAACGACGACATCCAGGGCACCGCGGCGGTGGCGCTCGCCGGCCTGTTCTCGGCTCTGCGCATCTCCGGCGGCAAGCTGAAGGATCAGAAGATCCTGTTCCTCGGCGCGGGCGAGGCGGCGACCGGCATCGCCGACCTCGTGGTCTCCGCCATGATGGCGGAAGGCGCGTCCGAGGCGGACGCGCTTCGCCGCAACTGGCTGGTGGATTCCCGCGGTCTCGTCGTCAGCGGCCGTGAAGGCCTTTCTGGCCATAAGCTCCGCTATGCCCATGCCGGTCAGGCGCCGATCGCCGACTTCCTCACCGCCATCAAGACGCTGAAGCCGACGGCGATCATCGGCGTCGCCGCGGTCGGCGGCGCCTTCACGCCCGACGTGCTCAAGGCGATGGCCGAGCTCAACGAGCAGCCGATCGTGTTCGCGCTCTCCAACCCCACCTCGAAAGCCGAGTGCTCGGCGGAGGATGCCTATCGCTACACGGAGGGACGCGCGCTGTTCGCCTGCGGCAGTCCGTATGATCCGGTCAAGCTCAACGGCCGCAGCTTCGTGCCGCGCCAGGGCAACAATTCCTACATCTTCCCGGGCGTCGGCCTCGGCGTCATCGCCAGCCGCTCGCGCCTCGTGACCGACGAGATGTTCATGGCGGCGGCCCACGCGCTCGCCGATTGCGTCGGCAAGGAGGACCTCGCTCAGGGCAGCCTCTATCCGGCACTGCCGCGTATCCGCGAGGTCTCCGTGCGCATCGCGGCGGCGGTTGCGGATGTGGCCTATCAACGCGCGCTCGCCGACGGACCCGCGCCCAACGACGTGAAGGCCCTGGTCCAGTCGCAGATGTACGAGCCGAAGTACTAGAAATCGGGCCGCGCCGAAAACGCGGCTCGCGGGGCGTATCGGGCTGATCCTTCGCTGATCTGTCCCGATTCTGAACAGGTCACTGTGGTGGAATCGCCACAGCTGGCGCGAAACGAAGGCGGCCCCAGAGCCGCTTTTGTTCCGACAAGGTTCTGCCCTCATTGCCCACCGAAACTTGGGGTTGTTCGGAGGGCGCATCATGTCTCGCATTGCAAGTGCCGAAACTGCCCGGATGTCGCTGGCGAGCTCGAGCCGGTTATTGCTCGCGGTCTTGGGCGCCGCATCGCTCGCTGCCTGCTCGCAATCGCCGGTCGGCCGTCAGAAAGCCGATCTCGCCGGAACGACCCGGCAAGCCGCGGTCGAGCGCCCGCACCGGGTGGCGGCGCTGCATCCACGCCCGATCAGCCGGGCGCGCGTCCCCGCCCGCGACGCAAAGCAAACCGCTTCGCACGGCATCGCCAGCTTCTATTCGGATACGCAGACCGCGAGCGGCGAGAAGTTCGACAGGAACGAATTGACCGCGGCGCATCCCACCCTGCCGTTCGGCACCAAGCTGCGCGTTACCGAGACCTCCTCCGGCCGTTTCGTTACGGTCAGGGTCAACGATCGCGGGCCCTTCGTGCGCGGACGCGTGGTCGACATCTCGCCGTCGGCCGCCGAGGCGCTCGGCATGGTCGACAAGGGCATTACCAATGTCAGGCTTGAAGTCGTGCAATAGGGCGCCACGCGTCGCGACCGTGCGGGCGCGCTTAACCGGCTGTTAGCGGCTTCTCAAGCACCATGGCTGTCCGCACAATTCGGGGCTTTGGGGGAGGCGACGCTTGAACACGATCCAGCATCTCGAAGATCAGGCTGCGCGTGCCGAGCGGCTCGCCAAACGGATCACGGATACGCTGACGATCGAAAAGCTGCTGACCTTCGCGGGCGAACGCCGCCGCGAGATCGAGGTCATCGCCGGCAAACGCCGCCGCAACTGAAGCACGATGCGATCAGGTTCGATTGCTACAAGGGAGGTGCACTCCCTCTCCCGCAAGCGCAGGGCTATCGGATATGACTTGTGGCGGCGGCCTGCGCGCACGCCTCGTCCTTCGAGACGGCGCTGACGCGCCTCCTCAGGATGAGGCTAATCAGCATCAGTGCTCGTTGAAACTGCTGCCGCGCACTCCGCCCTCATCCTGAGGAGCCCGCCCAAAGCGGGCGTCTCGAAGGATGGCCGCAGAGAAAAACTCCCAAATGCGATAGTCATTCCCGCAAGCAGGGAGGGAGCGCACCTCCGTCCTTTTCGGCAAGTGAGCTTCATTTCATCGCGCTTTGGGAATGGCTTTCGATGAAGTCGCTGAGATAATCGGGGAGCTCTATTCCATAGATGTCGCAGCGTGCGCGGATCTCGCCGGCGACGTCGCACGAGATATCCTTCATCCAGTGCTCGAGCGTGTTGAACGAGATCACCTTGATCGGGTCATTGAAGCAGCCGGCGACGAGCTCGCCGATCGTGGTGTCGAGATCGCTGCGCTCGATGCGGATTTCGGTCGCCTCGTCACGGCGATCAACCACCACGAACAGGGTCTGGTCCGCTCCGTAAGGCACGATCGGTGATGATACGCCGGCGTCAAACATCTCGAGGCGCTCACGTCATTGCTTTGATCCCTGACAACGGGAAGAACCGGAAGAAGGTTCCTGCTCGCACGCTTGTGAAGGGCGTCAGAGAAATTCTCTCAAGCGCGACAGCTCGAGGACGTGTTCGGGGGAGAGGATCTCGGTGACGAGCGGCGGCTGCGCTACGGTGCGGATCTCGTAGAGGTGCCGGGTCGTCGCCGGTTTCTGCATGAAAGCCGAGATGCAATCGTCGAGCGTGCCTTCGATGAGCTGGTAGGGCTCCCGGTCAGGCTGGCGCTGATTGGCAAGTGATGGCCATTTATGCAGCACCGCAAGCGCGCCGAAATTGACCTTTGAATCCCCGACCACGTCCCCCATTGCCCTGCCTCACGCAAAACACGACCCCAGCACACGTGCTCGCGTGCCGGGGCCCATACATCTGTCGCTGCATCTCAATGCCACAGGTCAGCCAACGCGGCAGCCGGGAAAAGGTTCCCGGCCGCCTCGTGGCTGCGTCAGCTCGCGGCGGCCGCGATCTCGTGCCGCGGGCTGGCGTGACCATCTCCGTGACCGTCACTGCCGCTGATCTTGGGCGGCAGTCCGGCGAAGCGCCGCAAGGCTTCCGCCATCTGCACCCGTCCCGACACGCCTGTGATCACCACGTCCACCATCGCAAAGGACGAGTGGAAGTGGCCGCGCGCCTTCAATTGCTCGACCGGCACGCCCGCTGCGGCCATTGCCTCGGCATAGGCGATGCCCTCGTCGCGCAGCGGATCGAACTCGCAGGTGACCACGAGGGCCGGCGGCAGGCCGGCAACCTTGCCGCGCAGCGGGGCGACCCGCGGGTCGGTGCGGTCCGCCGGCGAGCAATAGAGGTCCCAGAACCAGTACATCAGAGAGCGCGTCAGGAAGTAGGCGGTCCCGTTTTCGTTGTAGGAGGGCCGATCGAAGCTGCAGTCGGTGACCGGGCAGACCAGAAGCTGGCCGGCGATCGAGGGCCCGCCGCGGTCGCGCGCGAGCTGGCAGGTGACGGCCGCAATGTTGCCGCCGGCGCTCCAGCCGGCGACCAGCACCGGGCCCGGCCTGCCGCCGAGCTCGGCGGCGTGCTCGGCGATCCAGCGCGTGGCCGCATAGCCGTCCTCGGCCGCGGTCGGGAAGCGATGCTCCGGTGCGTGGCGATAGCCGACGCTGACGAACATCATGCCGGTCCGCCGCACCATGTCGCGGCAGAACGGCTCGTCCGATTGCTCGTCGCCGAGCACCCAGCCGCCGCCGTGGAAATAGACCACGACCGGATGCGGTCCCGGCGTTGCCGGCTTGTAGACGCGGTAGGGCAACGCACCGCCGGCGACGGGCAGGGTGCCGTCGACGATCTCGCCGATCGGCCGCCCCGCAGGCCGGCCCTTGTTGAACTCGTTGACGAAGGCGCGGGCGCCGAGCGCGCCCATCGACTCGATCGGCGGCAGGTTGAGCGAGGCGAGCAGGTTCAGCACCAGCCGCACGTCCGGCTGCAGGCGCACCACCTCGCCGTCGTTGCATTGGATGGCGCCATCGGGGCCGGTGAGCTTGAAGCCGAGCATGCCGCGGCTGACCACCTCGTCGCAGATGCTGCGATAAGGGCCGACGCCGCCGGTATAGGGCATCAGCCCCTGCACCTTGCCGGGCACGTTGGCGCCGGTGTACCAGGTGTTGGCGAGCCGGTGCAGCGTCAGCATCGAGCAGTCGGCCATGTGCCTGTTCCAGCCGGCCTGTGCCGTCTCGGTCGGCTCGATCGTGGTGAAGCCGGCATCGCGCAGCGATGCAACGCGATCGACCACCCAGTCGACATGCTGCTCGATCGACACCGCCATGTTCGACAGCACCGACGGGCTTCCGGGTCCGGTGATCATGAAGAAGTTCGGGAAGCCCTCGACCGTGAGGCCGAGATAGGTCTGCGGCCCCTGCGCCCAGACATCGGACAGCGACTTGCCACCGCGCCCGGTGATCGGATGCACGGCACGGATCGCGCCGGTCATGGCGTCGAAGCCGGTTGCGAAGACGATGACGTCGACGTCGAAGCTGCGGCCGTTCGTGGAAATGCCGCTCGCGGTGATCGCCTTGATCGGCTCCTTGCGCAGATTAACCAGCGTGACGTTCGGCCGGTTGTAGGTTGCGTAATAATTGGTCTCGAGGCAGGGGCGCTTTGCGCCGAACGGATGGTCGTCCGGCATCAGCGCCGCGGCGGTCTCGGGATCCTTGACGGCGACGCGGATCTTCTCGCGGATCAGGTCCTGGACGATCTTGTTGCCGTCGACGTCTACGGCCTGGTCGGCCCAGAGCTGCGTCAGGATGTGGACGAGGTCGCCGGCGGCCCAGGCGCGCTCGAACCGCTCGCGGCGCTCGGCATCGCTGAGCTGCCAGCTCACGACCGTCTGCTGCGGATAGGGCACGCCGGCCATCGACTGCCGCGCCTGCTCGCGATAGGCCGCGCGGTCGCTCTGCAACAGGCTCATGCGGTCCGCGGGCGCAGGGCCGTTGTGCGCCGGCAACGCGAAATTCGGTGTGCGCTGGAACACCGTCAGATGCGCAGCCTGCTCGGCGATCACAGGGATCGACTGGATCGCCGAGGAGCCCGTGCCGATCACGGCGACGCGTTTTCCGGTGAGATCGACGCCGTCATGCGGCCAGCGCCCGGTGAAATAGACCTCGCCCTTGAAGTCCTTGACGCCGTCGATCTCCGGCGGCTTTGGCGCGGAGAGGCAACCGGTCGCCATGATGTAATGGCGGCAGGAGACGGGTGGCCCATTGTCAGTGGTGATGAGCCAGCGCTCCGACGCTTCGTCCCATCTGGCTTCGGTGACCTTGGTCTTGAAACGGATATCGCGGCGCAGATCGTAGCGATCGGCGACGAAGCCGAGGTAACGCAGGATCTCGGGCTGGGTCGCGTATTTCTCCGACCAAGTCCAGGCGGTCTCGAGCTCCGGATCGAACGTGTAGCTGTAATCGATGGTCTGGATGTCGCAGCGCGCGCCCGGATAGCGGTTCCAATACCAGGTGCCGCCGACATCGCCGGCCTCGTCGAGCCCGACTGCCGAGAACCCCGTCTTGCGCAGGCGATGGAGAAGGTAGAGGCCGGCAAATCCGGCGCCGACCACGGCAACATCGACCTGCTGAGCGGTTCCGCGCCCATCGGAGGCACGTGTGGCAACCATTGCGTCAGGCATGGTATTCCTCCCGGATGTCTTGTTTTGGCGGCAGGCTATCGCCGCAGGCTCAGCTTGTCATTACAGCAAGTGCAATCTTAGGGTGGTCGTTTGCGGCGGCTTCGTGACCGCGCGAAGGTTGTGGCACCACACGCACCGCGATGCACAATGGCCGTGATCGCCCGGGGTAATCAGCCATCGTCCTTCTGTGTATGCTTGCGCTTACAAGCCACGCGTACCGCCCGGGCGTCATGACAGAGTTGAGTGAACGCACCAAAGCGAACATGGACGTCGTCCTCGAGCAGACGTGCCGGCAATTGCCGCATGGCGGCGATCACGACAGCCGCAGGTTCATCGCCGAGCGCCTGATCGAGGCGGCGCGGGCGGGACACTCCACGCTCGGCGAGCTCGGCATCGTCGCGCGCCACGCGCTCGCGGAGCTGATCGGCAAAGGCGGTTAGGCTCAAGGCGCGAGGCTTGCCTTGCCGACGGCTCTGGACATAACCTGCCGAAACCCTTTATCGAGATCGTTGCGAAGATGCGGGCCTTGCTTGCATTCGTTGCGGCTATTGCAGTCCTGTGTGGCGCCGGCCCGGCGGTCGCCCAGCCGGTCGGGCAGTTTCCATTCGCGCTGACGCGTGAAGGGCAGATGCTCGGCGCCGTGGAAGGCGAGGTGGCCTCGTTCAAGGGGCTGGCTTACGCGGTGCCGCCGCTCGGCGCGCTGCGCTGGCAACCGCCGCAGCCGACGACCGAAAGCTCGGAGATGCGCACCGCCTACGATTACGGCGCGCCGTGCCTTCAGCCGGCGCTGCCGGCGGCGAGCGAGGATTGCCTGACGCTGAACGTGTTTCGTCCTTTCGGGGTCGACGGCCCGTTGCCGGTGATGGTGTTCATCCATGGCGGCGCGTTCGTCACGGGCACCGCGAACGATGCGCTGTTCGTTGGCGCCAAGCTGGCGCAGGCGGGCCTCATCGTGGTCACCGTGAATTATCGCCTCGGCGCGCTCGGCTGGCTCTCGCATCCCGCGCTGTCGGACGCCGGCTCCGGCAATTTCGGCCTGATGGACCAGATCGCCGCGCTGCACTGGGTGCACGACAATATCGCGGCGTTCGGCGGCGATCCTGATAACGTCACGTTGTTCGGCAGCGATGCAGGCGCGACATCGATTGCGCTGCTGATGCTGTCCGCGCAAGCGCGCAATCTGTTCCACAAGGCCATTCTGCAATCGGTGCCCGGCCGCGCGCGCCTGCGTTCGGCGGAAGAGGCGGAGGCCATCGGCCGGCTCTTCGTGGCCGCGCTTTCGCCGAAGACGGATCTGCGCGCGGTCGAGCCGCGGCGCCTGCTGGCCGCCGAGAAACAATTGCTGGAGACATCGCCGCGCAGCTTTGCACCGATGATGGATGGACGTCTCGCGACCGAGGACCTCGCCGCAGGTTTTGCCGCCGGACGCCAAAGCCGCATTCCCCTGATCATCGGCTCGAACGAGGATGAGACCGGCCTGGAGAACGAGACCGCGATCAAGGGGGAGCTTGCGCCGCCGGGCGCGGGCGACGGCGAATTGCGCAAGCTCTATCCCGATCTCGCCAGTCCTTCGGATCTCGCGGCAAGAATTTACACCGACAAGGTCTTTTCCGAGCCGGTGCGGCTGCTGGCACGTCTGCACGCGGCAGGCGGCGCGCCGACCTTTCGCTACCGCTTCGCCTATGTGCCGGAGGCCAGGCGCGCCAATCCGGACGTCGGCCACGGGCGCGAGCTGCAGTTCATCTTCGGTGCGGAAGGCGTGCCCGGTGCGGGCATCCTGTCGCGGCGCGACCGCGAGGTCGCAGGCCGCATGCGCGCCTATTGGATAAACTTCGCCCGAAGTGGCGATCCCAATGGTCCCGACCTACATGGTCCCGACCTGCCACGCTGGGACGCAGCCAGCGGCGATCGCCTGCTGCTGATCACGAACGATGGCATCGCGAGCGGCGACGATCCGATCGCGGATCGTCTCGACCGGCTCGCAAATGAGGGCCGGAGATGAAGCGGATTTAAGCCGCGAGCTCGACGCGCGGCGCCGGGCTGAGCCGGTCTTCCTCCAGGTAATCCATCGCGCCGTCCTTCTCGACCGCATAGAACTGCTGGCCATCCCGCGACTTGAAGGCGGCGCGGACGACACCGCGGCGGCCCTTGTCACTGTTGACGACGTCCCCCAGCGCAAACTTCCTCATCGTACGTCTCACTTGTCTTCAGGCCGACTGCTTCGGCCCAGCGGGGATTCTGGGCGGCAAATCGTTAACGACTTGCTAACCATGCCGCTTTGCCTATGCTCATCGCCGATCGTGCGGACCGCTCGCACGTGCCTGTTGTCAACGAGACGAGCCGATGACGCGACTTCCGACCCTGTTCCTGTCGCATGGCGGCGGCCCCTGGCCCTTCATGGAGGACAGGCGGGTGCAATATGCCAAGACCGCCGAGGCGTTCGCGAACTTGCCGCAGCTTCTGCCCGAGAGGCCGAAGGCCGTGCTGGTCATCACCGGGCATTGGGAAGCCGACGCCTTCACGGTGTCGACCTCGCCGCATCCACCGATGGTCTACGATTATTACGGTTTCCCCGAGCATACCTACCACATCAAATATCCGGCGCCGGGCAAGCCCGAGCTTGCCGCGCAAGTGAAGGCGCTGCTCACGCACGCCGGCCTCGATTGCCGCGAAGATCCCGACCAGGGTTTCGATCACGGCACGTTCGTTCCGCTCGGGCTGATGTATCCGAATGCCGACATGCCGATCGTGCTGCTGTCGCTGAAGTCCAGCTATGACGCGGCCGAGCACGTCAAGGTGGGGCAGGCGATCGCATCCTTGCGCGACGAAGGCATCCTGATCGTCGGCAGCGGCCTGACCTATCACAACATGCGCGGCTTCAACCGTCCGGAGTCCAAGCCCGTCTCGTATGATTTCGAGGCCTATCTGAACGAGGCGATCAGCAACCCCGATGCGGCGCGCCGCAATGCCATGCTGGTCGATTGGGAGAATGCGCCGAGCGCACGCCTTGCACATCCGCGCGAGGACCATCTGCTGCCGCTGATGGTGGCGGCCGGTGCTGCGGGAAGCGACGTCGGACGGCGCGTCTTCGTCGACGAGGTCGCGCATGTGGCGATGGCCTCGTATGTGTTTGGATGAATTCTTCTACCCTCTCCCCTTGTGGGAGAGGGTGGATCGCCGCGAAGCGGCGAGACGGGTGAGGGGTCTCTCTCCGCCGGGGAATCTCGCGCAATGAACTCGTGGAGCGAACCCCTCATCCGGCGCTTCGCGCCACCTTCTCCCACAAGGGGAGAAGGAAGAGGAGCGTCGCAACTTCACCCGTATCTCAGCTTCATCACCAGGATGCCACCGGCGAGCAGCATGGTGACGGCGTTCGAGGCGATCAGGGGGCCATCGCCCGAGAGCAGGCCGTAGATGAGCCAGAGCGCGAGGCCCAGCACCATCACCAGGAACATGCCGAGCGAGATGTCGCCGGTGGAGCGGGTCTTCCATACCTTGATGGCTTGTGGCGCGTAAGCGACGGTGGTGCAGGTGGCGGCGGCAAAGCCGATCAGCTTGATCATGAGCGGGTCCATGCGCGCTCTATAGCATGGATTCGACGACGGTCACGCTTCGGGCGGCAGTCTGCGCGCGCCTCGTCCTTCGAGACGGCGCTTGCGCGCCTCCTCAGGATGAGGCTCAGCAGCACCGAACTTGTTGCCGCGTTCTCCGTCCTCATACTGAGGAGCCCGCTGGAGGCGGGCGTCTCGAAGGATAGGCTACGAAAGCCACTATCAAACGCGACCGGCTTGCAGACTCACGCGCGCGCCTCCATGAGGCTGCGGTACAGCGCGGCATAGTCGCCGGCGCGGTTGCGCCAGGAGACGTCGGTCGCAAGGCCGCTGCGTTGCAGGCGGCGCCAGGTCAGCTTGTCGTGGAAGGCGGTGTTGGCCTTGCGCAGCGTGCCGGCGAGGGCATCCGCCGTCACGGGGGCGAATTTGAAGCCGGTGGCATCGTGGCCGGACGCGTCGGCCTCGCCGATATCGACGATGGTGTCTTCGAGGCCGCCGACGCGCGAGACGATCGGCACGGCGCCATAGCGCAGCGCGCAGAGCTGGGTTAGGCCGCACGGCTCGAAGCGGGACGGCACGATCAGCGCGTCCGAGCCGGCCTGGATCAGGTGCGCCAGGATTTCGTCATAGCCGATCACGACGCCGATCCGGCTTGGATTGGCGCGGGCCGCGGCCTGGTAGCCATCCTGCAGATCGCGGTCGCCGCTGCCGAGCAGCGCGAGCTGCATGCCTTCGCGCAGGATGGTCGGGATGGCCTCCATCAGGAGATCGAGCCCCTTCTGCCACGACAGCCGGCTGATGACGCCGAGCAGCGGCGCTTCGTCCGAGGAATCGAGGTTGAACTGCTGCTGCAGCACCGCCTTGTTCGCGGCCCGGAAGGTCAGGTCTTCCGCGCCGAAGCGGTAGGCGATGTGGGGATCGGTTTGCGGATTCCAGACCTCGGTGTCGATGCCGTTGAGGATGCCGCTCAGCACGTTGGATCGTTCACGAAGCAGGCCGCCGAGGCCCATGCCGCCTTCGTCGCTCTGGATTTCCTTCGCGTAGGTCGGCGATACCGTGGTGATACGATCGGCAAGGCTCAAGCCGGCCTTCAAGAAGCTGATGCCGCCGAAATATTCCAGTTCGTTGACGTTGAAGGCATGCCAGGGCAGGCCGATCGATCCGATCAGCTCAGGGGCGAACTTGCCCTGGTAGGCCATGTTGTGGATGGTCATCACGGTGCCGGGCCGCGGACGATTGTCGTAGTGCAGATAGGCCGGCGCGAGCCCCGCCTGCCAGTCGTGGGCATGCACGACATCGGGCACGAAGGCCGGCACGAGGCCGTGGCCGATATCGGCCGCCACGCGCGACAGCGCGGCGAAGCGCACGCCGTTGTCCGCCCAGTCGACGCCGTCAGTGGTGACGTAGGGGTTGCCCGGCCGCGCATAGAGATGCGGCACGTCCAGCACGAACAGATCGAGCCCGGCATGCGAACCCGCCAGCAGCCGGCCGGGACCGCCGAAATAATCGGGCCAGCGCCGCAGTTCCTCTGTGCCGGACAAAAGGCGCATCACGTCGGGATAGCCCGGCAGCAAGGTGCGCATCTCGACGCCATGCGCCTTCAGCGCAATCGGCAGCGCGCCCGCAACATCTGCGAGGCCGCCGGTCTTGACGAGGGGATAGACTTCAGAGGCGACCGCGAGGACGCGAACAGGCGTCATGTATTGAGCCTGTCGATCATCGGCTGGGTGATCAGCGAGATGCCCTGCTCGGTGGTGCGGAAGCGCTTTCCGTCGAACTCGGGATCCTCGCCGACGACGAGCCCTTCCGGGATCTCGACGCCGCGGTCGATCACGACGTTCCTCAAGCGGGCGCCGCGGCCGACACTCACGTAAGGCATGATCACGGCATTCTCGACATTGGCGTAGGAGTTGATGCGCACGCCGGTGAACAGCAGCGAGCGGCGCAGCGACGCGCCGGAGATGATGCAGCCGCCGGAGACCAGCGAGCTCACCGCCTGGCCGCGCCGGCTCTCCTCGTCATGGACGAATTTCGCCGGCGGCGTGATCTCGGCATAGGACCAGATCGGCCAGGCGCGGTCGAACAGGTCGAGCTCGGGCACCACGTCGGTAAGGTCGATATTGGCGGCCCAATAGGCATCGACCGTGCCGACGTCGCGCCAATAGGCGCGAGTGTCGCTGCCGGAGCGGACGCAGGAGGTCGAGTACTGGTGCGCCATCGCGCGGCCGTTCTTGACCAGGTAGGGAATGATGTCCTTGCCGAAATCGTGGTTCGAGTTCGGGTCCTCGGCATCGCGCTTGAGCTGGTCGAACAGGAATTTCGCGTCGAACACGTAGATGCCCATGCTGGCGAGCGAGACGTCCGGCTTGCCCGGCATCGGCGGCGGATCCTTCGGCTTCTCCAGGAACTCCTGGATCCAGCCGTTCTCGTCGATATGCATGATGCCGAAACCGGAAGATTCGGTCCGCGGCATTTCCAGGCAGCCGACGGTGACGTCGGCGCCGCTCTCGACGTGCTGGCGCAGCATCACCTCGTAGTCCATTTTGTAGATGTGGTCTCCGGCCAGCACGACGATGAAGCGGCAGGCGTGGGATTCGATGATGTCGATGTTCTGGTACACCGCGTCCGCCGTGCCGACATACCACATGCTCTCGGAGACGCGCTGGCTGGCGGGCAGGATGTCAAAACTCTCGTTGCGTTCGGGGCGGAAGAAGTTCCAGCCCATCTGAAGGTGCCGGATCAGGCTGTGCGCCTTGTATTGGGTCGCCACCGCGATACGGCGGATGCCGGAGTTCACCGCGTTCGACAGCGCGAAATCGATGATGCGGGACTTTCCGCCGAAATAGACCGCCGGCTTGGCGCGGCGGTCGGTCAGCTCCAGCAGGCGGCTGCCGCGTCCTCCGGCCAGGACAAACGCCAGCGCCTGACGGGCAAGCGGCTCGGGTCTCGCGGCACTCATGTGATCCTCCCACAACTCTGGCGCTCGCGAGAAGCCTCCCGGCCGCGCACATTGGAACCGATAGTAATGGCACGAATAGTAAATCGTGAAGGTGGTTGTTGGTTGCGAATGCACGGGAAGCTTAATGCCTTGCCGGGGTGATCGGGCCTCAGCCACCGTCGCGCGGCTGTCACAGGCGATGACGTCGCCGGGCACCGGTTGATCAGAACGGAGGCAAGCGTCTTGTGCGGTGCACGCAAACTCCAGGCTTTGAAATTCAATGCTTTGACTTGGCGCAAGGATGTCCGATCATGACGCTGCGATCCTTTTTCCAAGCGAAAGGTCAGACAGGGAGTAGGACGATGAGGATCTGGAAGACGGCGATTGCCTGTTCATTGGCCGGGGTGGTCATGGTGGCCCAGATCGGGCAGGCCACGGCGGCCCCGATGCCGACCAACGTTGCGACGATGAAGGCTGCGGCCGGTGATAATGTCACACCGGTGCATTGGCGTGGCAGCGGCTGGGGCTTTGCCCTCGGTGGTCTCGCAGCCGGCGCGCTCATCGGCGGCGCCATCGCCGCGGGGTCTCCTTACGGCTACGGCTATTATGGCCGGCCCTATTATGGCGGCTACGGCTATGGATATCCGGGCTACGGCTATGGTTACGCCCCCGCCTATTACGGCGGCTACGGCTACGCACCGGTCTATCCGCGATACTATCGGCCGTACCGTCCGTATTACAGCTATGGCTATTACCGGCCGTACCGGGTTTATCACCGCCCGTTCGGTGTTTATCCCCGTCCCTACTACCGCGCCTATTGGTGAGCACCGCGCGGCTAGAATGACAGCCACACGATCAGGCTCATGCATGCAACATGCATGAGCAGGATCGCGGCGAGATGCAATGGCGGGCTTGAGGTGAAGCCTGTGCATCCCGCCGTCGCCTAATTCGATCCCGCGGCCGCAGCCGTGAAGCTGCGGTCGACGGCTTTGCTGACGTCGAGCTTCTTCGGCAGGATGCCGTAGCGCGTCGCGCGGTCGGAGGCTTCCTGCACCTCCTTGACCACGTTCTCGTCGATCACGATCGGGCCGGTGCGCTGCGCGGTGTAGGCCGACAGCAGCACGTCCTCGGGCAGCTTGGTCAATTCGGCCGTGTTCTTGGCGTATTCGGCGACATAGTCCAGCGACCACAGTCGCGCCTTGTTCAAGCGCTGCACCAGATCCTGCACCGCCGCGCGCTTGGTGGCGATGGCGTTGTCGGAGGCGACGATGAAGGTGATGGTCGGCGTCAGCCCTTCGCCGTTGGCGATGACGCGAGCCTTGTCCTTCAACGTCGCGAACGAGACGTAGGGCTCCCACACCGCCCAGGCGTCGATCGAGCCGGCGAGCAGCGCGATCTTGGCATCGACCGGGCCGAGCGGCGCGAAGGTCGCATCCTCCAGCTTGATCGCTGCCTTCTCCAGTGTCGCATCGATCAGGAACTGGCCCCAGCCGCCGCGTGTGCCGGCGAGCCGCTTGCCCTTGAGGTCGGCCGCCGATTTGATCGGCGAATCCTGACGCACCAGGATAGCCTGCGTCTTCGCATCCGAGCGCGTGCCGCCGATCGCCTTGATCGGCGCGCCCGCGGCATAGACCGAGAGGAACGAGAGATCGCCGGTGTAGCCGACGTCGAGCGCGCCGGCATTGAGCGCTTCGAGGATCGGCGCGGCCGCGGGGAATTCCGACCATTCGATTCTGTAAGGCAGGTCCTTCGCATAGCCGGAGATTTCGAGCAGCGAGCGATTGCCGCCCTTCTGGTCGCCGACGCGCAGCACGACAATGTCGGCGGCGAGCGATGCGGCAGCGGTCGATAGCGTGATGGCGGCGGCGAGCAGCGAGGTGGCGAGCCGGCGTGTGATGGAATGGTCGTGAGAGTTGATGCTCATTGGATCCGTCTTGTTGCGTTGCTCACGATGCGTGAGCGAACGGTGCAGCGAGACGATCAAGTCTATGAGCGCGCGGTGCGCCGTCAATGAAATGGCCAACCGTATTGTGCGTGCTTCAGGCAATGACGTTTCAGCGGGCCGGCGCTTTCGAGAATGCGCAGCGTGCGCGGCAGACGCTGCACAGGGATGCAGCAGGCGATGGAGTCGCGGTTGACCCTGCGTGCCTATGCATCTGCGAAAATCCTTTCATCGCTTGCCCATGCGCGGATGGAGAGAATGTCTTCCCTTCGCGCAACATTCGAAAATCCATTTCATTGACGATGCCGCGAACGCGCCGCATGATTTGCGCATCGCATCAACACGGCGCGCCAAGCGCCGACGGAACAATTTTCTCTTAGACGCAGCTCCGCACGGAACATGCGCAACGCGACCCGTTGCGTACACGGCGGAGCCGTGCCAGCGCAGGAGCCAGGCCGATGAACAACGATAACCAGCGCAGCGGGTCGAAACTCGACCGGCGCCACCTGCTTCAGGCAGGGCTTGCCGCCGCCTTCGCAGCGCCGCTCGGCGCGCTGGGCGCGCAGGCCTTCGCACCGCGCGCCATCGCGCCGGGTGTCGACTTCTCCGAGTTTCCGCTGTGCCGCACGGCCTCTGACGCACCCGCGCTCACTGGCGCGCCGCGCAAGCTGAAGCTGTCGTGGAATGCCGGCGCCGTCTGCCTCGCGCCGGTGCCGGTCGCGATCGAGCACGGCTTCTTCAAGAAGCATAATCTCGACGTCGAGCTCGTCAACTATTCCGGCTCGACCGACCAGCTGCTCGAGGCCATCGCGACAGGCAAAAGCGATGCCGGTCTCGGCATGGCGCTGCGCTGGCTGAAGCCGCTGGAGCAGGGTTTTGACGTCAAGATCGCCGCGGGCACCCATGGCGGCTGCATGCGGGTGCTGTCGCGCACCGATTCCGGCGTCTCGAAGCTGACCGACCTCAAGGGCAAGATCGTCGCGGTCGGCGATCTCGCCGGTCCCGACAAGAACTTCTTCTCGATCCAATTGGCCAAACTCGGCATCGATCCGGTGAAGGACGTCGACTGGCGCGCCTATCCCGGCAATCTGCTCAACGTTGCCGTGGAGAAGGGCGAGGTGCAGGCGTTCCTGTCGTCCGATCCGCTCGCCTATCTCTGGCTCAAGGACACACAGTACAAGGAGGTCGCCTCAAATCTCGATGGGGAGTACCGCGAGAAGAGCTGCTGCATCCTCGGCCTGCGCGGCTCGCTCGTGCGCGAAGAGCCTCAAGTCGCGCGCGCCATCACCCAGGCGCTGCTCGATGCTGCGATGTTCACCGCGCAGAATGCGACGCTCGCGGCGAAATCGTTCCAGCCCTATGCGCCGAAGGCGGCGACGCTCGCCGATATCGAGGGCATGGTGCGCTACCACACCCACCATCATCATCCCGTCGGCGAGATCTTGAAGCGCGAGCTCAAGGCCTACGCCGACGACCTCAAGAGCGTGCAGGTCTTCAAGCAGAGCACCGACACCGCCAAATTCGCGGAGCGCATCTATGTCGACGTATTCGCTGTCTGACGGCCTTGCCTCGGGCGCGCCGCGCACCTCGCGCGTGCCGCTGCTGGCGAGCTGGATCCGGGAGTCCGGCGCCGGCGTTCTCGCCAGCGTCGCCTGGATCGCCCTCGGCCTGTCCTGCCTGTGGTGGCAGGATGTCGGCGATTGGTCGCGCACGCATTCACTCGGCATCGCCGCCTTCATCATCGCGGCGCTCGCGCTGTTCGGCACCGTCGGGGCCGACTATCTGGGATCGGCAGGACAGGCGCTGCACAAGCGCGCGCCATGGCTGGTCGCGCTCGGGGTGTTCCTGACGGTGTGGGAGGTCGCGACGGCAAAATTCGCCTGGCTGCCGCTGCCGTTCTTCCCGCCGCCGCAGGCGATCATCGAGGTCTATACCGACGATCTGCCGAAGCTGCTCGACAGCGTCCTTGCCTCGATCAAGCTCCAGCTCGGCGGCTATCTGATCGGCGCCACGATTGGCTTTCTAACCGGCGTCTCGATCGGCTGGTCGCGCGCGGTCGGTTATTGGGTGCATCCGGTGCTGCGCTTCATCGGCCCACTGCCGGCGACCGCCTGGCTGCCGATCGCCTTCTTCACCTTTCCGTCGAGCTGGAGCGCCTCGACCTTCCTGATCGCGCTGGCAACGGGCTTCCCGGTTACCGTGCTGACCTGGTCGGGCGTCGCGAGCGTCAGCAACGCCTATTACGACGTCGCGCGCACGCTGGGGGCAAAGCCTTCGTTCCTGGTGCTGAAGGTCGCGATCCCGGCCGCGTTGCCGCACGTCTTCGTCGGCCTGTTCATGGGGCTCGGCTCGTCCTTTGCCGTGCTCGTCGTCGCCGAGATGATCGGCGTCAAGGCCGGGCTCGGCTGGTACCTGCAATGGGCGCAGGGCTGGGCCGCCTACGCCAACATGTATGCAGCGCTGATCGTGATGTCGCTGCTCTGCTCCGGCGCAATCACGCTGCTGTTTGCGATCCGCGATCGCCTCCTGGTCTGGCAGAAGGGGACCGTCAAATGGTAGCCACAGCTCTCGCCGAAGCGGTCACGCATCCGGCCACCGGCGCCGCGCTCGATATCGAGCAGGTCAGCCACGCCTTCGACATCGACGGGACCGAGCTGCCGGTGCTGAGCGACGTCAGCATCTCGGTCGAGCCCGGCGAGTTCGTCGCGCTGCTCGGCCCGTCCGGCTGCGGCAAGTCGACCTTGCTGCGGCTGATCGCCGGCCTCGACAAGCCGAAGGCGGGAAGGCTGCGGGAGGACGAGGAGCGCATCAGGAACCCGCATCCCTCGCGCGTCGTCGTGTTCCAGGATCCGACCCTGTTTCCCTGGCGGTCGGTCTGGGACAACGTCGCCCTGGGCCTTGAGGCCCAGGGCATTTTGAGGAGCCAGCGCCAGCGCGTCGATGACGCGCTTGACCTCGTCGGGCTTTCGCCGTTCCGCAACGCCTATCCGCACCAGCTCTCCGGCGGCATGGCGCAGCGCGTCGCGCTGGCGCGGGCGCTGGTCAACGATCCCAAGATCCTGATCCTGGATGAGCCCCTGGGGAAACTGGACTCGCTGACCCGCATCACCATGCAGGCCGAGCTCGTCGCGCTCTGGCAGCGCAAGGGGTTCACCACGCTGCTGGTGACGCATGATGCGGAGGAGGCGCTGGTGCTCGCCAACCGCGTCATCGTGTTCAGCGATCGTCCCGCGCGGGTGAAGGCCGATATCCGCGTCGACCGTCCGTATCCGCGCCATCGCGGCGATCCGTATCTGGCCGACCTGCGTCGCCAGATCCTCGGGCTGTTGGGGTTAGATGCCACATGGTGACCTCCATAGCCAAGGGCCGCACGGCTCACAGCGAGCCCGACTACATCGCCCGCGCAGCGACGCTTGCCACAAGCTTTGCGGCGCGCGCGGCCGAGCACGACCGGCTCGGCAGCTTTCCCTTCGAGAATTTTCGCGAGCTCTCGGAGGCAGGCTTGCTGTCTCTGACGGTGCCGGCGGTTCATGGCGGCGCCGGTGCCGGCGCGCGCTATGCCGCGCGCGTGCTCGGCATTCTCGGCAAGGCCGATCCGTCGACCGCGCTGGTGCTGTCGATGCACTACATCAATCATCTCGTGATGGCGCGCAGTCCGAACTGGCCGGCGCGACTGTCGCGCAAGCTCGCGCGCGAAAGTGTTGAGGGCATCGCGCTCATCAACGCCCTGCGCGTGGAGCCGGAGCTCGGCTCGCCTGCGCGCGGAGGGTTGCCGGCGACGATCGCGCGGCGCACCGAAACCGGCTGGCGCCTCTCCGGCCACAAGATCTACTCGACGGGATCGCCGATCCTGAAATGGTACCTGGTCTGGGCGCGCACCGACGAGGCGGAGCCGCGCGTCGGCCAGTTCCTGGTGCCGGCGGGCCTGCCGGGCACGCGCATCGTCCAGACCTGGGACCATCACGGCCTGCGCGCCAGCGGCAGCCACGACGTCATCTTCGACGACGTCGTGGTCCCGCTCGACGCCGAGGTCGATTTGCGCAAGCCGGCGGACTGGCGCACGCTCGACGTTACGCAGCAGACTGTGCACACCGTCTTCATCGCCGCGATCTACGACGGCGTTGCCCGCGCCGCGCGCGACTGGCTGATCAATTTCCTGAAGCAGCGCGTGCCTGCCAGCCTCGGCGCGCCGCTGGCGACCTTAGCCCGCGCGCAGGAGATCGTCGGGGCCATCGAGGCGCGGCTTGCGGTCAACGCACGTTTGATCGACACGGCTGCCCGCGACTTCGACGATGGCGTCGATCTCTCTGCCGGTGAATCCAACGTCATCAAGCTGACCGTGACCAACAACGCCGTTGCCGTCGTCGAGGACGCGCTGTCGTTGACCGGTAACCACGGGCTCAGCCGCGCCAATCCGCTGGAGCGGCATTATCGCGACGTGCTGTGCGGCCGCGTGCACACGCCGCAGGATGATTCCACGCGCATCGGTCTCGGCCGCCTCGCACTCGGCCTCTAGGGATCAACAGGGAGACGATCATGTCGATCGAGTTCATCGGCTTCATCAGCAACAACAATTCGTCCGAGACCATCGTTCGGGAAGGATCGGTGCTCAATCCGACCCATATCGAGACGGTGGCGAAGGCGCATGAGAATGCCGGCTTCGACCGCGCGCTGCTGGCGTTTCATTCGACCTCGCCCGATGCGCTCCAGGTCGCCCAGCACGTGCTCAATCACACCGAGAGGCTCAACGTGCTCATCGCGCAGCGGCCCGGCTTTACCGCCCCGACATTGCTGGCGCGGCAGTTCGCCGTGCTCGACCAGTTTTCCCGCGGCCGCGTCGCGCTCCATGTCATCACCGGCGGCAACGCCACCGAGCTGCGGCAAGACGGCAACACTCTCGACGACAAGGACGAGCGCTATGCCCGCACCTCTGAATTCCTCGACGTGCTCAAGCTGCAATGGAGCAGCGACAAGCCGTTCAGCTACAAGGGCAGGTACTACCAGGTCGAGAACGCCTTCTCGCAGGTGAAGCCGTATCGCCCCGAAGGCATCCGCGTCTATTTCGGCGGCGCCTCGGATGCGGCGATCGACGTCGCTGGCAAGCATGCCGACACCTTTGCGCTGTGGGGCGAATCCTACGCGCAGGTGCGCGATATCACCTCGCGCGTGCACAACGCCGCGGTGCGGCAGGGGCGGCCGACGCCGCGCTTCAGCCTGTCGGTGCGGCCGATCATTGCACCGACCGAGAAGCAGGCCTGGGAGAAGGCGGAGGAAATTCTCGCGCGCGCCACCGCGCTCCAGGACAAGACCGGCTATCGCAAGCCCGGTGACGGGCATGCCACCGCCGGCGCACGGCGCCTGCTCGCGCTTGCCGATCAGGGCAGCCGCATCGACAAGCGGCTCTGGACCGAGATCGCAAAGCTGACCGGCGCCAACAGCAACACCACGGCACTGGTCGGCACGCCCGAGCAGGTTGCGGAGGTCTTCGGTGACTATTACGATCTCGGCATCAGCCATTTCCTAATCCGCGGCTTCGATCCGCTGATCGATAGCATCGAATACGGCCGGGAGCTGATCCCGCTGACACGCGAGCTGGTCGCCAAGCGCCAGGCCGTTCGCGGCGAGGCCGCAGAATGATCCGCCTCATGTTGGCCGGCGCGCTGCTGTTCGCTTCGTTCGAAGTCGCAGCTGCGCAAACCACGCTCCGTGTCGGGGACCAGAAGGGCAATGCGCAGGCCGTGATGGAAGCGGCCGGCGTGCTCAAGGATGTGCCCTACAAGATCGAGTGGAGGGAGTTTCCGGCGGCGGCACCGCTTCTGGAGGCGCTCAGCGCCGGTGCGATCGAGACCGGTCTCGTTGGCGACGCGCCCTTCACCTTCGCGGCCGCCTCCGGTGCGCCGGTCAAGGCGATAGCCGCCATCAGGCAGACACGCGAGGGCCTCGCCATCCTCGTGCCAGAGAACTCCGCGATCAAGAGCTTTGCCGATCTCCGCGGCAAGAAAATCGCAACCGGTCGCGGCTCGATCGGCCATCAGCTGATCCTTGCTGCGCTGGAGAAGAACGGCTGGAGCGCGAGTGACGTCCAGATCGCGTTCCTGGCGCCGTCCGACGCCAAGATCGCCTACACGCAAGGCTCGGTCGATGCATGGTCGACCTGGGAGCCGTATGTGAGCCAGGAGGAGGTGCTGTTCAAGTCGCGGCGCGTCATCACCTCGGAAGGGCTGACGCCGGGGCTGAGCTTCCAGGTAGCGCGGCCCGACGCGATCAGGGACAAGCGCGCCGAGCTGACCGATTTCATCCGCCGCCTCACCGCGGCGCGGGCCTGGTCGCTAAACAATATCGACAGCTATGCCGCGACCTGGGGCAGGTTGATGAACATCCCCACCGCCGTGCCGCAGAACTGGCTGTCACGCGCCAAGATCAGGATCGCGCCGATCGATGACGGCGTGGTCAAAGACGAGCAGGCGACGATCGACCTCTATTTCCGCTGGGGCCTGATCAAGCAGAAGCTGGATGCCGCGGAGATCGTCGATCGCTCGTTCACGGACGCGATCGCGAAGGTGGGGTTGTAGCCTTTACGCAACTCTCGTGTCCCGGACGCGCTGCAGCGTGAAACGCTGCTGCGCTGAGCCGGCCCCATGGCGCACCGATTGCGTTTGGTTAGATGGGCCCCGGCTCAGCAGCGCACCACTTCGTGATGCGCTGTGTCCGGGGCACGAGACCTCTCAAGCGCTCAAGCATCCGTGAAGCAGGAAGACAACTTCCAACTTGATCGCGTTCCTCGAAACAATCCTCCTGCCCATAGCGCTCGCGACAACACCCTTATTGCTATTTGCGCCGCAGCTCTTGCGGCACGGCGCACTCCCGCAAAGATCAATCCGACGACCACATCGGGAGACCGGCCATGGGCCTGCAAGAAACAAAAATCGAATCGCTTCCCTTCGTCACCGCCGAACTCAATTATCTCGCACCGATCGACGGCAAGCCGCGCACCTACGCGTTCGATCCGCCGCCGGGTGAGCCGAAAACCACCTCGCTGCCGGAGCCGCATCAGGTGCCGATCTTCGATGCGCGGCTGATCGCGCAGAACTTCTCGCTGGATCGCGAGGGCTTTGCGTTGGTGCGTCATCCGACCCAGGTGAAGGATTTTTACAACGACGAGGAAATCCGCAGCGTCTACTATCCAGCGGTCGAGGCGTTCCTGCGCGCGACGCTGACGGCCGACCGCGTCGTCATCTTCGACCACACCGTGCGCAAGCGTGTCGAAGGCGCGCCGGATATCCGCGACGGCGGCCCGCGTCAGCCGGCCACGCGCGTCCATGTCGACCAGACGGCAATCTCCGGCGCCAACCGCGTGCGCGAGCATCTGCCTGATGAAGCCGACGAGCTGCTGAAGGGGCGCGTGCAGGTGATCAATCTGTGGCGGCCGATCCGCGGTCCCTTGCGGGATTCACCGCTCGCCATGGCCGACGGCACCACGGTCAAGCCGGAAGACCTCGTCGCTTCCGACCTGATCTATCCCAACCGCCGCGGCGAGACCTATTCGGTGAAATACAATCCGAACCACCGCTGGTTCTATTTCCCGGAGATGACGCCGGATGAGGCGCTGCTGCTGAAGTGCTACGATTCCGCAACCGACGGCCGGACCCGTTTCGGGCCGCATACCGCATTCGTTGATCCGACCACGCCGGCCGATGCTGTGCCCCGCGAGAGCATCGAAGTCCGCACGCTGGTGTTCCACCGGCAGTAACAACGTGTGATGGCCCTGCCGGGTCCATGCATCATGGGCGCGGGCGTCGTTCAGGTCTCGGTGGATTAGGCGTCCGAGCGCGCTATAGTGCCGCCCAATGCAAAGGGGGCGCTATGACAAGGATCAGGGTAGGACTCGTCGGCTGCGGCTTCGTGTCGGAGCTGCACATGTATGCGTTCCGGCGCGTCTATGGCGTTGACGTCGAGGTCGCGGCGGTTGCTGCCCGCGGCGACAAGGTTGTCGCGTTTGCCGGGCATCACAATATCCCGCGTGTTTACCGCAGCTTCGCCGAGCTGATCGCCGACCGCGATCTCGACGTCGTCGACATCTGCACCCCGCCCAATCTTCACGCCGAGATGATCGTCGCCGCCATGCAGTCCGGCAAGCACGTCATCTGCGAAAAGCCGTTCGCCGGCTATTTCGGCCGCGAAGGCGATCAGCAGCCGATCGGCAAGCACGTGCCGAAGGCGCTGATGTATGAACGCGTGATCGAAGAGATGGACAGGACGCGGGCCGCGATCGAGCGCACGGGCAAGCTCTTCATGTATGCCGAGGACTGGATCTACGCGCCGGCCGTAACCAAGACCGCCGAGATCATCAAGGCGACCAAGGACAAGATCCTGTTCATGAAGGGCGAGGAGAGCCATTCCGGCTCGCACGCCGCGCATGCCGCGCAATGGGCGATGACCGGCGGCGGCTCGCTGATCCGCATGGGCTGCCATCCCCTCTCGGCCGTGCTGTATCTGAAGCAGGTCGAAGCCAAGGCGCGCGGCGAGCGCATCCATGTGGCCAGCGTCACCGGCGATGTCGGCAACGTCACCGCCGGGCTCAAGCCGGAGGAGCGCAGCTACATCAAGGCCAATCCCGTCGATGTCGAGGACTGGGGCACGCTCACCGCCACTTTCTCGGACGGCACCAAGGCGACGGTGTTCTCCGGCGACATGATCATGGGCGGCGTGCGCAATCTGATCGAGACCTATACGAGCGGCGGCTCGCTGTTTGCCAACATCACGCCCAACAATCATCTGATGAGCTATCAGACCAGCGAGGAGAAGCTCGCTTCCGTCTACATCACCGAGAAGGTCGACCGCAAAGCCGGCTGGCAATATGTCTGCCTCGAGGAGGAATGGACGCGCGGCTATTTGCAGGAGATCCAGGACTTCATGGAATGCGTCGCGACGGGCCGCCAGCCGCTGTCGGACCTCGCGCTGGCCTATGAGACGATCAAGGTGAACTACGCAGGATATTGGGCGGCGGAGGAGGGGCGGCGGGTGGTGTTGTGAAAGCAACGTGTCTCCGCAGGCACGCTTCCCTTCTCCCCTTGCGGGAGAAGGTGGCGCGAAGCGCCGGATGAGGGGTTGTTTCCGCGCATCCCAATGAGAGTTGAACACGCGGAGGGAGACCCCTCACCCGTCTCGCCGCAACGCGGCGAGCCACCCTCTCCCGCAAGGGGAGAGGGTGTACACTGCCCGTGCCGCCCCCTCACGCCCCGTAGGTCGAGCCCTTCGGCAGCGGGAAGACCGGGTCCTGCGTGCGGATGTTGGTCGGCCACACGACGGAGATGTGCGCGCCGGCGTTCTGCATCACGACCGGCGTCGAACGTTCGTTCTGGCCGGAGAGCGGCGTGCCCGGCGGGAAGAATTTCACGCCATAGCCCTGGATCGTGCCGCCCGCGGGGATGTCGACGTCGAGCGCCGCTTTCCGGATCGCCTCGGGCTCGAAGCTGCCGTACTTCTCCTTGGCGACAGGCAGCACGTTGTTGAGCAGCACCCAGGTCTGGTTGAAGCCCATCGAGCAGTGCGGTGGCACGTCGGTGGCGCCGGTCTTGGCCTGGTAGCGACTGACCATGGTCTTGATCAGATCGCCCATGCCGGGCGCGAGCTTGGCGGGATCGAGCAGCTGTGCCGGCACCGGGTCGATGTTGCAGAAATTGTCGATGTCGGCGCCGAACGTGGCGCGCAGCTTGTCGAGTTGGCTGTAGCCGGCACCGGCTCCGAACAGCATCTTGAAGCGCAACCCGCTCTCGCGGGCCTGGCGCAGGAACAGGGTGATGTCAGGGTTGTAGCCCGCGTGCGAGATCACGTCGGCCTTGGCCCGCTTGATCTTGGTCACCAGCACCGAGAGATCGGGCGCCGAGGCCGAGTAGCCTTCGCGCAGCACCACCGGAATGCCGGCCTCTTTCGCATAGGCTTCGTCAGCGGAGGCAACGCCGACGCCATAAGGGCCGTCCTCGTGGATCAACGCGACCTTGACCTCCTTCGGGTCCACGCCGAGCTTGGCTTTGGCGTGCTCGGTGAGGAAGCTTGCAAAGGCCTGGCCGTATTGATCCGAATGGATCTGCGCGCGAAATACGTGTTGCAGGTTCTTGTCCTTGAACACGGCGGTCGAGACCGCGGTCGTGATCCAGAGGATCTTCTTTTGCTGCTCGACCTTGGCCGCGAGCGGCACCGCATGCGAGCTGGCATAGACGCCGTTGAGGATGTCGATCTTCTCTTGGCTGATCAGGCGTTCGGCCTCGTTGATCGCAACGTCCGGCTTGCTCTGCGAATCCGCGGCGACCGGAGCAACCTTGTATTTGCCGCCGACACCGCCTTTCTCGTTGACGAGGTCGATGGCGATCTGCGCGCCGATCGAGGAGGCGACCGAGCCGCCGGCGGCGAAGGGGCCGGTGAGGTCGTAGATCAGGCCGATGCGTATAGTCTCGGCTTGTGCCTGGGCGCGTGTCCAATCGAGGCTGAGTGCGGCGGCGGCAGCCGCCGATGTCTTCAGCAGCTGCCTGCGTGAAGTCGGCATCCTATCCTCCCTCAAAACCGTCGTTCGATCTTGTTGTTGTTCGCAAAGTATGGGGAGCGGGGCGGCGGAAAGTCAATATCGCGAAAGTCGAGGTTCTTCGGCGCCGGCGCTTCACGCCGGCGCGTTCGTTCGTGGGTGGTGCCGGTCAGCCCGGTCCGGCGCCTTGCGTCGCCGTGTACACGGCGTAGAGCGATTGGCTCGCGGCCATGAACAGGCGGTTGCGCTTGGGGCCGCCGAAGCAGACGTTGCCGCACACTTCCGGCAGACGGATGCGGCCGAGCAGCTTGCCCTCCGGCGACCACACCGTGACGCCGCTGTAGCCGACGGCGCGTCCGGCATTGCTGGAGGCCCAGAGATTGCCGTTGACGTCGCAACGCAGGCCATCCGGCCCGCACTTCACGCCGTCGATCACGCAATCGGTGAACTTCTTCAGGTTCGAGAGCTTGTTGTCGCTGCCGACGTCGAACACGAAGATCTCGCCCTTGCCGCCGGGGCCGGTGTCGCCCGGTCCTTTGCCGGTCGAGGCGATGTAGAGCTTCTTGTAGTCGGGCGAGAAGCAGAGCCCGTTCGGGTCGGGCACCTGGTCTTCGGTGACGACGAGGTCGATGCGGCCGGAGGGATCGATGCGATAGCAATTGGTCGGCAGCTCGCGCTTGCCCGGCACGAAGCCGGCCGGCTGTCCGATCCGCGGATTGAGCTTGCCGCCTGCATTGCTCGGGCCGCCCGCGACGTCGGGCTCGCCTTCGTAGAGCTGGCCGCCATACGGCGGATCAGTGAACCAATAGCTGCCGTCGGGATGCGCGGCGATGTCGTTCGGCGAGTTCAGCTTCTTGCCCTGGTAGGACTCGGCGAGCACGGTGGCGGTGCCGTCATGCTCGTAGCGCGTCACCCGCCGCGTCAGGTGTTCGCAGGAGAGCTGGCGGCCCTGGAAGTCGAACGAGTTGCCGTTGGAATTGTTTGAGGGCGAGCGGAACACGCTGACGCGGCCGTCGTCCTCGGTCCAGCGCATTTGCCGGTTGTTGGGAATGTCGCTCCACAAGAGATAGCGGCCCTGCGCGCTCCACGCCGGGCCTTCCGCCCAGAGCAGCCCGGTGTAGAGACGCTTGATCGCGGTGTTGGGCTGCGCGAGATCGTTGAAGGACGGATCGACCGCGATGATGTCGGGGTCCCAGAAATAGGTTGTCGGCGCGCCGCCCGGGCCGAAGTCGCGCGGCGGCGTCGTGATCGTCGTCGGCGGTGCGGCAGGCCCGGTCTGGGCCAGCGCGGGGCCCGCCAGCGTGGCCGCGGCGCCGAGCGCCAGCCCCCCCGACCAGCGTTCGTCGTGAAAGCGCAGCATCGTGCGCACGCTGCTCCTGCTCAGGAGCCTCCTGGCGTGTCATCGTATCCTCCCGGTTACGTTCGGCCGGCCGGTTGATCCGGCCAAGCGCGGCGAAGGTTAGTCCGGTCCGCGTCCGGTTGCGAGAGGCAGACTTGAAACCGCGGCGTGATCGCAGGTCGCAATTTCGTCACCTTCGAGTGCGTTTGGATTGCAGGGCGCTAGCGGGGGATAAAGCCGGAGCTCATTGTGCAAGTCGTCATCCTGGTCATCCTTCTCTCACTCGCGTTTGCGGCCGGCTATTTCACGCGGGATTACGTCTCCCGAAAAAGGCGCGCGGAGGCACGCCGCTGGCGCGAGTACGCTGAGCCGGACTGGCTCTCAGCCAATGCGCCGGCCAACACCAACGAGATCGCGAAGACCGGCACCGCTGCGCCCACCGGCGAGCTCGGCCAAATGCTGAACCGTTGGGAGAACAGGGCGCGCGCCCGCCGCACCGGCACGGCCTAGGCCTACCCTTTTAGGTCATCTATGTTGACCCTCTTTTTGGCGTTGCAGTTGCGGCCATTTCTCGTCTAGAAACGGCCACATCGGGCCTCTCCCGAAACCAACCGTCAACGGTTTTGACCGAGGATTTGAGGCTCTACAGGGTCTGGCAATGCTGATTCGCGGCCAAATCGAGGGGATTTCGGGGGAGGTGGCTCTGGCCGCCGCCGCGATCCCGGCTGCGCTGCTGCCCACCCTCATTGGCGGCCTTCTTCTTACTTGCCCCTGAGGGCCGGCTGGGCGCCATGCGCCTGGGCGCTCAGGGGTTGGTCGAGATCAACGGACACCTCAAGCGCCAAGGGACTGAAACGGCTCTGAACGGCGCAAACGCTCAAAAGGAAATCTAGGAATGGCCACCGTGAACAAGTCCGAGAAGGACCGCGTCATCATTTTCGACACCACGCTGCGCGACGGCGAGCAGTGCCCCGGCGCCACCATGACCTTCGAGGAGAAGCTCGAGGTCGCCGAACTGCTGGATGATATGGGCGTCGACGTCATCGAGGCCGGCTTTCCGATCACCTCCGAAGGCGACTTCCAGGCGGTCAGCGAGATCGCCCGCCGCTCCAAGAACGCCGTCATCGCCGGCCTGTCGCGCGCCCATCCCGCCGACATCGACCGCTGTGCCGAAGCCGTGAAGTTCGCCAAGCGCGGCCGCGTCCACACCGTGATCGCGACCTCGCCGCTGCACATGCGGGTGAAGCTGAACAAGACCCCGGAGCAGGTGATCGAGACCTCGGTCGCGATGGTCGCGCGCGCCCGCAACCAGATCGACGACGTCGAATGGTCGGCCGAGGACGGCACCCGCAGCGAGATGGACTTTTTGTGCCGCATCGTCGAGGCCGTGATCAAGGCCGGCGCCACCACGGTGAACATCCCCGACACCGTCGGTTATACGGTGCCGGAGGAATATACCCACTTCATGAGGACGCTGATCGAGCGCGTGCCGAACTCGGACAAGGCGGTGTTCTCCGTGCACTGCCATAACGATCTCGGCATGGCGGTCGCCAACTCGCTGGCCGGCATCACGGGCGGCGCGCGCCAGGTCGAGTGCACCATCAACGGCATCGGCGAGCGCGCCGGCAACGCCGCTCTCGAAGAGATCGTTATGGCGATCAACGTGCGCAACGACAAATTCCCCTACTGGAACAAGATCGACACGACGCAGCTGACCCGCGCCTCGAAGCTGGTCTCGGCGGCGACCTCGTTCCCGGTGCAATACAACAAGGCGATCGTCGGCCGGAATGCCTTCGCCCATGAGAGCGGCATTCACCAGGACGGCGTGCTGAAGGACGCTTCGACTTACGAGATCATGCGCCCCGAGATGGTGGGCCTGAAGCAGTCGTCGCTGGTGCTGGGCAAGCATTCCGGTCGCCACGCCTTCGTGCACAAGCTGGAGGAGATGGGCTACAAGCTCGGTCCGAACCAGTTGGAAGATGCGTTCACGCGGATGAAGGCGCTGGCCGACCGCAAGAAGGACATCTACGACGAGGACATCGAGGCGCTGGTCGACGAGGAGATGGCGGCCTCCCACGACCGCATCAAGCTGACCTCGCTGACGGTGATCGCCGGCACCCACGGTCCGCAGCGCGCGACCATGAAGCTCGACGTCGACGGTCAGATCAAGATCGAGGAAGCCGAGGGCAATGGCCCGGTCGACGCCGTCTTCAACTGCATCAAGCGCCTGGTGCCGCACGAGGCCAAGCTCGAGCTGTACCAGGTGCACGCAGTCACCGAGGGCACCGACGCGCAGGCGGAAGTGTCGGTGCGGCTGGCGCAGGACGGCCGCTCGATGACCGCACGTGCGGCGGACCCGGATACCCTGGTGGCTTCGGCCAAGGCCTATCTCGGCGCGCTCAACAAGATCGTCATGAAGCGCCAGCGCGACAATGTGACGACGGCGGCGGCGAGCTGAATGGCTGCCCTGCTAAGGGACAATAGCGGCTGTGTAAGCGAGCCGCTATTGATGCAGCCGGCATAAGACTGGCCACCCGGCGCCGCCGGGCGGCTCAAACAAACGACAGGGAGAGACCATGCGCACCTCGGCGATCGCCGCCTCCATCGCGGTTCTGGCACTTGGCTTGAGCGGGCCGGCATCGGCCCAATCACCGATCATCATCAAATTCAGCCACGTTGTCGCCACCGACACGCCGAAAGGCAAGGGCGCGGAGAAGTTCAAGGAGCTCGCCGAGAAGTATACCGGCGGCAAGGTCAAGGTCGAAGTCTATCCGAACTCGACGCTCTACAAGGACAAGGAAGAGCTCGAGGCGCTCCAGCTCGGCAGCGTGCAGATGCTGGCGCCGTCCAACTCCAAGTTTGGGCCGCTCGGCATCCGCGAGTTCGAGGTGTTCGACCTGCCTTACATCCTGCCCGACATCAAGACGCTGCGGAAGGTGACGGAAGGGCCGCTCGGCACCAAGCTGCTGAAGCTGCTGGATGCCAAGGGCATCACCGGCCTTGCCTATTGGGACAACGGCTTCAAGCAGATGAGCGCGAACAAGAAGCTGATCACGCCGGCCGACTATCAGGGCGTGAAATTCCGCATCCAATCCTCGCGCGTGATCCAGGCCCAGTTCAAGTCGCTCGGCTCGCTGCCGCAGGTGATGGCGTTCTCGGAAGTCTACCAGGCACTCCAGACCGGCGTGGTCGACGGCCAGGAGAACACCTGGTCGAACATCTACACCCAGAAGATGCACGAGGTTCAGAAGTACATCACCGAAACCAATCACGGCTACATCGGCTACGTGGTGATCGTGAACAAGAAATTCTGGGACGATCTGCCGGCCGACATCCGTGACCCATTGTCAAAGGCGATGAAGGAGGCGACCGAGTTCAGCAACGCGCAGTCGCAGAAGGAGAACGATGACGCGCTGGCCGAGATCAAGAAGAGCGGCAAGAGCGAGATCATCAAGCTGACGGCCGATCAGGACGAGGCGATGCGCAAGGCGATGGAGCCGGTCTACAAGGAGGCCGCGGGCCGCATCGGCCAGGCGCTGATCGACGAGTTCCTGAAGGAAGCCAAGAGCCCGACGAACTGACCTCGACGGGCGACCCCAACGAAGGGCTTCCGCGCAGCGCACGGAAGCCCTTTTTGTTGCGAATTATTTTTGTTCGCATCTGAACGGACATTCACGGCAGTTACATCTCTGCAAGGACGCCCTTCCTGTCCAAGTTGTAAGTTGCGCGTCAGCCCCCTCGCGCTCATCCTTACGGGCACCTTTCCAGAGGAGGTCAGGATGAAGAAATTCACCATCGCAGCCATCGCCGTGCTCAGCATCGCCGGCTCGGGCGCGGTCTACGCCCAATATCATCGCCCGTGGATGGAGCACGTCCGCCACATGCGCATGAACCCCGAGGACCGGGCCGCCTTCGTCGATGCGCGGATCGCCGCCGTCCATGCCGGGCTGAAGCTGAACGCAGACCAGGAGAAGCTGTGGCCGCCGGTCGAGGCGGCGGTGCGGGAGTTCGCCAAGCTGCGCATCGACCGCGCCAATGCGCGGATGAATGCCGGGCCGGGCGATGCCGACAGGGCCGAGGATCCGATCGCCCGCCTGCGCCAGCGCGCCGAGGACATGGGCGCCAGCTCCGCCGCCCTGAAGAAGATCGCCGATGCCGCCGATCCGCTCTACAAGACCCTCGATGAGGGCCAGAAACGGCGTCTCGCCGTGCTGACCCGGCACCGCGGCCCGTTCGGCGGCGGCGAGGACGGCCCGCGCCACCACCACTTCAAGGAGCGCATGGACCGCATGATGGAACGGGGCATGGACCACTTCCACCACGACCGCTTCGACCGTGACCGCGGTCCCGACCGGGACCGGGAGGGCCGGCTCTGAACGGACCGGTTCTCAGGCCGTAAACCTGGCGAAGCCGCTGGAATCCAGCGGCTTTTCGCATTTTCGGGGCTGCGGACGAGACCTTGGAAAACTTGCGTCCGATCGCTTGCCAGACCCGGAACGCTTTGCTAAACGACCGGCCTCGCAAGGCCTTGACCGCCTTTCGGGCGCATAGCTCAGTTGGTAGAGCAGCTGACTCTTAATCAGCGGGTCCCAGGTTCGAGCCCTGGTGCGCCCACCACCTTTAAGCCCGCAGGGGCTTTTTTAAATTCTTCGATAGAGCAAAGCGCGTCTGGTGCGACGTTTTTGTTGGAGTGGACACGGCCGGTTTGCTATTCGGTGTTTCTCTAGTTTCTATATCTTCACCCATTCGATACAGCGCGCAGATCCGATGGGACAAGTCGGTCACGTGCTTGTCGTAGATTAGGAAATTGGAGCGGGCAGAACGGACGGTGTGTTCTGTCCGTCGCAGCAAGATACCGCTTGCTGCAGAACCAGAACCAGAATGTTCCGGATCTGGGCCCGCGAAGCGCAATGCGCAGTTCGATGCTGCGGCGCAGCGATCGCTGGCGGAGTCATACGCAAGATCCTTTATGCACGCACGAACTAGCCGGCTTAACCTCTTTCGCGTCAGCCGCGCTTTCGCTGAGAGGGTAACGTAAATTCCACGACCTCGTGCTTGTCGCACGGATCAGGTGGCTGATTTTTCTTCACGATCAGCTCGAGCTCGAGAGCCTCGAAGGCGAGCTCATCCGCCAAGCGCTTGAACAGCTCGCGCTTCTCTATGTCCGTCGCCCGCTGACTCATCAGCGTAAATTCTCTCGCGTCAGCGCGGACCTTTTCCAAACGTCGTCGGAGGTCCTTCATGTGTGCCGGCGTAGCTTTTAATATTATCCTCGGCCCGAACAATCAGTTTGCTTTTTCGGATTCACCGGGAGTCAACTGCCGAAACTCGATACTGGTTCGATGCGGACCGCCAAATTCGTCGCTCATCGTGCTGCGATATTTGGCCATGCTCCATGACCCGGCCCCTGTTCAGGGACTGCGGGCTGAGGTCGGCCGTCCTGGCTGATGAGCTATCTCTGTCCGGCTCTCGCCCGATGATGCACAGAACGGGCATACCTGAAGGGGCATGAATGTTCGAAAGCGCACAGACGCGAGTGTTGCGCCCGACTAGGCTGCGAGCGATCCTGGGCGTTCGCGAAGCGCTCAGGGCCTGATGGCATCGGCGGATGCCAAATGTGCCGGCTGCAGCGAAACGGTTCCGTCCGCGAACGCAGTGTTGCCGGCTGCGTGCCGGGCATGAGGCAGGAGTAAGCTCGGCAGATTAGATCAACGATGGTCGTTCTCGTGCGTAGTGTCCTTCTCATAGTGGGAATATGGCTGCTGGTGAACGTTCTGTTCGTTGTAGCTGTCCTGCCCTCGCGCAGACCGGCACCTACTCGGCACGCAGCAATTCCATCTCCGGCGACGATCAACACGACGGCCGGTCGCTCGGATGGTCGCGAACCACCACTCCTGCAGCGCGGGATGACTCCAGTTGCAATCAGAGTTCTTTTCGTCGTCCTCCTCCTTCCAGCCCTTCGAGCGTGGAATGCGGTTAGGCGGCACTTCAGAGAGCATCACGACTAGAGTCGGGCCATCGTGCGCTTGAGTTCTCGTCGATGTCTTCACTGCGCCGCGGGCCCCCCGAGCGATTCAGCGAGACCGTCAGCCGGATCGCAAGTGCGGTCGCTACGGCCAATGGCTCCAACCATAGTCATGACCCGCGTTAAAACGATAATGTGAAAATCTCAGATCGGGAAACAGCCGGCGCCAGCATTCCCAACCCAAAATGCCGCAATCGGCGCTCAATTTGTCTGGCGCTTTTGAGCTGAAGCCTGATCGATCAGGAAATCGTCCAAGTCTCGGCCGCTTCGAAGCTGCGGCCGCAGCCATCGCGGCTGCCTGCCACGACCCGACCATGTCTCCGCTGGGTTCTTCGGATTGCGATATTTGGGACGGACGGGCGGATATGGACGACGGCGCTTGTAATTGAGCCGTGTGACCTCGCTGGCCAGTCTAATGCTGCGCAGCCTTTCCTCCAAACGTGCTTTTTGCACCAACATTTTCTGAGTGAGTTTGGCGGCGACCTCTTGGTGAAGGGTCCAGAGCTCGTCAACGGAGAGCGAATTAAAATGCGCGGTGTTCATGGCTCCAATCCGAATCTTGGGCAGAAGGCCCGGGCACACAAGTCGGGAATCAGGGAGCAGGCAAGCCGCCAGTTAAATATTGATCGCACAATCCACATTTAAATCCGCTAGGTGGCAGGGAGAAAGGCGCGACGATGGCAATATCGCGATGGAGTATTTAATTCGTAGCGGGGGTGTCCACCTATCGCGACATCCACGAACTCATCCCTCGGCAAGTTTTGCTTTGGTGTTCGGGAACGGGCGCAACTATCGCAATCGACCGGGCGGCTACGCCGCGGATCGAGGCCCGGCGCAACTCAGATGACCGATGAATCCATCGGCCTATCCTTGTTGCAGGCATCCCTGGAGTGCTGGACCGGCATATAAATTAGGTGGCCAAGAATACCATTAATTCATCGCGTTGCCCGATTTAAGCCGCATGGGGGCCGTTGTCGCCGCTAAGGCTCAAGCGGGGGCGCACCCGGGAGTTTCCGATGTCCGGACATTTGCGATTGTACTTCGCCAGTTTGCTCCTTGTCGGAGGTTTTTCGGCGACGCCTGCGTCTTCCAATCCTCTAACCGACTTCTTCAATACTGCTACGTCCCAACCCACGGTAACCACCCCTCCGCCGCAAGCCGAATGCGCGCCGCGTCCCGGTACCTCGACCAGTGGCGGACAGCATTGGGTCTACCGAACGGACGGTCGTCGCAGATGCTGGTTCCTGGCCGAGGGCATCGCGACGGTGAAGAAACCCATTCGGGCTCCCGCGGCCAAAGACCGTAGCGCCAGTTTCGACGAGAACCGGACCACGCAGACCACGCGGAGCGTGATCGTTGATGCGCGCGCGGAGTTGCTGCGCTCTGCACCGCCCGAGCAATCCCAGACGCCTGTAACGGAAATGCAGGTAGCAGATGCCACTTCCGATCTCGGCACGGGTGCTACCCTGATGTCGGCGGCTCCCGTCGGAGATATTCCCCGCAACCAGCTCAAGCACGAACACTCCGTGCCGGATCAAGTCAACGTTGGGCAGTTTCTCGCCGCCGCGCCTGCCGACCCACCTCAAGATATGCCGCTGGGCCCGCGCACTGCAGAGGGGCACGACGAAGCGCGCAGCTGGACGGGCTGGCTCGGTGGGCTGCTGATGACGCTTGGTGGCCTCTCGCTCTTAAGCTCGAGCCACACGCTTCGGCACGCAGTGAGACTACGCCACTGAGGTGGCGACATACGAGGTACTGCCGCCGCGCGACCGACGGATTGAACGAGCACGTATCGCCGAACTGCCACACGTACAATGGTTCCGTTGCATCGCACTTAGTTTGGCGCTGCCTTAACCGGACATTCGGGTACGATGATCGTCACCTTTTTGGATCGGACGGCATCATGCGGTATAAGGTTTTCGTGGTGGACGGCAGCCGGCAAGTGATCTGCACTGCAAAGCTCGACTGTATTGACGAGCAGGCGGCGAGACGCCGAGCCGAGCAAATGCATGACGAGCACGACGTTGAGCTTTGGGAAGGCGATCGGCTCGTTGCGGTGTTCCGAAGTGCAACGTCGAGTGAAAGTCGGAGCTAACGCCCGACCCTGAATGGGCGGCCGGTCTCGCCGCCGAGTTCGTTCAAGTGTTGTGAGGCACCCCGGCCTGGCTGGTTGGCGACGCGTCGTAGCGACGTCATCGCCGAGGCTCGCTAGGCGCAGATGAAAGCCGCCTAGTCCTCTTTCAAGGTAGAGGTGGACGCGAGGAACGCGGGCAATCCGTGCATCGACCGCGCGAGTGAGCCGGGTTATCCTCGGATCCGGCGGGTCTCTAAACGGCTCTAGCTATGCCGCTCGCTTTGGTACGCCGCCTTCTGCCGATTGGTTTTGTTTCTAGATGTCGGAGCTTACTTCGAAGTTTCTCCACCTCTCTGAGCTCCTCCAGAAGCGCCTGGTGCCGTTCGCTCAGAACAGCACTAGAAGAAATTTGACGCGTACTCGACATCACATGCCTCAGAAAAGGACTTAACTAGGAAGTCGACGAAAACGGAAGACAAAGAACGCCCGACTGAAGCTCAATGAGCTAAGGCCGCGGCGGCCAGATGTTCCCAGTACTCTGCCTCTGCAAGCAATTTCCAGCTTCGCGCAGGTTGGAGTACAGCAGTCTGACGGCAAAGCAAGGCCATTGCGCGAAAGCGGCGGGCAGCTTCCATTCCAACCTCCCAGGTTTTCTTTTCCCCAACATATTTTTTAATTTTGTGATGGAGTCATCATGATTATATACAATAATAAAATAATCGGTTGTTTTGCTTTTCCCGCACCCAGGGCAGATGCGCCGGCTACCGAGCCCGTAACAATGATGACGGGTCCTGGCTGCGCGCTACGCTCTAGAGCGTACCACCATCCCGCGATGGTCCGCCTCGCAAGGTGGGGTCCAGGAGCCCCTATGATTGCGGCACACCGGTGCAACTGACGGGAATCATGCGGCTGCAAGGCAGCGATCAGTGCGATCGGAATCTTCGAACGGATCACCTCACCCGTCGTGACAGATGTGCTGCGTCGCGCCTTCGCACGTCGCGAAATCTGCTCCATGTGCGCGGGCCAGGGGCGCAGCATCCGGTCGATTATATCGCCCTCACATGATTACCTATTAATCTTATTATAGCGCTGCTCATCCGTAATAATCCGGTGATTGCTTACCGACTCCAGCCAGCGCTCTGCCCAGGATCCGATTGTTGGTTCGGCCTATCGTATTTGATTTACGGCGCTTTTGTCGATTCTGAGATTGTTGTGACGGCTCGCTTCGCAGTGCGTCGATTTAAAATCGGAATTATATATTAAATGTTGACGCTAATAAGTATTTAATGAATAGTTTGTCGCTGGCGGGGCCGGAGATAAATCCGCAGCCGCTGAAGTTGCCAAGGTGTCTGAAAAATCCATCTTGAAAGAAGGGATTCCTCTATGTTGCATCATTTCATCGAGACCAAGGAAGCGTTGAAGCGTCTGCGGACGGACCAGGACGGCGTGGTGTCATTCGAGTACATCATCGTCGCGGTTTGCATCATCGGCGCAGTGTCAGCTGTGTTCGGCGTTGGGGCCGGCGGTGCGATCGGAACCGCGCTGACAGGCGGGATCACCGCGATCACCACCGCTTTTACTGCGGCAGTCTGATACGGCCGTCCGGCCAGAGGGGGGCATCGGAATGTGTCCCCCTCCGAATGTTATTTCTCTCCATTCTTATTGTTGCTGTGCCTTCCCACCACCCTGAGGCATGCATGAGCTGGGTTTCTTCCATCGTCTCGATACTGGAAATCTCGTTGTTGCTGTATGTCGCAACGCTCGACGTCGCGACCCGCACGATCCGAAATGACGTCTGTCTCTTGCTGGCGCTGCTCGGGATCGCCCGTCAGCTTGCCAGCCCAATGCAACTTGCCGAATCCCTCATCGCCGCGACGCTCCTGTTCCTGCTGCTGCTCGCGCTCTACCAGCGTGGCGGGATTGGCGGGGGCGACGTCAAGTTACTGGTAGCTTTGGCCATTGGCCTGCCGCCGACGGGCTTGATTGAGTTGCTGGCGGTAACCGCGCTGGCCGGGGGCGTTCTTGCCCTGGTGCATCTGGTGATGCGCGTCCTGCCATATCCGAAATTGGCGCCGGTCGGTTCGTCGCTCGCACGGCGCGTCTACGCGATCGAGCGCTGGCGCCACGTGCGACACGCGCCCCTGCCTTACGGGGTGGCCATAGCGTGCGGTGGCATCTGGACCATCTCGAGCAGAGGATTTTGACATGTCATCCACGTTGCGCCTCTCGATCATCCTGGTGCTCTTGCTCGCAACCACCGCATTCGGGCTGATCGCCTACAACATGAACCTGCCGAAACAGGTTCCGGTAACGGTTACGGCGCAAGGGCCGGCGCCTCCTTCGACTGTCGGGTATTTTGTCGCGGCACGTCCGCTGTCGAAAGGTACATTGGCCCGCGAAGAAGATTTCGCCGTGCGCTCGGCGTCGCCTGAACGCCTTCCCGCAGGGGCGATCCTGGAAACACCGGACTCGAAGGCCGGACTTCCCGGCTCTCTGGTCCGCAAGTTCGTCGACGCTGGCAGTCCCATCACCTTGCAGGACGTATTGCGACCTCGGGATCGTGGCTTCCTGGCCAGCGTCCTGGCACCGGATAGCCGCGCGATCAGCATCAAGGTGGACGAGGAGTCTGGCGTGTCGGGGCTGATCAGGCCGGGTGATCATGTTGATGTCTTGTTGACCCAGGTGTTCGAGAAGGCAGATCCCGCGCGCCGGGCCCTGAGCGAGACCGTTCTAGGAAACGTTCGAGTCATCGCGATTGACCAGGAAATCATGCAGGGTGGCCGAACCGTAAGCTCGGTAGCCGGCTCGGTGGCCGGCAAGCAAGCGCAGACTGTATCGTTGGAGCTTGCCCCGGACCAGGTCAAGAAGATCACGGTCGCAAGGCAGCTCGGAACGCTTTCCCTGGCGGTGCGGGCCGCAGTCGAGCAGTGGGATACGGCGGACACTGGCGCCATGTCCAGCTGCGATGTGTCGCCGGAAATCGCCCGCCAAAATGCGATTGCCGGCCGGACAGCAGCGGTCGTTGTTCATTCCGGTGGTCAGATAAAACAATACTCCGTCAGGAAACAGGAATCTGCCGACGGCGACGTTCCGATCAACTGCGACGGGTCGGAAGTGTCCCGCCGCGGAGCGACGATGGTGGTTCAGGCAGGCAAGTTGCTGGAGAAACGTTGATGAGCGTTAACATAGCGGCCCTCAGCACTCCTGAAGAAGCGACGTCTGTTGTCGCCCGCAATCGAATCGTCTGCTTCGTCAATGACGAATTGAGTGCCGCGGCTCTGCGCAAGGGCCTTGAAGGCAGCAATATTTCGATCAAGCGGGGCACGATCCGCAATGCCATACGGATGCTCGAAACGGACACCGAACTATTCGCCCTGGTGACGGACATCAGTGGTATCGATGATCCATTTGCCGAACTGGAGCGGCTGGCCGGCGTCTGTCCGCCCGATGTCCGGGTGGCTCTGATCGGTGAAAGCAGGGAGATCACCTTCTATCGCGCGCTTATGGAACTCGGCCTGACCGAGTACCTGCCGAGACCGATCACGCGGGACATGGTGCTGGACCAGCTGCGCCCAAAGCTGCTGGGCGATCGTGCGCCGGCGCCGACCGACCGAGGCGGGCATGTGATCTCGATCTGCGGCGCGCAGGGCGGTGCCGGCGCAACGAGCATCGCCATCAATCTTGCGCTGCAACTGGCGGAGACCACCAAGGCCAAGGTCGCGCTGCTCGATCTTCATCTTCAAGGCGGCGAAACAGCGGTGATGCTGGGTGTTCAGCCCGGACCAGGCCTGCGCATCGCCCTGGAGAACCCGATGCGGGCGGACACGTTGTTCCTCGAGCGCGCCGCAATCGCAGTCAACGAGCGGGTTAGCCTGATTTCCGCCGATGAGGAGCTGGACGCTCAGCTCGACATCACCGAAGCGGGCGTGAGGCACGTCCTTGGCCTGCTCCGCCAACGATTCAACTACATCGTTGTCGATGTCCCGGTCCCGTTTCCGTCATCCATCCATCCGGTGATTTCTCTTTCCCGGCACGTGCTGGTGCTGCTGGAGGCGGAGGTGACCGGACTTCGCAATGCCCACGCACTGCGGGCCGCCGTCACCAACATTGCCGGCAGGGATCGGGTCTTCACCTTGCTGAACCGTGCCAATCGCCCGGGGGGCCTTCCCAGGGCCGCGGTGGTCAAGGCGTTGGGGACAGAGCCTGACATGGTCGTACCCGATCTCGGGAAGGGCATGACCCAGGCGGTCAATCTCGGAATTCCCGCGCTGAAGCACGTATCTGCACTGCGACGCCATCTCGCGCCGATCGTACGGGAGATCACGGGGATTGGCGCCGAGCAGAAGGGACGGCTGAGGAGGCTGCTGGGGCTATGAGAAAGTTTGGTAGGCGCGACGAGGAAACGCCGGTTCGCTTGCCTGCATCGACGCCGAGCTTGGCTGCAACGACGCCAAGCGTGCCTGCATCAACCTCAAGGCGCGACGAGGCTTCGATTGACCGGCCGGTGATGCCAGCTTCGCTGCGCGAACGCGTCATTGAGCAGATTGAGCCATCGGTGGCCGCAACTGTTTCGCGTGACGTCCTTCGGCGCCAGATCGAGGAAATCATCCATGGCATCGCCAATGAGGAACGGCTCGAACTGTCGGGTCGCGAGCAGCTTCAACTGGCGGACGAGATTGCCGACGACATGACCGGCTATGGGCCGCTGCGTCCGCTTCTGCTCGATCAATCGATCAACGACATCATGATTAACGGGCCGAGCAACGTTTATGTCGAACGAGCCGGCAAGCTGGAGCGGATCGCGGTGCGCTTCCGCGACAATGATCACATCGCATCGGTGGCCCAGAAAATTGCCGCGCAAGTTGGACGGCGCATCGACGAATCCAGTCCGATGGTGGATTGCCGCTTGTCCGACGGCAGCCGCGTCAACATCATCTTCCCGCCGCTGGCGATCCACAGCCCCTGCATCTCGATTAGAAAGTTTCCGAGCCGCCGCCTGGATATCGCCGCACTGATCGAAAACGGCTCGATGACCGCAGCCGTCGGACAATTGCTGGAGATTGCCGCCCGGTGTCGGCTCAATGTCCTGGTCTCCGGCGGCACCGGGTCCGGCAAGACGACGCTGCTCAACGCCATGAGCCAGTTCATCGATCACAGCGAACGCGTCGTCACCATCGAGGATGCGGCGGAGTTGCAGCTCCAGCAGCCGCACGTGATCAGCCTGGAGACCCGGCCTCCCAGCCTTGAAGGCACGGGGCAGGTGACACAGCGCGATCTGTTGTGGAATGCGCTGCGCATGCGTCCTGACCGGATCGTCGTGGGCGAGGTGCGCGGCGCCGAAGCGTTTGACATGCTGCAGGCGATGAACACCGGCCATGATGGTTCGATCTCCACGGTCCATGCCAATAGTGCTCGCGACGCCCTGACCCGCATCGAGAACATGGTGCAGATGGGGCAGGTGAATCTGCCGTCGCGAGCCATTCGAACTCAGATCGTCGCTGCACTGGATCTCATCGTGCAAGTCGAACGCATGCGCGATGGGCAACGTCGCATTATCCAGATCAGCGAGGTGATGGGGCTGGAATCGGATGTGATCACCACCAATGACATCGCAACATTCGAATACCAGGAGGAGGACGACAATGGGCGGATCTCGGGCACTTACCGGGCCACCCTTGCAGTCCCGAAATTCAAGAGCCGTCTCGTCTATTTCGGGCTCGATCGCGCCTGGGCCGAGGCAGTGAGGCAGATATGATACCTGAGGCCGTGATCGTCGCTGTTCTGGTGCTCGCGATGTGCGCAGCCGTCGGCTCGTTATGGCTCGACGGCCGGGAGCGACGTATGGCCCGCCGGCTGGCGGTCGCTCTACCGGCCTCCCATCCGGCTAGCCTGCCATCCATTCGCCGGGCGGAGACCGGCTCCCGATATCTGCTTCTCCACCGTTTGGCCAATTACAGGCCCGAGATGGTTCACGCCTGGCATCCGGCGTATGTGCTGCTTGCTGCCGCTATCGCCGTAGCAGCGATCTTCTACGCTAATCGCCTGCTGGGATTTTCCGTTTTCTACGTGTCTGTCGCGGCTGCGGTTGCCGCCGTGGTAGTCGTGCGAGGTCTGTTTGGCTGGCAGCAACGTCGGTTCGCCAGTCAACTTTTCCGGCAGCTGCCTGACGCCATTCAGCTGGTGACGAGTACGGTTCGATCGGGTCTGCCTGTGCACGAAGCATTTCGCACCATCGCGCGCGAAATGCCGCAACCGACGTCTGGACAATTTGCAATCGTGTGCAGCGAAATGAATCTGGGAAGACCTCCGGAGGAAGCCGTCGAAGGCGTCTATCGGCGAACGCAAGTGGCAGAGTATGCGATGTTTGCGGTGACACTTGCGGTTCAATTGAAGTCCGGCGGCAGCTTGGCCGAGACCTTGCAGACGCTGGGCGACACGGTGAGTCAGCGTGTTGCGCTCGCTGCTCGCGCCAAGGCGCTGGCGGGAGAAGTGATCTTTTCCTCGCGAGCACTCACGATCTCGCCCCTGATTGCCGGAGCATTGCTATACGCGGCCAATCCGCAGAACGTCGATCTGCTGTTCACTGACCCGACCGGAAACAAGCTTCTGGCTTACGCGGTAGTCTCGGTGCTCATCGGGCATCTGGTGATAAGTTGGATGGTCAGGCGGGAAACAGAACTATGACTTTTGGTCTCGGGCTGGCGGCCCTCGCAGTCGTAGCTGGAACGGCGGCCTTCATGTTGATCATCCGCGAACTACACGTCCGTGCATTGGACACGCGGGTCTCAAACGCCGTGATGGGTATCCCTTACCGTTCAGCCCCCTTCAAAGACCTGACCGGTTGGTTCTCGTGGCTGGGCATGCGCTATCGGCGCTTCTACGCCGAGGAGAATCTGGAGGAGCTACGAACGGTCCTCCACTCATCTGGATTCAATCATCATAGAACCTTGCCGATCTGGATCGGCATCAAGATCGTCAGCATGTTCGCGCTGCCGGTCATTGCGCTGCTTCTGGCGCAACTTTCGGGAAGGAGACCTGCCGACGTGCTGGTCTTCACGCTGATGGGTGTGGTGATCGGAATCTTGGGTCCGCGATTGGCTCTGTCGGTGATGAAGCGGCGCTTTGATGCTGCCATTCGGCTGGGCACGCCGGATATGATCGATTTGCTGATCGTGTGCAGCGAGGCGGGAATGGGCCTGGAAAGCGGGCTGGGGCGTGTCGCCGAAGAAATGAAGTCGACCAATCCTGCCATGGCCTGGGTGTTGCACCGACTCCTTGATGATCTCCGGATACTGCCAAGCCGCGTCGAAGCATTCGAGAATTTGGCGGTCACTTCGGATGGTCTTCGCCGGTTCGGCACGATGATCAGCCAGAGCTTGCAGTACGGAACGCCGTTGGGCCAGGCGCTGCGCAGTATCGCGCTCGACCTGCGGCGGGAACGCATCACCAAGCTGGAAGAAAGGGCGCACAAGTTGGGCGCCAAGCTGACCATTCCGATGGTGCTGTTCCTGCTCCCAGCCATGTTCGTCATCATGGGGGGAAGTCCCGTTCTTCACCTCGTGCGTTCGTTCGCCAGCTTCGGAAAGTAGCCATGAGCACAATTGCCCTCTCCAAGAGCGGATCTTACGACCGGATCATGCGGCTGCTTGGCAGCTTGTGGTTCTTGTTGCTGGCTCTTTGCGTCGCCGTCAGGATTGGGGCGTCGCTGCACGATCCGTGGCCCTCGCTCTTGTCGAGCTTTTGCCTCGGCATCTTCTACATGCTCCTGGCACTGTTGATCATGACGCGCTCACCGGCAAAGGCGCATGCCGACGGCCTGCTTCCAAGAATAGCTGCCTTCGTCGGCAGCTATCTGCCGTGGTCGATCAGCTTCCTCGGCAAAACCGACGACACGTTGCCCAACCTGGCATCGACCGCCTGTGTGCTGGTCGGCACGATCATGATGCTTGTCACGATCCGACATCTGGGTCGGTCGTTCAGCCTGGTGCCGCAGGCGCGCTCGGTGGTCCAGACCGGACCCTATCGATGGATCAAGCACCCGCTCTATGTCGCCGAAGAAATCGTGGTGCTGGGCGTCGTGCTGCAATACCTGACACCGGTCACGGTGATGGTCCTGGTCCTGCATATAGGCATTCAGGTCTGCCGAATCCTTTACGAAGAAGACCTGCTTCGGCGCAATTGCCCCGAGTATTCGAGTTACGAAGCATCACGTTGGCGAGTGATTCCTTACGTTTGGTGAGCGGCTATGCGTGGCCGGATTGTGGTGGACATGGTTCAGATCGCTGCGGCTCGGGTGACGCGATCGCACGTGGCAAGTCCCCGTGGAGGCAGGCGCGCGTATCGTAAAGGGTCCTTCGTCGCCGATCAGCGCGGCGCCGTCGCGTTTGAGACAGTCATCGTTTACATTTTCATGGTGTCGTTCCTGCTGATGCCGCTTGCCGACGTCGCTGCCGCGGGCTTCCGGTTTATCTCTGCGTGGTCGGCCTTGCGCTCATTCGGACAATACATTCAATACAAGAGTCCGCCCGACCCGGCGAACCCGGGGACCTGGGTGTCGACGCTGCAGACAACGGTCGCCGGGCATACCATCGGCAACATCCAGGTCATGTGCGGAAGCACAGCCTGCAACTCCGGCAACCTTGGTTTGACTCCCAAGTACTTTACGTTTTCGACGACCGTCACTTTGGCCCCGATTGTGTTGACGTCGGTGCTGTGCCCCAGCAGTTGCACGTACACGCTGCCTTACTCCGAACGTTTCCAGTAGGTGTTCTCATGCGCAGTCTGCTCCGTTCCAGACGAGGCTCGGCCGCATTCGCAACAGTCATCGTGCTGATTCCGCTCATCGGCGTGGTCGCACTCGGGGCCGAGGCGGGATCGTGGTACGTCACCAGGCAGCACGCGCAGAATGCCGCCGATGCCGCGGCCTACTCGGGCGCCCTGCGACTTGCATGCGGCAATGCTGGTGTGCTCTGCGATACATCAGTGGATTATCAAGCAAAGGAATTCGCGGCGCAGAACGGGTTCTGCAACTCCGGTGACACGGCCTATCCGGGCACCAACTGTGCGACAAGCCTTCCAGCAGGAATCTCGCGGGCCGTGCAGATCGATATCGGCAGCTACAGTGCGGGTGCGTTCACAGCGCCGCCCGCAGGAGGCGGCGGTAACGCCGTTCGCGCCATGGTCAGCCAGCAGCAGCCGGCCTACTTGTCGGCAGTGCTGGGTCTGACGACCGTCAACATCCCCGCTCAAGCCATCGCTCTGGTCGAACTGCCGAGCAAGGTGTGCGCCTTGGCGCTCGGACCTGATCCGAACGGCGGCGGAGGGGCGCTTAAAATCGCCGGTAACGTCAGCAATAACGGGACGGGTTGCCCGATAATGTCGGATGCCAGTGTTCAGTTTGCCAGCACTGCCTCTTTCACCGGTTCGGGATGGGCCGTCCTTGGTGTAACCGGATGTAGTCCGGCGAACACCTGCGCCAATCCGGGCGTTACGCACAACTACTTTATGCCGTACGCCAACAATCCGCTCAGCAAATTGGACAGCCAATCGTTCAACAGCTTGACCTCGAGCGGGAGGCCAAACGACTTGGCATGCAGCGGTACGTTGGTGCCCAATACCCCGCCGAGCAGCACTAACCTGTACCGCAACCTAGCGTGCACGACCGGGGACGCGGTAGATTTTAGTCCGGGCACGTACTTCTTCTACAATGGCACGATAAGATTCAATGGCGGAACCATCACTTGCAGTGCCTGTAGGCCCTGGCCACCGGCAGGCACGGGCGAAGGCGTCACTCTGGTATTACTCGGGGATTCGAGCATTTCCATCTCTGGCGGCGCCAGCGTTGAGCTGTCCGCTCCCTACACCAACACCTTCTCTTCCGATCTGAACGGCGTTCTGATTGATGATCAGGCGCCGAGCAAGAGCAGTAATAAAGTCAACATCACCGGCGGTACGGTAAGGCTGGGTGGTGCGATGTATTTCCCGCATGTCGACGTGACCTGGAACGGAGCGACACAAAGTACCAATACGACCTGTTCACAAGTGATCGCCCAGACACTCACCATGGGCGGTGGCGGCTTCCTGAGCACGGATGGATGTAATCCGGTCACCGTCCCTTACACCCAAGTTGTCCGCTTGGTGCAGTGATGAGAAAGCTCGATCAGCGGGGCATCGCATCGTTCGAGTTCATCCTCGCCTTTGTGTCCCTTTTTATGTTGATCTTCGCCATCTTCGATCTCGGACGCTATGCGATCACGATGCAGTCCTTGCGGACGCTCGCGAGCGCCGGGGCCCGAGCGGTCATGATCAGCTGCTACACGCCCGCCTTGCTTCAAAGCCCGCCTCAGTCGCCGTCAATCTGCGGGGGCGATCCCATGTCCACGACCGCAAAGCAGACTGCCGCGCCGTTCCTGTATCGCGGCGGTCTCACGCCGACGCTGAGCGTGGCATCCAGCGGCAGCAATTTGACCGTGACCGCTTCTCAAGCCGGCTTCACGATGCTGATGCCGATATGGGGCACAGCACTCAATGCGCCGAGCGCGTCAACGCAGATTCCCTTTTAGGCAAAATATGGCAATGTGCCTTACCCATCTTGGCCGACATCGCCTCGGGTCGGCGCTCGAGCTGGACAAACCCCTCGGAATCGTACTGCACCAAAGCAATCTGAGTCTGGCCAAGTGCCGTTTGGAGACGACGAGCCGACGCCGTTCGATCGTGAGCCACGACGGAATCTCGCGCAAACGTGGTCGTGCTGCAGCAGTTCTGAACGGAGCTGCAGAGAGAAATGATGCGCGCCCGCAACATTGGAAAGTTTTCTTTGCCACTTGAGGCTGTGCGGGAAGCGTCTCTTCTTGCAAGCAGGCAGCATCAAGGACGATGATCTTGGAAACGCGAAGTAACGAATTGTAGTCGGACATCTTGTAAGCTCTGCGGCGTGGTGCGCAGAGGGGAACTATTGGGGATGTCGAGCACGTAGATTTGCGGGGGAGCCGCGGATCGCAGTTGGGGGACTCGAATGGGTGGCGATCGCATTTCAGGTAAGATAAGGGAGCTTCTCGCCTTCAGCGTGATGGGTCTTGGCGCGGCGCTCGCCTCCTTTGCGTCCGCTGACCGCGCGATGGCGGCAGACCGGCGGGGCTCCTCCGGCGGCGGCGTCTTCGTCAGCGAAATGAACGACGTCCAACGGGTCAAGGTGGTGGTCAACAAGTCACGCACCTTCAAGGTCGATACGGCTTTCGCAACTATCGTGGCCGGCTCGCCCGACATTGTGGACGTGAAGTCGCTCAGCGATCACCTGATCTACGTCCAGGGCAAGCAGACCGGCACCACCAACGTCATCCTGCTCGACTCCTCGATGAAGCAGATCGGCATCCTCGACGTCGAGGTCGTGATCGATACCGGCAATCTCCAGCAGAACATCCGCAGCAGCACTGGCGGGCACGGGATCCGCGTCTCGGCTTCCGAGGGCCAGGTGGTGCTCAGCGGAACGGCCGCCGATGCGGTTACGGCCGAGCGGGCCATGGCGATCGCCACCAGCACAGTCGCGAAGGGGGGCACTGTCGTCAACGCGATGAGTGTCGCGGCGCCGCAGCAGGTGATGCTGGAGGTGCGTTTTCTCGAGGTCACCCGGGATGCCGGCCGCGACCTCGGTGTGAACCTGTACGCAGCGAATGCCAACGGGACCAACGTCGCGAATACGGGACGTGGCAATTTGAGCACTACGGCGGGCCGGCGACCGATTGGTGGTATCAACACCGCTAATAGCCCCCTGGGCGTTGGCGGCGGCCAAGTCGGTGCCCCCCCAACCGGCAGCCTGCCGTTACTCGGAACAGCTGGTACGCTTCTTGGCACAGCGGGCGGCATAGCTCCGGTCCCGTTCGGAAGCTTGTTGACCAGCATCGTCCGAACCAGCAATGGCGGTTCGGTGGACTTGTTGATCTCTGCGCTGGAAACCAAAGGATTGGCTCGCAGGTTGGCCGAGCCGAACTTGACCACGCTTTCCGGAGATGCAGCGCGCTTCCTGGCCGGTGGTGAGTTTCCAGTGCCGATTCCGAACACGACCGCAGCCGGCTTTCCGACCATCACCATCGATTACAAGAAGTTCGGTGTCGAACTGGCCTTTGTCCCCACCGTGCTCTCGCGGGGGGTCATCAACCTTCGGGTGGAGCCGTCGGTCAGCGAGCTTGATTTCGCCAATGCAGTGACGATTCAGGGGACGACAGTTCCGGCGTTGACCCGCCGCGATGCACGGACCACGGTGGAGCTGCGGGACGGCCAGAGCTTTGCGATCGCCGGCTTGCTGCAAACCCGCAACCGTCAGGACGTTTCGCAATTGCCCTGGATCGGTTCGGTGCCCGTGCTTGGAGCCTTGTTCAGCAGCAAGTCGTACCAGCAGGAGGAAACCGATCTCGTCATCATCGTGACGCCGCGCCTGGTCGCACCGGCCGCGCCCGGTCAGCAATTGGCGTCACCGCTCGACTCCCGCCTTCCGGCCAACGACGTCGATTTCTTTCTCAATGGCCAGATGGAGGTGCGCAAGCGTTACAATGACTACGTCAACTCCGGAGGCGACGTTAAAGGACCCTATGGTCACATCATCGCTCCCGAGGTCACTGCGACCATTCCGGCACCGGCTGTTGCGAACCAGCCCGTCGTAAAAACGCTCAACTGAGAAGGAAGCGGGAGATGACCATCAGGTATCTGGCTCTGTTCGCACCGCTGCTGCTCGGGGGATGTTACGGGGTGGCCGGTCATGACGAGGTGGACCGCTATTTCCAGCGTTCAGACACCATCACGATGAGTGCCGGCAATGCCAAGGAGGTCAACGCGGTCACCCACACAATCCATCCATGGCCGCGAAACGTCGGTGATCGCAGGATCACGTACGACGCCCGGCGCGTGGGCGCCGCCGTGACTCGCTATGGCAACACGAAACAGCCGGTGGATCAGCTTCCCGACATCGGCGATGCGACGAAACAAATGGGCGTGCGGACTGCCCCAACCCAGAACGTCAACATAGAAGGATTGGGGGCTGGATCGACTGCTGGAGTATCAGTGCCGGTTGGTGGAGTAGGCGTAGGCGGCAGGTAACGATTTTTAGTGCGTGGTTTTGGCGATGTTGTTTGCGAACGGCGCAGTGAAGTTGCTGCGACGTGCGGGGGACCAAGGGGTTATGCGACGTATCATCTTCATGCTGACCTGTTGCTGGTTGGGGATCGGCCTTGCGGGGTGTGATCATACGCTGAGGCAGGCTGCCGTCGTCGCTCCCGTCGAGCCGCCTGGGGGGGACCCCGTGCAGGAGCCGACGGACGTCAAATATTATCCCTCGGACGAGCCGGTACGGCTGGGCTTGGAGCATTTCAACCGCGGCAGCTACGGGTTAGCCAATCGCTATTTCAGGGATGCGGTCGAGAAATCGCCGAAGGACGTGACGGCCTGGGTTGGACTCGCGGCGAGCTATGATCGGATACGTCGCTTTGATCTCGCCGATCAGGCCTATGCCCAAGCGATCCGGCTGGGCGGCGAAACCGTGCAGGTCCTGAACGACCAGGGATATTCGTACATGCTGCGCGGCAATCTGAGTGCGGCGCGCCGAAAGTTCGAGAAGGCCTATTCGCTCGATCCAGGCAACCCGGTTATCGCCAATAACCTCGAGCTTCTCAATGGCAGCCGGCGGTTCATTGAAAGACCACCGAACAACCAGCCTTAAGATGGCGATCGACTACTGCGATCGCGGCCAGTTCTCGTCAATTGGGCCCAATTACAGCATCAGCGTGACGGCTGCCGCTGCGGACGATGACAACAACGCCATTGCGAACGGTAAATCTCGCGCCGAGCAGCTTCCGCACCTTGTCCGTGATCGGAGAGGAAAAGGGAACGGTTTCTCCCACGACGGGATCGCCGACCTTTGTAGTCTCAGTCGCGGGGCCAGCAACTGGTGCAGGCTTGATATAGTCTCGGACAAGCTGAATCTCTTCACGTGACAGGATGAGCGGAGCCTGGTCGCGTTGGATCTCCGACGGCGGTTTGGGTATTCCACGGCTTGCCTTTTCGCGCATCTCGTTCGTGCTTGCGATCTGATCGAGCCTGGCTACGCGTAGCTTGAGTGCGATGATATCACGTTGCAGTGTTGCGATCTCCAATTTGCGCGCGTTGACCTGCATGAAGACAATGATCGCGCAAACGCAACTCACGACGAAGCCGACGCTCAGCAGTGCGATCAACCAGCGCTCGAAATTTCCCGTAGACCCCCCGGTCGTTCGGGGGAGTTGATCGCGCTGGAGATGGCGCCGCCAGATGCGACGTGCTCGGTCGATCCAATTGGTAGAGCCCGTTACACCGGTCCCCGCCCGGCCCGACCCAAAATGCGCGGGTGACGAGGCGGCTTTCTCTCGGGCCGGTTCAACGGACGACGACGTGTCGACTTGCTCAAGCCCAAGATTGTCGGCGACGCGATCCGCCGTCGTCAGATGCGCGGCAGGGTGGAACGGATCCATCTGCTTATCGAGCCGGCCCATCTCCGCTCTCCATGCAGCCATCTATCAACTTCGCCAGTTCCGCTGACGCGGCGGAATGAGGGTACCCGAGGATTCGATCAATCGGAACGGAAAAGGCTCCAATCCGCCGCGTGAGCCGCTCCAACGGTAGCTTGCAAGAGACACGGCGCCAACCAGGGTCTACCCCGCGGATGCTCCGACCGCGCGGATGTTAGCCGGTGAAATGCAGCACTTTGATCGTGCGACGAACGCCCACTTTCAGTCGGATAAGCCCGGTCGTGCGACCAGCAAGTCATTGATCGTTCTCAACCCAAGGCTGACTCTTAATCAGCGGGTCCCAGGTTCGAGCCCCGGTGCGCCCACCAAGTTCTTCAAGGACTTGCCCTCGCGAACCGTTTGAGACGACCGAACTGAAACGGTTTTTCAAACGGTGATTTTGGCGACCAATCGGCGGGGCCACTCTCGGCATTGTGATCTACTTTACCCGCCGAGGCGGAGGCGAAGCCGACTCGAAGGCCGCCCGACAGAACCGCTTTCAACGTTCTGTCTGGATTAGAGCCGGCCGACATAGCCGGCATCTTCCCACTTCGTTTCTTGTCGTCGGCGACGCATGGGGGCAGCTGCGCCGCGCTGCGAGTATGTAGAGAGACCGGCGCATCCTGGCCATGGCAACCCCACCTCACAGCAGGATTGTCGCTGCGAGTGGCACCAGTCATGCCGTCAATGCCGCTCGCGCAACGATTCCTGTCCTCTCGTCAGGCTCGGCGCCGTCGAGAAAGACTTTCACCGCGGTGCGAGCGCGCAAATCGATGTCGGAAAGCGTTGGTACGTCGCCGAGCTGAAGCACGGCCTCCAGATGGACGTTTCCATGGAGCATCCCAAGAAACTGGCGGGCGCCGGCTTCGCAATGTGCTAGATCGATTTCTCCGGCCTGCTTCGCTTTTGCCAGAATTTTCGTAAGGACCGCGATGGCTGGCGTAGGTCCATGTTGCGCGTAGGCCCGTGTCGCATCGGGGTAGCGGTCCGCTTCAAGTATGGCTGTATAACAGACCTCCAGCAACGACGGCGTCATCATCGTTTCGAGGAGATTGCGCCCAATGATGATGAGTAGTTCCCTGAGTGGCAAGGAAAGCTGGTCGGCACTGACACTCAGCGCGTTGGACGAGTAATGGCTGACGACTTTGGTGAACTGGTCGACGAGAAGTTGCTGCACGTTCTCGCGCCGCGTTGACCTTTCGCGCAGTAGCTGCCGGTAGAGACCGTGCGGTGTCCATGTCCAGCTCGGTCGGCCGAGCAAGAACGCCGAGAGAACCGCGCAGTTCGACCAACCGCGAAGCTGGCTCGCCTTGCCCGGGACCGCTTCGCGGACCCGCAGGATATCGCCCGTCGCACCCCACCGAAGAAATCTGACGGCATCGGCCGGTGGCAGGATCGTCACCATCATGCGCGTCCACCACGGCTCAACGAGCAGCCAACTCCCCGTGCTCGTGGGCCGCATGGCAAAGACATGCTTATGCCTGTGATGGACGAAGCGATGCCACCATTGCCGGCGAAGGCCGGGCACGAAACAGACGATCCAGTCGGCGGGGTCGACTGTCACCAGGGACCCATTATCGTCGATGCTGTTCGCCAGGTCCGCCGGGACGTCGCCGACGACCTTCAGTCTTGAAGGGCTCTCGCTCGGGCCAGACCATCTTGACCGGCCAATATCATTGGCTGCGCTCATCGCTTCCTGCTCCTCGTGCTCCCACATCCATGAATGAAGCTTTCGATACTGGCTCTGACGCGGTCGGCGGCTGGGGCTTCGAGGCTCATTGCCGGAGTCAGCATCAGCGCCTGGTAGAGCGGTTCTCTCAATAGTCCCAGCAGTTGCTCGGCGTATAGCTGAGCGTCCGATATCGACAGGATCCCCCGCTCATCTGCTGCGGACAGAAACTCCCGTAGCTTGAGTGTGACAATCGCTTGTCCCGCCTCGTGCACCCGCTTCTTCAGCGCAGGATTGCGTGCACCCTCGTTCATCATCATCCGAACGAACCCGACCAGGGTGGTCGAGTACTCCTCCCAGGCAACGCGGCCGAACGCGATGAGTGTTTCGCGTGCATCATCTACGGTGCCGGGGTGCGCTCTCCTCACCAACGGCTGCGATATGAGGGAGGCTTTGTGTTCGGCGATCGCGACAATGAGATCGTCGACGCTCTCGAATGCCGATAGAATGTCTTCCCTCGAGTATCCGCTTCGATCCAAGATATTGTCGAGGTGAGCGGGCGCGCCGCTCGGATTGGCGAGAGCCTCGCTGACCGCCAGCACGATCTCGGCGCGAGGGTCTGGCCTCGACACGGCATTGGCTTGGCGGGAGGGTTTCGACGCGGGGTATGTCATGTACGGCTCCTCGGTTCGGGCTAACTGCGCCGCGCGCTTCTTCGCGTGCAGGGCAAACGCGATCTTGATGGTGACCAGCACCGGCGCAGCGATGACGAAAAGAAGAGCGATGGCAGCGAACGCGGTGTCGAAAGCGATCACCGTGGATTGACCGGTGAGGGCTCGACCCAACAGACCCATCGCAGTCCGGCCGGCGGCCACGCTGTCCATTCCTCGTGCTGCGAGCATGGCACTCGTCGCTCCCAGCCGCTCGCTGACCGCGGGAAGGCCTGCGGTGACACTCGCGCCAAGCACCGTGGCATTGGTGGTGACATTGTGGTCGATCATGGTCTGGAGCCCGGCTACCCCCATGAGGCCACCGAGCTGGCGCCCGGCGTTGAAAAGACCGATGCCGGACGCTCGATTGTGGTTGTTGAGGTCGCTGAAAGCGATAAGGGTGATCGACAGGAAGAGGAAGCCAAGTCCAAAGCCGCGTAGCAGGATGGCGGCCATCATGTCGTCGGCGCCACTTTCGCTGGTCGAGCCGGACAGCATCCACATCGCGGCCATGATCATCAGGATTCCGAACGGCACCGTGGCGATAGGGGGAGCGCCCCTGACCTGCATGAGAAAGGCAGCAATGAGGAGCGCGCCGACGAAAAGCGCGCCGCTCGGCAAAAGGAGCTGGCCGGCCTCACTTGGCGTGAACGCGAGTACGGACACGGCAAACGACGGGATCAGGAACGCGCTGCCGAACAAGGCGGCACCGGCGACGAAACTGACGATAAAGGCGACGGAAAAATCGTTCGACCGGAACAAGGTGAAATCGAACAGGCCTTGGCTTTTGGCCATCGCCTGTTGGCCGAGAAACGCCAGCAAGGCGGCTGCGCCGATCACGGTCAGCCACGCGATGCGAGGCTCCTCGAACCAGCGCCATCGGCTGCCTTGGTTGAGAACATAGGTGAAGCAGAAGAATGTGACTGAGATCAGCAAGAAGCCGACCCAGTCGAACGGAAGGCGCGCAGCCGCAACGGGCCTGGGGCCGTCTGCGATCAGCAGAAGTCCGATAGCGGCGAGGGCTACCGGAATAACGCCGAAGAAGATCCATGCCCACGACTGGCTGTCGATCAACCATCCCTGGAGCGCCGGAGCGATGGTCGCAGGAGCGACCACGGACCCCATCGCAAACAGAGCCTGAAGGATCGGCTGGTAGGATCGCGGATAGGCGAGGAAAATGATCGACTGTCCCGCGACAAGCAAGGTGCCGCCGGAGAAGCCCTGTATGATGCGGAGTGCGACCAGCAGATCTAACCGATACGTGATGGCGGCGATTCCGCAGGCCGTGCCCATGACCAGCGTCGAACCGATCATCAGGCGGCGCGGACTGGTGCGTGTCATGAGCCAGGAGGCGGCCATGAACCCGACTAGCTTTGTTGCGGTGTATCCGATGTCCAGCCAGGCGAACTCGTCGGGAGTCGCATGGGTGTCGCCAATGATGTCGTTGCGTCCGAGCGACAGGACGGTGCTTGCGATCGCCTCCGTCAGAGTGGCGAGCACGATGCCTGCGACAAGAATGCTTCCTGCCGCGCGCCTGTCGTAGCCTGGCGTGGCGTCGGCGATCGCGGTCATGTGCCGCTTCCTCGATCTATTTCAACACGCGCCGACAGGCCAGGCACGACGCGGCCGGGCAATGGATTTCTGTCGAAGCGGATTTTCACAGGCACCCGTTGAACGACACGAATGAAGTTCCCCGTCGCATTGTCAGCGGGGAGCAGGGTGAACGCAGAACCGCTGCCGGGCGCAAAGCTGTCCACCACACCTTCAATCGTCTGGTTCGGATAGCCGTCCACCTTGATGCGGGCGCGCTGACCGGGCCGGATATGTTCGATCTGGCTTTCCTTGAAGTTCGCCACCACCCACACGTTCTTGACCGGAACGATATCGAGCAAGGAGGTGCCCGGCGTGACAAGCCGGCCGACGCGAACCTGGCGGTTGCCGACGACGCCGTCGACCGGCGCATGCACCACGGTGTGGTCGAGATCGATCTGGGCGAGATCGCGTGCGGCGTGCGCTTGCGCCACTGCAGCAAGTGCAGCTTCGCGCTGGCTGGCAAGGACGGCGATGCGTGCCCGCTGGGCCTCCACCGTTGCCGCCGCCGCCGACACGCCCGCCTCGGTTCTCGATAACGCCGCATCGCTTTCATCGACCTGCGCCTGGCTGATCGCGTTGGTGCGGATCAGTTCGCGGCGGCGATCGGAGGCCTTGCGCGCCAGATTCATCTCGGCCACGCTCGCAAGTCTTTGAGCTTCGGCCTGCCGTATCAGGGCATGCTGGAGTTGGATCTCCGCATCGACATTGGTGAGGCGGGCTTGGGCGGCTTCGACATTGGCCTCGGCTTGCGCCAGGCGTGCGCGGTAGTCGCGATCGTCGATCCGGAATAGGACGTCGCCTGCACGAACGGTCTGGTTATCCTGAACCTCCACGGCCGTGACGTAGCCTGCAGCCTTCGGCGCGAGCGAGGTCATTTCGCCGCGAATATAGGCGTTGTCGGTGAATGTCTCGTTCGAATGGGCATACGCCCAGCCACCAGCCACAAGCACGACAGCGCCGAGGCACAGCACCAAGCCGACCGCCTTCTTGTTAACATGCACCACGATACCCTCCTGCAACGGTTGTTGTCGCTGACAGCTCTGCCAATTCACTCGCTTTCCGGCCGCCACCGGCGGAGATCGCGGTTTCACCGCAATTCGTCGCCAAACCTAGTTGCGCACCGTTATGGCCTTCTTGTATGTCGCGGGATCATCGAGGATCTTGACCAAATACTCGGCCACGTCCGCGCGGGTGGCTGTTGAGGTGATATTCCAGCGCAGATCGGTCCCGGCCTTCAGGTTTCCGCGAGCACGCTTGAATGTCAGCGTCGCCGGTCGAACGATCGTCCAATCGCAGTCACTCTCCCGGACAGCTGCCTCCTGCGCCTCCTTGTCTGCCATCACCTCCTTGAGTGCGAGCTTGACCATGAAGCCTGCGCCAAAACTCCCGGTGCGGTAGCTCTCACCGACACTCACCGAGCTCTCAACGATGAGTCGGCCCTGGCCTGGAGGCATGGCGGCCAGAATGTTCTTGGTTCCCACCGAGCAAACCGGGACACCGGGCTGGCGTCGACCCAGATCCTCCTTCGCCTGAGGTACCATCCCCAACGTGCAGATCACCGCATCCGCACCTTGGACCGCAGATGCCACCGAGGCTGCATCCATTGCATCGCCCTTGACGATTCTGAGATTCGGATGCGTCAAGGGCATGCGCTTTGGGTCACGGACAAAGGCGGTGACGACGTGACCCGCGGACAAGGCGGACTCAACGACGAGCCGTCCTGTCGACCCCGTTGAACCAAAGACAACGACGTTCATCACACTCTCCCATCGCGCGGCTGCGAGGCGCGATCGCCGTGCGGAGGGTCCGTGAAGCCAGCAGCATCTTTGCGCGGACACTCAGGTTGCGCCAGGGTCATCAACGGGAGCGCGCACTCACTGTGGTGTGGGACTTCCTCGACATGCATGTTCATGCAGAAGGCGCAGCCGTTGAGCTGCGAAGCACGCACGGTCTCGCGTTTCATCGAGGTCGAGCTCCAAAAGGATTTTGAGTGAGCGGGCCGCGCTCCGGCGCTGGTAGCGCGGCCCGTATCGAATGAAGCGCTTACGAGGCGTCTCTCGATCGAACTGTACGATCAGTAGTCCCAGAAGACCGGCACCCAGCGAAAGGCGTCGCCGTCGACTGCCACATGTCCGACGGACGGGAACGGCAGGTGAGTGGCCACCAGCAGTCCACCGGTCTCAGCCAGTTCCCGCAACAGACTGATACGAACGCGGGCCGACTCGTCGGGATCGTGTTCGAAGCCGTTGTACCAGTCGGGGTGCTCGAACCCGACCGCGAACACGAGGTCGCCGGCGAACGTCAGCCGGTCGCCGCCGGACGCCACGCGGACCACGCTGTGCCCGGGGGTGTGGCCGCCGGTGCGAGTGACGATCACTCCCGGTGCCACCTCGTACTGCTCCTCGAACGGCCGTAGCTGGCTGCGGTACTCTTTCACGAACCGCTTGGCGGTCGATCGAAGCGCGTCCGGGAAACCCGGCGGCATGGCGACGTGGGAGAAATCGGGCGCCTCCCAGAACTTGACCTCGGCGGCCGCCACGTGGATCCGCAGGTCCGGACGTAGCTGTTCCTTGACCCCTTCGACGAGCAGCCCACCGATGTGGTCCATGTGCATGTGGGTCAGCACCACGTCGGTCACGGACGCAAGATCGATGCCGGCGGCCTCCAGTCGCTTGATCAATTGCCCGGCGCGCGGCAAGTGCAAGTCCGGGTCGAGCCCAAGCCCAGCATCGACGAGTATGGTCCGGTCGCCGCTACGCACCACGACCACATTCAGCGCCCAATCGTAGGCGTCGGGCGGCAGGAACATGTCTTTCAGCCAGGTCGCCCGGACGGCCGGGTCGATGTTGTGTGCCAACATTGCGGTTGGGAGCGGTAGCACGCCGTCGCTGACGACCAGCACGTCAATGTCGCCGACCTGCACCGCGTAGCGCGACGGAACCAATTCGTTGGACCCCGGTCCACTGCGGTGTGAGGTGTTGGCTAAGCTCGTGTCGACGTCCATGCTCGATCTCCTGTTTCATGTTCAAGGTACTGGCTGATCTCGGTTGAGTTGGCCGCGCAGCCAGCGAGAAGCGGCGGCCCGTTTCGCGTGAAGCATCTAGAAGAAGCCACTCACGTCAGTCACACGCTCCGGATCGGCAGCGGCCAGCGCGGCGGCACGCTCGGGCTGCGGCGGATAGATCCAGACGGTGTTGATCTCCTGCTTGGTCTTCTTGGCGACCTCGCCGACCATCGCCACCTTGCGTTCCCAGCCAACGGTGAACAGCGCACCGGCTTCGCCGAGGTCGAGGCAGGTGACATAGCCCTTCTGGTGATAGGGCTTGGTCGGAACGCCCAGCAGTTCGGCGGCGGCGTTGTTGCCGGCAAAAGCGCCCATTCGCGTGGCGTGCTGACACGACATCAGCGCGTAATTGCCGATATCGTCGCTTGCGGCCCTGGCGGCATCGCCGGTAGCGAAGACACCTGGCACTGATGGCACGCGCAAATCCCGGTCGACCAGTAGGCGGCCGAAATTGTCGCGCTCGGCCGGGATCTGCTGGGTCAACGGTGCCGCGCGAATACCTGCCGCCCAGATCACGGTCTCGGCCTCGATGTGCTCGCCGTCGGAAAGCGTGACGCCGGATTCGTCCAGCGATGTAATGCCGGCGCCAAGCCGGGTCTCCACGCCGAGCTTGCGCAGGGCCTCTTCGATGACAGGACGGGGGCCTTCGCCCATATCAGGCGCGATCGCCTTGTTGCGGTCGACGATGATGACGCGCGTCTTGGCGTCCTTGCCGAGGATTCCGCGCAGTCGCGAGGGCATCTCGGTGGCCGCCTCGATGCCGGTGAAACCGCCGCCGGCAACGACAACCGTGTCACGCCCGTTCGCCGCCGGCCGTTTCGCCAGGCCGTGCAAATGCTTGTCGAGGGCAATTGCATCATCGAGCGAGTCGACGCTAAATCCGTGCTCGCTGAGGCCCGGAATGTTCGGACGGAATAGCCGGCTGCCGGTCGCCACCACCAGCCGGTCGTAGGAAAGGGTCTTCTTCGCACCCTTGGTGGCGACGATGCCCACCGTGCGGGATTTGGCGTCGATGGTTTCGGCGCTGCCTTGCACGTAAGTAACATCGACGGCCTTGAGCACATCCAGCAGCGGCGCCGTCAGGGTCTCGGGCTTCGGTTCGTACAGCCGCGGCCGGACCACCAGCGTTGGCTCTGGCGCGACCAGCGCGATCTCGAGCTCCTCGGGCGAAACGCCCTGGATATCGCGCAGGCGGGCTGCGGAAAGTGCGGCGTACATGCCAGCGAAGCCGGCTCCTATGATAACAAGTCGCATGTGATCTACTCCTTGGTTTGATTTTCTCGGTAGTGCACCGCCGCTTCTCTTTGGCGGCAAGCATCCTCCGATCGACGTCGACGCGAACAGGCGGACAGAAGACCGGCGGACCTATGGTAGGCAGTTCGGTTCCGAAGACATCGGCATGGGGTTTTCACAAGCCGCGCGGCAGCCTCCGAAAGGGGATGCCCAGCCACGGTTAAGGGTCACGGGCAAAGCTGGGCTCGGGCCCCAGTTCTGGTAGGGGAGCTGGGCGCCTACTTTGGACATGATGGAAATCACGGGACTGGTCCGTTGCACGGCCTGCGCTGGAATTTCCTCCCCCGCTGCTGAAGTGAAGCGAACTCCCAACGAAAGTCCGTACACGAGTGCGGTCACGAAGCCTTTTCGGCGTGAAGTGATTGCAAGCCGGTCGACCAAGTTCTTCCTGAGCATGTTGTCTCCGTCTGCTGGGGCGTGGGGCACCCTCATGATCTAGCGGACCGAAGATGCGACTGCGCCAGAGCGATTGCTGTACCTGCAGAGCGATTGCTGCTAACGCATGCGGCGTTGCGCTAGGGCTTTCGCCAAGCCAATCGCTGAACGCCACGGCGAGGGCGTACGAGACCGCGTAGCCGAGCTCCGCCGCCAGCGAAAAAAAACCATGCGTCGGCGACTTGCAGCATGTTCATGGTTATCGAGCGGTACTGTGGCGCAGCCGAACGGGCGGCGAGATCCCGGTGCTTTCCTTGAAGGCTCGGCAGAAGTGGAAGCTCGACAGGCCCGCCTCGCGAGTGAGACATCGGTATCGATGTCCGCGCAAGTGTTCGCCGGTGCGGCGGCATTGCCATCGGCGACAACGCGTCAATGACCGGCTGGATCGCGGTCCAAGAGATCGCAGGGGATGCCGTGCCGGACAACGCGCTCGACTGTTGTCTGCGGATTACAGCATCATGTTTCAAGAACCCGGGAATACCCATCGCGAGGTTGAGCCCGGTCGATGAGTGTCATCGTGCGAGAACGCGCCGCTCCAAATACCGCCGATATCCCACTCACCGCTAGAACCGCAGTGATGCCGTGGGGGAGAGCCATGGACGTGGTCGGCCATAAGTGCGACTGCGTCGTGGACATTTCCCGCTGTGGGGAAAAGCTTGTTACGGTAGAACGAATGCCGTCAACGCTTGTGACGTCTCCAGTCGCTTGGCGTTTCGCCGGTCAGTTTCTTGAATGCCGCGGCGAAGGCGGTCTGGGAGGAGTAGCCGAGGGCCGCCGCGATCGAGACGACGGATTCATCGCTATCGCGCAGCATGCTCATGGCCTGCTCGAGCCGGTACTGGCGCAGCCAGGCATGAGGCGAAAGCCCGGTGCTTTCCTTGAAGGCACGGCAGAAATGAAAGCGCGATAGACCGGCATCCGAAGCCAGCGCCGCGAGCGAGACGTCCGAATCGCTGTCCGAGCGCAAGCGGTCGGTGGCACGGAGCAGGGCCTTCGGCGAAAGCCCGCCCATTGTTGGCTGGATCGTCGTTGGCGAGCCGGTGTGCGCAGCCAGAAGACGCGTGGCCAGGAGGTCTATTAATTGGTGCCTGAACAGCGTATCCAGCGCCTCATTGCTCTCCAGGACATCCGTCGCGCTCAAGATCAATCGGGACGTAATGGGGTCGTGATGCGCCGTTCGCTCCACGAGGTCGATCGGTGTGGCGGTGTTGGCTTCGTCAGCGACGCGCTTGAGCACTGCGTGAGGAAGATAGAGCTGAACGACATCAACAGGTTTCGGAATATCCCATCGTGAGCTTGATCCTTCCGGAATGATTATCAATACACCGGGCCGAAACGTTCCGATCGCAACCGATCTGCCTGTCCGACGCTCCATGCGCTGCATCGAGCCGTTGTAAGCCATGATGACGTGATGGCTCATAGGCTCGACGACGTCGTGCAATGGCTCATGTTTCCAGTGAGCGATCGCGCTCCCAGAGGGGTCCAAAGCCATGCTGAGTGGTTTGGTGTGAAGCACGCGTGCCATCTCAACATCGGCAGGACGGCGGTCGGCAACCTGCAAATAACGCTGCTGCGCGCCGGAAGCGTCTGGCTGATTTTGTTGATGTGAATGATCGCGCAAGATTGGCTGGCTCATGAACCTGTCCTAGCTTCGAGGAGCATCGTTGAGCGTTCGGCGCGCGTTCTAAGCGGGTAGAGGCCCAGCGTCTTTCTCAAAACTCCCATGCTTTGCCTGATCTTGCTGTAAGCTGATGCTAGGTGCCCGCGCCGCGATTAAAGTCGCAATCAGCGCGGCGGACGGTGGCGGCTAGCTGCTGTCGAAATAGGCAGTCGACGCCGGAGCCGTCGTAAGCGGCAGCGAATGGACAAAATCGCTGACGTTCTCGAGCAGACATCGAGCTTTGTGTCACGAAACTGCCACGACGAAACTGGACGACCGTGCGCTAGCGTCAGATAATGGTTCACGAAACCACGTGCGGGCGCTTGTCAGTCCAACTTCGCTGAGAGAGTTATCCTATGACCCAGGCGAGCGCCTTCGGCCGGAAGCTCGGGCAGTTTTTGCACCTGAAGGATGCGCCGCCCTCGCTAATAACGAGGTCACTGCGCGGGGTGGAGCTCGCGGTCACCGAAACCCGGGATGACAATCCAGTGCCGGGTCTTTCCGGTTCCTTTACCGCGGAGGATGCTTTCGTCGTCAGCCTCAAACTTCACGATTATCCCGACTGCGAACTCTGGGAAAATGGCAAGTGCGTGATGAAAGCGGATGTTCCCGCGGGAGCGACCTATCTGTACGATCTCAAGCGCGATCCGCGCTACGTGATCGACAAGCCGTTCCACTCCCTGTTTTTCTATTTGCCGCGCTCGGCGCTCGACGGCCTCACTGAGCAGCCCCGCATGCCGCGCGTCGGTCAGCTTGCCTGTGAACTCGGCGTAGGCCATGACGACACGGTCGTCCGTCATATCGGCGCGTCATTGCAACAAGCGCTGCGTCGGCCAGACGAGACGAACCAGCTTTTCATCGATCACATGATGCTCGCGCTCACCGCACACGTCGCCCAGGCCTACGGCGGGCTACGTCCCTGCACTGAACCGAATCGCGGCGGTCTTGCGCCGTGGCAGGTCAACCGCGTCTGCGAAAGGCTGGAGTCCGATCTCGGCGGAAAGCTTTCGTTGCAGGAAATTGCGGCCGAGTTCGATCTTTCGATCAGCCACTTTTCGCGCGCGTTTCGCATCTCCACCGGCCTGCCGCCGCACCAGTGGCTGCTGCGCCAGCGTGTGAAGGCGGCCAAGCAACTGATGACGGTTCGCGACCTGTCGCTGTCGGAAATTGCAATATCGGCCGGGTTCGCCAATCAAAGCCACTTCACGAGGGTGTTTTCGTCTGTGGTCGGCGTCAGCCCGGGAACGTGGCGCCGCGAGGCGCAGGGTGCACCGGAAAGCGAGAAGTGATCGGAGCCCCGGCAGAAGCCTTTTCGCTCAGCGACGCGTTGCCTGCGAGATAGCGTAAGCGGCGCGACGCACCGCAAACATCTCGTCCAACGGATGACCGATTCCTTCGGCCAGAGTTGCCGGATTGAACACGGGTTCGTCGCAGGCATCATTTTCTTCGACACCAGTGATCACGATCGTTCCCAGCCGTACCGCTTCGCGTCCGTCCTCATCGGGCCATCGGACGGTCACGTCCATGACCGGGTCGCCCGGACGGTCCAGCAGCGCCATCACACTGAACCTCATATCGCGAGCCGCGATCCGGGATTCGAGGTCGTGCAGCAGCTCGGTGGGTTTTGCGTTGGCTGCGGCCCTGCGCCTCGCCGCCTGTTCGCCGACTGGCGTGACCTTGAACTTGATGAACCTTGTCTCGCCTCTTGAATTGGTCGCGGGAAACGCGTGCACGCCCCAATAGGTTGTTGAGGCAAAGCTTACGGCAGGCGGATGCGCGGCGATGTAGCTCCCCTGATGCAGCGTCTCGGGATTGGCAACTGAAAATGTCTCGACCATTTCCAGATCCGGCTTGCCGTCGGATCCTGGGGTACGTGCTCGAAGGAAAGCCAGCATCTGGTCGGGGGTCCTCGCGAAATGAACCGGGGCACTCTGGGTTAAAATATCCGAGCGCTCGCCATCGCTGCCAAGCCGGAAGCTGAATCCGCGCAATAACAGGTAGTTGGTGTCTGGGCCTTCCGCCACCGAGAAGCGCGCCAGGAGGCGCGAAGGCTTGGTGAAGCTACAGGATTTCGTGATCTCCTTCGCCTGGTCCGATGGGGTATAGGTGCCGCGAACGCATCGGCCATTGGCAAAGCTCGCACGTGACTTTGGCGGAAGGCCGGCAACCGTCTTCATGGCGGCGACTATGGATGCGGAGCCGGCAAGGCCGCGGGGGAACTTGGGCAGGACGGGACCTCGTGATCTAGAGTTGGTAAAGTTCTTGGGCAGGACAACTTGGGCGTCTTTCCCGAATCCTTCCCGCCTTGTCCGTTTCTGCGACAAAGCTTGCCGACGGCAGCATCCCCGATGCGTACCGTTCGCAGGACCTCAGTTCGCTTCTGGTCCGGCGAACTTTGGCCAAGGCTGATGCTTGGCCCGCCATTTCGGGCCAGGGCCACGCATGTAGTGCAGCTCGGGCCGGTAGCTATCGCGTAGGTCCAAAAACAGGTTCTGAAGAATGCTGGCGATGTCGGACACGGTCACAGCCGCCTTCGAGAAAAAAACAGACTTTGCGGACCAGCGCGCAGAAGCCGGTGCGATCACACGAGGACTGACAATGTTTTTCCAGATCATCGTTTTTCTCCGTCCGCTTGGATGTCGGCCGATGATTTAGCGGATCGGGTCTGCTGCTGCGCCAGAGCGATTGCCGTACCTACAGAGCGATTGCTGCTAATGCATGCGCCCGGCCAATCGGTCGGGCCTCCGCAGGTTCCGCGAGACCTTCAGGCACACCGTGACCTCGGCCAAGCGGCTCCCGATGAATCTGCTCGATGCCTTGCGAGCGGTCGAACATTCAAGCGTGCTGCGGGATCATCTCGGGGAGTTCGTACCCGCCTATCTCAAGCTGAAGCATGAGGAGTGGAACGACTACGCACGCCATCTGACCCAATGGGAGCGAGACAACACTCTGGACTGTTGAGTCGCAACAGGTGTTCAGCACTGGCGCGATGGGAAGCCGGCACGCGCCGTATCACACATAGACGATCTGGAGGACCAGGTACCAAACCATTTGCTCGTCAACGAACCATCATTGTCGGTCCAGGGGATCGGTGGCAATTGCGGCAGGTAGGATGCATATGGCATCACTTTCGCAAGCGTCACCCTGCCCGGGTACCGTGCGAGAAAAGCCTTGTTCATTCCGCCGTCGAATCCGCTGTAGATCGGGGCAACTGGCACGTTGTCTTCAAGCAATTGTGCGTACGCGCGCTCGTCGGCGCGCCGTTTTTCCAGCGCCCTTCGCGCGATTTCGGGATTGACGACAAAGGGAGGGCATTTCTCGATCGGATTGAACACGAGAGGGTGCGGCGAACTCGGGGAAGGTTGCGCATCGAACACATAGCGGCGGTTACACACATCCACTTTGGGTTCGAGTTGTGTCGTCTCGAAATGATCGTTGCCGACCTTGAGCATTTCCCAGAAGGGCAGGTTGGGATTGTTTCGATGGCGCGCCAGATTCACCGGTGTCAGGCGAAACGGATAGGCCTGGACCTGGAACGATGTTCGGTCGCCGCGGAATGAGTCACGCGCCAGCGAATAAATCTCGCTGATCTGCTCGTCCGTCATGGCATAGCAACCGCTCGACCAGCAGTCGCCGTGGATCATGAGGAAGCTGCCGTTTCGCTTGTTTGCCCTGTCGAAGCTGTTCGGATAGCCGAGGTTGATCGAGAGATAGAAATTGGAGTTGGGGTTCATCAACTCAGGCGTAACTGTATAAAACCCTTCCGGAGCCTGTCGGTCGCCCTCGTACAATTTCGGCCCGAGATCGCCCGACCACCGGCAGATCGGATAGGTCTTCAGCAATTGGAAACGGCCGGCCGTGTCCTGCTTCCAGACTTCGAGCTCTGCCTCGTCCTTGAAAAGACGCACAAGGATAGGGGAATATTTCGGCATCTTCTTCTGTTCGAGCAGCGCGAGCAGCTCGGCCGGCAATTCCTGCGTCGCCTTGGCGGGCAACGGCTTGCTGCTTTCGCCAAAGCATGTGGCAGGTGCTAAGGCAGCGGCAAAAGCCGCCGCCAGCACAATTGCGTGTCGGACCATGGCGCGTATCACTGCTGTACCTCTGGCCCGCCGCGCGCCGCTATTTCTCAAATCCGACGAACATCGTAGCCTCCTCGACCGACTTCCGCTCCGACACCATCGCATTCGCCGGAAAAGTCTATTCATTCTACCCCCGATGTCGCCGAACCACCGGACGCTGTTTCAGCAGTTCGACGCCGCGCCGGCAAGCACGCGAAGGCGCAACACAAGTCGTTCGATTGCAATACTATGGATCAATCGGACGACATCGTCTACGGAGTGAACGACCTCGAGGCAATGTGCTCTCCGCAAGCCTCGCCGGTTCGGCAGGCTCAGCTGAACTCGACCGAGAGGTGATCGCGCTGGTGCACCGTGCCTCGCCGGTACCGGCACCTTCGGCAGGCGCCAGGCGATCCATCACGGCGCCTGTACGCTTCAGCACGCGATGACACATCATGGTTCTGCTGCAAGATGGTCCCCGCTACGGGCGAACGCACGTGCTGGCGCGACCACCTTTACTACAAGATGGCTGTCTCGGCGCGGCTTTCATCTCGACGAACCGGCGTCGTCGCTAGCGACTAGCGCAGCACGACTTCTTGATCTGTCCAGCGAAGATAATGCCGCGGTGCAGCGCCTAGCTCGCGCTTAAACATGGCGGCGAATGCGCTCGGGCTGTCATAGCCCACGTCCAGCGCTACGCATGTGACGGGTTCGCCTGCGCCCAGGCGTGCCAAAGCTTCCAGGAGCCGCACGCGTTGTCGCCACACTGAAAAGCTCTGACCGGTCTCGCGGCGGAACAGCCTCGTCAGCGTTCGCCGGCTGAGGCTGCATTTGTCTGCCCAGTCGTCGAGCGTGAGGTCCGAGGAGGGGTCGCCAAGCACTGCCTTACAGATCGCCGCAAGGCGGGGGTCCGGTGGCACCTGCACGTGAAGCGTCACCTCCGGCATGTGTGAGATCTCGGCGAGCAGGAGTTCGAGAAGCTTGCCGTCGCGTCCGTCCTGGTCGTAGGTCTGCGGCATCCGCACCGCCTCGTCCATCAGGGCTTCGACGAGCGAGGATGCACGAATCAGGCGGCACGTCTCCGACGTTCCTCGTCGGCGATCAGGCGTGACATAGATCGTCTGGGCCTCGACTTCACCCCAGGCGCGCGACTGATGTACAACGCCAGCCGGAATCCATAAACCATGCCCGGGTGGAACCACAAAATGACCGCGCTCGGTCATCATCGCCGTGACGCCGGTGATCTGCAGGATGAACTGGTCGCGCCGATGCGCGTGCCGCGTGCTGGTGCTCTCGTTCGGATAAGTTGCGGTCATCGCGGCGACCGGCCGCGCGATCGCCTGAAGTTGTCCGGCATAGTTGGCGGCCGCTGCGGGGCCCTCCTGTTTGCTGCAGGTGCGCAATTCGCCAGTCACATCTCGCCGCGCTACGACTTTCACGTGTCGTGAACTCCCGATCCAAGTCCTTTTCTGCAAGGCTCTTATGCATCTTCCGGGCCAGATATGGCCCGATCGCGATGGTTCTTGTCCCCGATCAGGTAGCGCGGGACAGGGCGTTTGGCAACAATGCTCGCGCCGGCCAGATTCGTCAAAGCCGAATACGGCGTCTGGCAAGGTCCTTCTCACGCCGATATGCGACACGGAGAGCTCGATGAACAGACGCGAATTCACCCAGGCCATGCTGGCCGCCGGCGCCGCTATCCCCTTTGGCATCACGCGAGCGGCCGGCCAGACCCGCGGTGGAACACTCAACACCATCATCCAGCCCGAGCCGCCGCTGCTGGTCACCGCCTTCAACCAGCAGCAGCCGACGCTGACGCTCGGCGGCAAGATCTACGAGAGTCTTCTCAAATATGGCGCTGACCTCAAGCCGATGCCGGGCATGGCGCAGTCCTGGGAGATTTCGCCGGACGGGCTGACCTATACGTTCAAGCTGTTTCCCAACATCACCTTCCACGACGGCAAGCCGATGACGTCCGAGGACGTCGTGTTCAGCTGCATGAAGGTGTTGACCGAGACGCATCCGCGCGCGCGGCAGAATTTTGCGCGCGTCGCTTCGGCCGAGGCGCCCGATCCGCTCACCGTCGTGTTCAAGCTGAAGCAGCCCTTTGCGCCGTTCCTCGGCTGCTTTGACTGCACTTCGGCGCCGATCGTGCCAAAGCACATCTATGAAGGCACCGACTACCGCAAGAACCCGCTGAACGACAAGGCGATCGGCACCGGCCCATTCAAGCTGAAGGAATGGGTGCGCGGCTCGCATGTCCATCTGGTGCGCCATGAAGGATACTATCTGAAGGACCAGCCGCACCTGGATGAGATCATCTACCGCATCATCCCGGATTCGGCATCGCGCGCGCTGGCGCTGGAGAACGGCACGGTGCAACTCGCGCAATGGACCGACGTCGAGTTCTTCGACGTGCAGCGCTTCAAGGCGCAGAAGAACCTCGAAGTCACCACCAAGGGCTATGAGTATTTCGCGCCGCACCAGTGGCTCGAGATGAACAACCGCATCGCGCCGATGAACGACAAGCGCTTCCGGCAGGCGGTGATGCACTTGATCGACCGCGATGCGCTCGCCAAGCGGGTCTATTTCGGCAGCGCCAAGGTCGCGACCGGCCCGATCTCGTCCAAGACGAAATTCTACGACGGCAAGGTCAAGCGCTACGACTATTCGATCGACAAGGCCAAGGCGCTGCTCGACGAGATGGGGCTGAAGCCCGACACCAACGGCAAGCGCGCTGAGATCAAATACATCGTGCCGCCTTACGGCGAATCCTATCAGCGCGCCGGCGAGTTCTTCCGCCAGAGTTTTGCCCGCGTCGGCATTGATCTCGTCCTCGTCGGCACCGACATGGCCGGCTGGGCCGAGAAGGTCGGCAACTGGGACTATGAGATGACCCAAAACCTGCTCTACCAGCTCGGCGATCCCGCGCTCGGCGTCTCCCGCACTTACGTGTCGTCGAACATCAAGAAAGGCATCCTGTTCTCGAATACCGAAGGCTATTCCAACCCTGAGGTCGACAGGCTTTTCGACGAGGCCGCGGTCACGCTCGACGAGGCCAAGCGACTGGAGCTTTATTCCAAGGTGCAGCAGATCCTGGTCGAGGACGTGCCGGTCGCCTGGACGCTGGAGCTCGAATATCCCATCATCTACGACAAGGCGTTCAAGAACATCGTGTCGACCGGCATCGGCTCGCACGAAACCTTCGGGTCGGTCTACAAATCGTGATCCGTCTCGGCAGCGTGGCGACGATCGGGCTGATGGCACTGAGCCGGATTGTCCAGCTCGTCGCCGTCATCCTCGTCATCGCCACTTTCAACTTCGTGCTGGTGCGGGCCGCCCCTGGCGATCCCGCCCAGGTCATGGCCGGCCAATCCGGCGCGTCCGATCCGAAGTTGCTGGAAGATCTGCGCAAGGAATATGGGCTCGACAAGCCCTACGCCGTGCAGCTCGCAAGCTATCTCGGCCGCGTCGTCAGGCTCGACCTCGGCTATTCCTACCGCCAGCGCCGCGCGGTGGTCGATCTCATCCTGGAACGGCTGCCGGCGACGCTGCTGTTGACGGTGACGGCCTTCTGCCTCGCGCTGCTGATCGGCACGACCCTTGGCGCGCTCGCGGGGCTGGCGGCGGGCAGCGTGCTCGATACGGTCTTCACCGTGCTGTCGCTGGTGCTTTATGCGACGCCGGTGTTCTGGCTGGGGCTGATGCTGGTGCTGGTCTTCTCCGTGACACTCGGCTGGCTGCCGCCGTTCGGTTACGAGACCATCAACGTCAAGCTCTCGCCGCTGGAGCATGCGCTCGACATCGCCAAGCACATGATCATGCCGGTGACCTCGCTGGCGGCGATCTATCTCGCGATCTATGCCCGGCTGATGCGGTCCTCGATCATCGAGGTCGCCCAGCAGGACTTCATCAAGACCGCGCGCGCAAAGGGCCTGTCCGGGCCCAGCATTGTGGTCGGCCACATGCTGCGCAACGCGCTGGTGCCCGTCGTCACCGTCGCCGGCATGCAGGCCGGCGCGCTGGTCGGCGGCGCCGTGGTCATCGAGACGGTGTTCGCCTGGCCGGGTCTCGGCCGGCTGACCTTCGATGCGCTGCTCCAGCGTGATTATCCCGTGCTGCTCGGCATTTTTCTCATTCTGTCGATCGTGGTCATCGTGCTCAATCTGCTGACCGACCTGATCTACAGGCTGATCGATCCCCGCATGACGACAGGAGCTGCGTGATGGATGCGGTTCGCGCCTTCCTGCGTCATCCTAGCGGCATGGTCGGCCTCGTCGTGCTGCTTGTCGTGGTCGTCATCGCGCTCATCGCGCCCACCGTCTTTCCGGTCTCGCCCTGGGAAATGGTCAGCGCGCCGTTCACGCCGCCCGGCGAGGACGGCCTGCTGCTCGGCGGCGACACGCTCGGCCGCGACGTTGCGGCCGGCGTCGCCTATGGTGCCCGCGTGTCGCTCGTCATCGGCATCGCCTCGGCCATGGCGGCGATGGTGATCGGCGTCACGATCGGCGCAATTTCCGGCTATTTCGGCGGCAAGGTCGATCTCGTGCTGATGCGGGTGACCGAGCTGTTCCAGACCATCCCCGCTTTCGTGCTCGCGATCCTCTTGGTCGCGACCTTCAACCCGTCGCTGCTGACGATCATCCTGACCATCGGCGCCGTGAGCTGGCCGCCGCTGGCGCGCCTCACCCGCGCCGAGTTCCTGCGCCTGCGCAATCGTGAGTTCGTCGAAGCCGCGCTGTGCCAGGGCGAGAGCACCTTGCAGATCGTGCTCGGCCATATCCTGCCCAATGCGATCTCGCCGATCCTGGTCGTGACCTCCCTGACGGTCGCCACCGCCATCCTGCTCGAAAGCGCGTTGTCCTTCCTGGGCCTCGGCGATCCCAATCTGATGTCCTGGGGTTTCATGATCGGAGCTGGCCGCACCGTCATCCGTAATGCCTGGTGGATGAGCGTGTTTCCGGGGCTCGCGATCCTCATCACCGTGCTTGCCATCAACCTGTTCGGCGAAGGTCTCTCCGATGTGCTCAATCCGCGTGTATCGAGGCGCCGGTCATGAGCGACGCCGTGCAAGCCAAGGCACCCGTTCTGTCGGTCGAGGGGCTCTCGATCGCGCTGCCCGAAGGCGGCGATCGCCCGTTCGCGGTCGAGAACGTCTCCTTCGAGGTCAAGCCCAACGAGGTCGTCTGTCTCGTCGGCGAGTCCGGCTCGGGCAAGTCGATGATCGCCCATGCGGTGCTGTCGCTGCTGCCGAAGAGCGTCAATATTGCCGCGGGCGCCGTGACTGTCGCAGGACAAGATCCGGCAAAGCTCGACCGGCAGGCGCTGCGCCGCCTGCGCGGCGGCGAAGCCGCGATGATCTTTCAGGAGCCGTTATCCTCGCTGAACCCGCTCAAGCGGGTTGGCAGGCAGATCGAGGAGATGATCCTCACCCATCAGAAGCCGATGCCGTCGACAATTGAGGTGCACGAACGCGTGCAGCAGCTCCTGACGCAGGTCGGGCTGCCAAATCCAAAGCTGCTTGAGAAGAGCTATCCGTTCGAGCTGTCCGGCGGCCAGCGCCAGCGCGTCATGATCGCGATGGCGATGGCCAACCGTCCGGCACTCCTGGTCGCTGACGAGCCGACCACAGCGCTCGACGTCACCACCCAGCGTCAGATCCTGCGCCTGATCGACGATCTCCGACGCGACCGCGGCATGGGCGTGCTGTTGATCACCCATGATTTTGGCGTCGTTGCCGATGTCGCCGACCGCGTCGTGGTGCTTCGTCACGGCAAGGTGGTGGAGCAGGGGACGGTCGAGGAAGTCCTGCGCAGTCCTAAGGCTGACTACACCCGCGAGTTGATCGATGCCGTTCCGAAGGCGCGGCTCGACGAGATCCGCCGCACCGCGGTCCATCCTACACCGCTGCTCGAAGTCATCGGTCTTGAGAAGGCATTCCGGGTCAAGCGCGGCCTGTTGCAGCCGCCGCGCGAGGTCGTCGCGGCCGACGGCATCTCGCTGACCTTGTACGAGGGCGAGACGCTCGCCGTCGTCGGCGAATCCGGGTCCGGCAAGTCGACGCTCGGGCGCATGATCATGCGTCTGACCGAGCCGGATGGCGGTGCCATCCGCTTCAACGGCCAGGATCTGCGCCAGCTCCGCGGCGAGGCGCTCCGCCAGGCGCGAAAACAGCTCCAGATCGTGTTCCAGGATCCGTTTGCGAGCCTCGATCCGCGCCAGAAGGTCGGCGATGCCATTGCGCGCGGACCAATGGCCTTTGGCACGTCGCGCACGGAAGCGATGGAGCAGGCGAGAAAGCTGCTGGTGCGAGTTGGCCTCAACGCCGTCGCCGCCGATCGTTATCCCCACGAATTCTCTGGGGGCCAGCGCCAGCGCATCTGTATTGCGCGCGCACTGGCACTCAAGCCGCGCGTGCTCATCGCCGACGAAGCCGTGTCGGCGCTCGACGTTTCCGTCCAGGCTCAGGTGCTGGCGCTGCTTGCCGAGCTCCGTCAGGAGATGAAGCTCGCCATGATCTTCATCACCCACGACCTGCGGATCGCCGCGGAGATCGCCGACCGCGTCATCGTGCTCCAGAAGGGGCGCATCGTTGAAGAGGGCGCGACCGCGGACGTTTTCACGGCCCCTCAAGCTGCCTACACACGCGAGCTGCTCGATGCGATCCCGGGCCGCGATTTCTTCGACCAACCGGGCTTTGCCAGCGTGACCGGCACACTAGCGACAGCAAGGATGAGTTCATGACCGACAGCCGTCCCCTTCCAGCCGGCGCGCGCGAGCGCATCGAGGCCGCTGTGGATGCCGCCTTCGACGAGCAGATCGACACCACGATCGCGTTCACGGCGATCCCGAGCACGCGCGCGGCGGAGGCGCCCTGTCAGGACATGTTCGCAAAGCTGTTGCGCGATCGCGGCTACGAGGTCGATGACTGGGTCATCAACCAGGACGATCTGAAGGCGCTGCCGGGCTACGGGCCGGTCGAGACCGACTTCTCGCGTGCCCGCTCCGTTGTCGGCACCTTCCGGCCGGCCAGGGAAGAGGGCCGCTCACTGATCCTTCAGGGCCATTGCGACGTCGTGCCGGCAGGTCCGCTCGACATGTGGGAGCGGCCACCGTTTCAGCCGGTGGTCGAGAACGGTTGGCTCTATGGTCGCGGCGCCGGCGACATGAAGTCCGGTACAATCTCGGCGCTCTACGCGCTCGATGCGATCAAGGCCGCGGGCTACAGGCCCAAGGGCCGCATCCACCTGCAATCGGTGATCGAGGAGGAGAGCACCGGCCTCGGCGCGCTCTCCACACTTCAGCGCGGCTATCGTGCCGATGTCTGCATCCTGCCCGAACCGACCGACGAGAAGCTGATGCGTGCCCAGGTCGGCGTGATCTGGTTCCGCCTGAAAGTGCGCGGGATACCAGTCCATGTCGCACGCGCCGGCACCGGCTCAAATGCGATCAAGGCTGCAATCCACCTGATCCAGAAGCTCGAAGGTCTCGAGGCCGAATGGAACGAGCGCGCGAAGGCGCACCCCTCGTTCAAATCGGTCGAGCATCCGCTCAACTTCAATCCTGGAATCATCAAGGGCGGTGACTGGGCCTCCAGTGTGCCCGCCTGGTGCGATGTCGATTGCCGCATTGGTGTGCTGCCCGGCTGGAAGATCGCCGACGCCCAGGCCGAGATCGTGGATTTCGTCGCCAAGGCGGCGCGCTCGCATCCATTCCTCGCCAACAATCCGCCGGAGATCGTCTGGTCCGGCTTCCTGTCGCCGGGCTACGAGGCGACGGAGATTCAGGAAAGCGAGGCGGTTCTCGCTCCGGTCTACGAGCATGTGTTCGGCCGCAAGCTGACCAGCTTCTCGTCAACCGCACTGACCGATGCGCGCTTCTATGGTCTCGATTTCGGCGTGCCTGCGTTTTGCTTCGGCGCCACGATGGAAGGCGCGCACGGCTTCAACGAGCGCGTCGATCTCGCCTCGGTCAAGCGCGTCACCAAGGCGCTTGCGCTGTTCACCGCGAGCTGGTGCGGCATCGAGGCCAATTAGCCGAAAGAAGGAAACTCACCGCAAAAAGGGAGGTTCGCGAATGGGCAGCCAGGGTGCAGGCGGCAAGCCGCCGGTCAAGACGCAAGAGGATCTGCGCGCGCATTTCGGGCAGCTCAGCCCGCTCGCCGAGAAGAAGGTTCTCAGCCATCTCGACAGGTTCTGTCGCGACTTCATCGCGCTTTCCCCGTTCCTCGTCCTTGCCACCAGCGACGGCAACGGTCATGCCGATGCAAGCCCGCGCGGCGACGCGCCGGGCTTCGTCGCCGTGCTCGACGACAAGACGCTGCTGATCCCGGACCGGCGCGGCAACAACCGCGTCGACACCTTCGGCAATATCATCGCTTCCCCTGGCATCGGCCTGATCTTCCTGGTGCCGGGGATCAACGAGACCCTGCGCGTCAATGGCCGCGCCGAGATCTCGCAGGATGCCGAGCTGTTGACGCCGCTCGCGGTGCAGAACGTGGTCCCAATCATCGGGCTGAAGATCCATGTCGAGGAGACCTATTTTCATTGTGGCAAGGCGCTGATGCGCTCGAAGCTCTGGAATCCGGCTGCTCAGGTCGAGCGCAACAGTTTCCCGACGCTCGGCCGGATCATCGCCGAGCAGACTGTCGCCATCGCGGTCGAAGAGGCCGAGAAGACGATGGAAGAAGGATACCGTACGAGGCTCTACTGAGAATGACCAATCTGATCTAGCGGTCCGCCCTGCAGAAGGTTTCGACGATACGCTACATGCTCGCAGCCTGGCGCCCGTGAAATGTCTGCGAGGTAGGTAGCGAGCGGCAGCACTGAGCGCACAGACGCGACGAATCCGAACGGAAGCGGCATCGTCACGCTGCGAGGAAGAACCCGATGGCCGATGCCACGCTGTTGCCGCCGGCGCGCATGCCCGGAATGGCAACGAGCACTGCGCCGACGAGCAGAATGAGAACTGCAATGAGTTGCCGCTGGGACGGCACGCGCCGTGCGACAAGCAATCCTAGCAGAATGGTGAAGATCGGCAGCGAGCCGTTGGCGAACGCTCCCCCGTATGCCGCCGACGCCCCCTTCAACCCAAAGTACATCAGAATGCTCTATAGCGCGCCGGGACCACAAATTGACATCGACAGGATTGCGTGCAGCGGCAGGTGGCGCGGCCACCAGGCCTTGGCGAACGGAAGAACCAGGGCGCCGGTGACCAGGGACCGAAGTGCGGTCAAATCGAAGGGTGTCAGGCCGGATTGCATGCCGGCCCTCGAGAAGACGAGAAAGCCGGACCAGATGCAGAACACGCCAGCTGCGCTCAGGAGACCGAAAATCCGCTCGTTCGATTTGGCTACAGGTGTCAAGCCCGTGTCCGATGCTTGGGATATCTTAGCGCACTTAAAACACCTGCGAGTTTCAAGATGCTCTCCGCAACATGGTCCTCAAAGGTGACGCCATGGTGAGCGATCCTCGGGAGTTTTTCTAGCCGAGAGTTCCGCAAGCCGCTGTAATCGGATCTCTGGGGTGCGGCCACGCTGTGCGATGACGGAATCAACGCCAGGAACACTTCCGGCGGCGCTCCGTTAGCGCAGCAAACGCCGGGAGTTGTCCATGACCAATTATCCAAAGCCGCCTTATCCTGCGCAGCAGCAGCCGATGCCGGGCTCGACGCGGGCCATGCAGCCGCGCCCGGATCATGGCGAGGAGAGTTACAAGGGCTCCGGCCGTCTTGCCGGAAAGAAGGCCATCATCACGGGCGGCGACAGCGGCATCGGCCGCGCGGTGGCGATCGCCTATGCGCGGGAAGGCGCGGATATCGTCATCTCCTATTTGAACGAGGAGGAGGATGCGGCCGAGGTCAAGGCGCTGGTCGAACGGGAGGGACGCAAGGCCGTCCTGATCCCGGGCGATATCAGCAATCCCGAACATTGCAGCGCCATCGTGCGTCGCACCGTCGAGGAGCTCGGCGGCATCGACATCCTCGTCAACAACGCTGCCCATCAGGCGACGTTCAAGGACATCGCGGATATCAGCGACGACGAATGGCGGCGGACATTCGAGATCAACATCCACGCCATGTTCTATCTGGCCAAAGCCGCCGTCCCCCACATGCGGCCGGGCTCCGCGATCATCAACACGGCCTCGGTGAACTCCGACATGCCGAATCCGAGCCTGCTGGCCTACGCCACGACCAAGGGTGCGATCCAGAATTTCACTGGCGGTCTTGCGCAGATGCTGGCCGGGAAGGGCATTCGGGTCAATGCGGTGGCCCCGGGGCCGATCTGGACGCCGCTGATTCCCTCGACCATGTCGGAGGAAAGGGTCAAGAACTTCGGCAAGCAGGTGCCCATGCAGCGCGCCGGCCAGCCGGCCGAGCTCGCGACGGCCTATGTCATGCTGGCCGATCCGCTTTCGAGCTACACGTCGGGGGCGACGTTGCCCGTCACCGGCGGCAAGCCGTTCATCTGATCCAGGCGATCACCATGGCGGCACCGCACTACCGGCGCCGCCACTCTCAATCAGTCGCTTTCAATCACGCAGCGCTGGACGCCTTGGCGTTGACGCCTTTGCGCAGGGCCACCGTGTTCAGCTTGGTGTTGGCGGCCTTCTCTTCGTTCAGATTGGTGGTGAGGAAGCGCACGATGTCGTCGTGGCCGAGCTCTTCCGCCCAGGCGATCAGCGTGCCGTACCGGCACATCTCGTAATGCTCCACCGCCTGTGCGTTGGCGACGATCGCGGCGTCCAGCACGGCCTTGTCCTCGATCTCGCCGGCGGTCTCGTCGGCTTCCTTGATCAGGCCGTCGATGGCCGGGCAATGCGTGCCGCTCGGCTCCTTGCCGAGCTTGGCGAAGACCTTGTCGAGGCGCTCGACCTGCTTGTTGGTCTTTTCCAGATGCGCCTTCAGCCCGGCGACGAGATCCCTGTTGGTGGCCTTGTCGATCATCTTCGGCAGCGCCTTCAGGATCTGCTGTTCCGCGTAGTGGATGTCTTGGAGCCCGTGCAGCAGCAGGTCTTCCATCGACTGGATGTCCTTGGTGAAGAATCCCATAAAAGACGTCTCCTTTTCACAATGATGGCAGTGGAACGCGGAGCGGCCGCCGCTGTTCCATTCCCGTGTGCAGATCGGGAGAGCCGAATGAGCGATGGAGTGGATCATTTTGTGGGCCTGCTCGGACGTGCGGCGATGGACGTATGGGGCGACATGCCTCGCGACATCCAGGAGGCACTGTTCGAGACCGCGATGAAGGGCCGCGACACCGAGCGTGAGGAGCTGGCGCGATTGCTGCACGAGCGGCATCCGCGCACGCTGCATCCGGCCCGGCCGGGCTGACGCCGGCGGGCTGGGAACGAACATGCGATCTCCTGATTGGTGAATCGGGCGGCGCCACACGGGCTCCAACGTGGACCGCGCGGGGCGCATCGCCCGAGCCTTTCAACCTGTGAGTCGACCGACGTGACTGAGAATATCGGCAAATGGTACGACCCGATTTCGGAGCGGTGGATCGTGCCTCGCCAACCCCACACCATCGCCGCGTTCGATCGGTCGAGCGCGGAGAACGTGCCGGAGGCGAACAAGAGAGAAGAGACGCAGCGGATCTGGAATCTGCTGGTCGATTGCTGCGCACGTGGATGATGCAGCGTCGGCGCCAAAACGAGCGACATGACGCGCTCGACGACGCTCGGGAGTGTCAACGGCCTTGAGGCTGGCTTTGCGCGGGGCAGGTCAGCGTTCCCGTCAACCCTGATCTCGACGACGTCCGGAGCGGATCGGTATATTACCACCCATGCCGACGACGCCGGAATAAGGATCAGAGATGGACGATACGATTGGCTTCCCCGACCCCGGTCTTGACCTGTCGGACGGCTTCAAGCCGCACACCTCGCATTGGGGCGTGTTCTCCGCGCGTCAGGGCGCGGCCGGGTTGGAGGTCAGGGCCTATGCGGGCGATCCCGATCCGAACGGCATCATCGACAATTTTCCGGGCGCGCTCCGCCACCAGGCGCGCATCGCCCAGCCGGCAATCCGCCGCGGCTGGCTCGAGCGCGGGCCGGGCCCGGACGATCGCCGCGGCCGTGACGAGTTCGTCTCCGTCAGCTGGGAGAAGGCACTGGATCTCCTCGGCGACGAGCTTGGCCGCATTCGCGACAACCGCGGACCCGGCGCCGTGTTCGGCGGCTCCTATGGCTGGTCGAGTGCCGGGCGCTTCCATCACGCCCAGAGCCAGGTGCATCGCTTCCTCAATATCGCGTTGGGCGGCTATGTGCGCTCGGTCAACACCTATTCGTCCGGTGCGTCCTCGATGCTGCTGCCGCAGATCCTGGCCGGCTACGAGGACATCACCAAGCGCAACGTCACCTGGGAGCAGATCGCGGCCGAGACCGACATCGTGTTGGCGTTCGGCGGCATGGCGCTGAAGAACTCCATGGTGGCCGGCGGCTCGATCAGCAAGCATGTCGAGCGCGGCGCCATGGCGGCGGCGCGGGCGCGCGGCTGCGAGTTCATCCTGGTCAGCCCGCTGCGCGACGATCTGCCGGTCGAGGCCGGCGCCGAATGGATGAGTTGCGTGCCCGGCACCGACACCGCCCTGATGCTCGGCATCGTCCATACGCTGGTCAGTGAGAAGCTGCACGACCAGGCCTTCCTCGACCGCTACACCGAGGGCTGGGCAATCTTCCTGCGATATCTCAACGGTGAGAGCGACGGGCAAGCCAAGCATGTCGAATGGGCCGCCGCGATCTCAGGCGTCAGTGCGGATGCGATCCGCAAGCTGGCGCGGCGTCTCGCCGGAAAGCGCGCGCTCATCACCGTCTCCCATTCGCTGCAGCGCGCAGAGCATGGCGAGCAGCCGGTGTGGATGGGCATGGTGCTGGCGGCGGTCCTCGGCCAGATCGGCCTGCCCGGCGGCGGCTATGCCTATTCGCTGGGTGCGATCGGCTATTACGGCCGCCGCGTCAACGACGTGCCGGGACCGACGCTGGGGCAGGGCCGCAACGGCGTTGCCGATTTCATTCCGGTGGCGCGCATCGCCGATATGCTGCTCAATCCCGGCACCACGTATCGCTACAACGGCGAGACGCGCACCTATCCGGATATTCGTCTGGTCTACTGGGCGGGCGGCAATCCGTTCCATCACCATCAGGACATCAATCGCCTGCGCAAGGCCTTCGCGAAGGTGGACACGCTGGTCGTGCACGAGCTCGCCTGGACCGCCACCGCCCGCCACGCCGATATCGTGCTGCCCGCGACGATGACGCTGGAGCGCGAGGACATCGGCTATTCCACCAACGATCCCCTGATGGTCGCGATGCACCGGATCGCCGAGCCGTTTGGGCTCGCGCGTGACGATTACGATATCTTCGCCGATCTCGCCGAGCGTCTTGGGGCGCGCGAGCCGTTCACCGAAGGGCGGACGTCGCGGCAATGGCTGGAGCATCTCTACGAGCCGACCCGCGCATCGCTTGCCAAACGCGGCCTCGAAGCGCCGAGCTTCGAAGAATTCTGGGCGCGCGGCAGCCTGGTCGTGCCGCAGCAGCCCGATGACGGCGGCCGGCTACGCCGCTTTCGCGAGGATCCCATCAATCACGCTTTGCCGACGCCGAGCGGACGCATTGAGATCTACTCGGCCAAGATCGCGGGGCACGGTGATGCGGATTGTCCCGGACATCCGGTCTGGCTCGACAAGACCGATGTTCCCAAGCCGGGGGCACCGTGCTTCCTCGTCGCCAATCAGCCGGTGACGCGCCTGCACAGCCAGCTCGATTTCGGCGGACATTCGCTGGGCTCAAAGCATCGCGGCCGCGAGGTCGCGCGCATGAACCCGGTCGATGCACAGGCGCGCGGCATCAAGGACGGCGACATCATCCGCCTGTTCAACGCGCGCGGCGCGTGCCTCGCCGCGGTCCGCGTCACCGAGGGCATCGCGCGCGGCGTGGTTCAGCTGCCGACCGGCGCGTGGTACGATCCGATGGATCCGGAAGACGAGGCGCCGCTCTGCGTTCACGGCAATCCGAACGTGCTGACCCGCGACGTCGGCACCTCGTCCCTGGCGCAGGGCTGCACCGGCCAGTTGACGACCGTCGAGGTGGAGAAGTTCACCGGCAATCTACCGCCGATCCGCGCGTTCGATCCGGTTTAGGCAAACAAGGAGACCTTTAGATGATCCGCAAGGCAACAGCAGTCTGGAAGGGCACTGGTCGCGATGGCACAGGCCATCTGTCGAGCGAATCCGGCGTGCTTGCCGGGACGCCCTATTCATTCAAGACCCGCTTCGAGAACGAGAAGGGCACCAATCCCGAAGAGTTGATCGCCGCGGCCCATGCCGGCTGCTTCACCATGGCGCTCGCCTTCGGCCTGCAGATGGCGGGTTTCACGCCGGACGAGCTCTCGACCGAAGCCGCCGTCACGCTCGAGCCCGAGGGCAAGGGCTTCAAGATCAGCAAATCCGCGCTGACTCTGCGGGCGAAAGTGCCTGGTCTCGACGATGCCGGCTTCGCCCGGCTCGCCGGCGAGGCCGAGAAGAACTGCCCGGTGTCCAAGGTGCTCAACGCCGCCATCACGCTCGACGCCAAGCTGGTCTAGGGCGCGCGCCTGCTTCCGGTCCATCCGGTCCAGGCCACCGCGTGGGCGTCAACGCGCGGCTTTCGGCCGGGCGGCCGAAAGCCTATATGATGGACAAGCTGTTGAGCGATCATTGGGAGCACATCACATGACGACGGAACGCGCAGTTTTGGCCGGCGGCTGCTTCTGGGGCATGCAGGATCTGATCCGCAAGCAGCCGGGCGTGATCTCCACCCGCGTCGGTTACACCGGTGGGCACGTCAAGAACGCCACCTACCGCAATCACGAAGGCCATGCCGAAGCGATCGAGATCGTGTTCGATCCGGCCAGGACCAGCTTCCGGACCATGCTGGAGTTCTTCTTCCAGATCCATGATCCGACCACGCTCAACCGTCAGGGCAACGATATCGGCACGAGCTATCGGTCGGCGATCTTCTACACCAGCGAGGAGCAGAAGCGGATTGCCGAAGACACCATCGCCGACGTCGAGGCGTCCGGCCTGTGGCCCGGCAAGGTGGTGACCGAGGTCGCGCCCGCGCGCGAGTTCTGGGAGGCCGAGCCCGAGCATCAGGATTATCTCGAACGTTATCCTGACGGCTATACCTGCCACTTCATCCGGCCGGGCTGGAAGCTGCCGCGGCGAGCTGCGGCAGTCGGAGGCTAGAGCCTGAAGAAGGTGGCTCGCCGGCTGTGGCGGTCCACCTCCTCATCGGTCAAAGCCGACGCGAGTCCGGTCACGCATCGACATGCAAGGTCCGGCGCTGCTCCGCGGTGACGGTCCGGGCGGTCAACGTGACGAGACCCATCAAGGCGGCGAGCAGCCAGAATGCCAGCGGCAGTCCGCCGAGCTGTGCGACGAAGCCGACGCCGGCAGGGCCCAGCAGGACGCCTGCATAGCCGGCCGTCGTGATCGCCGCGACCGCAAGTCCCGTGGGCATCACCTTTTGTTGCGCCGCCCGGCGGAATAGCACGGGCACGAGGTTCGAGGCGCCGAGCCCGATCAGCAGGAATCCGGCGATGGCGACCGCCGCCACGGGCGCGGTGAGCAGCACCACGAAGCCGGCGATCGCGATGAGGCTGCCCCACAGCAATGTCGTGCGGTCTCCGATGCGCGCAACGATGGCGTCGCCGCTAAGCCGGCCGATCGTCATCGCGATCGAGAACACGATGTAGCCGATGCCGCCTTGGGCCTCGCTGACGAGCCCGGCGCCGATCACGAGCAGCGCGCCCCAATCGAGCATCGCGCCTTCGACCAGGAAGGTGATGGCGCCGAGCAGCGCCAGCAGCAGCACCGATCCATGCGGCAGCACGAACAATGGGCCTTCCTGCACCTGCACCGATCGAAGCAGGCGCGGCCAGGTCACGAGCATCGCGATCAGCATCAGCACGGAGCAGATCAACGTCGAGGCGAGCGCGCCGAGCTGCAGAGAGAGCAGCGCCGTCATCAGCGCGGAACCGGCGAAGCCGCCGATGCTGAACAGGGCGTGGAAGCCGGACATCAGCGGGCGTCGCGCGGCGCGCTCCACTTCCACGGCGTGGATATTCATGGCGACGTCAATGGAGCCGAGTGCGGCCCCGAAGACGAACAGCGCCAGCGCGAGCGTCGCGGGCGACGCCGCGATGGCCAGCAATGGCAGCACCAACGTGAGACCAAGTCCGCCCGCGATGATAATCGGTTTGCTGCCATAGCGCGCGCTGAGCACGCCGGTCAGCAGCATCGCGATCACTGAGCCGATGCCGAGGCTGAGCAGTAGCAGCCCGAGAACGCCGTCATCGACCGCGAGCCGCGCCTTCGCGAACGGCACCAGGGGTGCCCAGCACGCGATGCCGAAGCCCGCAACGAGGAAGGCAAGCCGGGTGGCAAGGCGGGTCGCCGGCCGGTCGGCAGAAGACATGGGAACTCCGGGAAGCAGGGGAGGAGACGGTCGACAGGCCCGAGGATTGCCGCGGCTTTATGGCAGAGCCCTGCTCGAATGGTCGTGGCAGGCGCTCAACGGCTGCATGCCTCGACCTAGCCCCCGAGGATCCGCCGGCACGCCTCGACGAACACCTCTGCGCCCGTCACGATGTCGGCATCCGCCGTGTTCTCGGTCCAGTGATGGCTGATGCCGCCGATCGACGGCACGAACACCATGCCGGCGGGCATGACGGTCGCCAGCATCTGCGCATCGTGGCCGGCCCCGCTCGGCATGCGGATGGAACGGCCGCCGGCGACGGCCTTGCTCGCGGCCTCGATCGCGTCCTGAAAGCTCGCGTTCATCATCGCGGGTGCGCCGGTGCGCAGCTTCGTCACGCTGACCGTGCAGGTGCCGTTGGCACTGGCTTCGTCCGCCATGGTCCGCAGCAGTTGCTCCAGCCGCGCGATGACAAACGGGTCGTCGTCGCGGATCTGGAACAACATCTCCGCGCCACCGGGAATGATGCTCGGTGCGCCCGGATCGAGCGTGATGCGGCCGGTGGTCCAGACCGTGCGCGGGCCGCAGGCGGCGGGGAAACGCTCGTCGATCGCCACGCAGAACTTGGCCAGCGCCAGGCCCGCATCCTTGCGCACCGCCATGCGCGTGGTGCCGGCATGGTTCTGCTCGCCGGCAAAGTTGATCTGGTACTGCCAGATGCCGACGATGGACGTCACGACGCCGATCGCCAGGCGCCCGCTTTCGAGCGTGTCGCCCTGCTCGATATGCGCCTCGAGATAACCGACGTGCCGTCCCGGCTCGGCGGTGATGCGCGGACGCCCCGCCAGCCCCATGTCGGCAAGGGCATCGCGCATGGTGCGGCCGCTGGTGCGGTCGCGCGCGGCATCGATGTCGGCCTCCGTCACCTGTCCGACATAGGAGCGCGAGCCGAGGAAATGACCAAAATGTCCCTCCTCGTCGCACCAGGCGGCAACTTCCACCGCGCCGTTCACCGAAGCGTCGGCATTGAGCACGCGCGCCGCTTCGAGCGCATAGACGACGCCGAGCGGGCCGTCGAGCCAGCCGGCATAGTTCTGGCTTTCCAGGTGCGAGCCCGCCAGCAGTTTCGGTCCGGACTTCGAGCTCGTCCCGAACACATTGCCGATGCCGTCAATCGTCGCGGAGAGCTCGGCCTCGGGCAGCTTCTGGACGAGCCACTCCAGCGACAGCTTGTGCGGCTCGGAGAAGGTCGGCTTGTGCACGCCGGTCTTGTAGGCGCCGAAGGCACGCAGTGCATGGAGGTCGGCGAGAACGCGATGTCCGTCGGCACGAGCGTCAGGCATGTTCGGCAACCTTCAGCGCCTCGGTTCGGATCTCCTCGACCAGCCGTTCCTTCAGCTGGACGAATTCCGGCGTGGTCTTGATCTTGTAGGAGCGGGGATGCGGCAGGTCTACATGAATGTCCGCCTTGATGCGGCCGGGGCGCGCGCTCATCACGATGACGCGGCTGCCGAGGAAGATGGCTTCCTCGATATCGTGGGTCACGAACAGCACGGTCTTCTGGTCGCGTTCCCAGATCCCGAGCAGCATCTCCTGCATCAAGGCGCGGGTCTGGTTGTCGAGCGCGCCGAACGGCTCGTCGAGCAGCAGGATTTTCGGGTCGTTGGCGAGCGCGCGTGCGATCGCGGTGCGCTGCTGCATGCCGCCGGAGAGCTGCTTGGGCCAATGGTTTTCGAAGCCGAACAGCCCGACCTGGCGGATGAAGGCATCGGCGATCTTGTGTCGCTCCGCCTCGGACACGCCACGCTCGCGCAGGCCGAAGGCGATGTTCTCGCGCACCGTCAGCCAGGGGAACAGCGTGTAGGACTGGAACACCATGCCGCGATCGGCGCCCGGGCCGGTCACTTCGCGTCCGTCGAGCGTGACGCGGCCGCCGGTCGGACGGTCGAGGCCGGCGACGATGCGCAGCAGCGTGGACTTGCCGCAGCCGGAGGGACCGAGGATGGTGACGAAGTCGTTGTTGCCGATGGTGAGGTCGGTCGGCTCCAGCGCCCTGGTCGGCGCGTTGCCGTGGCGCGCGGGGAAGGTGCGCGAGACCTGCTCAACCTTAAGAATGGTCATGCGAGCTTCCAGGGAAACAGCCAGGCATTGAACGCCTTGAACAGGAAGTCCGAGATCAGGCCGATCAAGCCGATCACGATGATGCCGAAGATGATCTGGCCGGTGTTAAGCAGCGCCTGGCTGTCGGTGATCATATGACCGATGCCCGAGGACGAGCCGATCAGCTCGGCGACGATGACGTAGGTCCAGGCCCAGCCCAGCACCAGCCGCAGGATTTCTGCGATCTCCGGCGCGGAGGAAGGCAGCAGCACGCGGCGGATGATGCCGCGGTCGCTGGCGCCCAGCGTGTAGGCGGCCTCGACCAGATCGCGCCGCGTGGCGCCGACCGTCACCGCGACCATCAGGATGACCTGGAACACCGAGCCGATGAAGATGACGAGCAGCTTCTGCAGCTCGCCGATGCCGGCCCACAGGATCAGCAGCGGGATGAAGGCCGAGGCGGGCAAATAGCGTGCAAATGAGACGAAGGGTTCGAGGAAGGCTTCGACTGGCTTGTAGGCGCCCATCAGCACGCCGAGCGGCACCGCAATGACCGCCGCGAGTGCGAAGCCGCCGACGACGCGCCAGATCGTCATGCCGATGTCGAACAGGAAACCGTGCTTGGTGAGCAGCTCGAGGCCTTCCTGCACCATGGTGAGCGGATTGGCGAGGAAGGTCTTCGACACATGGCCGCCGAACGTCGCCCACGACCAGAGGGCGACGAACAGCACGAAGAACGCCAGGCCATATGCCGCACGTTGCTTCGATGTCACGGGATCCAGGGGACGCATCAAACTGTATCCGAATGGTGCGCCGGCTCCGCCTGAGGCGGAACCGGCAGCTTGGAGAACGTTACTTGATGAAGCTCGCGTCGTAGAGGTCCTCGACCTTCGGCACGGCCTTGATGATGCCGATCTCGAGCAGGAGCTCGGCGGCCTCCTTGTTGAAGGTCAGGAACTCGCCCGCGAAGAACTTCTGGTTCGCCGCCTTGTCCTGCCAGCGCAGGTATTTCGCCGAGTTGCCGAACTGCTCGGCGGTCTGCTTCACGTCGACGCCCATGATCTCGTAGGACTTGGCCTGGTCCTTGGCGATCATCTCGAGCGCCTCGAAATAGCTGTCGGCGAGCGCCTTGGCGGCCTTGGGATTGTCGGTGAGGAACTTCGGCGTGCAGCCGAACGTGTCCATGACCATCGGATAGTCCAGCGTGGTGGCGATGATCTTGCCCTTGTCGGGCGCGGCACGCACGGTCGACAAGTATGGCTCATAAGTCATCGCCGCATCGTTCTGGCCGGAGACGAAGGCCTGCGCGGCCGCCGCCGGCTCGAGGTTCACCACGGTCACGTCCTTGGTGGTGAGGCCGTTCTTCTTCAGCATCCAGGCCAGTGCAAAGTAGGGCGAGGTGCCCGGCGCGGAGGCGGCGACGGTCTTGCCCTTCAGGTCCTTGATCGCGGCGATGTCGTTGCGCACGGCCATGCCGTCGGCGCCGTAGCTCTTGTCGAGCTGGAAGATCTGCTTGGTGGCGACGCCGTTGGCGTTCCAGGAGATCCAGGTCTCGACCGTGGTCGCCGCACACTGGATGTCGCCGGAGGCGATGGCGAGATGGCGGTCCTTCTGCGGGATCTTCTTGATGGTGACGTCGAGGCCGTTCTTCTTGAAGATGCCGGCTTCCTTCGCCAGCGTCAGCGGCGCGAAGCCGGTCCATCCGGAAATGCCGATGCCGACCTTGACGTCCTGGGCGAGCGCCGGAGTGGAGGCCGCGAGAGCAATGATTGTCGCAAATACTGTCGAATTACGCATGATTATCGTCCTCTTGCCGATCGATGGTTTGACGTTCTGTTGATCTCTGCCGGCCCATATGGGCGGTTCCGCGAAGCGTTGCACGATTTGTGCCGACATATCCTCTCAGCCTCCCTTGAATCGCGCGACAAGGCGGTGAGAGTCACCGGGATAGAGCAGGCGCACGGCGGTGATCGTGCGTGCGCTGCGCCAGGTATAGCGGTCGATCACGAGACAGGGGGCGCCGACGGCGATCGCGAGCGCTTCCGCCGCACGGTCGTCCGCAACGATGGCGCTGATCGTGTGCTCGGCCTCGGTCCATGGGACATGGTGAAGCAGCCAGGAGCCGGGCGGCTCGCGCGAGAAATCCGCGGTCGCGGCGTCAGGAACGGACGAGAGATCGATCAGCCTGTCCTCGACCGCGAACGGGACCTTGTCGGCGCTGTGCCGGCAGGTGATCGCGATCACCTTGTTGGCCTTCTTCACGCCGAGCCGGTCACGGTCGGCGGCCGTCGCCGCGCGCAGCTTGCGGCCGATCAGCTCGTAGCCGTAACTGCGCCCGAGCGCGGTGATCTCGGCGCGGATGTCGGCGATCTTGAGCACCGCCGACTGATGCTGCGGCCGTCGCACGAACGAGCCGGCGCGCCGCCGCCGCTCGATCAGATCGGCCTGCGCCAGCTCAGACAGTGCCTTGTTCACGGTCATGCGCGAGCAGCCGTAGCGCGCGACCAGCTCGTGCTCGAAGGGAATGCGATGGCCGGGCGGCCATTCGCCGGTCAGGATGCGCTGCTCGATGTCGGCGCGGATGCGCTTGTAGAGCGTCGGCCTGTCGGCATCGGTGACGAGGCTCATGCCACGAGCCTCCGCATCGATGCGTTGAAGCGTTCGCGTGCGGCTTGGCGCAATCCATGCTGACCGCGCTCGACCACCTTGTTGCCCCCGGCCCAGACGCAATCGATGGCGGCGCCGCCGGCAGAAAAAACCCAGCCGTCGATGGCCGCATCCTGCGCGCGTCCCGCCAGCGATGGATACGCCGTGTCGAGCGTGACGATATCGGCGCGCGCGCCGGGCACAAGGCCGATGGCCGGTTGTGCCAGCGCCCGCGCGCCGCCGGCGAGCGCCCCGTCGAACAGCGAGCGTCCCGTAGAGCGACCTGCGCCGCCGGAGAGGACGTTGCGCTGGCGGTGCTTGAGCCGCTGGCCGTATTCGAGCTGGCGCAACTCGTCTGCGGCGCCGATCAACACGTTGGAATCGGTACCGATGCCGAAAGAGCCGCCGGCGTCGACGAACTCCCGCGCTGAAAAAGTGCCGTCGCCGAGGCTCGCCTCCGTGATCGGGCAAAGGCCGGCGACCGCGCCCGTCTTGGCGAAAGCCGTCACTTCCTCACTTGTCATGTGGGTCGCGTGAATGAGGCACCAGCGTTGATCGACGGGCGCATGCTCCAGCAGCCATTGAACCGGACGGCAACCCGACCAGGCGAGGCAATCCTCGACCTCCTTCACCTGCTCGGCGGCATGAATGTGCACCGGCCCGCCCTCGGCGAGCGGAAGAATCGCGGCGAGCTCGTCCGGCGTGACCGCGCGCAAACTGTGCGGCGCGATGCCGATATTGGCGCCGGGCAAGGCGCTGATCGCCTGGCGCGAGGCCGTGATCAATGCGGCGAACTGATCGACCGAGCAGATGAAGCGGCGCTGCCCGGCATGCGGCGCTGCGCCTCCAAACGAGCCATGCGCATAGAAAGTCGGCAACAACGTCAGCGCAATGCCCGAGGCTTCGGCGGCCTGTGCAATCCGCGTGGCCGTCTCGGCGGGGTCAGCGTAGGGCGACCCGTCGCGGTCGTGGTGCAGATAGTGGAATTCGCCGACGCGGGTAAAACCCTGCTCGAGCATCTCGACATAGAGCAGCGTCGCCACAGCCGCGACGTCGTCGGGCGTCATCGCCAGCGCAAAGCGATACATCGTCTCGCGCCAGGTCCAGAACGTGTCGGTGGAATCGCCGCGCAATTCGGCAAGGCCTGCCATGCCGCGCTGGAAGGCGTGGCTGTGCAAGCTCGCAAGTCCGGGAAGCGCGATAGCATGGCGCTCGTCGCCGGCGGACGGCGCCACGCCCGGCGTCACCGCGGCGATCGCGCCGGCGGCGATCACCACCTGCACGTCATTGGCCCAGCCGGAAGGCAGGAGCGCGGAAGCGAAATGCAGTCGGGTCATGATCTACACGCCGGCTGGACAGAACCGCCTTACGATTATATGTCTAGACATATAAGTCAAGCATCCCCACGGCGAATGGATACCCGCATGGCAGAGCGCTTCGACCGGATCTGGCACAATGCCCGCCTCGCGACGATGCGGGTCGATCGTCCCGATCTTGGCGAGATCGAGCATGGTGTCATCGCCGCACGCGGCGGTCGCATCGCCTATGCGGGCGCGAAAGCGGATTTTCCCGCCGATGCAGACGCTATCGAGCGGATCGATTGCAAGGGGCGCTGGATCACGCCTGGTCTCGTCGACTGCCATACCCATCTGGTCTATGGCGGCAACCGCGCGCATGAATTCGAGCTGCGCCTGAAGGGGGCAAGCTATGAGGAGATCGCGCGCGCCGGCGGTGGCATCGTCTCGACCGTGGCGGCAACGCGCCAGGCGAGCGAAGCCGAGCTCGTCGCAGGCGCGCTGCCGCGGCTCGACGCGCTGACGGCTGAGGGCGCCACTACGGTCGAGATCAAGTCCGGCTACGGCCTCGACACAGAAACCGAGATGCGCCAGCTCGCGGCTGCGCGCAGCCTCGGCCGTGAGCGGCCTGTTACGATCCGCACGTCGTTCTTGGGTGCGCATGCGCTGCCGGTCGAGGCGGGTGGCGACAAGGATAGTTACATCGATCTCGTCTGCAAGGAGATGCTGCCGGCGGTCGCAAAAGCGGGCCTCGCCGATGCCGTCGATGCCTTCATGGAGGGCATCGCATTCTCCGCCGAGCAGACCGCGCGGGTGTTCGAAACGGCGAGGGGACTTGGACTGCCGGTCAAGCTCCATGCCGACCAGCTCTCGAATCTCGGCGGCGCCGCGCTTGCCGCGAAATTCTCGGCACTCTCGGCCGATCATCTCGAGCACACCGACGAAGCCGGTGCTGCCGCCATGGCGAGGGCCGGCACTGTGGCCGTGCTGCTGCCGGGCGCGTTCTACTTCATTCGCGAGACGCAGAAGCCGCCGGTCGAGACGTTCCGCAAACACAACGTTCCCATGGCGCTGGCGACCGACTGCAATCCCGGCAGCTCGCCACTGACCTCGCTGCTGCTCGCGATGAACATGGGCGCGACATTGTTCCGGATGAATGTGGCCGAGTGCCTCGCCGGCGTCACCCGTGAAGGCGCGCGGGCGCTCGGCCTGCTGAACGAGACCGGCACACTGGAAACCGGCAAATGGTGCGACCTCGCGATCTGGGATATCGAGCGGCCCGCCGAGCTGGTCTACCGGATCGGCTTTAATCCCCTGCACAAGCGGGTATGGAGGGGGCAGTGACGGAGCAGGAGACAGCGGTCGTCGTCAAGCCGGGAACAGTGAGCCTCGACGATCTCTCGCGGGTGCTCGAAGGCGTCCCCGTCGTGCTCGATCCTTCGTTCTGGCCGCGTGTCGATACGGCTGCGCTGATCGTTGCGCAGGCCGCGCAGGCCGACGTCCCCGTCTACGGCATCAACACCGGCTTCGGGAAGCTCGCATCGAAGCGCATTCCGCCGGACCAGACCGCGCTGCTTCAGCGCAACCTGATCGTCTCGCATTGCTGCGGCGTCGGCCAGCCGACGCCGGAGCCCATCGTCCGCCTGATGATGGCGCTGAAGATCGTCTCGCTCGGCCGCGGCGCTTCCGGCGTGCGCCGCGTGGTGATCGAGCAGTTGCAGGACATGCTGGCCCGTGGCGTCTATCCGCTGGTGCCGCAGCAGGGCTCGGTCGGCGCCTCCGGCGATCTGGCACCGCTTGCGCATATGACGGCCGTGATGATCGGCCAAGGGCAGGCGATCATCGATGGCAAGACTGTATCCGGCAGCGAGGCACTCGCGGCCGCCGGCCTCACGCCGCTGACCCTTGGGCCCAAGGAAGGCCTCGCGCTGATCAACGGCACGCAATTCTCGACCGCCTACGCGCTATCGGGCGTGCTGCGTGCATATCGCCTCGCCCGCGCCGCACTGGTGACCGGTGCACTGTCGGTGGATGCGGCGATGGCCTCGACGGCACCGTTCCGCCCTGAAATTCAGGCGCTGCGCGGCCATGCCGGCCAGATCGCGGCGGCCGCGACGCTGACCGCGCTGCTCGACGGCAGCGACATCCGCCTCTCTCACCTGGAAGGCGACGAGCGTGTGCAGGATCCCTATTGCCTGCGCTGCCAGCCACAGGTTGCCGGTGCCGCGCTCGATCTGATCACGCAGGCCGCGCGCACGCTGATCGTGGAGGCCAATGCCGTCACCGATAACCCGCTGGTGCTGGTCGAGACCGGGGAGATCGTCTCCGGCGGCAATTTCCACGCCGAGCCGGTGGCGTTTGCCGCAGATGCCATCGCGCTGGCGCTGTCGGAGATCGGTGCGATCAGCGAGCGGCGCATCGCGACGCTGGTCGACCCCGCGCTCAATTTCGGACTGCCGCCGTTCCTCACGCCAGATCCCGGCATCAATTCCGGTTTCATGATCGCCGAGGTGACGGCGGCCGCGCTCTATGCCGAGAACAAGCAGCGTGCGCTCGCCTGCTCGATCGATTCGACGCCGACCAGCGCCAATCAGGAAGACCATGTCTCGATGGCCGCGCATGCTGCGCGGCGCCTGTCCGACATGGCCGACAATCTCGCCGCCATCCTCGGCATCGAGCTTCTGGTCGCTGCCCAAGGCATCACGCTGCGCGCGCCGCATGCAACCAGTGCGCCGCTGGTCGCCGTCATTGCCGCATTGCGCGAGCAGGTGCCCGCACTGGGCGCCGATCGCTACATGGCCGGCGATCTGGCCAAGGCCGCTGCATTGATCGAGGCCGATGCGCTTCCAGCTGCTGCGCTCGCCCAGCTTCCCACCGATCCGTTTCCGAGACTCGTCTGAAGAGGCCCGCATGAACCGCCGTCTGGACAATGACCGTACCATCCGCGCTCCCCGCGGCAGCGACATCAGCGCCAAGAGCTGGCTCACGGAAGCGCCGCTGCGCATGCTGATGAACAATCTCGACCCTGACGTCGCGGAACGCCCGAGCGAGCTCGTCGTCTATGGCGGCATCGGCCGCGCCGCGCGCGACTGGGAGAGTTTTGACCGGATCGTTGCGGCCTTGCGCAAGCTCGAAGCCGACCAGACGCTGCTGGTGCAGTCCGGCAAGCCGGTCGGCGTGTTCCGGACCCATGCCGATGCACCACGCGTGCTGATCGCGAATTCCAACATCGTGCCGCATTGGGCGACGCTCGATCATTTCAACGAGCTCGATCGCCAGGGTCTGATGATGTACGGCCAGATGACGGCGGGCTCCTGGATCTATATCGGCAGCCAGGGCATCGTGCAGGGCACCTATGAAACCTTCGTCGAGGTCGGTCGGCGTCATTACGGCGGCAGCCTCGCCGGTAAATGGATTCTCACGGCCGGCTTGGGAGGCATGGGCGGCGCGCAGCCGCTGGCGGCGACCATGGCCGGCGCTTCGATGCTTGCGGTCGAATGCCAGCCGAGCCGCATCGAGATGCGCCTGCGGACCGGTTATCTCGACCGGCAAGCCGCAACGCTTGATGAAGCGCTCGCGATCATGGCGGACGCCGCGAAGACGAACAAGGCGGTCTCGGTCGGCCTGCTCGGCAACGCCGCGGAGATCTTCCCTGAGCTGGTGCGCCGCGGCGTCAAGCCCGACATCGTCACCGACCAGACCAGCGCGCACGATCCCATCAACGGCTACTTGCCGAAGGGCTGGACGCTTGCCGAATGGGAAGCCAAGCGCGCGTCCGATCCGAAGGCAGTGGAGCGCGCCTCGAAGACGTCGATGGTCGAGCATGTCCAGGCCATGCTGGATTTCCATGCCCAGGGTATTCCGACGCTCGACTACGGCAACAACATCCGCCAGATGGCACAGGACATGGGCCTGAAGAACGCCTTCGATTTCCCCGGCTTCGTGCCCGCCTATATCCGCCCGCTGTTCTGTCGCGGCGTCGGGCCATTCCGCTGGGCCGCGCTGTCGGGCGATCCCGAGGACATCTTCAAGACCGATGCCAAGGTCAAGGAGCTGATGCCTGACGACAAGCATCTGCACAATTGGCTCGACATGGCAAAGGCGCGCATCCAATTCCAGGGCCTGCCGGCACGCATCTGCTGGGTCGGCCTCGGCGATCGCCATCGCCTCGGTCTTGCCTTCAACGAGATGGTGGCGCGTGGCGAATTGAAAGCGCCGATCGTGATCGGCCGCGATCATCTCGACAGCGGCTCGGTGGCGAGCCCCAACCGCGAGACCGAGGCGATGAAGGACGGATCGGATGCGGTGTCCGATTGGCCGCTGCTCAATGCGCTGCTCAATTGCGCCAGCGGAGCGACCTGGGTGTCGCTGCATCATGGCGGCGGCGTCGGCATCGGCTATTCGCAGCACGCGGGCATGGTGATCGTCGCCGACGGCACGCCCGAGGCTGCGAAGCGGATCGAGCGCGTGCTGTGGAACGATCCCGCCACCGGCGTCATGCGCCACGCCGATGCAGGCTACGACATCGCGATCGAGTGCGCTCGTGACAAGGGGCTCGATCTGCCGAGCCTGGCGACCTAGGCGAGGCTCAGGCCACGACCCTGGCCCCGGTGCCGTCGAGGCGCCGGCTCTCCTTCGCGAGATGTTCGCCAATCGCATCGGCAGGCATCGGCTTGGCGAAATAGTAACCCTGGATGAAGTCGCATCCCAGGCGGCGCAAGGTGTCGAGCTGAGCACGCGTCTCGACGCCCTCGACGACGCAGGCGATCTCCATGTCGTCGCAGAGGCCCGTGAGCGATTTGATGATCTTGTGGCTGACGGGATTCTCGTTGATGTCGGAAACGAAGCTGCGGTCGACCTTGATCTTGTCGAGCGGCAGCCGGTGCACGTGGCTCAGCGAGGAATAGCCGGTGCCGAAATCGTCCAGCGAAATACCGCAGCCCATTGCCTTCAGCGTTGCGATCGATTGTTGCGCGCGGACGAAGTCGAAGGTGACGGCGGTCTCGGTGATCTCGAAATCGATCCGTTGCGGCGGCAGCCCGCTCTTCTCGATGATCGAGATCAGCGGCAGGATGCCCTCCGCCGCACAGACGTCGTGGGCCGAGAGATTGAACGACAGACGGATGTGATCGGGCCAGGTCTTGGCCGTCGCAAGTGCGCGAACCAGCAACGCCTGCGTCAGCGGACGGATCAAGCCGATGCGTTCGGCGGCCGGGATGAAGTCGGCCGGCGACACGAGGCCGAGGCGGGCGCTGCGCCAGCGCGCCAGAACCTCGAAGCCGGCGGTGTGCTCGCTCATGGCATCGACGATCGGCTGGAACACCAGGTCCATCTCGGTGCCGAAATCGGCGGTGCGCAGCAGATTCTCGATGACTCCGCGACTGCGGATCTCGGCCTCGAGCTCGCTCGAGAAGATCACGGTGCGGCCGCGCAGATGGCGCTTGGCATGATAGAGCGAATAGTCGGCACATTCATAGAGTGCTTCCGCGGTCGTTGCCGATTGGGGAAACGAGGCAAAGCCGATCGAGCAGGACAGCCCGGTATGGGCAGTGTCGAGCTGATAGGGAAGTCTGACCTGGTCACCGATGCGCTGGCCCAGCCGCAGCAGGTCCGCATCGTCGGGGTCGCCGCAAACGACCAGGCCGAACTCGTCGCCGCCTAATCGGGCGAATTCGACCCGTTGCGGACCAAAACCCTCGCAGACCTCGCGGATGCGCCGGCCGGCCTCGATCAGGACGCGGTCTCCGACCGAATGGCCGTAATTGTCGTTGATCGGCTTGAAACCGTCGAGATCGATGATGCCGATCGCGATCCGAACTTTCCTGCGTTCGGCATCGGTGAAGGCGCTCGACAGCTCGGCGAAGAAGCGGCGGCGGTTCGGCAGCTCGGTGAGTGAATCGAGATTGGCAAGGCGGAAGTTCTCGTCAGAGAGCGCCTGCGTCGCCGCCTGTTGCGCGAGCAGCGACTTGCGGCTGGCGACGAGATCGGCGAAGTCGCGGTAGTAGATGAACAGCACCGTCACCATCGCGGCGGAAACCAGGAGGTTGTTGACCGCGATCGCCTTCAGCGTCGGCTCGCCCGTGGCAAAGAAGAACAGCACATAGGGCACGTCGACGATCAGCGTCACGATCAGCGCCGCCGAGCGCAGATGCATCAGCGAGAAGATGCAGCCGATCACGGTGACCGCCATGTAGAACGCGACCTGGCTCTTGGCGAAGGGATCGCCGTAGGGGTAGAGCGCGAAGGACCAGGCGGTGAAGCCGGCACCGATCGGCAGGGTCAGCCAGTTGGTGGCGCGCAGATTGCGCAGGATGTCGGCATCGCTGCGCACCAGCCGGCGCTGGCGTAGCCACCAGAAGGTCCGCAAGCCCGCGAGCACCGTCAGCACGGCCGGCACGATCATCGTCAGCCAGTCCGGCGCCACGTTCACATAGGTGTAGGCGACCGCAATCGTGTTGCTGATGAGGATGAAGTAGAGCAGCGGGATCTGCTTGGAGAAGGCGTCGAACTGCGCCCGCGTCAGGTCCGGATTGTCGGCGGGAACGCGAAACAATCGCATCGCGGCGGCAAGATGAGATTTCAAATCGGCAATAGGCATTGCAATACAAGCCCCAGATCCCCTGAAAAACGTGGGCAATCTTGCACGGCAGGGGTAAAGGGGCCGTTAGATCAATTCTGGCCCGGGCAGGCCAGCACTGGTTGCGCGCTGCCTTACGATTTTCCGATCGCGTGCATTGGTGAGGTCCCGTTAAGGATATCCGGCCGCAGCGTGCGCACGTCTCAGGCACAGGTCGCCCGAAATCGCTGCAGCTACCGCCTGCTATCGCCCATGCGCGACATCAGCCTAGCACATGGCCACGGTCGGATCAGGCGAGGACGGCCTGGCGCTCGCGCGCCGGTTCGCGGACGCGCTCGCTGGTCCGCGGCTCGGCAAGCTGCGTGAAGCTCCGATGGCTCGCCTGAACCGGTGCCTCGACGATCACGCCCTCACAGACGATCTGTCCGCCGAGCATCCTGAATTCCAGCTTGTCGTAGCGCGGCATTGTCTCGCCGGGTGCCGGGGGCAGCAGCCCGATGCTTCCCTGGATGTTCAGCGCGGCTTCGCCGGTGCCGTGCAGCCGCGGATTCCACATCCTGATTCCGCTCTCCGCCCAGCGCTGCCGGATCAGCGCCGCGCGGTCGGCGGGCTCTGCGGCTCTCGCGCGAACTTTCGGGACGTTGCGGATCTCTGGCGAAGGAGACGCGAGAGCCGGAGCCGGCTCGATATCGGTGACACCGCTCAAGGAGTCGTTAGTCGCCGCAGCGAGCGGAACATCGTTTGTAGGGACTTGCGGGCTTTCGACTACGAGCGCCGGTTCGCTGTCGGCGCTGGCTTCAGAGGCATCAGTCGTGACGCTATCGGCCTCGGCGCGGAGAAGCTCGACTTCTTCGACGGCGACCGGATCGACGGCAGCGGAAACGTCGGGCGAGGAGGCTGCCTCGATGATGACATCAGGGACATCAGTCAAGGCGGTCGCGACCTCCGCTGACGAAATCACAACCTCTTCTACGACGGCGGAGTCGACCTCTGCAGGAATCTCAGCAGGCGATGCATCATCATCAACGATGGCGAGATCAGAGGCTGCAACTGGCTCGCTCTCCGCACCGACCGATGCAGCCAGCGCCTCCTCGGAGGCTGGCGGCGTCGCGGGCGCCTCGATTTCCGTCACGGTCTCCGGAGAGGAGTCCCCGCTGATACGGATTTCGTCGGACGGATTCTCCGCGACGACAGACACAGCCGCATCGTTCTCCGCGACCAGAGCCTTGGTGGCGGGGGCAGCGTCGTCGCGCACCGGGGCGGTGCTGATCTCGGCGCTTGGAGCTTGAGCCGGGACCTCGACGTCTTCGATGATGGCGGGCGAAGCGTCCGTGGCGGCCGGCGCGACCTCAATGTTGCCGCTGTGCGGCACAGGCCGGAGTCGGGAAAACGCCCAATTCACCGCAGGGATGCGGCGCAGCAACGATATCAGTCTCGAAAGCACTGGGAGTTGTCCAAGAGGTGCTCGGCGTGAGGCAATCGCTGATTCGTCAGCAATATGAAAACCTGCCCCGGCCGTCACATCCGTGTCAATGTAGGGTGGACCAATTGCAGAACATCCGCGCATCCAGCGCGCATCCGCCCGAGTTACGCAACCCGCACAGCAGCCGATGATGCAATAATACCCCTGTTTTGCCCGACGCCGCAAGCGCGTCTTCGGCAACACCGAAATGCTCAAGCCTTTCAACCCCATCGCTACTGTGCATGGGGTTGTTTTTTCACTTCTTGTTTTGCAGGCGTGCCTAGCCCGCGCCGGCGCGTTTTTTCTGTCAGACGAGGTGCACCGCCCGCATCAACTCTCGTTGCAATCCAAGCTTGGGGTTCCCGTCGTCGCCGCGAGCCGCTATTCAGAACCGTCATTGTCTGGCCGAGGACGTCGCATGAGGAAGCTTGTCATCATCGGAGCGGTCCTGCTCTACTCCTCCATCGCATCCGCACAGGACCGCACCATCACCGTGGCTTCGACCACCTCGACGGAACAGTCGGGGCTGTTCGGTCATCTGCTGCCGCTGTTCTCGAAGGCCGAAGGCATCGGCGTGAAGGTCGTCGCCGTCGGCACCGGCCAGGCGCTGGACATCGGGCGGCGCGGCGATGCCGACGTGGTGTTCGTCCACGACAGGCCTGCCGAGGACAGGTTCATGTCCGAAGGGCAGGGCGTGAAGCGCTTCGACGTCATGTACAACGACTTCGTCATCATCGGCCCCAAGAGCGATCCGGCGCAGATCTCGGGCAGCAAGGATGCGGCCGAGGCGCTGCGCAAGATTGCGACCGCAAAGGCGCCGTTCATCTCGCGCGGCGACAAGTCCGGCACGCATGCGGCCGAGCTGAGACTATGGAAGGAGGCTGGCGTCGACCTCAGTGCCGGCAAGGACATTTGGTACCGGGAGATCGGCCAGGGCATGGGTCCGGCGCTGAACATGGCCTCGTCGTCGAATGCCTACCTCCTGTCGGACCGCGGCACCTGGCTGTCGTTCAAGAACCGTGGCGAACTCGCCATCCTGACCGAGGGTGACAAGCGGCTCTTCAATCAGTACGGCGTCATGCTGGTCAATCCTGCAAAGCATCCGAACGTGAAGGCAAAGGAGGGACAGGCCTTCGTCGACTGGCTGGTTTCGCCGCAAGGGCAGCAAGCGATCGCCGGGTACAAGGTCGGCGGCGAGCAGCTATTTTTCCCCAACGCGCCCAACTAGGACGAAGGCGACGGTCGAGACCGCGACGCTGAGAGCGAGCAGGATCAGCCCGAGTCCGAGCGCCAGCGGCAGCTCGCCTTTGCTGGTTTCCAGCGCGATCGCCGTCGTCATCGTGCGGGTGAAGCCACGGATGTTGCCACCGACGATGATGATGGCACCGACTTCTGCGATGGCACGTCCGAACGCGGCGAGAAAGGCCGTCAGCAACGAGGTCCGGCCGAGCGCGAACAGCAGGGCCATGCTGCGCAGGGCCGACAGCCCGTCGATCCGCGCCAGGTCGCCATACTCCGCCCACAACAGGCTTGCCGGCCGGTGCACCAGCGCCACCACGATCGGCGTCGCCAGCAGCGTCTGCGCGATCACCATGGCGGCCGGCGTGAACAACAAGCCCGCCGCCCCGAACGGGCCGGACCGCGACAGCAAGAGATAGAGCGCGAGCCCGACCACGACCGGCGGAAGCCCGAGCAGGGCATTGGTCAGGATGATGATGATTTGGCGTCCCCGGAAGCGGGTGATCGCAAGCAGGGCTCCAAAGGGGGCGCCGATCAGGAGCGCCAGGATGCTGGCGGTCAGGCTGACCCGCAACGACAGGGCGACGATGCCCAATAGCTCGGTGTCGGCGTCGCCGATTAGCGCAAAGGCGGCACCGATGGATCGTGCGAAATCGTTCATCCGGTCTCGGGCAAGCCCCTGTTCCGCGGTAGCCCCGCGCCGCCCTTCTCGCTGCTGCCGCTGCCATAATCAAGGGGCGAGGGGGTGGGCAGCCCCGCCGGAGCCGTTGGAGAAGGGCTCAGGATGATCGGTAAACGCGGCCAGGGACCGACAATCGAGGCGCCTGGCGGCCCCGCGGGCGGCTTTCTTCCGGCCTCGGATGCGCTAAGGAACAGGATCGGGTCGCGCCGGCCCAATGGCGGTGCTAGACCCTAATGCAGGAACAATGGAGCCGGGCTGCGACTGGCGCGCCCGCAAGGATGAAGGATGTGACACAATGATCCAGACCGTTGGCATCATCGGGGCAGGGACCATGGGGAACGGCATCGCGCAGGTCTGCGCGGCCGCCGGCCTCTCGGTCGTAATGGTCGATATTTCCGATGCGGCGGTGAACCGCGGCCTTTCGACCGTCGGCGGAAGCCTCGAGCGGCTGGTCAAAAAAGAGAAGATGTCGGCGGCCGACCGCGATGCGACGCTCAAGCGTATCACCGGCACCACGGACCGGGCGAAGCTGTCGGATTGCGACCTCGTCATCGAGGCCGCGACCGAGAACGAGGAGCTCAAGGTCAAGATCCTGAAGGATCTCTGCGCCACCCTGTCGCCGCGCACGCTGGTCGCGACCAACACCTCCTCGATCTCGATCACCAAGCTCGCCGCCGCGACCGACCGTCCCGACCGCTTCATCGGCATGCACTTCTTCAACCCGGTGCCGGTGATGGCGCTGCTCGAGCTCATCCGCGGCCTGCAGACCTCGGACGACACCCATGCCAAGGCGCTGGATTTCGCCAAGCGCGTCGGCAAAGTGGCGATCACGGCCAAGAACAGCCCGGGCTTCGCCGTCAACCGCATCCTCTGTCCGATGATCAACGAGGCGATCTTCGCGCTCCAGGAGGGCATCGCGACGGCGGAAGAGATCGACGCGGGCATGAAGCTCGGCTGCAACCATCCGATCGGGCCGCTCGCACTTGCCGATCTCGTCGGGCTCGACACCATGCTTTCGGTGATGGAGGTCTTTTACAAGGGCTTCAACGATCCTAAATATCGGCCAGCGCCGCTGCTGAAAGAGATGGTCGATGCCGGCCATCTCGGCCGCAAGACCGGGCAGGGCTTTTACACTTATTCCGCCTGACGAAGGCATTGGCGGCGGGCGCCTTAGCGTCCGCCGCCAGATCCCGCAATTTGCGCTGCGACAAAGACGCCGCGTGCGATAGGCCCGACAATGTCGAACGGGCGCCCTGCGGGGATAACGGAACGGATAGCAAAGGACATGTCGGATCGACTGAAGGCCGAGCGGGAAGCTGCGGCCGCGCGCCGGAGCCTGTTGACCCAGGATGCGATCGAGCGAACCGGGATCACCGAGGAGATGATTGGAGAACTCGTCACCCGCTTCTACGGACGCGTGCGCGAGGACGCGCTGTTGGGGCCCGTCTTCGGCGTCGTGCAGAATTGGGACGAGCATCTCGCCAAGCTCAGGGATTTCTGGTCGTCGGTAGTGCTGATGAGCGGCCGCTATCATGGCTCGCCGATGCGGGCACACCTGCCGCTCAGCCTGGCCGGCGGCCATTTCGATCGCTGGCTCGACCTGTTCGAGCAGACCGCGCGCGAGGTCTGCCCGCCGGCGGCGGCTGCACTCTTCATCGACAAGGCGCGTCGTATCGCCGACAGCTTTGAGATGGCGTCGGCAACACTTGCGGGCCGCATCGCTTCGCCGCGTCACGTGCTCAGGTCGTGAAGGACACGATGCCTGCGTGGGATTCCGCATCGCATCGTGGCGTCGCAGCAATTCCTCCATCATCGGATCTGATCTGCGAAATCATCATGCCATTCGCGCAACGCGATGTAGAAATCGCGAAAACGCGCTTGAACGCAGTTACTCCTACGCAATCAACGCGAGCAAAGCCATATTGATGCACTGCGGCGCCAAGTCTTCGCCTTGTTTTCGGCAGAGTTCCAGCGCCTGCTAGCGGGCATGGCTCGCGCATCGTTCGATACCCATTCATCATCTTCCGAAAATGCTACGGAACCCGACGTCGAAGCGGGCACCGAACAGACACGGCGATCCCTGCTGCTCGGTGCGATGGCGACGACGGCGTGTCTCGGCTGTTCAACCAGGGCCCGCGCAGGTGAGGATCCGCCCGGCTCGGATGAGCGGCCGCAGAAAGGCGATCTGCTCGTCTTCTCCGAAGGTGACCAGGAGGGAAAGCTCATCACTGCGGCTGATCTACGGGTCGGTGGACCGCCGATCCATGCCTGGCCGAAGGACCCCACCACATCGGTGGTGCGCAGCGCCTCGCGGCTCAACGAAATTCTGATCATCAAGCTCGATCCCGCCGACCTCGACGAGAAGACCCGCGCGCGCGCCGTCGACGGCATCATCGCCTATTCGGCGATCTGCTCGCATGCCGGCTGTCCCGTCACCGCCTGGGTGAAGAGCGATGTCGGCGACAAGGAGGTTTTCAAGTGCATGTGCCACAACTCCGAATTCGATCCCCGCGCGGGCGCGCAGGTCGTGTTCGGGCCGGCGCCGCGGCGGCTAGCAGCGCTGCCGCTGGCGCTCGCTGACGGTTCGCTCAGCGTCGCCGGCAATTTCATGGGAAAGGTAGGTGGCACACAGCCAGGATGATGGACGGTTGCGGGCTGGGCCCGCCTCACGACTAGCCGCCACCGCCGAAGGGCGGAAGACGGGACGAACGACAAGAATTCACAACAAGAATTCACAACAAGAATTCAAGCGGATGAAAAGGGGAACGTCCATGAAAACTTCCATGATCAGGAAGCAATGGTTACTGTCCGGCTTGGTCGCCTTCACGTGTCTTGCCTCAACCGCCGCTCTATCGGGGCCGATCGAAAGTTATTCTCCGGTCACCGCGCAGCGGCTGGAAAACCCCGAGCCCCACAACTGGATGCTTTACCGGCGCACCTATGACGGGCACGGCTATAGCCCGCTCGATCAGATCAACACCTCCAACGTGAAGAACCTCACACCGGTCTGGACCTTTTCCACTGGCGTGGTCGAAGGCCATCAGGCCCCGCCGATCGTCAACAATGGCGTGATGTTCGTGACGACCCCAATGGGCCAGGTGATCGCACTGAATGCGAAGACCGGCGACGAATACTGGCGCTACAAGCGGCAGCTTCCTGACGATCTGTTCCAGCTGCATCCGACCAACCGCGGCGTTGGTCTGTGGGAGGACAAGCTCTACCTCGCCACCACGGACGACCACGTGGTCGCGCTCGATGCCAAGACCGGCAAGGTGCTGTGGGACACGAAGGTGCAGGACTACAGGAAGGGGCAGTACCTCACCCTGATGCCCTTGATCGTCGACGGTAAGGTCATTGTCGGCGGCTCCGGCGGCGAGTTCGGCGTGCGTGGCTATATCGTTGCTTATGATGCCAAGGAGGGCAAAGAGTTGTGGCGGACCTACACCATCCCCGGTGAAGGCGAGCCCGGTCATGACACCTGGCAAGGCGACGACTGGAAGAACGGCGGCGGGTCGGCCTGGATGACAGGCAATTACGACAAGGAGACCAGGACGATCTATTGGGGTGTCGGCAATGCCGCGCCATGGCCCGGCGACTCGCATCCCGGCGACAATCTCTACACAGCCTCGGTGCTCGCGCTCGATCCCGACACTGGCAAGATCAAGGCCTATCACCAATACCACCAGAACGATTCCTGGGATTGGGATGAGGTCGACGCGCCGATGCTGATCGATTTGCAACGCAACGGCCGCACCATCAAGAGCCTGGTCCATCCCGGCCGCGACGCGATCTTCTGGGTGCTGGAGCGGACTCCGACCAAGATCAATTACGTCGCCGGATGGCCGTTCGTCTTCACTGACGTCTGGAAGGGCATCGACGAGACCGGCAAGCCGATCGTGGATCCAGCGCACAAGCCGGTGATCGGCAAGCGCGTCGAGTTCTGTCCCTCGCTGTGGGGCGGCAAGGATTGGCCATCGGCGGCCTACAGCCAGAGGACCGGCCTCGTCTACGTGCCTGCCAACGAGAATTTCTGCGGCGGCTTTACCGGCGAGAAAGTGCCACTCAAGCCGGGCGAGCTCTGGCTCGGCACCAAGCCGGAAGACATCGGCCTGAAGACAAAGCCGGGCGCGGATCATTTTGGCGAGCTCCAGGCCTGGGATCCCGCAACCGGAAAGAAGGTCTGGCAGCACAACTTCCCCAAGTCGCATCTGTTCGGATCGGTCACCGCGACCGCTGGCGATCTCGTCTTCGTCGGCGGGACCAACGACCGCTATTTCCGCGCCTTCCATGCCAAGACGGGCGAACTGCTGTGGGAGCAGAAGACCAACTCCGGCATCGTCGGCATGCCGGTGTCATATGAGATCGACGGCACGCAGTACATCGCGATCCAGTCGGGCTGGGGCGTCGACGCGCAGCGCATCCAGGATGCGCTCGTGACCAACAATATCGGCATCGAAGCCAACGTGCCGCAGGGCGGCGTCGTCTGGGTCTTCGCGCTGAAGAAATAGCTCCGCGGGCGGATCGAAAGAAGCGGAGCAGCGGGGGGTGGCGAATGCGGCGGATGGCAACATCCGCCGCATTTGTTTGCAGCGCCAGATAACTACTTCCCCTCGCGCTCGACCTTGTCCTTCTCCTTCTGGTTCATCTCGCGAATCTTGGGATCCGGATTGTGCTGCCCGGTGGTCTGGGTGGCGGAGGCGGGTGGGGCGTTGGCGTTCGGCAGCGAAGTCTGGTCGGGGCCGGTGGGGCGCGTCGCGGTGGTCGGCGGCGTCGTGTTGCTCTGGGCGAATGCGCCCGCGGCGGTCAAAAGAAAGGCGCCCGACAGCGAGACTGCGAGCGCACTTGAGATGTTGGTCATCGATCTGCTCCTGTCAGATCGATGGAAACGGCGCGAGGCGGCTTGTGTTCCGCCTCGCACTTCGGTTCCGTCTCACGCCTCCAATTGCTTGCCGATCGGAAGCGCGCGGATGCGTTTTCCCGTCGCTGCGAAGATCGCGTTGATCAGGGCTGGCGCGAACGGAGGAACGCCGGGCTCGCCGACGCCGCTCGGCGGCGTGTCGGGTCCGGGCGGCACGATGTAAACGTTGGTCACCACAGGCGAGTCGTCCATCCTGACGACCTGGAAGTCGTCAAAATTCTTCTGCTGCACCTTGCCGTCCTTGAAGGTGATCTCGCCGTATTTGGCGAGACTGAGCCCCATGATCGCCGCGCCCTCGATCTGCGAAGCGATGCGCTCGGGGTTGACATAGGTGCCGCAATCGATCGCCGTGTCGACCCGCGGCACCGTCAGCTTGCCCTTGTCGTCGACGGCGACCTCGACGATGGTCGCGATGTAGCTGACGAAGCTGCGGTGCACGGCGATGCCGAGACCGTGGCCCTTCGGCACCTTTCGTCCCCATTCGCCCTTCTCGGCGACCAGCTCGACCACCTTGCGCAGGCGCGCGGTGTCGATCGGGTAGCTGTCCTGGGGCTCGCCGTAATTCCAGAGGTCCTTCACGTTGGGCTTGACGATGCGAGGCGAGCCGATCAGCTCGAGCAGCATGTCTTTCTGGTCGCGGCCCGTTGCCTGCGCGATCTCGCCGACCATCGACTGGACGGCGAAGGCGCGCGGGATGTTCGAGACCGCGCGGAACCAGCCGATGCGGGTGAACGCCGCGGCTTCCGGGTTCTCACACGAGATGTTCGCGATCTCGAACGGCATATCGACCAGGCCCATGCCAATCTCGAACGGCGCCTGATGCACCGTGCCGGCGGCAAAGGTCGAGGCGATGCTGGGAGCTACGCTGCGGTGGCGCCAGGCGATCACCTTGCCGCTCTTGTCGAGGCCGGCCTCGATCCGCTCGACCGAGACGGTGTGCAGGAAACCGTTGTGGATGTCGTCCTCCCGCGTCCACTGCACCTTCACCGGCGCGCCGAGCTCCTTCGAGAGCAGCGCGGCTTCGAGCGCAAAGTCGCATTTCGACTTGCGTCCGAACCCGCCGCCGAGCAGGGTCACGTTGACCGTGACGTTGGCCTCGGGAATGCCGAGCGTCTTGGCGACGTCCTCGCGGGTGCCGCCGGGGCTCTGAACCGGCGCCCAGATCTCGGCCTTGTCGCCCTTGACGTCCGCGACCGCCACCGGCGTCTCCATGGCGACATGGGCGAGATGCGGAAGGTAATATTCGCCGACGATCACCTTGTCGGCGCTCTTCAGGGCAGCGTCCGCATCGCCCTCCTTGCGCAGCACGAGCCCCGGCTTGCGCGAGGCCTCCTCGAGCTCCTTGCGGTAGGCGACGGAGTCGTACTTGCCGTTGGGACCGTCGTCCCAGGTCAGCTTCAGCGCGTCGCGGCCCTTGATCGCCGCGCCTGTGTTGCGCGCGATCACCGCGACGCCGCCGAGCGGCTGGAATTTCGAGGGCCACGGCCAGCCGCGCACCTGCATCACCTTCTCGACACCGGGGACCTTCAGCGCCTCCGCCGGCTCGAACTTGACCAGTTTGCCGCCGGTCACCGGCGGACGGGCGATCACGGCATATTTCATGCCGGGCAGCCGCACGTCGGCGCCGTAGTTCGCCTTGCCGGTGGTGATATCGTGGAGATCGACAATGCCGATCTGGCCCTTGCCGAGATAACGGAAGTTCTTGGGGTCCTTCAGCTTGAGGCCCTCGATGCTGGGCACCGATTCCTTGGCGGCGTCGGCAGCGAGCTCGCCGAAGCCGAGCTTGCGCCCGCTGGCGCTGTGCACGACCTCGTGGTTGACCGCCTTGACCTCGGTCGCCGGCACGCCCCAGCGCTTGGCCGCGGCCTGCTCCAGCATTGTGCGAGCCGAAGCGCCGATCTGGCGCATCGGGATCAGATAATGCCGCGTGCTGCGCGAGCCGTCGGTGTCCTGGTTGCCGAACTTGACCTCGTCGCCATGGGCTTGCCGCACCTTGACCCTGGACCAGTCGGCCTCCATCTCCTCGGCCACGATCAGCGGCAGGCTGGTGCGCACGCCGGTGCCCATTTCCGAACGATGCCCGACGATGGTGACGATGCCATCCGCGCCTACCGAAACGAACACGCGCGGATCGACCACGACGCCATGCGGCATCTTGCCGGCGCCGGTCTCATAGGCGAGCGCCTGGCGCGACATCACGGGGGCGGCGAGCACGAAGCCGCCGGTGACGCCGAGCCCCTTCAGGATGCTGCGGCGCGACACCTTCTCGACCTTGATGTGCTTTTCGAAGCCGCGAAGCTTGCGGGGATTGTCGATGAAGTTCATGTCACACTCCCGTCGATGCGAGATGGACGGCGTTCTCGATGCGCTGATAGCAGCCGCAACGGCAGATGTTGCCGGCCATCGCCTCGCGGATCTGGTCGTGCGAGGGTTTGGGATTCTCCATCAGAAGCGCCGCGGCCTGCATGATCTGGCCGGCCTGGCAGAAGCCGCATTGGGGCACGTTGACCTGACGCCACGCCTTCTGCACCGGGTGATCGCCGTTCGGATGCAGCCCTTCGATCGTGGTGACCTCGCGTCCGGCGACGTCGTTGACGGACGTGATGCAGGCGCGCACCGCTTGCTTGTCGACGATGACCGTGCAGGAGCCGCACAGCGCCTGGCCGCAGCCGTATTTGGTGCCGGTGAGCCCGGCCTCGTCACGCAGGAACCAGAGTAGCGGGAGATCCGGGTCACCGTCCCAGCTCTGTTCCTGGCCGTTGATCTTCACCTTGATCATGATCGTGCCTCGCTCTTCATAAGCATGCCAAATTCAAAGTCCGCCGACGCCGGCCGGCGACGGTTCGTGCGTCGTCTCGCCAATCCCGCCGTGGTCCCGCGCGGGCAAATCCCGGAAGGAGGCAGGAACGCAGCTAGCGATGTCTGGATGTGCCCGATACCTCCCGTTTTCTTCTTAATTGATTGTACGTCGTGCGGCATCGTGACGGCGCGACCTTAGCAGAGATCGCGCCGACCCGGCGTTCACAGCCGAGTGTTCTCACCGGGAAAAGATTGCATCGACGGTTTGTCAAAAGCAGGGCGCGTCATCCGCCACGTTGCGTATCAAATGGACGCAACGAAAAAAGCTTCGTCCGCCGGCTGCACCGAACGGACGAAGCAGTAGGCCTCAGTCGAGGGAGGGAGAACGCAGAGCACCGCGAACTTCAAGCAGGAAGCGGACGGTCCTGCGCAGTCATTCAGAGACCAGGACTGAGGAGCCGATGGTCCTCACCCACGCGTGGTGCAGAAGCGGCGGCATCGCGCCGCGGTGGTCCCGGCAGCGGGGACCCGTGAGGCTCGCTGGCGGCAACGAACGCCAGCGAGCTCCAGATGGTGTAGCCAAGATCCGGCGGCCGGCCAGTTCAGGCGGGCGTCCAGGCAGTCTTCCTAAGCGGCTTTGGCCTTCGCGACATGGGTCGCGATCGCGTCCATCAGGGGCGGGGACAGGCAGTCATAGGGCTCGAGGCCGATCTCCTTCAGCCGCGAACGGATGCCGGCCATCTGCTCGGGCTTCACACCCGATTCGATCACGGAGGAAACGAAGGCGGCGAATTGCGGCGCCTGCGAGCCCTGCTCCTGGAACAGTTCGGGATGGATGAAGTCGAGGCCGTAGAACGGATGGTTCTTGTTCTCGATCCGGCCGTACATGTGCGTGCCGCAGGCCTTGCAGGCGTAACGCTGGATCACCGCGGAGGGGTCGACGATCTGGAGCTTGTCGCCGTTCTCGAGCACGGTGACGTTCTGTCGCGGCACGACGGCGACGACGGAGAAGGTCGCGCCCTGCGGCTTCCAGCACTTGGTGCAGCCGCAGGCGTGATTGTGGGCGACGTCGCCCTTGATGCCGACCTTCACCGGGTGGTCGCTGCATTTGCAGGCCAGCGTGCCGCCGGCGAAGCTGCCGCTGCCTTGCTTGATGCCGTTGTCGATCGAGGGATGGAGTGCAACAGTCATGGTCGATCCTCCTTGGTGTGACGTTTTCGAGCTAGAACACGACGACTGAACGGATGGATTTGCCCTCGTGCATGAGATCAAAGCCCTTATTGATCTCCTCGAGTTTGAGCACGTGGGTGATCATCGGATCGATCTGGATCTTTCCGTTCATGTACCAGTCGACGATCTTCGGCACGTCGGTTCGCCCGCGCGCGCCGCCGAAGGCCGTGCCGCGCCAGTTGCGGCCGGTGACGAGCTGGAACGGGCGGGTGGCGATCTCCTTGCCGGCCTCGGCGACGCCGATGATGATCGAGGTGCCCCAGCCGCGATGGCAGGCCTCCAGTGCCTGGCGCATCACGGTGGTGTTGCCGGTGCAGTCGAAGGTGTAGTCGGCGCCGCCGTCGGTGAGGCCGACGAGGTGCTGAACGATGTCGCCGGTGATCTTCTTCGGGTTGACGAAGTCGGTCATGCCGAACCTGCGACCCCATTCCTCCTTGGAATCGTTGATGTCGACGCCGATGATCTTGTCGGCGCCGGCCATCTTGGCACCCTGGATGACGTTGAGGCCGATGCCGCCGAGGCCGAACACGACCACGTTGGAGCCCGGCGTCACCTTGGCGGTGTTGACGACGGCGCCGACGCCGGTGGTGACGCCGCAGCCGATGTAGCAGCTCTTGTCGAACGGCGCGTCCTCGCGGATCTTGGCGACCGCGATCTCGGGCAGCACGGTGAAGTTCGAGAAGGTCGAGCAACCCATGTAGTGGTAGATCGGCTTGCCCTTGTAGGAGAAACGGCTGGTGCCGTCGGGCATCACGCCCTTGCCCTGTGTCGCGCGGATCGCGGTGCAGAGATTGGTTTTCTGGCTGAGGCAGCTTTTGCACTGCCGGCATTCCGGCGTGTAGAGCGGGATGACGTGATCGCCCGGTTTCACCGAGGTCACGCCGGGGCCGATCTCGCGGATGATGCCGGCTCCCTCATGTCCCAGGATCGACGGGAAGATTCCCTCGCTGTCGAAGCCGTCGAGCGTGTAGGCGTCGGTATGGCAGATGCCCGTCGCCTTGATCTCGACTAGGACTTCGCCGGCCTTCGGGCCTTCCAGATCGACCTCGACGATCTCGAGCGGCTTCTTGGCTTCGAAAGCAACGGCGGCACGTGTCTTCATCGGTAGCTCCTCAAATTCTCATCAGGCGCCAAGAAGTAGTCCTGGCAGCCCTCGTAACGTTCATTTCTTGCCCATGCAGGCGTCTTCAGCCTGGGTATAGGCCTCCGTCTTCTCCTCCTTTTTCGCAGGACGCTGCCGGCCCAAGGCGTCGGTGGAGCGCGCGCGGAGATAGACGTAGAGATCGTCCATGTAGCAGGCGACGTTCGGGTTGTCGCCGAAGGCCGGCATGACGTTCTCCTGCGCGGCCGAGATGTTCTTGCGGCCGGAGGCGACCACGCCGAGGAAGTCACCGTAGCTCATCGACTTCACGGAATCCCTCAGCGCCGGCGCGTATGTCGATCCCATGCCGTCGGGGCCGTGACACACGTGACAGTCCGAATGATAGCGGCGGTATCCGGAGTAGGTGAACCAGTCCACGGTGCCGTCGGCCGAAATCTTGTAGGTCGGGTTTCCGTCCTTATCGAGCCACTTTCCGTCGTCTTCCTTCTTCACGGCGGTCGGGTCGCCCGGACCCTCTGCGACCGCGCTTCCTCCGGACACAACGAAGATCATCATCACAGCAATGACAGAGCAGATTTGACGCAAGAGATTGTTCCTCGGTCGGCATTCGGTGGAGACGAGCCGGCGCGTGGAGCGATCCACGCGCCGGAGCGATGCTGACGGGTTTAGTTCGGCAGCGAGAACACGGTCAGGGTACCGCCGAGCGCCGTGTAGTTGCTGAGGGCCGCGTAGCCGCCGACCGCACCGAGGCCTGCGGTCGGGTCGGTCAGGCCTGCCGCCAGTCCGATGCCGGCCCAGCCGCCCACGCCGGAGAGAATGGCAATGTATTGCTTGCCATTGTTCTCATAGGTGGTGACGTTGCCGATGATGCCCGAGGGAGTCTTGAACTTGTAGAGCTCCTTGCCGGTCTTGGCGTCGACCGCCTTCAGGTAGCCTTCGAGCGTGCCGTAGAACACCACGCCCCCGGCGGTTGCGAGCGCACCCGACCAGACCGAGAACTGCTCCTTGTTCGACCAGACGATCTTGCCGGTCTTGTTGTCCCAGGCGATGAAGTTGCCCATGTGGCTTTCGCCCTGCGGCGGATACATCGAGAGCGTCGCACCCACATAGGGCTGACCCGCGGTGTAGCTCACCTTGAACGGCTCATAGTCCATGCAGACGTGGTTGGTCGGAACGTAGAACAGCTGCGTGTCCGGCGAGTAGGCTGCCGGCTGCTGGTCCTTGGTGCCGAGCGCGGCCGGGCAGATGCCCTTTGTGTTCTTGTCCTCTCCGCCGTGCTCGGTCGAGTATTGTGCGACGACCTTGGGACGGCCGTAGGTCGGCGAGTTCTTGTCCATGTCGACGCCGCTGGTCCAGTTCACCTTCGGGTCGTACTTCTCGGCGACCAGCAGTTCGCCGCTCTCGCGGTCCATCGTGTAGGCGAGGCCGTTGCGGTCGAAGTGCGTCAGCAGCTTGCGGTTCTGACCGTTGATCTGCTGATCGCTGAGGATCATTTCGTTGACGCCGTCATAGTCCCATTCGTCGTGGGGCGTCATCTGGTAGACCCACTTCGCCATGCCGGTGTCGGCATCGCGGGCGAAGATCGCCATCGACCATTTGTTGTCGCCGGGACGCTGCTTCGGGTTCCAGGTCGAGGGATTGCCCGACCCGTAATAGACAAGGTTCAGAGCGGGATCGTAGGAGAGCCAGCCCCAGGTGCAGCCGCCGCCGATTTTCCACTGATCGCCCTGCCAGGACTTCAGCGAAGAGTCCGGGCCGACCGGCTTGCCGAGCGAGGTCGTCTTCGCCGGATCGACCTTGATCTGATCGTCCGGGCCCGTGGAATAGGCGCGCCAGACCTGCTTGCCGGATTTGAGGTCGTATGCGGTGACATGGCACTGCACGCCGAACTCGCCGCCGGAGATGCCGACCAGGACCTTGTCCTTGACGACCAGCGCGGCCGACGTGCCGGTCTCGCCCTTCGCGGGATTGCCGTTGGTTGCCGACCAGGCCACCTGGCCGGTCTTGGCGTCGAGCGCGACGAGGTTGGTGTCGGCCTGATGCAGGATGATCTTGCCGTCGCCATAGGACAGGCCGCGGTTGACGGTGTCGCAGCACATAACGGGGATGACGTTGGGATCCTGCTTCGGCTCGTATTTCCAAACGATCTTGTTCTCTTGCGAAAGGTCAATGGCGTAGACCTTGTTCGGGAACGGCGTATGGACGTACATCATGTTGCCGATGATCAGCGGGCCGCCTTCGTGGCCACGCAGTACGCCGGTCGAGAAGGTCCAGGCAACTTGGAGTTTCCCGACATTCTGTGCGTTGATCTGGTTTAGCTTCGAATAGCGGGTATTGGCGTAGTCGCCCGCCGGCATCACCCAGTCTTTGGGGTTTTGCGACATCTTGATCAGCTCGTCATTTGCTGAAGCGCTGCCGACGGCGAGAGCCGCCGCCGAACCAAGACAGGTCGCCAGAAGCACCTTGCGCATAGTCATTCCTCCGTTGGTCTCGTTTATTATTTCCGAAGCATTGCTCAATCGCCGGGCTTCTCGTCCGGCGTCTGCTCGTGCAGGGCGGTCACGATGGGGACCAGAAACGATGCTGTGCTGTTTCCTCCTCCTGATGAGAGCCACGGGTCCACGTGCAGGAGCGGCCCGTTCTTGTTGTTCCTGCCGCAATCCCTAACGGCTTCGCCATCGGGAAACTTGCCCAAGAGCGAAGGCGGTTTGCTCGACAGCGCACGGAGGTGAAGATTTTGATTTTGCAGTAGCGAATTCAGCGGCTTCGGTGCGCCCTCGAGGCCGGCCTCGGCGCTCAGGTTCCCCTTGACGGCGCTGCAACTAAGGCGGAGGATTAAGTTTCAAGAGTGGCAATGGAACGATGGCGCTCGTTGCAAGAGACCGCTCAAATGCGAGGTAAACGTCACGCAATCACGGCTGAGGGCTCCGGCAGCGCTGGTTGCGATTCGCGCCGAACCTCCGGATCAAATCAGTGGCTGGATTAATGTCCGACACCATTCACACGCTCTCGACGACCGGAATGACGCCGAAGCGGCAGATCCAGAGCTGGATCGACGGGCTCACGAGCCTGTGCGGGCATTTCGACGTCGATCCGCTGGAAGCGTCCTCGCTCGAAGGTCGCATCGATTACACCACGGTCTCGCGCCTGAAGCTCTGCCAGATCGAGGTCAGCCAGCATCGCATCGCGCACACGCTGGCGCGCGCCAAGGCCAATGAACACCCGTACATAAAGATCCACTTCCAGACCTACGGCGTGTCTTATTTCGAACAAGAAGGCCGTCACATCGAGATCAATCCGGGCGACATCATCGCCTATGACGTCTCCTGTCCGCATTCGATCATCAGTCCTGCCTTTACCCGTCATGACGTGGTGATCGTGCCGAAGGCGCTGCTGCGCGACCGCGGATTCCCGTCGCAGCGGATGCCGGCGTGCAAATTGACGGCGAAGACGGGGACCGGGCGGATCGCCCACGATTTCGTCCATGCCACCTTCGACGAGGCGGCAAAGCTGTCGGCCAACAGCGCGGTCGGCGTCGCCGATTCGCTGATCGACCTGTTGCTGCTGCCGTTGCGCGAAGCCGACACGATGTTCGATCGTGTCGGGCCCGAAGCGATGTATGTGCGCGCGCAGTTCTTCATCCGGGAGCACTTGCGCGACCCGGATCTGTGCATCGACCAGATCTCGGCCGAGCTCGGTTGCTCCAAGCGCTATCTGCACATGCTGTTCTCGGAGCGCGGCACCACGGTGAGCGACTACATCTGGCAGGCGCGGCTGCAGAACTGCCGCCAGGAGCTCGAGGCCCACGCCGGCAAGACCATTACCGACGTCGCCTTCTCCTGGGGGTTCTCCAGCTCATCGCATTTCAGCCGGGTGTTCCGAAAATACTTCGGCGTGGTGCCGTCCTCGATCCACAAGGCACAGCAGGGCGCGGCGAGCTCGGGCGAGCATTAGACGCGGTTTTTCCAGAAGCGGCGAGGCCGTCCTCCTGATGCGCCCAACTTTCTGATCAGGCCGGCTCGAGGCCCAACGACTTCGCGCTCTCGATCCAGATCGGCAGCTCGCGCTGGTACAGCGCATTAGTCTCCTTGAAGCCGATTGCGGGCTCGAGCACGAAAGTCGAGAGAACCTCCTTCACTTTCGGATCGGTGTTGGCGGCGACGCAGAGCTCGGCCAGGCGGTCGACGACGGCTTGCGGCGTCGCCTTGGGCACGGCCCAGCCGGTAAATCCGCTCACGGTGAAGAATTTCGACGTCGCGCCCTGCTCGGGAAGGGTCTTGATCGCGGGGATCGCATCGACCTTCTTCGAATGCACGGCGAACACCGTGCCGCGGTCGCTTTGCAGGACCGACTGCGCGGCCGTGTAGCTGCCCATCGCGGCATCGAGGGTGCCTTCCAGCATTCCCGTCCACATCGGCGCCTCGCCGCGATAATGCACCGGCTCGATGTTGAGACCATACTGCTTGTTGAGCTCGTTGACGGTCATGTGCGGGGCCGAGCCCGCGCTGTAGGTGCCGAAATTCACCTTGCCGCTCTTGCGCGCGAAGGCGACGAAATCCTCCAGCGTCTTGACCCCGGTTTTCGGGTTCGCGACCAGCAACAGGCCCGCGCCGGGAATGACGCTGACGAGCGTCAGATCCTTGTCCATGTCGTAGCCGGGATTTTTCATCACCACCCGGTTCATGATGTAGGTGGTCGAGATCGAGCACAGGATGGTGTGGCCGTCGGGCTCGGCGCGGGCGACTTCCGCCGTCCCGATCGCGCCGGAGGCGCCGGGCTTGTTCTCGATGACGACGGTCTTGCCGACCTGCTTGGAGATGAACTCGCCATAGGCGCGCGCGAGCAGGTCGGTCTGGCCGCCGGCGGGATAGCTGCAGATCATGCGAATTTGCCGCGCCGGCCAGCCGCCCTGCGCCGATGCGCCGCGCGCGACGAACGGCATCGCCAGTGCACTGGTACCGGCGGCGATGAAGTGGCGGCGATCGAGCTTGGCGGACATGATTCTCTCCCTGATTTTTGCCGAACCTACTGCATCAGGCCGTCGCTGCCATGGGCCGCAGGCGAGACAGATTGGCGCATTGGCTCGCACTGCGTTCGGGCCGCGGGAGCCTCACCGCTGGATGATCTTCGTCCAGACATCGCCGAGGATCGCGGGCTCGCGCGGCGGCAGATAGGTGAGGCCGGCCTGCTTGCCGAATTCGGCGATCTTGCCCGAAGCCGTGAGCTCAGTCAGCGCCTTGTTGACGGCCGCGATCAGCGCGCCATCGCTGGCGAGCCCGACATAGCCGCGATTGGCTCCGATCGGATAATAGTAGCCGGACGCCGTGATCGCCGTGTCCGGGTGCGCGGCGCGATGGGCGTCGAAGCGGGCAAGATCGATCAGCGTCGCGTCATGGTCGCCGCGCTCGAGTCCGCCGAGGAGATCGTCGCGGCCGGGGACGAGATGGGTGATGTTGTCGATCAGGCGCCCCTTGTCGAAGGTCATCAGGATGGCGTCGCCGAGCGATCCGCTTTCGATGGCGAGACGAAGGCCGGCGAGATCGCCGATGTCGCCGACCTTGCGCCCACGGGCCTTTGGCCCCAGCACCACCGTCATCGGCGAATAGATGTAGGGCTGGCTCGGCGCGAGCACGCCGAGCGGGACGCGGCGCCGCCGATCGTCGCGCGTGGCGCCGGCGAAACCCGGCAAGCGCGCCGTCTTCATCCCGGGTGCGACAAGCGAATCCTGCGTCAGCGCGTAGCCGCCGACCAGCGAGCAGCGCCCGTCCGAGAGCAACGCATTGGCCTCGAGCTGCGGGCTCGAATCCTCATCTAGCCTGCTCTCGAACCACTGGATCTTCAGCGGGCGTCCCATCCGCTCGGCGATCGCCTGCGCCAGCAGCACGTCGAAGCCGGCATCCGGCTTGTCGCGGCGATGCACCGAGAGCGGCGGCCGGTCCTCGTCGAGACAGACCTTCAGAGGATCGTCGGCTGCGAGAGCGACCGACGCCATCGCGGACAGAACGGCCGCAGCGCTCCAGGCAACGCGCCGGCCCCTCATGGCTTCCTCCGGCTGGAGACGAACGCCCAGAGGTTTCCGATCTCGTCGTCGCTGAGAATGTCGGCCCAGGGTGGCATCTTGTTGTTCTTGCCGTTCTTCACCGTGGTGACGAAGCGCGTCTTGTCGTCGGGAATGGCACGCAGATCCGGCGTGACGGTGCCGGAATTCATCAGATTGGGGCCGTGGCAGTGGGAGCATTTCGAGGCGTAGGTCGACTTACCATGGTCGATCTGCGCCTGCATGGTATTGCCGGTGGTGTCATCGGCGCGGGCGGTCGCCGCATGCGCGACCGAGAGCACCGCGACGGCGGCGATCATCGCCGCCGTCTTGTGAGAGATCACTTTCAGCATCGTACCCGTGTTTACTGCTTGACCGCAAAGACCCACAGCGAGCCGCCGGGCGGCACGTTGGCAAGCCGCTCGTCGCCGGAGAACAGCGAGTAGACGCCGCCATAGCCGCTCGTCACGGCGACATACTGCACGCCGTCCTGCTGCCAGGTCACCGGCTGTCCCTCGATGCCGGAGCCGGTCTGGAACTGCCAGAGCTTCTTGCCGGTGTCGGCGTCGAAGGCCTCGAACTCGCCGGTCAGCGCGCCAGAGAATACGACGCCTCCGGCCGTCGAGAGCACGCCGGAGAAGCGCGGAATGTCGCTCGGCGCTTCCCATTTCGATTTGCCGGTCATGGGATCGATAGCCTTGAGATGGCCGCGCGGCCCGTCGCCGTATTCCCAGAGGTCGGTCAGGTCCATGCCGAGGTACCATTCGCCCTGCTTGTAGGTGACCGGCTCGGTCTTGTACCTGCCGCCGAACGCGAGCGTGTTGGCATAGGCAAGGCCGGTCTGCGGATTGAACGACATCGGCTCCCAGTTCTTGCCGCCGAGGATCGAGGGATAGACCGTCACCTTCTTGCCCTCGCGTGCGTCCTTCGAGATGTCGGTCTCGATCGGACGTCCGGTCTTCATGTCGATGCCGGTCGCCCAATTCACCTTCACGTAAGGATTAGCCGCGAGCAGCTTCCCGTTGGTGCGGTCGAGCACGTAGAAGAAGCCGTTGCGGTTGGCATTCATCAGCGTCTTGGTTGGCTTGCCCTCGATGTTCACGTCGGCGAGCACCATCTCGGCCACGGCGTCGTAGTCGAACGGATTGTTCGGCGAGAACTGGTAGTGCCACTTGATCTTGCCGGTCTTGGGATCCAACGCCAGGACGGAGCAGGTGTAGAGATTGTCGCCGGGGCGCACCGCCGAGTTGAACGGGCCGGGATTGCCGGTGCCCCAATAGATCGTGTTCAGCTCGGGGTCATAAGAGCCGGTGATCCAGGTCGAGCCGCCGCCGAGCTTCCAGGTGTCGCCCTTCCAGGTGTCGCCGCCGGGCTCGTCCGGCGAGGGGATCGAGTGGGTTCGCCAGAGATGCTTGCCAGTCGCCGGATCCCAGCCGTCGATGAAGCCGCGGGTGCCGAATTCGGCGCCGGAAATGCCGGTGATGACGACGCCGTCGGCAACGAGCGGGGCCACCGTCATCGAATAGCCTTCCTTGATGTCGGCTGCCTTCTGCCGCCACAGCTCCTTGCCGTTCTTGGCGTCGATGGCAACCACGTGGGCATCGAGCGTCGTACGGAACAGCTTGCCCTCGTGAATCGCGACGCCGCGGTTAATGATGCCGCAGCAGACGATTCGCGGCGTCTCCGCCGGATATTCGATCTTGCTCTTCCAGATCTGCTTGCCGGTCTTGGCATCGACCGCCATCGTGGCATTGTGCGAGGTGACGTAGATGACGCCCTGATAGACGATTGGCTGTGATTCCTCGCTCCGATCGTCATTGAAGCTGTAATTCCAGATTGGGACGAGATTCTTGACCGTATCCTTGTTGATCTGCTTCAGCGTCGAGAAGCGCTGGAGATTGTAGCCCATTCCGTAATTGAGAACGTTCGATGTGTCGGTCGCACCCTTGACCAGCTGCTCGGTGGTTTGTGCATTTGCACAGGTTGACGCAAGCATGACGAGGCTCGCGGCCATCGCAAAGCGTTTCATCCGTTCCTCCCAAAATGCGCGCCTTTTGACGCTGCGGCTGCAACACTCCGTCGGAAACCAAAACGCGTCAATACGAAAGTCGTAACTGCCGTGCCGATATCGTCGGCGGTCACCTGACGGAAACCTGACAAAGGCAACTCCAAACTTGTGCGCAGACGCTGAGAAATTCCGCGACGCGAAGCACTATTGGGAGCAGGGCAATGCATCTCTACCGGTTGTGGCGCGCGCAAGTTGCAGGTCCGGACTTGAACCGAGGGCCGCTTGCGGGTTTATCTCGGCTCTGCCCCATTGATCTGGGGGCTATGTCAGGGAGGTCTCGATGATTTCGGCTCGCTCGATTGCCCTTGCACTTGTGATTGCACTTTCGGCCGGTCCGGCGTGGTCGGCCTCCGGCAATGCGGTCAAGTTGTTCGACACCGACAATGACGGCACGCTCGATCTTGCCGAGGTGAAGAAGGTGGCCGCCGCCTCGTTCGCAAAGCTCGATCCCGATCGCGACGGCACGCTCGATGCGCGCGAATTGCGTGGACGGTTGAGCGCGAAAGAACTCGCCGCGGCAGACCCCGACCGCGACGGGACCCTCACCCTCGACGAATATCTGTCGGTGGTCGAGCAGCGTTTCAACGCAGCCAATCCCGACAAGGATGGAACGCTGGATGCGAAGGAGCTGAATTCGCGTGCCGGGCGCGCGCTCGTACGATTGCTCCGGTGAAGCGCCGCAAGCGGAACGGGCATGACGGGCGTAACGTTTGCGATCATTCCGGCCTGACGCTCGGGAACATCGGGCTGCTCGGCCTGTTTCTCCGCATGTCCTGCCGGCGCCGGGGCTGCGCTGCGGGAGAAAAGGAGATGCAAATGAATACGAAGCGTTCCCTTCTTGCTGCCTGCGCAATCCTGACGCTGAGCGCCGGGGTTGCGGTCGCCGGTCCCTGCAACACCGGCAGCGCCAGCACCGACAAGACCGACAAGGATGCCGGTTCTGGCCCTGTCACCGTGGGCTCCGCGCAATCGCACACGTCCGGTTCGGCGAGCGATAGCAGCCAGCATCCGCCGACCAGCACGATGAACCGGGCCAGCGGTGAATCGCCGGCGTCGTCCGAGGATGCGCAGCGGCAAATGCAGAGCGAGCCGACGGCGGCTCAGCGCGCCGCGGGCGCCAAGCCGAATGCCGAAATGGCCGACAAGGACTGCTGACGGCACCGTTGTCGATTGGACGCGCGGTGCATTGCACAAGGCGGTGTCTCGCTGGTCGTGTTTGACCAGGAGGGAACTTGCTTTGTCCGAGAGAGAAATTGCGGCCGCGAAGTATCGGCACAGACGTGACGGCAGTCGAATCGAGGCTTGAACTGCACTCGACGCAGCCCTAGGTTTTTCGCCGCGCGATGTCGCGCTCAATACCTTGGGAGACCCGAATGGCTTGGAAAGCTCCGAAGATCGTGGAAGTGCCGGTCGGCATGGAAATCAACATGTACGCCTGCGCCTCGCGCAAGTAAGACCGACGACCTGCCGCGGCTTCAATGGCAAACGCCGTCGGAGCCGTGGCAGTGTCGGATCTGCGCCTCGCCGTGCTCCATGCTTTGCGGATCGCGCGAAAGCCGCACGTGGAGGGGCTTCAATTCTTTCCCCGCAAAATTTCGACCGTGCTCTGCGGCAGTGTGTTACGCTGACGCCCGGTCAGCGCTGCTGCCGCATCACAGCGGCGCGCGCCTTTGGGGCACGGGATGGGCGGCAGAGCCTGCAAGTTCTGGACGGTGATCGTGTGCGCGATCGTGCTGGCGCCGGCGCGCAGCAGCGCCGAGGCAGGTTTTGATACCGAGCACATCTTCGGCTTCATGATCGGCACCGATATCGGCAATGTCGGCGAGCGCGAATTCCAGACCCAGACGACGGGGCGCTTCGGCAAAGGCGGGGGCGCTTATCGCGCCCTTGAACATGAGGTCGAGATCGAGGTCGTGCCGCTGCCGAATTTTCGTGTCGAGGTCGGCGGCACCGCCAGCTTGCACCACATCACCGGCGTCCCTGATATCGACGACCGCCGCCAGTTCAACTTCCAGGGCATCTCGCTTGACCTGCGCTATCGCCTGCTCGACCGCGAGCGCGCACCATTCGGCTTCACGATTGCGGCCGAGCTCCACGGCGACCGCATCGACGAGACCAGCGGCGCGAAAGGGCGGATGTACGGCACCGAATTTACGCTCGCCTTCGATCGCGAACTCATTCCGAACTTCGCGATCGGCGCCCTCAACCTGATCTACCAGCCGGAATGGGCGCGCTTCGAGATTGGAGGGGCATCCGAGAAGAGCTCGACGATCGGGGCCGCGTTTGCCGGCCTGGTTCGCGTGCGGCCCAATGTGCTGCTTGGCGGCGAGATGCGCTACTTCCGGCAATATGAGGGCATCGGCCTTAGCGAGTTCTCAGGCCAGGCCCTGTTTGTCGGCCCCACCGCCTATTTCCAGCTCTCCGAGCGTTCCCGGCTCACCGCAAGCTGGAGCATGCAGGCCTGGGGGCGCCCGGCCGGCTCAGGCGGCAATCTCGACCTCGTCAATTTCGAGCGGCATCAGGCGCGATTGGTGTTCGGCGTGAACTTCTAACACGGAAGGTCGTCATGCTCGGGCTTCTCCCGGCTACGCGGCCGAAGCCGCTTCGGCGAGGCGACGGCCCGGGCATCCACGTTCTTTGTTCCACGAGGCAAGGCGTGGATGGCCGAGCCCGGCCATGACGAGGCTTCGGCGCTATGAAACTTCCCCCTCCTTCGCGCGTAGCTTCATGTGCTAATCTCTCCATCGCCCCCTTGCGAGAGGATCCCGGCATGAACCCGATTGACCTGGTGGTGACTGTGTGCGCGGTGCTCTCGCCTGCGACCTGCGAGGAGCGGCATCTGGTGTTCCACTATTCCGGGTCGCCGCGGCAATGCGCGATGGCCGCGCCGCCCTATATCGCGCAATGGGTCGGTGAGCATCCGAAGTGGCACGCGGTGAAGTGGCGCTGCGAATATCCGCACCCGAACGACAAGGCGTGAGCTGCCAGAATCGGTTCGAACGCTACTTGGTGCAGTCCTTCAGATCCTTGTCCGCAATCGAGAACACTGCATCCGCCTTGATCTCGATATCGCGGACGACGCACTGCCGTGCATTGGGGTAACTGACCCTGGCGTCGTAGCGGCCGGGCTCGACGCCGGTGATGCGCAACCGCTCGTCGTGGTCGACCTCCTTGTCCTTGTCATTCAGGCACTGGTTCGGACCCCAGTCGGTCTTGCCGGCGGGTGCGAGCTGGAAGCCGGAGATGGTCTCCGTCGTGAGATTCCAGAGCCTTATGCCCTTGCCCTTGGTCTGCGCGGCGGCTTCGCCGGCAAGCGTCAACAACGCGGTCAAAGCAAGAACCCCACGCATCAGCCAGTCCTCCCAAAGGGCGCCGTCATTCCCTGATCAGGCGCTCGCGGTTCTTTGCCTTGTCGAAATTCTTGGCGCGGTCAAGGCCGTTTGGTGCGATCAGCTTCGCCGAGACGAGATCGGCGCCGTCGAAATCGGCGTCGATGACGATGGCGCCGGTCAGATCGGCTCCGCCGAGTTGGGCGTTTTTCAGTGATGCGCCGCTCAGATCGGCGCCCCTGAGGACTGCGAATTCGAGGTCGACGCGCGACAAATCGGCGTTGCGCGCGTTCAGCCGTTCCAGCTTGGCGGATCTCAGCACCGCGCGCATCAGTCCCATCGACTGGTTGCGCATATCGGCGCCGAGATTCGCGTCCGCGATCGAGGCGCCGACCAGGCTTGCGCCGGTGAGGTCGGCAGCGATGCGCGCTCCTGACAGGTTCGCACCGTCGAGACGCGCGCGGGCCATTTGCGAGGCGAATAGATTGGCGCCCTTCAGGCTTGCGCCGGTAAGATCCGCATCCAGCAGCCACGCCTGATCGAGGATCGCACCGTCCAGCCGGGCGTCTCGAAGTATTGTCTTGTTGAGCCGCGCGGCGCGGAGAACCGTGTTGGACAGGTCCAGCCCCGAGAGATCGAGACCCGACAGGCGTTTGCCGGTGAAATCGGCAGGCTGCTTTGGGCTCGCTTTGGCCAACATGGCCTCGACCTCCGGCCTCGTCATTTCAGCCGAGACCATCGCGGGGGAGGTGAGGTCGACGCCACGCATCATGTCCTGCGCGCCCGCCGTCACCGCAACGAGTGCGAGGCTAAGCGCTGCAAGACCAAGCGTTGCGAAGGCGACTGTTCGTGTCATCATCAGCTCCGCCGCCCGCTAATCTAGCACGTCCGCCAGGCGACCGGCTATGAGGCATCTCGCTCAGTGCGGTCGCCTTGAGTTCGTTGCGCGAGGCCGGCCTTGATCGCCGCAATCTCGGCTTCGCCGCGTGTGTCGCGCGGGATGCCGATAGGCACCTCGGCCACGATCCGCGCTGGTCGCGGCGACAGGAAGAACAGCCGGTCGCCCAGGCGCACTGCATCGTCCAGGCTGTGTGTCACCAAAAGCGTCATCACCGGCCGGCTCGCGACGAGCGTTGCAATCTCATCGCGCAAGCGTCCGGCGAGAGCGTCATCGAGCGATGCCAACGGTTCGTCGAGCACCAGAATATCCGGCTCGACGGCAAAGGCGCGGGCGAGCGCCACGCGCCGGGCCAAACCCAGCGAGAGCTCACCGGGATAGTGGTCGCGATGCGCTTCCAGCTCCAAAATCCTGAAGAGCTCGGCGAGCCTGGCATCAGCGACATCGGGCGCAGCCAGCCGCACATTCTGCTCGACCGAGCGCCACGGCAGCAGGCGCGGCTCCTGGAACACCATGCCGATCCGTGCCTCCGCCGGTCGCGCGACGTGGCCCGCAAAGTCGTGGTCCAGTCCCAGGATGATACGCAGCATCGTGCTCTTGCCGCAGCCCGAGGGGCCGATCAGCACGCCGACCTCGCCGGATTGCAGCGCGAACGTGACGGGCGCCAGCACCTCGTGCGTTCCGCCCGCGGCACTCCTGAAAGTCTTGCCCGTGATATCGACCTCAAGCCGCACGGGGCCGCCACCTGTTTGCGCGGGCTTCGAACGGCTGCACCAGCAAGGTTTCTATGACGAGCACGACGGCGGCGAAGGTGAGGGAATAGGCCAGCAGCCGCGGCGTGTCGAACAGCTGGAAGGCGACGCCGATCTCGAAGCCGACGCCGTTCGGCCGCCCCAGCAGCTCGGCGACGAGCACGATCTTCCACACCAGCGACAGGCCGGAGCGGGCCGAGGCCGCGATATAGGGCGCCAGTTGCGGCAGCACGACGTGGCGGAAGGCGCGCCAGCGCCGCATTGCGAACACGCTCGCCATCTCGTCGAGCGAACGGTCGAGCGCGCGGGTGCCCTCGCGCAAGGTGACGATGGCGGTCGGCAGCTTGTTGATGGCGATCGCTGCGATCGCGGCGGCCTCGGTGAGGCCAGCCCAGATATAGGCCAGCACGATCACGACCAATGCGGGCAGGTTGAGCAGCAGGATCAGCCAGGGATCACCGAGCCGGTCGGCGAGCTTCACCCGGCCCATCAAATAGCCGATGGCACTGCCGAGCGACATCGCGAGTGTGAAGGCGAGCGCGACGCGCGCCAGCGTGGCGCCGAGATGCAGGAATAGCGCGCCGCTTGATGCTTCCGCGATCATCACCTGAAGCACCGCCGGCGGGGAGGGCAGCTTTGCGCCGCCGACCGCGAGCGCGGCGATCCACCAGATCGCGAGGAACAGGGCGAACGACAGCAGGCGCAGCACCTCAGTCTCCGGGGACTGCGTGATAGAAGGTGCCGGGATCGAGCTCGGCTGCGGGGCCGACGAGGTCGCGGCCGCCGATCTCGGCCAGCACGCGGTAGAGCACGCGCGCGTCCTTTTCCTCGTCATCGATGCTCCGGCGCGGAATGCCGTCGCTGTAGCGATCGCGGTAAGTCTTGAGCAGGGCGGGATCGGTCGTGCCGGTAAGCGGCGCGACCTTGTCCCAGGCCGCATCCGAGGTCGCCAGCAGTTCCTTGGCCTTGCGGGTCATCGCGATGAAGCGCGCGACTGCCTCCTTATGGCTCGCCGCCCAGCTCTCGTCGAAGACATAGCCGACCGCGGCGACCGCGCCTTTGGCGCCCAGCTTCGGCAAGATGTCCTCGATGCCGGTCAGGCGCCTGAAACCCTTGGCCTCGAGCTGGGCGCAGAAATTCCAGAAGTTGAGGCTCGCATCCATCTCGCCGTCCAGCGCCTTGGCGGCGATCAGCGGCGGGGCGCCGTAGACGATGGTTGCTTCCGATTTCAGGTCGACGCCGTCCTGCTTCATCCGCGCCTGCAGCAGCAGCCAGCTCTTGTCGATCGCCCCGCCGGCGACCGCGAGCTTGCGGCCCTTGAGGTCGGCGAGCGTCTTGATCGGCGATGAGGCCGGCACCATCACGGCGCCGAGCGCGCTGGAATAGGGATAGAAGGTGAGCTTCGCACCGAGCGTGCGCTCGCGCGACACCCACAGCCAGTCCGACAGGATGATGTCGGCGCTGCCGGCGCGCATCGCGATCTTGCCGGCCTCGGTGCTCGCGAGCTCGGTGACCTCCAGCGCCAGGCCGGCCTCCTTGTCGAGGCCGGCGCTTCGGATCGCGGCCAGCTCCCACGAGAATGTTCCGGTCTTCTGCACCGCAAGGCGGATTGTGTCCGCAGCGCCGGCAGGTGCGGCTAGCGCCAGCACCGTTGCGAGCGCCCAAATTCGCGCCAAAACTGTCATCACCTTGTGAGCCGTTTCCTCTGACAGAGTGCTTTTCAGCACAATACGCATAGCATAGCCTTGGTCGCAACCAGCGGGAGGACGCGCATGGATCTGGCCGGACGGCTACGACCGATTGTCGCCGCATTGACGGCGCTCGCTGCCAGCGTATGCGTGGCACGGGCCGAAGAGGCCAATGATTATCCCACCGCGGCGCGCGCGGAATACGTCTATGGCTGCATGAAGGCCAACGGCGAGACGCGCTCCGCGATCGAGCAATGTTCCTGCTCCATCGACGTGGTCGCCTCGATCATACCCTACGAGCGCTATGTTACCGCCGAGACCGCGCTCAGCATGTCGCAAGTGCGCGGCGATCTCGGCGTGCAGTTTCGCACCTCGGAGCAGGCCAACTCGGCGGTGAATGACTTAAGGCGCGCGCAGGCGGAAGCCGAGGTGAGGTGTTTTTAGCTATCGCGGCACAGACGGTGCGATCTTCCTTCTCCCCTTGTGGGAGAAGGTGGCGCGAAGCGCCGGATGAGGGGTTCTATCGGCATATTCCAGCATGAGAGGCAGGTGGGCGCGGAAACATACCCCTCACCCGTCTCGCCGCTACGCGGCGATCCACCCTCTCCCGCAAGGGGAGAGGGGGCTTCAGCGCAAGTCTGACGAAACTAAGTCCCCGGTTTCTCCACATCCCATTCATTGCGGAACACATGCCCGTCCGTATCCCGGGCCTCCGCACGAAAGCGCTTGGCGCCGTTGGAGACATAGGTGAAGCGCAGGTTGGGATCTTCCGAGATCGAGATGCCGCCTTCCATCGACAGCACGGGGCTGTCGTCCTGCGTCAATCTGAGCTGGTTGATGAAGAAGGCGGGGATATAGAGCTGCGTGACCTGGTCCATCTGCAGGCCGGAATTGTTGGGATGGCCGATCATGATCTGCGCTTCGCGCAGCCGGCTTGCCGGACCCTCTTCACGGGCGAATTGCCGGTAGCGCATCTGGCCGAGCCGGTTCTTGGCTTCCTCCACGTTCTTTGCAGCCGGCGCCGAGCAGCCGCCGGAGGCCTTCACATAGACTTTCGAGACGTAGAGCTGACCGTCGCTGAGCTCGGCGACCGCGTGCACGTCGGTGTAGTTGTTGACGCGCACACGGGTCGAGATTTCCGTGACATTGGCGTCCGGGCCGAGTTCGAACTTCGCGGCCATCGGCGCGGGATTGCGGTCGATCACCAGCGTGATCGAACGGATGCGTCTGCTGTCGCCGGGCGACAGCTTGCTGCGCAGCGTCACCGGCACGATGGCGGCATCCTCGGCGCGATAGGGCATCTCGATGCCGATGACCTCGGCGCCGTCGTTCATCGGCCGGTTGCTGAAGATGTCCTGCACCAGGCCCGGCCAGGGATCGTAGGCCTCGTCCGCCTGCGCCGGCACGGCAAAGGCGATGCCGAGGAGCAGGGCAATCAGGGGCAGGCGGCGTGTGCATGCCGTCATGGTCATGCTCCTCGGTTTAGGTGAAGCTGATCTCCTGCCAGCGTAGCGCGCCCGCTATTCCCATTCAATTTCCGAAAATGCTGCAGTTGCGTTGCGGGCGTTGTAGTCCTCGAACAGCTGCCAGTGCGGCCGCTCGTCCGCCGCCGCCTTGTCCGCAGCGGCGCGGATCGGCGCGCCCCTCTTGTTCAGGGCGCGGACGTCGGACAGCAGCGTTGACAGGTAACGTCGTTGATCGCTCAGCGCCGCTGGCCAGTCGCTCACAGGACCGTGACCGGGAACAACGCGCAGCGCCGGGATCGTCTCCAACTCTTTCAGCGTGGCGAGCCAGCCGCGAATGCTGCCGTCCATCACCGGAATGTGGCCGAGAAAGACGAGATCGCCGGCAAGCAGGGTTTTGGTGCTCTCGTCGAACACGGTCAGATCGTTGTCGCTGTGCCCGGCCGGCCAATCGCGCAAGGTCAAGCGGCGCGAGCCCAGATCGAGCGTGAGCGTGTCCGTTACGAGCAGGGTCGGCGGTACGATCTTCACGGGATCGATCAGCTCGGGGCCCATGAGGCGCCTGAAATTGTCGAGATAGAAGGGCCCGCGGCTCGCCAGCGCCTGCGGCAGCTTGCTGTGGCCGACGAAGCTGGTTCCCTCTGCCATGAAGGCAGCATTGCCGAAGACATGGTCGGGATGGCCATGGGTGTTGATGACATAGCGGATCGGCTTTTGCGTGCGCGCTCGTACCGCCGCCAGCAGCGCCTCGCCTTCGCGCAGGCTGCCGCCAGTGTCGATCACGGCCACCGCGTCACCTCCGATGATGAAGCCGATATTGGCGATGCCGCCTTCATTCTCGCGGCTCATCAGCGCTATGGCCCCGGAGTGTACGAAGATTCCCGGCGCGACTTCGCTCACAGGCAATTCGCCCGCCCCGGCGCGTGCTAGCGTAGCTGTTACCAGGGACAAGGCTGCGATCACGAGAGCGATGCGAGACACTTTTCCGCCTCAGTTCAAAGGATTGGCCTCATTGCACTGCAACAAAGCAAAGCCGGCAAAAGTTGGCACACGTGGCGCGTCATGCGTTGCATGGATTACATTCAAACAAAACGAGGAGGAAGCGCGATGACGCAGGCCGGACGACATCGTCGCTGGTGGTTTTCACTCTGGATCGTGATCGCATCGTGTGCCTATGGCGATCTCGCCATCGCGCAGACCAACGAGACCGGAGATCTCTCATTCGAGCTGGTCGACCCGAAGGTGCTGCGCGTCTGCGCCGACCCGCGCAACCTGCCGTTCTCGAACGAGAAGGGCGAGGGCTTCGAGAACAAGCTCGCCGAGTTTCTGGCGGACAAGCTGCAGAAGAAGCTGGACTACGTGTTCTTCCCGCAGGCCGCCGGCTTCGTGCGCATGACGTTGGGTGCGCATCGCTGCGACGTCATCATGGGCTACCCGCAGGGCGACGACCTCGTGCAGGGCACCAATCCCTACTACCGCACGACCTATGCACTGGTTGCCAAGACCGGTAGCGGGCTCGAGGACGTCGACACGCTGGAGGACGCACGCCTGAAAGGTAAGCATATCGGCATCGTCGCCGGCACGCCGCCGGCGACCAATATGGCGTTGGCAGGCCTGATGGGCGATGCAAAGCCCTATCAGCTGATGATCGACACGCGCTTCGACAATTCCGCGCGGGCGATGATCGACGACCTCGCTGCCGGCAAGATCGACGCCGGCGTGCTCTGGGGACCGATGGCCGGCTATTATGCGAAGAAAGCCGGCCCCTCGCTGCACGTCATGCCGCTGGTCAAGGAGACCACCGGGTCCAAGCTGGTCTATCGCATCGGCATGGGCGTGCGACCCGCCGACCAGAACTGGAAGCGGCAGCTCAACCGGGTGATCCAGGAGAACCAGGGCGAGATCAACAAGATCCTGCTCGATTTCGGCGTGCCGCTGCTGGACGAGAACAACCGGCCGCTCGGCGCGGAGACGGCCAAGAAGGCGCCATGAGCCGGCCGCTTGCCGCTGCGTTCGTCGTTGCCTTGCTCGTGGTCCCGGCGTCGGCGCAGCAGCAGGAGCCGTTCGAGCCCGAGGGATATCGTACCGACAATTATCGCGCGCCGGTGCCGGCGACGCTCGCTGGCGCGCGCGTGCTCACGACCGGCGAGGCGGAGGCGATCTGGCGTGCGAACAGCGGCACCTTCGTTGACGTGATGCCGCGCGCGCCGAAACCAAAGAACCTTCCTGTGAGCACGGTGTGGCGTGACGCGCCGCGCAGGAACATTCCGGGCAGCTTCTGGCTGCCGGACACCGGCTACGGCAACTTGCCGCCCGCCATGGACGATTATCTTCAGCGTGGCCTCGCGCGCGCCTCACGCGGCGACAAGGCCGCGCTGCTGGTGATCTATTGCCTCTCCGATTGCTGGATGTCCTGGAACGCGGCGAAGCGTGCGCTCGCTTACGGCTATGCCAACATCGCCTGGTATCCTGACGGCACCGACGGCTGGGAGGGCGCGAAGCTGCCGACGGAAGAGGCGCAGCCGGAGCCGCGGCCGGAGCAACATTGATGCAAGCAGGAGAGATCAGGCGCCAGCGCCGTTACTTCTGCTTCTGCAGCTTCGTCAAGGTGCCCGTACCGTTGGTCTCGGTCGCAGAATAGCTCACCCTGTCGCCGGCATGGACGGCATCCAGCATCGCCGCATCCTTGGCCTTGTACTCCTGGAGCGCGCCGGCGCTGCCTGTGCTGGCGCCGACCGTGCCCTTCTGGGTCTGCTGGATCGAAATCGTGCCGTTGAGCCGATCGATCCGCGTGATCATCCCCGTCATGTCGTCAGCAAAGGCGCTGGTTGCGAGCATGCTGAGGACCGCAGCGCCCGCAAACATGATTCTTGTGGTTCCCATCGAGGCCTCCCGACGTCTTGAGTTCACGTCGACAAGCCATCATAAATCGATTTGGTTCCGGCACATAGCGCGGCGAAAGGTTAACGTTGCCGGGGCGATTGCGGGAACTTTTCGTGAGCGGTCAGCGTAACTGACGCTATTCCATTTCCTGCTGGATGACGCGTCCGAGCGCGAACAGGCGCTGGTCGAGCGAGGTTGGAACCTCGCAGACGAAGCGCACCACCTTGTTACGGTCCTCGAAGATCCGGGTCTTCCAGATCAGCTCGTTGCTGAGCGCCTGGACCTTGGCCTCGTCACGCGGTGTGGCCCCTTGCAGGGCCTGGAGCTGAATTGCCTCCTCGCGGATCTTGTCGGCGGCATCGCGCTGCTTGCGGCTGACTCGCTCGAGTCCGTTCATGACCTGGGAGCGCTGGGCGTTGAGCGTGTCGAACAGGCCGGCGAACAGCAGCTTTGCGTTCGCGGTCTTGTCGGCAGCGGAACCGGCGAGAAACTCCTTCACCAGCTTTTCCGCCTCATCCAGTGGCGTCTTGCGCGCGGCCAGTTTCGCAACGAGCGCGCTGATCTTGGCGTCGTCCTTCCATCTGTTCTGGACGTCGTCGAGCGGCGGACCGCCCCACACGGCCGCCAGCGAGATCTCGGGCACCTTCGCCTGGGTGCACGGCCAGTCCGGATAGCGCGGATCGGCGGCGTGCGCCGTCGTGCTCGCGACAGCGAGCACCAGTAGAGAGGTGACCAGAACCCGAACAATCATCCTTCGCCTCCCGCAGGCCCGCGTCGCGCCAGCCCGCGCGAGGGATCATAGGCCAGGATCGCGCCGATCATGAAGACGATTGTGCAAGCAGCGACCACCGCCAGCGAGATCCAGTTGATCTGGCCATACAGCGCGAAACGGATCAGCTCGACCGCATGGGTGAACGGATTGGCCTCGCAGAGGTAATAGAGATAGGGGTTGCCCTCCTGCACCCGCCAGAGCGGGTAGAGCGCGGAGGAGGCGAAGAACATCGGGAAGATCACGAAGTTCATGACACCGGCGAAGTTCTCCAGCTGCTTGATGCCCGACGAGATCAGCATGCCGAGCGAGCCCAGCATCAGCCCCGACAGGATCAGCGCCGGCAGCACGGTGAGATAGCCCTGGGGCGGCGGGGTGATGTCCCAGAGCCAGGCGATCAGCAGGAACGCATAGACCTGGAGCAGCGATACCGCGGTGCCCGCGAGCAGCTTGCAGAACAACAGGAACCCCCGCGGCAGCGGGCTCACCAGGAGCGTGCGCATGTTGCCCATCTCGCGGTCATAAACCATCGAGAGCGAGGACTGCATGCCGTTGAAGAGCTGGATCATCGCCATCAGCCCGGGCGCGATATAGACCTCGTAGAGGATGTAGGTCTCGTAGGGCGGGATGATGGAGATGCCGAGCACCTGGCGGAAGCCGGCGGCGAAGATGAACAGCCACACCAGAGGCCGCACCAGCGCCGAGACGAAGCGTTCGCGCTGATGCAGGAAGCGCAGGCCCTCGCGCCAGACGATGCCGCTGAGGCAGGTCATGTACTCGGCGAACGAGAAGCCGCGCGGCGCCTCGCGCGTCGTGATGCTGCTCATGCGCCGCCTCCAGGCATGGTTTGTGCGCCGGTCAGGCGCATGAAGGCGGTGTTGACGTCCTGCGCGCCTGTTGCGGCGATGACGCGGCTCATCGGCCCCTGCGCCAGCACCTTGCCCTGGTGCAGCACCACGAGATCGTCACCGGGCATGATCTCGTCGAACAGGTGCGTGGCCCAGAGCACGCCGATGCCTTGCTCGGTCACGAGCTGGCGGACGTGGCTGATGATGTCGGCACGCGCCTTGACGTCGAGGCCGACGGTCGGCTCGTCGAGCAGCAAGAGGCGCGGCTGGTGCAGCAGCGCCCGGGCGATCTCCAGCCGCCGCATCTGTCCGCCCGAGAGGTCGCGCACCTTGCTTGCAGCGCGATCGGCAAGGCCGATGCGGCCGAGCAGCTCGGCGCTGCGCGCCGAGGCCTCGCGGCGGCCAATGCCGTGCAGGGCGGCGTGGTAGAGCAGGTTCTGCGTCAGCGACAGGTCGAGATCGAGCGTGCGCGGCTGGAATACGACCCCGAGCAGCCGCAGCGCCTCGCCGGGGCTCTTGCTGACGTCGTGCCCGAAAATGCCGACGCGGCCGGACTGGATGCCGAACAGCCGCGTGATCAGCGAGAACAGCGTGCTCTTGCCGGCGCCGTTGAGTCCCAGCAGCGCCGTGAAGCTCGCGGGCTGCACATTGAAGGACACGTCCATCAATGCGCGCCGCGGACCATAGGCATGGCTGACGCCGTCGATCGACAACGCCGGCACCGTGGCTCCTTCGGGTCTCGGCGTCTCCTGCGCTTCGGCGATCGGGGCGGGGCTGGTCATGGCGCGATCGCAACGCCCCAGGGCAGCTCGCCGACCTGAATGGTCTTGATCACCTTCTGCGCGGCGACGTCGATGACGGAGACGTCGTTCGACACACCGTTGGTGGTGAGCAAATATTTCTCGTCCGGCGTGAACGCCACGTGCCAGACCCGCTGCCCGACCAGGAGATATTTCGCCACCTTGCGCGAGGCGACGTCGACCACCGCGATGCGGTTGGCGGGGCCGAGCGCGACGAAAGCGGTCTTGTCGTCCCTGGTCATGCCGATGCCGACCGGCTGGATCGCCTCTTTGCGCAGGCCCGGGATCTCGAACGTGACCTTGCCGATCACCTCGTGCTTTTTGGGGTCGATGATCGAGACGGTGCCGCCGATCTCCGAGGACACCCATACCTCCGAAGAATCGTGCTTGTACTCGGCAAAACGCGGCCGCGCGTCCACCAGCACGTTGGCGACGATCTGGCGCGTGGCGGTGTCGATGAAATGCGCCATGTTGGTGGTTTCCGAGGTGTTGATCAGCGTCTTGCCGTCCGGACTGATGGTCATGCCCTCTGGCTCGACGCCGACCTGGATGTCGCCGAGCCGGGCGCGCTTTTCGAGGTCGATCACCGTCACCGTGTTGTCGTTCTCGTTGGCGACATAGAGCGTCTTGCCGGCGGCATCCTGCGCGAACAGCTCGGGGTCGGGTCCGGAGGGCAGGCTGTCCACCACGGTTTGCGTCTTGGCGTCGATCACCTGGATGGTGTCGTCGTCGCCGACCGCGACCATCACGAACTTGCCGTCGCGGGTAAGGTCGATGCCGCGCGGACGCTGGCCGACCTTGATGGTCTTGGTCACGGTCCAGCTGTCGGTATCGATCACCGAGACTGTATTGCTCTTCTCGTTCGAGACATAGGCGATGAACGCATGCGCTGGGGCTGCCGCCAGCGCCAATGCGGAGAGAAGTCCAACACGCCACATCCGCGACATCTGCATCCTCATTTCAGCTTGCATTTGCTCTCCGGGCGATCGTAGCCGAGCGTGTCGAGCTCGGAGACCTGGTGCAGGAATCCTTCCTGCGGCGACACCGACACCACCATCCGGCCGTCGACGAGGAGGATCGGCTGACGCAGCTGCAGGTTCCAGTCGCGCAAGGTCAGCCGCGTGCCCTTGAAGGCGGCGACCGAGAAATCCGGGCCCTTGATGAAATCGGTGACCTTCCTGACCTCGCCGGAATTGGTGCGCGAGGTGGCCTCGCCGATCATGCGCACCGCCGTCCAGGCCTGCATGTCGCGCGCGGTCATCCGGCGCAAATTCAGCTTGATGAAGCGGTTCTGCATCTGGATCGCGCCCCACTGATCCTGCGATGCGTCCCAGCTGCGCGGCACGAGGCCGGCCGAGCCGGCGACCGGGCGCGGATCCCAGGTGCGATAGGGCAGATAAGAGCCGAACACCTCGCTCTCGTCGGCGGCGACCAGCACGTCATAGGCCGGTGCCTGCTGCGTGAAGACGGGGATCTGACGCTGGATCTGCGCCACGCCGCTATCGGTGCGCCGCGCGCCGCCCTTGTCCTCGAAGGTCCGCTCCTGCACGATCTTGGCGCCGAACCGCGCGGCGGTGCGCCTGATAGCATCCGCGAACAGCTTGTCCTCGTCGTGCGAGCCGACCACCAGCAGCCAGCGCGACCACTTCTTCCACACCAGATATTGGCCGAGCGCATCCGCCAGCATCGCACGCGTCGGCGCGGTGTGGATGACGTTGGCGCGGCAATCGGTCTCGCGCAGCCGCTCGTCGATCGCGCCGGCGTTGAACAGCAGCGTGCCGCGGTCGCGCAGGGCGTCCGCGACCTTCAAGAGCACATCGGCAGGCAGGTCGGCGACGATGAAGCCGTTCTTCTCGGCGAGCGCGGTCGCAGCCTGCGCCACGTCCTCGCCTTCCCTGATGCGGCGCTCCTCCAGCGTGAAGCGCTGGCCGGTGAATTTCCCGGTGGTGTTGTTGTCCTCGATGGCAAGGCGCGCGCCGGCGAGGCCGTCATTCTCGGCAGGCTGCTCGGCCAGCGACAGCGTTGATCGGGTGCCGGCGATTGCGAGATAGCCGACGCCGATCGTGACGGGATCGGCCGCAAGCGCGCTCGTCGCGGCAAGACCAAAGCCGATCAGGCCGGCCAACCATCGGATCATGTTTCCTCCAGACGATCTCCCCGGCTTGACCGCCGGTGAAGAATTGTCTCTGCTTCAAGCATGACCAATTTGTCAGGCCGTGCAACCCCGCATTTCGTCCCCGCGCGCGCGAAGCCGGGCATCACGATCATGCGAGCATTGTTGGCAACCGCAGCATTGCTGTGGACGGGGGCGGGCGCGCTCGCCGATCCACCGAAGCTCGCGGTGTTCGATTTCGAGTTGGTCGACACCAGCCTGCCGGGCGAGTTCTACGGCTCCAAGCCGGAAGAGGCGCGGCTCATGCGCATCAGCGAGCAGCTCCGCAAGGAGCTGGCAGAGTCGGGCCGGTTCCAGGTGCTTGACATCGCGCCGGTACGGGAGGCCGCCCGTGGCGCGAACCTGCAGGCCTGCGGCGGCTGCGACCTCAAGCTCGCCGGCCAGCTCGGCGCCGATCTGGAGATCACCGGCCTCGTGCAGAAGGTCTCCAACCTGATCATCAATCTCAACATCTATCTGCGCGACGTGAAGACCGGCAACATGGTCGCGGTCGCCAGCGCCGACATGCGCGGCAACACGGATGAATCCTGGTCGCGCACGATGCGCTATCTCATCCGCAATCGCCTGCTGGCGCCGAACTACGGGAAGCCGTGAAGGGGTTTTCCCTCTCCCCTTGTGGGAGAGGGTGGCTCGCCGCGTAGCGGCGAGACGGGTGAGGGGTTTCCATCCCCACGAATGGTCGTGCGAGCGGAGAGAACCCCTCATCCGGCGCTTCGCGCCACCTTCTCCCACAAGGGGAGAAGGAAGAACGTAGTCACCCCTTCAATCTCTCCGCATGCCAGTGCAGGTGATCGCTCATGAAGGTCGAGATGAAATAATAGCTGTGGTCGTAGCCCGCCTGGCGCCGCAGCGTCAGCGGGATGCCGGCCTTGGCGCAGGCGGCCTCGAGCAGCTCCGGCCTGAGCTGCTCCTTCAGGAAATTGTCGGCCTCGCCGACGTCGACCAGGAAGCCGGAGAACTTGGCGCCGTCCTCGATCAGCGCCACCGTGTCGTGATTGCGCCAGGCCTCCTTGTTCGGTCCGAGATAGCCGGTCAGCGCCTTGATGCCCCAGGGCACGAGCGAGGGCGCCACGATCGGGGCAAAGGCGCTGGCTGCGCGAAAGCGGTGCGGGTTGCGCAGCGCCACCGTCAGCGCGCCGTGGCCGCCCATCGAGTGGCCCATCACCGATTGCCGCCTGGCATCGACCGGAAAGCTCTCCGCAACCAGCTTCGGCAGCTCGTCCGTGACGTAGCTCCACATGCGATAATTGCGCGCGAACGGCTCTTGCGTGGCGTCCACATAGAAGCCGGCCCCGAGGCCAAAATCATAGGCGTTGTTGGCATCGCCCGGCACGTCGGGGCCGCGCGGTGAGGTGTCGGGCGCGACGAAGATCAGGCCGAGCTCGGCGCAGGCCTTGCGGAATTCGCCTTTCTCGGTGACGTTGGCATGCGTGCAGGTGAGGCCGGAGAGATACCAGACCACGGGCAGCTTGGCGCCGTCCGCATGCGGCGGGATATAGACCGAGAACACCATGTCGGTTCCGGTCACCTGGCTGGCATGGCGATAGACGCCCTGCACGCCGCCATGGGATTTGTTGGTCGAGACAGTCTGAATCGTCATGCCTAAGAGCTCCGTGGCATCTCACCACACCAAGATTGCAACGCTTGTGTGACCGAATTCGTGGCGTGGTCAGGCGACACCGCTGTCGATCGCCAGCCGCACCAGCTCCACCGAGGTCTTCACCCCGAGCTTCTGGCGCATGATGGACGAGGTATTGGCCACCGTCTTGTAGGACGATTGCACCAGCCACGCGATCTCGGACAGGCTCTTGCCGGCGCTGAGCAGCCGCAGAATCTCCATCTCGCGCGCGTTCAGCTTCGACAGCGGGTTTTGTGCCAGCGTCGGCCCGGCGAAGGCGATGCTGCGCGCGATCGCGGTCGGAAGATAGGTGCCGCCGCTTCCGACGGCGCGGATCGCCTCGACGAGGTCGTCGGGGTCGCCAGTCTTGGAGACGTAGCCCTTGGCGCCGCACTCGATCGCACGCGCGGCGAAGGCGGGGTCGTCATTCATGCTGAACATGATGATGCGCGCCTCGGGCGCGCGCTCTAGGATGCGGCGCGCGAGCTCGAAGCCGGAGACGGTTGGCAAATTTATGTCGATGATGCAGAGGTCGGGACGTTCGACGATGAAGACGCACTCGCCGTCCTCGGCGTCGGCGGCTTCCAAGATTTCGATCTCGCCTTCGTCGGCCAGCACGGCACGGCAGCCGGAGGCGACGATGGGATGATCGTCGACGATCAGAATGCGCATAGGCGTTCCCCGCGACAGCCCGTTCCCTTGGAGCTTGCCTGTTCTGCGCCGCATGAGACTGACCAGGCAAGACGCGCGTCTCGTGTCGGCTCATGCAACCCGGCTGGGATTGCTGTACGCTTCCGATTAGATATCGGGCGGTTCGCCTCTGTCAACGTCGTCGGACAGGCGCCAACCCTTCGCGAGGCACGAGCGAGACCAATGTGGCAGAATCTTTCCTTGCGCGGGCGCATCAATCTCTTGCTGGCGCTGCTGCTGGCGCTGGGGCTCGCGGTCAATATCGGCCGGCAGATCGCCGAGGCCGGCCCGCGCGTGCAGGCCGAGGACCAGAGCGTGATCCGCCTCGCGCGCGAATTCATCGAGATGATCGTTGCCGATCTCAACGAGGCACCCGATCCTGATGCCAGGCTGAACCAGATCGCCCGCGATCTCAGCCGCCTACGCCATGTCAGCATCGCGCTGCACGATTCCGGTGGGAACCCGCTGACGCCCCGCCGGCTTGGCTCCGAAGTCGACACGCGTGCCCCGCCGGCCTGGTTCGTCAGCCTGGTCCATCCGGAGCAGACCGCGGTCAGCGTGCCGGTCTCGATTCGCGGCAAGCCCGGCTCGCTCGTGATCACCTCGCATCCCGACGACGAGATCGCCGAGATCTGGGACGGCATCGTGACCCAGCTCGAGGTCGGCTCGGTGATCGCGCTTGCGCTGTTTTTCCTGATGATGAAGGTGGTCGGCCGTGCCCTGGCACCGTTGCAGTCGCTGGCGGACGCCATGGGGAAGCTCGAAAGCGGACATTACGAGGCCCGCGTCGCGCCGGGCGGCGCGCCGGAGCTCGCGGCGATCTGCACCAGGCTCAACCATCTTGCCGCGACGCTTGGTGAAGCGGTCGAGGACAAGCGGCGCCTCGCCGAGCGCGCGGTGTCGCTGCAGGACATCGAGCGCAAGGAGATCGCGCGCGAATTGCACGACGAGTTCGGACCCTATCTGTTCTCGCTGCGCGCACATGCGAGCGCGCTGGCGAAGCAGGCGGACGGACGCGAGCCGAGTGCCGATGCCGTACGCAAACATGGCAGCGCCATGCTGGAGCAAATCAATGCACTCCAGCAGTTCAATCGCCGCGTGCTGGAGCGTCTTCGGCCCGTGGGCCTTGCCGAGCTCGGCCTGCGCCAGGCGCTCGAATCCCTGTCGCGGCTGTGGCGGGAGTCGCGTCCCGACGTGGCGATCGAGACTTCGATCTCGCCGGCGCTGGGCCCAACCGGCGAGACCGCCGATCTCACCATCTACCGCATCGTGCAGGAGGCGCTCACCAATGTGTTCCGCCACGCCGGCGCGACCTCGGTCAGCGTCGTCATCGAGCCGGTCGAGCAGGCCGGCGGCCGCTTCTGCGCCCGGGTGCGGGTCAGCGACGACGGCCGCGGCATGGAGCCAGGCCAGAAGCTCGGCTTCGGCCTCGTCGGCATGCGCGAGCGGATCCTGGCGCTCGGCGGCACGCTCAATGTGGTCTCGGGTGAGGGCGGTGTGACCGTGGAAGCGCTGGTGCCGACAGCGGCAACCTGATCGCATCCAAAGCGATCGGGAAAAATTCCCGATTTGGTCGGGAAAATGGGTGTGGATAGGGTCCGACCTTTTGTGGCTGGCGTCCCCATTGCGGCCGAATAAACTCGTCCCGACCAATCGGCGGAACATCAAAACAGTCGGTGGTCACGGATGGGAAGGCGGGGATGGGCAAGGTTGTTTCGTTCAAGCGTGCTTTGTTGATGGCTTCGGTGTCGACCGGGCTGGTATCGGGCTTGGTCTATGCGACCCCTGCCGGGGCCGCGCCGGACGAGGAGACCAACGTCCAGAACCTGCCGCCGGTCGAGGTGACCGCACCACCTTCGGCGCGGCGCGCGGCGCCGTCGCGACCTGTTGCGCGCGTGGGGGCGCCGGGATCGGCCGCGCCGAGGACACGCCTTTACGTCTATCCGACCTCGCCGGGCACCGGCCGGGGTCTCGATGTCGACAAGGTTCCGTCGGCGATCAATGCCGTCGATGCCAACCAGATCAGGCGCACCGGTTCGCTGAACGTCACGGACGCGCTGCGCGACAACATCGCCGGCATCAACATCAGCGAAGTCACCGGCAATCCGTTCCAGCCGGATGTCGAATTCCGCGGCTTCGTCGCTTCGCCCGTGACGGGCACGCCGCAAGGCCTTGCGGTGTACCAGAACGGCGTCCGCATCAACGAGGCCTTCTCGGACGCCGTCAATTGGGACCTGATTCCGACGGCCGCGATCAGGTCGGTGACGCTGGTGACCAACAATCCGGCCTTCGGCCTCAATGCACTCGGCGGCGCGATCAACCTGCAAATGAAGGACGGCTTCACCTATCAGGGCGCCGAGCTCGACCTCATGGGCGGATCGTTCGGCCGCATCCAGGGCTCGGCGCAATGGGGCAAGCAGGTCGACCAGAACTTCGCCGTCTACGGTGCGCTCGAAGGACTGCGCGACAACGGCTTCCGCAATTTTTCCCAATCGACCGTGCGGCGCTTCTACGGCGATGTCGGCTACAGGGCCGGCGACAGCGAATTCCACGCCAATATGGGCGTGGCCAAGAACGATTTCGGCGCCAGCGCCACGGTCCCGGCCGAGCTGCTCGACAGATATTGGGGCGCGACCTACACCACGCCGCAGACCACCTCCAATCGCGTCGGCTATCTCAACCTGACCGGCAAGGTCGACGCGACGCCGACCTGGACGCTCGAAGGCACCGCGCGTGTGCGCAGGTACGAGCAAAAGGTGGTCGACGGCAACCCGACCGATGTGGAGGAGTGCGCTGCAGATCCGGCGCTGCTCTGCTTTGGCGACGACACCTCACCCGCCTACGGCGCGGGCGGCGTGCAGCTTGCCAACCCATTTGCGCCGGGCACGATCCTCGGCGCGATCGACCGCGGCTCGATCCGTTCGACCACGTTCGGCGTGTCGGGGCAGGCCACCAACACCGACCAGTTGTTCGGTCATGACAACCGCTTCGTGGTGGGCGCAACCTATGACGCCAGCGTCACGCGCTACAACGCCTCCTCCGAAATCGGCTCGATGGGAGAGAACTACGTCGTCAGCGGCAGCGGCGTTTTCCTGGGACCGACTCCTGTGGCGGACCCCGTCGCCGGCCCGGTCTCGCTGCGGACCGTCAATCAGTATAACGGCCTCTACGCGATGGATACGTTCAACGTCACGGAAGCCTTCGCCATCACGGGGGGCGGCCGCTTCAATGCGGCGCGGATCACGTTGGAAGATCAGCTTGGGACTGCGCTCAACGGCGATCACACCTTCACGCGTTTCAATCCGATCATCGGCGGCACCTACAGGATCACGCCGGAATTGACCGCCTATGCCGGCTATTCCGAGGCCAACCGCGTGCCGACACCGCTCGAGCTCGGCTGCGCCGATCCCGCCAGGCCCTGTCTCATCGCGGCCTTCCTGGTTGCGGATCCACCGTTGAAGCAGGTCGTCTCCAAGACCGTGGAGGCCGGTTTCCGGGGCACCAAGGAGTTGAACATCGGCACCCTCGGATGGAAGATCGGCGGCTTTCGCGCCACCAACCACGACGACATCATGGCGGTGCCGGTCGTTGGCCGGACTGGTTTCGGCTATTTTTCGAACGTAGGCCGCACACGGCGGCAGGGGCTCGAAGCCGAAGTCAACATCAAGTCTCCGACGCTGCAGTTCCAGGCGAGTTACGCGTTCGTCGATGCCCGCTTCCTTGATCCGCTCGAGCTCGGCTCGGAGAGCCCGTTTGCCGACGATACCTCCGAGACCATTCAGGTCAGGCCCGGAAACCAGATCCCGGCAGTCCCGCGCCACCGCGTCAAGGTCGGCGTCGACTATGCCGTGACCGACGTCTGGAAGGTCGGCGGCAACGCGCTGTTCGTCTCCAGCCAGTATCTGGTCGGCGACGAGTCCAACCAGTTCGCGAAGCTGCCGTCCTATACGGTGTTCAATCTCCACACCTCCTATCAGGTCGCGAAGAACGTCCAGCTCTACGGCCGCGTCGACAACATCTTCGACAAGCGTTACGTGACCTACGGCCAGTTCTTCGACCGCGACGCCTTGCCCAACTTCACCAATGGCGGCGCGGATTTCACCGACCCGCGCTCGCTGAGCCCGGCAAGGCCGCGCGCGTTTTACGCGGGGTTGCGGGTGACGTTCTAGATTTTCACTCCACCTTCACGCGCTCGAGCGGAGCCGCAGCGACGTTCGCCTGCTCCCGGCCTTTGGCCGCACTCGCGCGGTGGCGTCGCTGCGCCAGATATTGATCGCCGAGCACGCCGACCAGGATCACCGTTCCCATCACCGCGAAATTGAGCGAGCTCGGAATGCCCAGCAGGTTGACGAGATTCTGCAGCACCTGGAGCAGCACGGTGCCGAGCACGACGCCGATGATCGAGCCTTCGCCGCCGCGCAAGGAGCAGCCGCCGAGCACGGCGGCCGCGATGGCGTAGAGCTCGTAGAACGAGCCGTGCACCGCCGGCGAAATCGAACGGGTGTACATCGCGATCAGGATCGCCGAAAACGCAGTCAGCCCGCCACAGATGACATAGGCCGAGATGATCACGCGGTTGGTGCGAATGCCGGAGTAGCGTGCCGCTTCCTCGTTCTTGCCGACGGCAAGAAGATAGCGGCCGAACACCGAGCGGTGAAGCACCACCCAGGCGATCACGGCCACCACGGCGAGCGCCACCACGCTGTGCGGCAGCGGGAATCCGAGCACGTTTGTGCGGCCGGCGGCCAGCCATTCCAGCATCGGAAAGCTCGCGCCGAAGCCGAAGCCCGCCGTCGCGTCCTCGGTGTAATAGCGCGCCGCGCCGCGATAGATCAGAAGGCCGCACAGCGTGACCACGAAAGCCTGGATCCGCATCCTGGTCACCAGCGTGCCATGAACCAGGCCGATCACGAGCCCGGCCGCGACGATCATCGCGAGGGCTACGACCCAGTTGACGTCGTGATTGACGATCAGGTCGATGAACAGGACGCCCAGCAGTGCGATCACCGAACCCACCGACAGCTCGATCCCGCCGATGATGATGATGAAGGCTTCGGCGATGGAGAAGATGCCGAACAACCCGATCTGGTTGGCGGTGTTCGAGAGATTGCCGACGTACAGGAATCTCGGATTGATCAGGGCGACAACGGTCCCGACCACCAGAATCAGAACGAGAAGGCTCAGGTCTTTCTTGCTCAAGGTCCCTCCGCCGTGATTGTGTGGCCAACGGCAAGCTGCAGCACATTGTGCTCACTGAACTGGCTGCGATCAAGGAAGCCCGAGATCGCGCCTTCATGCATCACCGCGAGCCGGTCGCTGACCCCGATCACCTCCTCCATGTCGCTGGAGATCATCAGGATCGCCACCCCGGCATCGGTCAGGCGGCGCAGCATGCCGTAGATTTCCTGCTTGGCTCCGACGTCGACCCCACGCGTCGGCTCGTCGACGATCAGCACCTTCGGCCGCATCGACAGCCATTTGGCGAGCACGACCTTCTGCTGGTTGCCTCCCGACAGCGAGCCGACGGCGGTCTTGACGTCGGGCGCGCGGATTTTTAGGCGCTCCCGCTGACGCACCGCGTTCTCGTTCTCGCGATCCGTATCCACCAGCCAGAAGCGCATATAGGACGCCAGATCCGGCAGCGAGATGTTTTCGGCGATCGAGACGTCGAGCAGCAGGCCAGCGCCCTTGCGGTCCTCCGGAACGAGATAGATGCCTTGCTCGATGGCGGCCCGTGGGCTTGCGATACGGATCGGCTCGCCATCGAGACGTATCGTGCCGCCACGCAGTGGGTCGATGCCGAAGACGGCGCGGGCGAGCTCGGTGCGGCCGGACCCGACGAGACCGGCAAGCCCGAGGATCTCGCCGCGGCGGACCGACAGGCTCACGGCCCGGCCGGGATAGGTGTCGGTGACGGCATCGACGATCTCCAGCACGCTGGCGCCGGGCGGCGCGGCCGGCGGAACGTAGAGCGATTTCAGGTCGCGGCCGATCATCAAGCGGATCATCGCCGCCGGAGAGAGCTCCGCACGCGTCAGCGCGCCGACCACGCGACCGTCGCGCAGCACGACCGCACGGTCGGCGCACTGCATCACCTCGTTGAGCCGATGCGTGATGAAGATGATGCTGACGCCGTGGGCTTTCAGGCCGGCCACGGTGCGCATCAGGCGGTCCGTCTCGGCGAGCGTCAGGCTCGAGGTCGGCTCGTCCATGATGACGAGACGAGCGTCGAGCGAAAGCGCCTTCATGATTTCGACCAGCTGGCGCTGCGCCAGCGACAGGTCGGCGAGCGGCGCATCGGCCGCGAAATCGCAGCCCAGCCGCTCCAGCAGCGGCGCGACATCGGCATACATCCGTTTGCGGTCGATCAGCCGCAAGGGCCCGCCGTGCACGGGCTCGCGGCCGATGAAGACGTTGCCGGCGACATCGAGATTGTCGAACAGGTTCAGTTCCTGATGGACGAAGGCGATGCCCGCCTTGATCGCATCCGCCACGGTGAGCGAAGATCGCGCGGCGCCATCGACACGAATAAAGCCGCCGCTGGGCTCCACGACCCCGCCGAGCACGCGCATCAGCGTCGACTTGCCGGCGCCGTTCTCGCCGATCAGCGCAACGACCTCGCCGGGCGACACCTGGAGACCGACGTGGTCGAGGGCGACCACGCCTGGATAGCTCTTGCTGATGTCGACCAGTTCGAGAAACGGTTCTGGCATGGCAGGCTGCACGGCGGGCAGCGCGGATCTCTCCTATTTCTTCAGCATCTGCTTCATCGAGGCCATGAACTCGTCGACATTCGCCTTTTCGATGACCTTGCCGGGCACGATGATGATACCGTTAGCCGGAATGCCGGACTTGTTGCCGCCGATGTAGTTCGCCATCAGCTTCATGCCCTGATAGCCCCATTCGAACGGCTGCTGCACCACCGTGCCGACGATGCTGCCTTCCTTGACGCCACCGAGCGTAATCGGATCCTCGTCGAAGCCGATGATCTTGATCTTGCCGAGCTTGCCGGCCTCCTTGAGCACCTCGTAGATCCGCGGTGTGTTGTAGGAGTAGAAGCCGACGAGGCAGCTCACATCGGGCATGGCGGCGAGGATGTCCTCGACGTTGCGCTTGGCGCGGGTCTGGTCGATCTCGTCGCCGCGAACGTCGACGAGCTCGACCTTCGAGCCTTTGAGCGTCTCCTTCACGCCTTCGATGCGCTCGCGTGCGTTGTCGGCGCCGGGTAGGCCGACGAAGCCGACGCATTTGCCGCCGTTCGGCAGCGCCTTGACCATCAGCTTTCCTGCCTCCTTGCCGAGGTCGGTGTTGGAGGAGCCGATATAGGCCACGCGCTTGGATTTCGGCGCGTCGCTGTCGGTGGTGAACAGCACGGTCTGGGACGCAACCTTGTTGAGATGCTCGGTCTGGTTCTTTGGATCGACTGCGCTGACCATGATGCCGGCGGCACCGGCGGCGACGAGGTCGTCCATCACGCGCTGCTGCACGGCGGCTGCAGCCTGTTCCGGATATTTGAACTGGAGCTCGTAGTTGGGCAGCTCGCCCTGCGCCTTCTTCATCCCGGCCTCGGCGATCTTCCAGAAGTCGGACGCCCCGTTGACGACGAAGGCCAGAACCTTCTTGTCCGCCGCATCCGTCGGGCCGACACCCGCTGCGATCGCGAAGGCAACAGACACACCTGCAACCAAGAGACGCTGCATATCATTCCTCCCCTAAGGCGGTCGGCCCTTTTTGATGGCCAACTCTGCTTGAACCCAGATTGGGCGCATGCCTCACCCCCAGCGGCACGGCAATCAGCCGCTACCCGCATCGTTGCGGCAGAGGCGGGTCACCAACCCGGCCGGCGAGGTGAAATGAGGCACGTACCTCAAGCTAGCAGAAGCCCGCCGCGCACGCAATTGGAAGCAACGGTCTGGACGTCAACCGCCGCGCTCAGGCTGGTGTCGCCGGTCCCGCGGCAGCCTTGTCGGGCAATCCGCAGCCCGCTTGCGCCTTTAACCGATTGGAAACCATCGCAAATGATCTGAAAATTGTAACGAAACTCTCCGGCCGTCTCCGCGTCGGTTCGCCGGAGGGCCCGTGATGACTGAGCAGCAGTTGAGAGAGCAGGAATTCCAGATTGCGCGGTACCGGCATCTGGAGCGCGAGGTGACCGATCCGCTTGCAGCGTGTCTGCTTCACAGCATCATCGAGGAGCTCGAGGCCGAGCTGCGCAAGGAAAGGCCGGATTGGCACGGGCCCGGTCATTAACCGTTTGTTGGCGCTAATGATGCCAATTGTCGGCGTGGGAATACCAGGGGAGGCTGCTCCCATGCTGAAGGACGGCACCTACGCCGCTTGGTACAAGACGCCCATCGACCAGGGTACCGGGATCGTCCATGTCGCAGACGGCCAGATCTGGGGCCGTGACAGCCTGATGACCTATCACGGCACCTGCCAGATCGATGGAGATCGCTTCACCGCAACCGTATTGACGAAGCGTCACACCGACGGACGCGCCACCGTGTTCGGCAACGATCAAGAGCTGACGTTGACGATCGAGGGAAGCTGCCCTGGCAAGATCGCGACCTACACCGCGACAGCACCTCAGGCGCCGGGCATGATCCTCCACGGAACGCTCATCCTCAGGGAACAACAGCCGCCCCCACCTGAACCACCAGGGCAGATGCCGGCATTCAATCCCGACAAGCTGCCGAAATTGCCGAAGCGCTCGCGCTGATCATCGCGACGAAATCGCACGTCGTCTCGACTGGCCGCCGGCCGGCTCCGAATCCAGCTCATCTGCAGCGCTTCGTCATTTTTCCTCCGGCCATCCCCGGGCGAGTATCGCCGCCTGTTGCAAGGTGATGCTTCGGACCAGCGGGTCCGCATGACGGTGCACGAGTTGCCAATCCGTGCCGTCCTTGCGGTAGACTTCGGTCACGCGCAGCGACCAGTCTTGAGCCGGCAACCCGCCCACCTCGGCGCGCTGGCGCTCGACCATGACGAGAGCGACGAGCGCGTCGGATGCATAGGTTTGCAAAACCTCAAGTTCGGTTTGGCCTTCCCTGAAGTATCGGGAGAGGGCAGCCAGACGCTGGGGACTAGCGTCGAATCCCCGACTCGCAGGCCCGCCGAAGGGCTGCATCAGCGTGAAATCGGGCGCGATGCGGACAAGCTGGGACCAGCGGTCCACATCGCCACGCATGAAGGCGGCATTCTTCTCGCGGGCGCGTTCGACGAGGCCTGCTATCGCGTCGCTTCCAGCGGCCGCACCGGCCGAAAGCTGACCGGACAGGGGAATTGCTGCGGTAGCGGCCATCATCGAGCGCCGCGATATCTTTTCCTGCTCGCATGGCCACCTGTTCAGCCCGGACGGTTTGTTGGTCATTTCTCAGCTCCTGATCGAACGACGAGCGCCCATGCATGAAGCCTTGATCCCAATGAATCCAGCGATATGATTTCAGCAACATGCTGAACCAAATTGATCTATCCAGGATTGATCTGAATCTCCTCGTGCTCTTCCGCGTGGTCCTGGAAGAGCGCCATGTCGCGCGTGCAGCCGCTCGGCTGAGCCTGACGCCGTCGGCTGTCAGCCATGCGCTTGGCCGGCTCCGTCTTCTACTGAACGATCCGCTGTTTCTGCGGACCCCGAAGGGGGTCGTTCCAACGGAGCGGGCCTTGGAGCTTGGAGAGCCGGTGGCCGAGATCATCGCGCGCGTCGAACAGCTGATCGGCTCGGCCACACCGTTCGACCCGGAGCAAAGTGGCCGTCGATTTACGATTGGCGCTCCCGATGCCGTACTGGTCTCAGCGATCGGTCCGCTGTTGCAATCGATCGCGACTGCGGCGCCCCACATTGATATCGGGCTGATCCACCTGATGCCTGCGCCGCGCGGTGGCGCAATCGGAGAGCCTTGGCAGCAAAGCCTAGACATGCTCGAACGACGCGAGCTCGATATCGCAATGCTGCCGCTGCCGGCGGTATCACCGCGTTTCGAGGCGCGCAGGCTTTACGAGGAGGAGTTCGTGCTGGCCATGCGCAAGGGGCATCCCTTCGCAAAAGCGCCAACCCATGCTGCGTTCGCGCGATCACAGCACCTGCTGGTCTCTCTCAGTGGGGAACCGCGCGGTTTCGTTGATGAGATGTTGGCAAAGCACGGCCTCGAACGCCGCATCGCTTTGACTGTTCCGAATTTCATGATGGCGCTTGCCCAGCTTTCCGGGTCTGATTTGATCGCCGCATTGCCGCGCCGACTGGTGGAGCAGCACGCCAGCCGTTTCGGCCTCGTGTTGGTCGAGCTGCCTTTCGCGCGCAAACCGGATACGATCCGGGCCATCGCGACCAAAGCGGCTATGAAAGACGCGGGCATCGCGTGGCTGATGCAGATTGTGGTCGGTTCAATCGGAGCAGGCCGAAGCTAGAATCCAGTTTGAACTCAATAGGCGTTCATCTCGGCAAGGGAAGCATTGTGCTGCCGCGCCTGCGGTGGCGGATCTGGGACCTCCTGCACCCGCTTCTCAAATCGCCCGGAACTGTTCATTGTGCCGGCCCGAAACGAAAAGAAGTGGAGCAGCATCAATGACGGAGGGGGTCTCGCGCCGCCGGTTTGCCAAGCTGGCGGGATTGTCCGCAGCCGGGATTGCGAGTCCGCTTGTCGCCGAAGCCAAGCCGGCGCGGCCGCCGCGCAATGCAGCCGGTTTTCCGGCGGGCTTTCTCTGGGGCACGGCGACCTCGTCCTATCAGGTCGAGGGTGCGGTCGAGGAGGACGGGCGAGGGGCCTCGATCTGGGACAAGTTCGTCCGCATCCCCGGCAAGATCGAGGACGGCACCACCGGCGACCGCGCCAACGAGCACTATCACCGCTACAAGGAGGACATCGCCCTCATCAAGGAGCTCGGCTGCAAGGCCTATCGCTTCTCGGTGGCCTGGCCGCGGCTGTTCCCGGACGGCGACGGCAAGCCCAATCCGAAGGGGCTCGACTTCTACAATCGTCTCGTCGACGAGCTCCTGAAGAACGGCATCGAGCCGTGGCTGACCCTCTATCATTGGGACCTGCCCCAATCGCTCCAGGACCGGTTCGGCGGTTGGCGTTCGACCGAGACCTGCAAGATCTTCGGCGACTACGCGGCCTATGTCGCCGCGCACCTCACCGACCGCGTCAGGAACGTGTTCACGTTGAACGAGAGCGGGCGCTTCGTCTATTTCGGTTACGGCGTCGGCATCGACGCGCCGGGCTTGAAGCTGCCGCAAGCCGATGTCAATCAGATCAGGCACAACAGTGCGCTGGCGCACGGGCTCGCGGTGCAGGCGGTGCGCGCCCATGGCCGCCGCGGCACCAGGGTGGGGCCGGCGGAGAACATCGATGCCTGCGCGCCTGCCTTCGACACGCCGGAAAACGTGCGGGCCGCGGAGATCGCGCTGCGCGAGATGAATGCCGGCTACCTCAACGTCATCATGACGGGCCGCTATACCGACGCCTTCCTGAAATACGCCGGGTCCAACGCGCCGAAATACACCGATGCGGAGCTCAAGATCATCTCTTCGCCGGTCGATTTTCTCGGTCTCAACATCTATGCGCCGCAGAACTACGTCGTGGCCTCCGACCAGGGCGCGGGCTTCAAGCCGCTGCCGATCCCGAAATCGTTCCCGCACATGAATTCGGACTGGCTGCGCGTCGGGCCCGAGACGATCTACTGGGTGCCGAAGCTGGCGGCGAAGATCTGGAAGACGGATGCGATCTATATCAGCGAGAACGGCACCTCCGGCGACGATGTGGTGTCGCCCGACGGCAAGATCTACGACACCGATCGCATCATGTATCTGCGCAACTATCTCGCCCAGCTCCAGCGCGCCACCGACGAAGGCGTGCCGGTGCGCGGCTATTTCCTCTGGAGCCTGATGGACAATTTCGAGTGGGTGTACGGCCTTAACAAGCGTTTCGGGCTGTACCACGTCAATTTCGACACCCAGGTCCGCACGGCAAAACTCAGCGCCAGCTTCTACCGCAACGTGATCGCGAAGAACGCGGCGGGGGTGTAGCGGCTTTCTTCCATGTCGAGCCATCTGCGAGATCGTCATGCCCGGGCTTGTCCCGGGCATCCACGTTCTTCCTGCCCGGAGCCAAGCGTGGATGGCCGGGACAAGCCCGGCCATGACGTCGCTGAGGCTTTCGTGTAGCGGAAAATCTGAGTGAGGGGCGGGAGAAACCGTGTAGCGCCGCACATTGACTCTCTTCTCCCCCTTATTCAAAACCGTTCTCAACACCCATAAACAAGAGGACGACGCCAATGCCTGACGCGCTGATCATTGATGCCTGCCGCACGCCGCGGGGCATCGGCAAGGCCGGCAAGGGAGCCCTGTCGGGCATTCATCCGCAGCAGCTCGGGGCGACCGTGCTGCGCGCACTCGCCGACCGCACCGGCATCGATACCGCCGACGTCGATGATATCGTCTGGGGCTGCAGCGCGCAGGTGGCAACGCAAAGCGGCGATCTCGGCCGCATGTCGGCGCTCGATGCCGGCTACGACGTGCGTGCCAGCGCGGTGACGCTGGATCGTTTTTGCGGAAGCGGCATCACCAGCGTCAACATGGCGGCGAGCTCGATCATGGCCGGTGCCGAGGATCTCGTCATCGCCGGCGGCTGCGAGATGATGTCGATGGAGGGACGCCGCGGCGGCGGTCCGATGATGATGGATAGCGGCAATCTGCGCCTGCGGGCACGGCATCCGCAGTCGCATCAGGGCGTCTGCGCCGATGCGATCGCGACGCTGGAGGGCATCACCCGAAGCGACGTCGACGCGCTCGGGCTGGAGAGCCAGAAGCGCGCCGCGCACGCGATCGCAAACGGCCACTTCAAGAAGAGCCTCGTGCCTGTTTACCGCGAGGACGGCAGTCTGGCGCTGGATCATGAAGAATACCCGCGGCCGCAGACCACGGTGGAAGGCCTCAGCAGCCTGAAGCCGGCATTTCCTGCCGTCGCGGACTACGCGCTCGACGACAAGGGCACGACCTATCGCGGCCTGATCCTGCAGAAGTACCCTGATCTCGACATCGACTTCGTGCATCACGCCGGCAACTCGTCCGGCGTCGTCGACGGCGCTGCCGCGATCCTGCTGGCCTCGCCCGCTTACGCCAAGGCGCATGGCCTTAAAGCCCGGGCCCGCGTGGTCGCGATGGCCAACATGGGGGACTCGCCGACCCTGATGCTGAACGCACCGGTGCCGGCAACGCGCAAGGTGCTGGCCAAGGCGGGCCTCACGATCGACGACATCGACCTGTTCGAGATCAACGAGGCCTTCGCCGTGGTGGCGGAAAAATATATCCGCGACCTCAAGCTCGACCGGGCCAAGGTCAACGTCAACGGCGGCTCGATCGCGCTCGGCCATCCCATCGGCGCCACCGGCTCGATCCTGATCGGCACCGTGCTCGACGAGCTCGAACGGCGCGACCTCAAGCGCGGTCTCGTCACCATGTGCGCCGCCGGCGGCATGGCGCCGGCCATCATCATCGAGCGCGTCTAGCCAATCGCCCACTCACTTTCTCCCGATTTTTACGGGGAGGAAGAGCGGCGACCAGCGATCCGATCCTTATTTTTCAGGGTGAAACACGCGCCTCCTTTCACAAAGAGGCCGGTCGTCGCTTGTCGAAGGCGGCGAATCAGTTCTAGCAAGATGTCGTGCGGGCCTTTGAAACAAGGCAAAAGCCGCTGCCCGAGGCTTCCTCCGCTCCGGAAGTAGCTAAAAAGCAGGGTTTTTTGTCACAGCAGGCCAGAAAAGCCCGTAATTTCGCGACAAAACTGTGCAGAAGGCTATAGGCCTTCAACGGTTGGTCTAATATGCAACCGGCAACGAATCAGAGGAGACACGATGCCGACCCAGATGTCCAAATCGCAATTGATCGAAAAGATTGCGACCGCCACCGAGCTTTCCAAGCGTGACGTCAAGAACGTCATGGAGACGCTGACCGACGTCGGCCACAAGGAGCTCAAGAAGAACGGCCTGTTCCTGGTGCCGGGCTTCGCCAAGTTCGTGGTCATCAAGAAGCCCGCGACCAAGGCGCGCAAGGGCACCAACCCGTTCACGGGTGAAGAGATGATGTTCAAGGCCAAGCCGGCCCGGAAGATCGTCCGCGCCCGCCCGGTCAAGGCCGCCAAGGACGCCGTGGGCTAACAACGCAAAGGCCCCCTCGAACGAGGGGGCCTTTTGTCTGGGGCAGCCGCGAGGGTTCGAGACGGAGGGCTCAACCCTTGCGGCGCTTCACTCGGACCGGGACCGGCTGAAGCCGCGGCTCGGGTCCTGCGAGCCCATCGCGAATCCGGTCGATCGCGCGATCGAGCAATTGGCGCAGCCGCTGCGTCTTCCGCGACCGCTTCGCTCTTTCCAGCAGTTTCTTCATCGCCTTCACTCCGCCGCTTCCTTGGCTTCAGCCGGCTCGAGCGCCGCGGCGATGGCTTCGTCGACGCTCTCCAGCCAGATGAACTCGAGGGTGTCCCGCGCGCTCTTCGGGATGTCGTCATAGTCCCGCTTGTTGCGCGCCGGCAGCATCACCCGCTTCAGGCCGGCAGCAGCCGCAGCCACCACCTTCTCCTTGATGCCGCCGACCGGCAGCACCAGGCCGCGCAGCGAGATCTCGCCGGTCATCGCGGTGTCACTCCTCACCGTGCGGTTGGTGAGCAGGGAGGTCAGCGCCGTGAACATCGCAACGCCCGCGCTCGGCCCGTCCTTCGGGGTTGCGCCCGCGGGGACGTGAACGTGGATGTCGCTCTTCTCGAACGCTTGCGGATCGATGCCGAGCTGAGCGGCCCGGCTCTTCACCAGCGTCAGCGCAGCCTGCACGCTCTCGCGCATGACGTCGCCGAGCTGGCCGGTCAGGATCAGCCCGCCCTTGCCGGGCACGCGCGTGGCTTCGATGAACAGGATGTCACCGCCGACCGGCGTCCAGGCAAGGCCGGTGGCAACGCCCGGAACGCTGGTGCGCAGTGCGATCTCGCCCTCGAAGCGCGGCTGGCCGAGCACGGTGGTGATGTCCTTTGCCGTCACCACGACCTTCGCGGCCGTGCCTTCGGCGACCTGCACCGCGGCATGGCGGAGCACCTTGCCGATCTCGCGCTCGAGGTTACGCACGCCGGCCTCGCGGGTGTAGCCCTTGACAATCAGCTTCAAGGCCTCCGGCTCGATCTCGGCCTGCTCGGCCGAGAGGCCGTTGGCCTCCAGCTGCCGCCGCACCAGATAGCGCCGCGCGATCTCCAGCTTCTCGTCCTCGGTGTAGCCGGCGAGGCTGATCAGCTCCATGCGGTCCAGCAGCGGACCCGGGATCTGGTCGAGCATGTTGGCGGTCGCGATGAACACGACGCGCGAGAGGTCGAAGGGCACGCCGAGGTAATTGTCCCGGAACGTCCCGTTCTGCTCGGGGTCGAGCACCTCCAGCATCGCGGCGGACGGATCGCCCTGCACGCCACGGCCCATCTTGTCGATCTCGTCCAGCATCATGACGCAATTCCGCGCGCCCGCCTTCTTGATGCCCTGGATGATGTTGCCGGGCAACGCGCCGATATAGGTGCGGCGGTGACCGCGGATCTCGGCCTCGTCATGCACGCCGCCGAGGCTGACGCGCACGAAAGGGCGATCCATCGCGCGCGCGATGGATTGGCCGAGCGAGGTCTTGCCGACGCCGGGCGGGCCGACGAAGCAAAGGATCGGCGCCTTGCCCTGGGGGGCGAGCTTGCGCACCGCCAGATATTCGATGATCCGGCTCTTGATCTTCTCCAGGCCGAAATGGTCGGCATCCAGGATGGCTCGCGCCTCCTTGATGTCGATCGGCTTCTCCGCGGGCAGCGCCCAGGGCAGCTCGATCAGCCAGTCCAGATAGGTGCGGACCATGCCGGCCTCGCCGGCGGCCTCCGGCATGCGCTCGTAGCGGCGCAGCTCCTTCTTGGCATGCGCTTCCGCCTCCGGCGGCATGTTGGCCTTGGCGATCGCAGCCGTCAGCTCGGCGACCTCGGCCTGCTTGCCGTCGCCTTCGCCCAGCTGGCGCTGGATCGTCGCCATCTGCTCGCGCAGGATCGCCTCGCGCTGCCGCTCGTCGAAGGAGGCCTTGGTCTGCTGGCCGATTTCGTTGCTGATGCGCAGCACCTCCAGCCGCTCGGCCAGGTGCTTCGACACCTTCTCGACGCGGAGCGCGAGGTCGATGGTCTCCAGCACCTCCTGCTTGTCCTGCGGCTTGATGTCCATGAACGAGGTCGCCAGATCCGCCAGCGCGCCGGGCGCGCTGGTGCCCTGGAACATCGCGGCGAGCTCGGGCGGCGCCTGCGGCAGCAGCTCGATCGCCTCGATGGCCTGGCGCTGCAGATTCAGCGCGCGGGCCTCGATCTCGGGTGAGGTCGTGGCCGGCTCGGGGATCTGCTGGAAGCGCGCGGCCGGGAACGGCGTCCCCGGCAGGAAGTCGAGGATGCGCGCGCGCTGCACGCCCTGGCAGACGATGTGATGGGTGCCGTCGGGCGCGGTGATGTAGCGCACGATGTTGGCAATGGTTGCGACCCTGTAGAGGTCGTCCGGCCCAGGGTCATTGGTCTCGGGGCTGCGCTGCAGGACGATGCCGATCGGCCGCTGCTCGCGCAGCGCCTGCTGCGCGGCGGCAATGGACTTCGCCCGGCCGATCGTGATCGGCGCGATCGCGCCGGGAAACAGCACCATCTCGCGCACGGGGACGATGATCAGCGCGTCGTCGGGGATCTTCACGTCGTTATTGCTTTGTTCGTTGTTCATCTGTTCGGTGGCCATGATCGACCTCAGGATTTCGCGAGGCGCAGTGCGACGCAGCCGTCCATCACGAAGCGGCTGATGGCGTAACGGCCGAGGGGCAATGCAATGCGGCGCTCAAAACGCCCTTGCGGCAGCTCGAGCCGATGGATGCGGGCGTTGCGAAGCTCCGGCGGGAGGGTGCGCTGACCCGAGATGACGAGCACGCCGTCATGGATGACGGTCTCGACATTGTCCGGATTGACGCCGGGAAGCGCGACCAGGATCAGGAGCTCACGCTCGGTCTCGAGCACGTCGATCGGCGGCTCCCAGCAGGCTTCCTGGCGGCCGAACTGCTGGCGCAGCCGATCGGCGCGGGTCAGCGAGTCCAGGGCTTCGGACAGCATCCAGTCGAGGGGATTTTTGGGTTGCATGATGCGGGCTCTGGGGTGGGAAAGCCTGCATATGGGGCCGGTTCCAAGGAAATCCAGTACGGTGGCGCGCACGTGCCATGCGCCCCCGTGCGATCAAGGCAAGCGAACGCCGCGGCATGCGGCCGCGACGTTCCGTTCATTGGCAGGGCGCGGGCTCAGGCCGCCGCGCGGTACTCTTGTTCCGCTTCGAGGTTGATCACGGAGGTGGCGAGCTCGGTCAGCGTCTGATCGGTCGCCTCTTCCTCGTCCAACGTCTCCTGGAGCAGCCTTGCGGCGTCCTGCATGCCGAGCTCTTCGGCCCAGGTGCGCAGCGTGCCGTAGCGGGAGATCTCGTAGTGCTCGACCGACTGCGCTGCCGCGAGCAGTCCGGCATCGAGCGCCGGCGCGCCCTTGAACTCCTTCATGATCTCGGCGCCCTCGTCGGCAATGCCGTTGATGGCCTCGCAGGGCTTGCCGCGTGCCGGCTTGCCCAGCATCTTGAAGATCTGGTCGAGCCGTTTGACCTGGCCCTGGGTCTCACGCAAATGCTTGTTGAAGGCGGCCGTAAGCTCCTTGGAATTCGCGGCCTTGGCCATCTTGGGCAGGGTCTTGATGATCTTGTTCTCGGCGAAATAGATGTCCTTCAGCGTCTCCAGAAACAGGTCGCTGAGCATCTTCGGCGCCTGACGCGGCCGGCGCGCCGCGGTCTTCTTGGTCGTGCGTTTCTTCGCTCGTTTAGCCATACGTCCTCCTCATGAGGTAACACGGGAAGGCCTCGCCCTCCTCAATCCTCAGGCGATCAAAGCCGCTCCATGAATGAAAGTTCCAAACTGCAACCGGCGAAGGCTCAGGTCGGGCGCTTGTAGGGATCTTCCTGGCGCTGCCGTGCCTCGGTGTTGCGATCGAGCTGCGCCCGCTCGCTGCGGCGCAAGTTGCCCGCCTTCATCACGCCGTAAACGAGCGCCCCGCCGAGCACGAACGCTCCGATGAACCAGAGCCAGAGCATCTGGGCCGAGGCGTGGCCCAGGAGCATGCTAATGCCGCTGTCGCTCATGATTGGTCTCCACGATTGTCCATTGCTATCACGCTGAGCTAAGTCGGCGGTCGAAACCTCGTTCCATGCGACCGCAGCCGGCGACGTCAGACCAGGTCGGTCAGCGGTTGCCGCACCGCTTGCGCTTTCGGCTCGCCGCCCCGGGCGGTGAAGTCTCCGGCTTCGGTCGAGGTCCGCAGCCATTTCGTCACGTCGCTGATTGCTTCCCGCGGCGAGTGGCCGAACTTGCGCAAGCCGCGAAAATATTCGAGCTGAAGGTGGGCCGACGTGCCGCGCTTGGGGATCGACTTCAGATGCTGGATGTCGTTTTCGATGCCGAGATGGTCGACGTGGGGTGCCACCATGGCGATCACCGAATCGAGCCAGCTTCTGAACGAGACCGGCTCGAACGAGACCAGGTCGATATAGGTGCCGTCGGTTCCGTAGCGCTGGGCGCGCCAGCGATTCTCCTCCACCAGCGCGCGGTGCACGGCCGAATAGGTGGCGTTCAGCTCGGGATGGTGGACGGCGTGGCGGACCAGCGCGCGGAACAGCGCCGCGATCGCCACCGAATCCGCGATCGCCGTGCAGCAATCGGTGATGCGCAGCTCGAGCGTCGGATGCTGCAGCGAGGGCCGCAACGCCCACCAGACATAGGTGGCGTTGGGGACGATGCCGGCATCGACCAAGGTCTTCACGTAGGTCTCGTATTCGGAAAGGTTCCGAAACATCTCGGGAAAGCCGGTCCGGGGCAGGGCATCGTTGGCGGCATTGCGGTAGCCCAGCAATCCTGTCGGGTAGCCGCACCAGAACGGTGAGGAGGTCGAGAGCGCCAGCAGCAGCGGCAGGAACGGCACCAGGCGGTGCATGATCTCGACGCGCAAATCGGGCTCGGGGACCTCGACATGGACGTGCAGTCCGCTGATCGGGTTGCCGAGGCCGACCATCCCGAGATCGCTGATGACCTTGCTGTAGCGACGCTTGCGCGTCATGCGCTGCTGCTGCGGCTGCGCCAGCGGGTGTGTGCCGGCCGCGATGATGCCGACGCCGTGGTCCTTGCCGACCTCGGTGAGCACCGCGCGATAATGCGCGAGCTCGGCCAGCGCATCGGTCGAAGACGTCAGCGGCGGCGTCGCCACCTCGATCTGCGATTGCAGGATCTCGGTGGTCAGCCGCTCGCCGAGCCGCTTTTGCGCCGCGGCCATGTAGGGCTTGGGCAGCTCGGATCGCGGCGCCGCGGACTGGCGGTTGACCAGAAAATATTCCTCCTCGATGCCGAAGCGGTAGCGGTGCATCGCCTACGCCGCCCCTTGTGCCTTGGCGTGGCGGCGAACCGCGTCTCCAAAAGCCGCCAGAATGCGCGCCGAGGCGTGGTCGGAGCTCGCCCAATAATCGGGATGGAAAAGCGTGCCGAGCGCAAAATCGCTGGCGCCCTCGACGCTGACGGCCTCGATCGAGCCGTCGTCAGCGACGGCCTCCGCGACGAGACCCGGTGCGAGATCGGCGATCAGGAAGCTGTGCAGCGAATTCACTAGAATCGAATCCGCGCCGCAGATCTGCTGCAGGACGCCGCCCTTGCGCAAGGCCACCTTCTGCCGCAGCCGATAGCGGGCATCCTCGTTGTCCGCGTCGGGCGTGCCATGGCGTTGCTCCTCGGGCAAATCGTCTGGCTCTTTCGCCAGCGTGCCGCCGAAAGCGACGTTCAGCTCCTGGAAGCCGCGACAGATGAACAGAGCGGGGATGCCCCGCGCCAGCGCCCGCGGGATCAGGCGCAGCGCGACCTCGTCGCGGAATTCGTCGAACGGGCCGTCACGCTTCTCGTCGACCGTTTGTCCATAGCGGGACGGATGGACGTTGGTCTGTCCGCCGCCGACCAAGAGGCCGTCGAGCCTGTCCAGATAGGCATCGATGTCAGCCTCCGGCGCCGCGGGCAGAATCCGCGGCACGGCGCCGGCGACGAGGCCGATCGCATTGACGCAGACCATCGAAACGGCGGCGAGCTGTTCGCCGCGCGCGACCATGGAATCGGAGAGAATGCCGATCTGCGGTGCGCCGCTGCGCCCCTGCCACTGCCCGCGCGAGGCGCTACGCCGCCACTGCTGAAGGCCGTACGCCACGGCATCCGCTGCGCTGCCGAATTGATGAATCGCTGCCTTGAGCTCTCTGACGTTTGTCCCTAATCGAAGTGCCCAACGGCTGCAGGCAACGGGATCGTGCGGATCAATTCTGGAACGGGGCTCGTGCAATTGCTTCGGCTGCTTCTGTTCGTGTATCGATGCACAGTGAAACGGCAATCGTCGGGAATGGTTGCTTTGCGATTGCACCGTTCGATCTCATTGCCTCCGCACCAGCCTTAACTTTTGTTATGGCTCTCGCGCGTCCTCGGCATGCTGCTCGCCGCCTATTCCGTGCAGTTCGTCATCAACGGGGTCGGTCCGGATCGGCCTGCCCCTGTAGCTGCGACAATCTGTTAACCTGTCGCTATCCCGTTCGGCCGGAGTGTCACGGGATCCGGGACGCTTTCGCTTGCACTGTCATGTTGCTTTGACGTAACTCGGTCCAACAAGCCCTCGACAGGAAATCGACATGTCGATGACAGCGGACGAGCTCGGCAAGAGACAGGCCATTATCGACGCCTGCCGGCGCATGAACGCGCTCGGCATCAACCAGGGCACATCGGGCAATATCAGCGTCCGGCATGTGGACGGCCTCCTGGTCACGCCGACCAGCGTGCCCTATGAGGCCATGCGTCCGGACCAGATCGTCTTCATGGCCATGGACGGCTCGCACGCGCCCGACCAGAAGCCGTCGAGCGAATGGCGCTTTCATCGCGACATCCTGAAGTCGCGGCCCGACGTCAACGCCGTCGTGCATGCCCATCCGACCTATTGCACCATCCTGGCGATCATGGGCATGGAGATCCCGCCCGTGCACTACATGATTGCGGCGGCGGGCGGCGACAGCATCCGCTGCGCCCCCTACGCGACGTTCGGAACGGCCGAGCTGTCCGAGCATGCGGTGCGGGCGCTGGAGGGACGGCTCGCCTGCCTGCTGGATCATCACGGCATGATCGCGATCGGCAAGACCCTGGACAAGGCGATGTGGCTGGCGGTCGAGGTCGAGACGCTGGCGCGGCAATATCACGGCTGTCTGCAGATCGGACAACCGCCGCTGCTCCCGAGCGAGGAGATCGAGCGGGTCCGTCAGCGCATGGCCGGCTACGGCCTGTCGGAAGGGTAGGGCGGGCCAGACGGTGTTAGTGCGGATCAAACATCTCGTCGATCGCAAGAAGACGAACCGCACCATGGTTCGGCTGCGCGCGCTGTTGCGCAGCAACGAGTTCTACCTGATCCCGCTGGCGCTCGTGATCGGCACGCTCGCGGGCGCGGTCGTGACGCTGATGGCCCACATCGCGCAGATCGCGCATGTCGTGATCTACGGCATTCCCATCGATGTCCACTTGTCGGCCCACGCGAGCGTCAGCCCATGGGCGGCACTGATCGCGCCTGCGCTCGGCGGGCTGGCGCTCGGAATCATGGAATGGTCGCGGCGGCGCATGAAGATATCGAACGCGGTCGATCCGATCGAGGCGAACGCGCTGCGGGGCGGCAATCTGTCGATGCGCGACAGCGTGGTGGTCGCAGGCCAGACTCTGATCTCGAATGGTTGCGGCGCCTCCGTCGGCCTCGAGGCGGGCTACACTCAGATCGGCTCTGGCATCGCCTCGCAGCTCGGCAAGTTCTTCAATCTCCGCCGCACCGATCTGCGCCTGATGGTCGGTTGCGGGGCCGCGGCAGCGATCGCGGCGGCGTTCGGCGCGCCGATCACCGGCGCCTTCTACGCCTGCGAGCTGATCGTCGGCGTCTATGCCGTGGGCAGCGCCGCGCCGATCCTCGCCGCCTCCCTCGCGGGGGCCTTGACTGCGCAATGGCTGGGCGGCGCCCCATACTCGCTGGAGATACCCAAGGTCAGCGCCGTCGGTGTCGAGCAATATCTGGCGCTGATCGGGCTCGCCCTCATCACCAGCGGCGTCGGCATCGCCGTGATGCGCTCCTCGCCGATGTTCGAGCGGCTGTTCGCCTGGATGCCGGTCTGGCTCCGTCCTGTGATCGGCGGCCTCATCGTCGGCGGCTTCGCCATCATCACGCCGCAGGTTCTCGCGGCCGGTCATGGCGCCATGGTGCTCGATCTCTTCCACGACATGACGATCGGCCTGATCGCGCTGATCATCGCCTTGAAGCTGACGGCCTGCCTGATCTCGCTCGCCTCGGGCTTTCGCGGCGGCCTGTTCTTCGCCTCGCTGTTCGTCGGCAGCCTGATCGGAAAGTTCTTTGCCGCGGTGCTGCTGCTCATTAGCCCGAACTTCGCGATCGATCCGCTGGTGGCGATGCTGACCGGCATGGCGACGCTCGGCGTCGCCATCGTCGGCGGCCCGCTCACGATGTCGTTCCTCGTGCTGGAGATGACACGTAACGTCGACGTCACCGCCGTGGTGCTGGCCGGCTGCATCGTGACCTCGATCTGCGTGCGCTTCATGTTCGGCCATTCCTTCTCAACCTGGCGCCTGCATCTGCGCGGCGAGACCATCCGCAGCGCCAACGACGTCGGCTGGCTGCGCAATCTTACGGTCGAGCGCCTGATGCGCTCGGACGTCGGCAAGGTGCCCTCGACCACGACGATCGCCGCCGCGCGCCGCGAGTTCGCGCTCGGCTCGCGGCCGGGAATCGTCATCGTCAACAATGCTGACGAATATATCGGCCTCGTCCTGCTGCCTGATTTGTTCTCCAGCGACCTCGACACCATCGCCGACGACATCCAAGTGATCGAGCTCGCCCGGCTGATCGATATCGTGCTGATCCCGGAAATGAACGTGAAGTCGGCGATGGCGGTGTTCGACGAGGCCGAGGCGGAGATGCTGGCGGTGGTCGATTCCACCGACAGCCGCAAGGTGGTCGGCTTCCTCACCGAGAGCTTCGCCCGCCGCCGCTATGTCGAGGAAATCGACAAGGCGACGAGAGGCGTGCTGGGGGCGCTGTCGTAGGCGCGGTTACCGGCGGGGTGGCGCTGCGACGAGCCAGGCCACGATGCGGCGGACCAGCGGCAGCACCACGAGCAGGGTCGGGAAGGCGACGAGCCAGGACAGTCCCCAGGCGCCCGGCCAGGCCGCCAGGAACGCCGGCGTTGCCCCCAGGCTCCGCAGCGTCGAAATGACCGATACCACCGCCGTCATGAGGATGGACAGCACCAATGGCGTCACGATCGGCGCATAGCGCGCCGGCAGTTTGCGGACCACAATCATCTGGTTTCTCTAGGAAAGGGCGCGTCGATCTCGGTGAACCTGGAAAATGGCATCGATCCCGACGGCGTCGGTTGATGCGTTGGTTCACGTAAACGCTTACGGCGACCGAAAACGGCGCGGCCGTTCATTAACCGCTCAGGTTGGCTGGTTCAAGCTGGGTCTGATCGTTCGGGATTTACAATCGTTCAAAGCGTGGCAGATCGCCGCGATCATGAAACCATTTCAGTGGTTTGCGGATTATAGATCGTTTGCTTATGTTTCTTTGGGCGAGAACAGAGGAAATTCGAACATGAGTATTGGACCCGTGATTTCCGCAGCCGGCCGCAACACGATCGTGGTCGCGCTCGCTGGCCTCGCCCTGATTGCGGCTTCCGCATCCCCGTCCGCAGCGGCTTCGGCCGGGACACCGGCCGCCAAGTCGGCTGTCAAGGCGGTCGTTGCCGGCCAGGCTGCCTCCGACGTCACCGATTTCAGCTCGCACCGGCGGCGTTACTATCGACGCGGGCCGAATGCCGCGGGTCTCGCCTTCATGGGCATGGCCGCAGGTCTGATCGGAGGCGCGATCGCCGAGAGCCGCCGCCGCGAATATTATGAAAACCGCTATTATTATGGCTATGGCCCGCGTTACTACGGCGGCCCTGGTTACTACGGCGGTTCCGGCTACTACTACGATCCGGGCTATCGTTACGCACCGTACTGAGCTCTCCAGGTCTCGACGAGCTCAATCTCGTCTCTCGTAGCCCGGATGGAGCGAAAGCGTAATCCGGGGCTGCGCGCTCGGCATCTTGCGCTGTCCCGGATTACGCTGGCGCTCCATCCAGGCTACGGACCGAGGTGTGTCGCGGCGCTATCAACCCGCTCGCGCGAAAATATTCCGCTTTACCGAAATTCGGAAATGACGTATGTGTCGCCCAACCCGGCTCAATCTCGAGGGGCGATCATGCGGTCGTCATGTCGCGAGCCGGGCTTGCGGTGGACGCGGCAGCGTCGTGTACGAGAGCTGAGGGCAGGGCGGATTGCTCTCCGTGAGCCCCGAGGCTTCGTACGGACGAGCGGCGCTGTCAGGTTCGTCGCGCCGGCATTTCGATGGCAACGTGCACAACGCCGTCGAACCCTGCGGCGCCAACGAACCGCGCGTACGGCAAAACCGTGTGGTCCTGGCCGTCGTTGCTACGGTCAAGCTCTGGCGAATGCGGCATTGGCGTCAACCGGCGCGGTGCCGGTGATTTTCGCGGGAGCGAGGGAGGCCAGAAGGAACTCGGCTCCCGGGAGAGCGCGGCATAAGCCGTCTGACCATCGCGCAGGGAAGGCCGTGTGTTGGGCTTCACCTGTATGCTGCTTTGCGGTTCTTCCTGCGTGTGCTCTAGCGCAGCGGACCGCGGGTGCCGCCGGCACCCGGCCTTCCCTGCGCCCTCTTGGCTAAGAGGGCGGCGAGACGAAGCAAAGCTCGGGCGAAGCAGCCGCGAGGCCGAGTACGCACGTCTGCGTCCACACATTCGGTGTCATCGCCCGGCTTGACCGGGCGATCCAGTACTCCGAGACGCCAGTGATTGAATCGAGAGGCCGCGGCGTACTGGATTCCCCGCTCCAGTGCGCGATTGCGTACAAGGCGGGGAATGACAGTGTTACTTGGAGAACGCACCATCGCCTCATCTTCGTCGTTCCGAACGCAGCACCACGCTCAGCTCTCGTGCCCCGGACGCAGCGCATCCGCGCCGGCGCCCTTTGCCCCGCAAAACCGTCGGTGGACTCACCTCCTGCAATCCGGTTCAATGGACGAGTTTTGAGGCGATCGAGCAGGCCGGGTGGCGTGCCCAACTCATGCGAGAGCCTCTCGCGCCCCTTGCGCGAAGCCCGACGGAGTGCTTTTTGCTGAAAGTTCCCCGTGGGGCGCGCATCGCCCCCGATCCAGAGAGATGAGATGAGCAAACTCGTTATCCGCGCCGGCGATTTCACCTTCGATGCCCGTTTCGAGGAGCAGGCGGCGCCCAAGACTGTCGCCGCCTTCCGCAAGGCGCTGCCGTTCGAAAGCCACATCATCCATGTGCGCTGGAGCGGCGAGGGCGTGTGGATGCCGCTCGGCGACCTCGACTTCGGCGTCGGCTACGAGAACCACACCAGCTATCCCGCGCCCGGCCAGATCATCCTCTATCCCGGCGGCATCAGCGAAACCGAGATCCTGCTGGCCTATGGCGGCGTGCACTTCGCGAGCAAGATGGGCCAGCTCGCCGGCAACCATTTCATCACGCTGACCTCGGGCCTGGAGAACCTCGCAATGCTGGGCAAGAGCGTGCTGTGGAAGGGCGCGCTGCCGATCCGCTTCGAGGAAGTCTGAGTGACCGAGCCCCGCTACCCGCGCGATCTCCGCGGCTACGGCCGCAACCCGCCGCATCCGCAATGGCCTGGTGACGCGCGGGTCGCGGTGCAGTTCGTCGTCAATTTCGAGGAGGGCGGCGAGAACAACATCCTGCACGGCGACCGCGCCTCGGAAGCCTTTCTGTCCGACGTGCTCGGCGCGCAGCCCTGGCCCGGCCAGCGCCACGCCAACATCGAATCCATGTTCGAATATGGCTCGCGCGCCGGCTTCTGGCGGCTGTGGCGGATGTTCAAGGAGCGGAGCTGGCCGACCACGGTGTTCGGCGTCGCCACCGCGCTCAAGCGCAATCCCGAGATTGTCGCTGCGATGAAGGAGGCGGGCTGGGATATCGCCAGCCACAGCCTGAAATGGATCGAGCACAAGGACATGACCGAGGCGCAGGAGCGCGCGGAGATCGCCGAGGCCATCCGCGTGCATACCGAGGCGACCGGCGCACGTCCGCTCGGCTGGTACACCGGGCGCTCCTCGATCAACACCAACCGTCTCTTGATGGAGGAGGGCGGCTTCCTCTATCTCTGCGACTCCTATGCCGACGATCTGCCCTATTGGGTCAAGGGCGCCAGCGGCAAGCAGCTCATCATTCCCTATACGCTCGATGCCAACGACATGCGGTTCATCAACCCGCAAGGGTTTGCCGAGGGCGAGCAGTTCTACACCTATCTGAAGGACGCCTTCGACGTGCTCTATGCGGAAGGCGAAACCGCGCCAAAAATGATGTCGGTCGGTCTGCATTGCCGCCTCGCGGGCCGGCCCGGCCGCGCAGCGGGCTTGATCCGCTTCCTCGACTATATCGGCAAGCACGAGCGCGTCTGGGTGCCGACGCGGCTTCAGATCGCGCAGCACTGGCACGAGAAGCACGCCCATCTTGCCGCCGACGCATTCGAGATCGGGTGAGATGATGTCGCAGATTTCACTCGCCGATCTCAACGCTGCAAGCACGGCCGACTTCGTCGCGGCGCTCGCCAACGTCGTCGAATATTCGCCGTGGATCGCCGAGCAGCTCGCGGCAAAGCGGCCGTTCGCCGGCATCAACGAGCTGCACGCCGCGCTGATGGCCGCGATCCAGAGTGCCGAGCCTGACGTGCAGCTGGCGCTGATCCGGGCGCATCCCGATCTCGCCAACAAGACGCAGCGCGCCGCGGGCCTCACCGCGGAATCGACCGACGAGCAGAACAGCGCCGGGCTCGACCGGCTGTCGGATGCCGAATATTCCGCGTTCGAGCGGGCCAACAACGCCTACCGCGACAAGTTCGGCTTCCCCTACATCGTCTGTGTGCGCCGTCACACCAAGGATTCCGTGCTGCTCGACTTCGAGGCGCGGCTGCTCAACATCGCCAAGACCGAGATAAGGCGTGCGATCGAGGAGATCGGCCGCATCTCGGCGCTGCGGCTCGACCAGCTGGTCGCCGCCGACGACAGGCTGAAGGTGCACGGCCGGCTCTCGACCCATGTGCTGGACAACCAGATCGGCAAGCCCGCACCTAGCATCCCGATCGAGCTCGTGGAGCTCGCGAGCCTTGGCGAGAATCGCGTCATCGCGCGCACGGTGACTAATGCCGACGGCCGCACCGACCAGCCGCTGATCGGCGGCCGTCCGCTGCCGATCGGCCGCTACGAGCTGCGCTTCAGCGTCGCCAAATATTACGCCGCGCGCAACGTGCCGCTGTCCGATCCGCCGTTTCTCGACGAGATCCCGCTGCGCTTTGCGATCAGCGAGCCGGAAAGCCATTACCACGTGCCGCTGCTGGTCACGCCCTGGAGTTACTCGACCTATCGCGGCAGCTAGAGCATGATCCGGAAAAGTGCGTAGCGGTTTTCCGACAAGATCATGCTTAAACAATAATCCAAAGCGCGATGACGATTCATCCTAGTCGCATCGCGCCTTAGACATGCTGTGCCGATGCGGCGGCTGACGCCGCGTCGGCCTCGGCGGCAGCGCCACCGCTCAATCCGTTGAAGAAGGCATTGAGCAGCACCGACACGACCGCGCAGAGCAGAATGCCGGACTCCAGCAGCGGGTGCAGATCGTGCGGCAGATTGCGGAAAAAACCGGGAGCAACGAGCGGTATCAGTCCAAAGCTGATCGAGATCGCTACAATGAACAGATTGTAGCGGTTGTTGCGGAAATCGACCGCGGCCAGGATGCGTGCGCCGGTGGCCGCCACCATGCCGAACATCACGAGGCCGGCGCCGCCGAGCACGACCAGCGGCACCGCCTCCACCAGCGCAGCGAGCTTCGGCAAGAGCCCGAGCACGAGCAGGATGCAGCCGCCCGTCACCGTCACCCAGCGCGAGCGCACGGCCGTGACCGAGACGAGGCCGACGTTCTGCGAAAACGAGGTATAGGGAAACGTGTTGAAGATGCCGCCGAGCAGCGTGCCGAGCCCGTCGGCGCGCAAGCCGCGGCTCAGGGCTTCGCGGTCGACGGCCTTGCCGGTGATCTCGCCGAGCGCCAGGAACATACCGAGCGATTCGATCATCACCACGATCATGACGATGCACATGGTGATGACAGGCACCAGGTGGAATTGCGGCATGCCGAAGCGGAAGGGAAGCACGAGTGCGCCCCAGGAGGCGGCGGCGACCTTGTCGAAATGCATCACGCCCAGAATGCTCGCGAGCACCGCGCCGGCGATGATGCCGAGCAGCACGGCCACGTTGGCGAGAAACCCGCTGCCCCATTTGATCAGGCCGAGGATGACGAGCAGCACGAACAGCGAGATGCCGAGCCCCTGCAATTGCCCATAGGCTGGATTGGGAAAGCTGCCGGAAACGCCGTCGACCACCTTCGTCAACGTCGGCAGGCCGCCGCCGGCCCAGTTGATGCCGACGCGCATCAGGGATATGCCGATGATGAGAATGATGGTGCCGGTGACGACGGGAGGAAACAGCGGCAGCAGCCGGCTGACGAACGGCGCAACGACGATGCCGAACAGGCCGGCGGCGATCACGGAGCCGTAGATGCCGAGCAGGCCGATTTCCGGTGAAGCCGCCATCGACAGCATCGGGCCAACCGAAGCAAAGGTCACGCCCATCATCACGGGCAGGCGGATGCCGACGCCGGGGAAGCCGAGGCACTGGACCAGCGTCACAAGTCCGCAGGCGAACAGGTCGGCGCTGATCAGGAAGGCGACGTCCTCCGGCGGCAGCTTCAGCGCGCGGCCGATGATGAGGGGGACCGCGACCGCGCCGGCATACATCACCAGCACGTGCTGGAGCCCGAGCGCGAGCAGGCGCGGGACCGGCAGGACCTCGTCGACGGGATGGACGTCGTTGCTCATGGATGTATCCCCCGAAACATGCATCTAGCCGAATTTGTCATGGAGCGCCGGAAACAGCCGGTCCGGCTTGAAGGGCGGCGCGGTGAAGCGAATGCCGGTGGCATCCGCGATCGCGTTGCCGAGCGCGGCGGCGACCGGATTGTAGGGACTCTCGCTCATCGACTTCGCGCCAAGCGGGCCGATCGTGTCGGACGTCCCGGCGAAGAACACTTCCGTGCGCGGCACGTCGGCGAAAGAGGGCAGGTGGTAGTCGCGGAATTTCGGATTGGTGACGCGGCCGCTCGCGTCGATCACCATCTCCTCGTAGAGCGCAGCGCCGAGCGCCTGCGCCACGCCGCCTTCGACCTGACCGCGGCACTGCATGGGATTGGCGACGACGCCGGCGTCCGCGGCGTGCACGCTCCTGAGAATCCGGAGCTCGCCGGTCGCCTTGTTCACCGCGACGCGAAAGCCCTGCACGTTGAACCCCACCGATCGCGGCGTGCCGCCGGACGTGCCGCTGCCTGCGAACGGCCAGCCGCGCTCGCGGGCGAGCTTCGCCAGCTCCGTAAAAGGCATGCGGCGGACGCCGCTGACGACGGAGTCCGCATCGAGCGCGCAAGTCTCCACATCGCACAGCCAGGCTCCGGCGGCGGCCGTCTTCAGCTCGCTCGCAAGCTGCACGGCTGCCGCATGCGTCGCCTTGCCCGCAACGAAGGTGCCGGCGCTGCCATACGCGCCGGTGTCGTGGCCGCCATGGGCGGTGTCGGACTGGCGCAGACGAATCTTGTCGACGGTGGTCGCCAGCGTGGTCGCCGCGATCTGGCGATGCACGGTGCTGGTGCCGTTGCCGAACTCGGCCGTGCCGACGGTGAGGTCGAAGCCTCCGTCGTCGTTGAGCGCGATCGTCGCATCGGCGAAGTGGCCGGCCGGCGGCACGGTGTCGATCATTGTCAGCGCGATGCCGTCGCCGATCAGCCAGTCCGGCGACAGCGCCGGCTGCGGGGAATCGACCTGCATCGCGCGCTCGACGAGATCGAGGCACTGGTCGAGCCCGTAGGAGCCGTAGAGCACGTCGTGATATTCGGAGGGCGGCGGCGAGAGCATGGGATCGCCGGGCCTCACGATGTTGCGCCGGCGCATCTCGTAGGGACTGATGCCGAGCTGCCCCGCCAGTTCGTCAATCGCCGCTTCCACCGCGATCAGCGCCTGCGGCAGGCCATAGCCGCGAAACGCGCCCGCCGGCACGGTGTTGGTGTAGACGGCGACGCCGTCGACCCGCTTGTTCGGGCAATTGTAGACGGCGATGGACTCCGCCAGCGCGTGGAACATCACGGGGCCGGCGTGATTGCCGTAGGCGCCGGTGTTGGAGAGCACGTCGAGCTGGAGCGCAGTGAGCTTGCCCTCGCTGTCCGCGCCAGCCCTGACGTGGATCCGCATCGGATGCCGCGTCGAGGTCGCGATGAACTGCTCCTCGCGTGTCAGCTCCAGCTTGACCGGCCGCCCGGTCTTCAGCGCGGCAAGCGCCAGGATGTCCTCGACGAACATCTCCTGCTTGCCGCCGAACCCGCCGCCGACGCGTTCGCAGAACACGCGAACCTTGTCCATGGGAAGCTGAAAGATGTCCGACAGCGCACGCCGGGTCAGGAACGGCACCTGCGTCGAGGTGCGGACGTTGAGCACGCCGGAATCATCGAGCCAGGCGAGGCCGCCATGGGTCTCGAGCGCAGCGTGCTGCACACGGTGACTGTGGAAAGTAGCCTCATAGGTGGCGGCAGATGTTGCAAGCGCCGATGCGACATCGCCGAACTCGCCATGCGTCTCCGCGACCAGGTTGCGCTGGGCATCGGCAACGCGGTTCGCAGTGGTGCGGTCGGGATGAATGAGCGGCGCACCCGGGGCCATCGCCAGCTCGGGATCGATCAACGCCGGCAGGACCTCGTAACTTACTTTCAGCTTGCGGCACGCCGCCTCGGCGGCGGCTTCGGTCTCGGCGACGACGGCGGCAACCTTCTGGCCGATGAAACGGACGACCTCGTCGAGGACGCGGGTATCCTCCGGGTCCATCCAGTCTTTCTCATGCCGCGCCGTCGAGATCAGGACGGAGGGCACATCCTCGTGCGTCAGCACGGCGTGCACTCCGGGGATGCTCAGCGCGTCCGACTTGTCGATCGCGACGATCCTCGCGTGCGCATGCGGCGAGCGCAGCAGCTTGATGTGCAGCAGACCATCGATTGCGGTGTCGAAGGTGTAGCGTGCCGTGCCGCGGACCACATCGGGGCCTGCGGGGGCGGGCAGGCTGCGGCCGAAGGCGGCGCCGGCCTCGACGCTCGCCTCGACATTGGTCTTGCCGAGGATCGCGTCCTCGATCGACCGATAGCCGGTGCAGCGGCAGATATTGCCTTTCAGCGCCGTGCCGAGATCGGTGCGCTGCGCCTGGTTCAGCGAGGCGCAGGTCAGGATCATGCCGGCGGTGCAGAACCCGCATTGAAAGCCCTGCGCATCGAGGAAGGCCTGCTGCATCGGATGCGTGCCGTGATCGCCGTCAAGGCCTTCGATCGTGGTCACGCTGCGGCCCTCGGCCCGGAACGCCGGGATCAGGCAGCTGTGCACCGGCTCGCCGTCCAGCAGTACGGTGCAGGCGCCGCAGTCGCCGGCATCGCAGCCCTTTTTCACGCCGAAATGGCCGAGCTCGCGCAGGAACGTGCGCAGGCACTGGCCGGCGCGCGGCTCCTGGGAAAATGCCTCGCCATTGACCTCCAGGCTCATGCGGGTATCGCTCCCAGCAGCTCGACGCGAATGTCCTCGGCCAGGCGCAGCGTCATGTGCTTGCGCCAGAGTGGCGCGCCATGGATGTCCGTGTGGTACAGATCATCGGTAATCTCCTGCATGAGCGCGGCGCGCAGCGCGCCTGCGTCTGGGGCTTTGCGGAAGCGCAGCTGGATCGGCCGCACCGTCGACGCGGTGACCGTGAGTGTCAGCGTATCATCGGCTTCGAGACTGCCGATCAGCAGCGCCGCGGAGCGGCCGACGGGCGCCAGCGAGATCTGGCGGAAGGCCGTGCGGCGCTTCAGCGCGGGAAGCGGGATGTCGATCTGCCGGAGCAGGTCGCCTGGCGTCAGGCGATTGCGCTGGTTGCCGGTGACGAATTCGGTGACCGGAAGCCTCTGTTCACCGCCGCCGGCCTTCCAGATGGTGCAGACGCCGTCGAGTGCCGACGTCAGCGAGATCATCGGTCCCGCCGGCAGCGACATGCAGAGATTGCCGCCGACGGTCGCGGTCTTCCAGATCTTGAATGAGGCAAGGAAGGCCCGGCAGCACTGGTTGATCAGCGGCGCTGCGAGCCAATCAGAGGGGCAGGCGAGTCCATCGACCTCTGCGATGGTGCAAGTGGCGGCGATCGAGAGGTGGCTCTCTGTGATCGCAAGTGCCGGCCATTTCAGATCGGTGAGATCGATCAGTCGCGTCAGATGCGTTTGCGGCTCCGAGAACAGCCAGGTGCCGCCCGCGAGCCAAGCATCACCTGCCGTCCAAACGGGCAGCTGCGCGCGCGTTTGCGGATGGGCGACAGCTGTGATGGTATTCAAGTCCATGGCTGCGCCAACGCTTCCGACGGTTGAATGGTCCGAGCGAAGTGTTGCAAGACGGGAGCCAAGTGGCAACAACAAGTCGAAGCAAGGACGCAATCGTCCTCGGCCTTGCAGGTCCGCCGTCAGGGTGGGCGAGGAGAAGCAGGATCATGACTGAGGCAAGTTCGACCTGGATCAGGGATCCCCTGGCCATCCTCGCCGACGGGGCCGAGCGCGGCATTGTCGTGAAGGACGGCCGGATCGTCGAGCTCGTGCCGGCGGGCGGTGTGCCCGCAACCGCCGATGTCGCAGTGTTCGATGCGGGCGAACACGTCGTGCTGCCGGGCCTGATCAATACCCATCATCACTTCTACCAGACGCTGACGCGGGCGCTGCCGGCCGCGATGGACCGCGAGCTGTTCCCCTGGCTCCAGGCGCTCTATCCGGTGTGGGCGAAGCTGACGCCGGAAGCGCTCGAGCTCGGCGTCACCGTGGCGATGTCCGAGCTGTTGCTCTCCGGCTGCACCACCACGACGGATCACCACTACGTCTTCCCGCCCGGACTCGAAGACGCCGTCGATATCGAGGTGGCGGTGGCGAAGCGCCTCGGCGTGCGCGTGCTGCTCACGCGCGGCTCGATGAACCTGTCACAGCGCGACGGCGGCTTGCCGCCCGACAGTGTCGTGCAGGACGAGGACACCATTCTCGCCGATAGCGCCCGCGTGGTCGCCAAGCATCACCAGCGCGGCGCGGATGCGATGGTGCAGATTGCGCTCGCGCCATGCTCGCCGTTCTCGGTGACGACGTCGCTGATGCGCGCCACGGCCGATCTCGCCGACAAGCTCGACGTGCGCCTGCACACCCATCTCGCCGAAACCGAGGACGAGAACAGCTTCTGCCAGCAGATGTATGGCTGCCGTCCGCTCGACTATCTCGAGCAATGCGGTTGGCTCAATGCGCGCACCTGGCTCGCCCATGGAATCTTCTTCAATCCGGACGAGATGAGACGGCTCGGCAAGGCCGGCACGACCGTCAGCCATTGTGCGTGCAGCAACCAGCTGCTCGCGTCGGGCTGTTGCCCGGTGTGCGACATGGAAGAGGCCGGCGTCGTGATCGGCATTGGTGTCGACGGCTCGGCCTCCAACGACGGATCCAACCTCATGCAGGAGGTGCGGGCCGCGTTCCTGCTGCAACGCGCGCGTTATGGCGTCACGAAGGTCAGCCACAAGGATGCGTTGCGCTGGGCCACCAAGGGCTCGGCGGCATGTGTGGGCCGGCCGGAACTCGGCGACATCGCCGTCGGCAAGGCCGCCGATCTTGCGCTGTTCCGGCTCGACGAGCTGCGCTTCTCCGGCCACGGCGATCCGCTGGCTGCGCTCGTACTGTGCGGGGCGCATCGCGCCGACCGGGTGATGGTGGCTGGAAAATGGGCGGTGATCGACGGTGCGATCCCGGGTCTCGATGTGGCAGACCTCATCCGCCGCCACAGTTCCGCGGCGCGGGCCATGCAGGCTGGATAGCCGGGCGAAATAGAGAAAGAGGGGGCAGCCACAAGTGCCGGGTGCTTCTGGCCACCCCCTCCGAACCTCCTCCGGGAGGAGCAGGTGATTTAGTCAATGCAAGAAGCGTGCTACTTGCCCGGCAGCTTGTCGTCGATGCCTTTCACGTAGAAATTCATGCCGAGGATCTGGCCGTCATCCAGGTGACCGCCGCCCTTGCATTCGACCGGCTTGCCGTCCTGCCCAACGATCGGGCATTTGAACGGATGCAGCTTGCCCGCGGTGATCGCGGCCTGGGCATCCTCAGCCATTTTTTTCACATCGTCAGGCATGTTGGTGTAGGGCGCCATCGTGAACATGCGGCTGTCGAGGCCACCCCAAGTGTCCTCGGACTTCCAGGTGCCGGCGAGCTCGGCCTTGACCCGCTCGATGTAGTAGGGGCCCCAGTTGTTGATGATCGAGGTCAGCTGGGCCTTTGGCCCGAACTGGATCATTTCGGAATCCTGGCCGAAGGCCAGCTTGCCGCGTTCGCTGGCGATCTGCATGGCGGCGGGCGAATCCGTGTGCTGCATGATGACGTCGGCACCCTGGTCGATCAGCGCCTTGGCGGCGTCGGCCTCCTTGCCTGGGTCGAACCAAGTGTTGGCCCAGATGATCTTGACCTTGATGTTCGGATTGATGGTCTGCGCCGCCAGTATCGTCGCGTTGATGCCGGAGACGACCTCCGGAATCGGGAACGAGCCGATATAGCCGAGCACGCCCGACTTCGACATCTTCGCCGCAATCAGGCCTTGAATGTAGCGGCCCTGATACCATTTCGCCGAGTAGGTCGACATGTTCGGGTTGCGCTTGTAGCCGGTGGCGTGCTCGAAATGCACGTTCGGATATTTCTTGGCGACCTTCAGCGTCGGATCCATGTAGCCGAACGATGTGGTGAAGATCAGTTTGTTGCCGGCGCGGACGAGCTGCTCGATCGCTCGCTCGGAGTCCGGGCCTTCGGGCACGTTCTCGAGATACGTGGTCTCGATCTTGTCGCCCAGTTCTTTCACCAGCGCCTGGCGACCGAGGTCGTGCTGATAGGTCCAGCCGAGGTCTCCGATCGGACCGAGATAAACGAAGCCGACTTTCAGCTTGTCGGCGGCGGAGGCCGCACTGACGCTCCCAGCGAGCAAGAGCCCGGCAGCCAGTGCAAGAAGTGATTTCCTCATCATCGATCTCCAAACTTCGGGGGAAGCCACGATCCGCAGCATGCGCGCCCCATCGTGCACACTGCGGAAACGAAATCTAGCGGTCGGGCACGAACACCGTGCCGAGCGCGGCCGGTGCGGTCGAGCCGCCCGTGCGCGCGCGGGAGAGCAGGACCAGCACGATGACGGTCGCGAGATAAGGCAGCGCCGACATGAATTGCGAGGGAATGCCGACGCCCCATCCTTGCGCATGCAGTTGCAGGATCGTCACCGCGCCGAACAGATAGGCGCCGACGATGAGCCGGCCCGGCCGCCAGGATGAGAACACCACCAGCGCCAGCGCGATCCAGCCGCGTCCGGCGGTCATGCCCGGAATGAAGAACGGCGTATAGGCGAGCGGCAGATAGGCCCCCGCAAGACCCGCGCAGGCGCCGCCGAACATCACGGCCAAGGTGCGGATGCGCAGGACGGGATAGCCGAGCGCATGCGCGGAAGCGTGATTGTCGCCGCAGGCTCGCAGGATCAATCCCGCCCGTGTGCGGTACAGGAACCACCACACAGCGACGATCAGCGCGATCGAGAAATAGACGAAGCCATTCTCGCCGAACAGCACGCGGCCGATCAGCGGGATATCCGTCAGGACGGGAATAGAGAGGTGCACGGCCGGCGTGATGCGCTCGCCGACGAAGCCGGCGCCGATCAGGCCTGAGAGCCCGACGCCGAGGATGGTCAGCGCGAGGCCGGTTGCGACCTGGTTGACGGCAAGCCCGAGTGCCATCAGCGCGAAGACGAGCGACATCAGCGTGCCCGCGACGATGCCGAACAGCGCGCCGATAAAGATCGATCCGGTCAGCCAGGCGCCGGCAAAGCCACAGGCCGCGCCGACGATCATCATGCCCTCGACCCCGAGATTGAGCACGCCGGAACGCTCGGCCACGAGCTCGCCGGTCGCCGCAATCAACAGCGGCGTCGATGCGGCAAGCACCGCCAGGATGATGGCCTCAACCAGCTCCACGGGCCACCACCTTTCGGTTCGGGAACACCAGCTTGAAGCGGTAGAGAATGAGGGAGTCGCAGGCGAGCACGTAAAACAGCAGAATGCCCTGAAAGACCTTGGTGACATCCAGCGGAATCTTCATCGCGATCTGCGCCTGCTCGCCGCCGATAAAGGTCAACGCGAGGAAGAGGCCTGCAATTAGTATTCCAAGCGGGTTCAGCCGGCCGAGGAAAGCGACGATGATCGCGGTAAAGCCGTAGCCTGGCGAGATGCCGGGCTGGAGATGTCCGACTGGACCCGCCACCTCGATGATGCCGGCAAGCCCGGCCAGCGCCCCGGAGACGGCGAAGGTCAGGATGATGAGCTGGTTGGCGTTGAAGCCGCCGAACCGCGCGGCGCGCGGCGCAGCGCCGACCACGCGGATCTCGAAACCCTTGATGGTGCGCCCGAGCAGGATCGCGGCTGCCGCGACGACGAGCAGGGCGATGATGGAGCCGAGATGCAGCCGGCCGCCTTCGATCAGCAACGGCACGGTCGCTACCGGATCGAACTCGGCCGTGGTCGGGAAATTGAAGCCGTGCGGATCGCGCCAGGGGCCGCGCACGAGATAGTCGAGGAAGAGGTCGGCGACATAGACCAGCATCAGGCTGGTCAGGATCTCGCTGGCGCCGAATTTCACCTTGCAGATCGCCGGGATCAGCGCATAGAGCGCGCCCGCAGCGGCGGCGAGGACGAGCATAGCCGGCAGCACCCAGGCGCCGGCATCAGTACCTTGCGTCTTCACCGCGATCCAGCTTCCCGCGACTGCGCCGATCAGGAATTGCCCTTCGGCGCCGATGTTCCAGGCGTTGGCGAGATAGCACAGCGACAGGCCGATCGCGATCATCACCAGCGGCGTCGCCTTCACCGCGATCTCCTGGAGCGAATAGCCATCGGTGAGGGGCGCAATGAAATAGGCGTGCAGGGCAAGCAGTGGATTCTTGCCAAGGATCGCGAACAGGATGACCATGGTCACGATCGTGAGGCCAATCGCGATCAGGGGGGACACCAGCGCGATCGTGCCGGAGCGCTCGGCACGCTTCTCAAGCACCAGCTGCATGCGCGATCTCCTTTGGCTGCAGGCTGCTGCCGCCCATAAGAAGGCCCAGCTTCTCGCGGCTTGCTTCGCGTGCCGAGAGCGGAGCCGACAGCTTGCCGTGGAACATCACGGCGATGCGGTCGGCAATCTCGGCGAGCTCGTCGAGATCCTGGCTGGTCACGAGTACCGCGGCGCCTGCGGTGGCGAGATCAAGCAGCGCCTGACGGATGACGGCGGCGGCGCCGGCATCGACGCCCCAGGTCGGCTGGCTCACCACCAGTACCGTGGGATTGCGCAGGATCTCACGTCCCACGATGAACTTCTGCAGATTGCCGCCGGACAGGCTGGCGGCCTCGGGATCGCGCTTGGCCTTGCGGACGTCGAAGGTTTCGGTGGCGCGGTCGACCGTTCTCAGCGTAGCCGCCGTATCGATGAATCCGCGACGGACCATGCCGCTGGCGGCATGGCCGGTGAGCAGCGCGTTCTCCGACAGTCTCATCCGCGGCGCGGTGCCGTGGCCGAGTCGCTCCTCGGGAACGAAGGCCGCCCCCAGCTTGCGCCGCTGGGTGATCGAAAGGTGACCGGCGGCGATGCCCTCGATCACCACCGTTCCGGGGTTCTTCGCGAGACGCTCGCCGGAGAGCGCTGCGAACAATTCGTCCTGGCCGTTACCGGAGACGCCGGCGATGCCGAGAATCTCGCCGCCCTTCAGCTCGAATGAGATGTGCTCGAGCCGTACGCCGTGCGCTTCGACGGGAGCCAGCGAGAGATCGTTGACGACGAGCCGCGGCACGGTGGTCTTGCGGCCGGATGCGCCCTTCACCTCCTTGACCTCGCCGCCGACCATCATCCGCGCAAGTGAGGCGGCGGTTTCGAGCCGCGGGTTGCAGGTCTCGACCTTCCTGCCGCCGCGCAGGATCGTCGCGGTGTCGCAGAGCCGCTTCACCTCCTCCAGCTTGTGGCTGATATAGAGGATGGCGCGGCCCTCGGCCTTGAGGCGATCCAGCACGATGAAGAGCTGGTCAGCCTCCTGCGGCGTCAGCACCGCGGTGGGCTCGTCCAGGATCAGGAATTTCGGATCCTGCATCAGGGCGCGGACGATCTCGATGCGTTGACGCTCGCCGACGGAGAGTTGCCACACCTCACGCCTGGGATCGAGCGGCAGACCGTAAGTCTTCGACACCTGTTCCAGCCGGGCCGACATGTCCTTGAAGGATTCCTTGCCGTCGAGGCCGAGCGCGACGTTCTCGGCAACCGTGAGATTGTCGAACAGCGAGAAGTGCTGGAACACCATGCCGATGCCGCGGATGCGCGCTTCGGACGGACCGGACAGCACGATCCGCTCGCCCTGCCAGTGAATCTCGCCGGCGCTGGGCTGGATCAGTCCGTAGATCGCCTTGACCAGCGTCGACTTGCCGGCGCCGTTCTCGCCCAGCAGGGCGTGGATTTCCCTCGGCCGGATCTCGATATCGATGCAATCGTTGGCGAGGAAATCGCCATAGCGTTTGGTGAGGCCAATGGTCCTCAGGACCGGGGACTCGCCGGAATGCTGGCCGTTGGATGTCGGATCTAACATTCGTTGATGCGCTTGCATGGGTTAACTGCCTCGATATTGGGCCAGTTTGAACCCCCGCGTAAGATGCGAAAAGCCGCATTCCCTGCTTAATCCATCGGCAGCGGACACCGATCAGCCTCTGCTATTTGATCCACACACCTTCATGCAGCGCTTCGGCTTCGTCCTCCAGCAACGGTCCGACGACCTCCGTTGGCCGCTGGCCGCGGGCAAAGACCTCGCGGCAGGGCAGATCGAGCGTCGGATTGTCCGGATGGTTGCCGGTGATGCCGCGCAGGCGATGCTCGCTGAGGCCATAGACGACACGGCCGATACCGGCCCAGTAGATCGCGCCGGCACACATCGCGCAGGGTTCGGCTGAGGAATAGAGCGTGGCCTTCGCCAGCACCTCGCGATCGAGCGTACGGCAGGCCTGGGTGGCTGCGAGCCGCTCGGCATGCGCGGTGCCGTCGCGATCCGGCATGTAGCCGTTCTCAGTCTCGATCAGCACCTTGCCGTCGGCATCGACGACGATACAGCCGAAGGGATGGTTGCCATGGGTGAGGGAACGGCCGGCGACCGCGAAAGACAGGCGCAGAAAGTGTTCGTCCCGCCCGGATGCGTCGCCCATCGATCCTCCGTTCAGTGCCCTGCCATGTGGCGGCCGACCACCGTGAGATCGGCTTCGCTGGTCCGCGCTTCATACACGAATTCGCCGTGGAACATCACCACCAGCCGATCTGACAGTTCGAGCAGTTCGTCGAGGTCCTCGCTGACGAGCAGGACGGCGGCGCCGCGGTTGCGTGCGGCCATGATCTCGGCATGGATCTGCGCCACCGCCGCGAAATCGAGGCCGAAGCAGGGATTGGCGGCGATCAGCACCTCGACGTCGCCGCCGAGCTCGCGGGCCAGCACAGCCCGCTGCACATTGCCGCCCGACAGCGCCGAGATCGGCGTATCGGGCGTGCGGGTCTTGATCTTGTACCGGGCGATCTTCGTCCTCGCGTCGTCGCGAAAGGCGCGAGGGTTGAGCCACCAGCCGCCGCGGGCGAAGGGGGCACGGTCGAATTCCCGGAAGGCGACGTTTTCGGCGACGCTCATGCCGCCGACGCAGGCATTCTTCAGCGGCTCCTCGGGCAGCAGCGACATCCTGTGCCGCCGCATCTCCTCGCGGCTTGCGTGATAGGGATCGCCGGCGACGCGCACCTCCCCGCTCTCGGCCTCGCGCTGGCCGGCCAGCACCTCGACGAGCTGGCGCTGGCCATTCCCGGAAACGCCGGCGATGCCGACGATCTCGCCGGCGCGAACGGTGAGCGAGACATCGTGCACGGCAACGGCACCCGCATCGTCCAGGGCGCGGAGCTTTTGGAGCTCCAGCCTGGCCTGACCGGCTTCGCCGGTGCGCGGCGGCTGCACCGTCAACTCCTCGGCACCGATCATGGTGCGGGCCATCGCGTCCGGCGTCAGCTCGGAAACCTTGCCGGCTCCAGCGAGCTTGCCGCGGCGCAGGATGGTGACGTCATCGGCAAACGCCATGACCTCGCGGAACTTGTGCGTGATCATCAGGATGGTCAGCTCGCCCTCCACGACCATGTCGCGGAGCATGCCGAGCACCTCGTCGGCTTCCGCCGGGGTCAGCACCGAGGTCGGCTCGTCCAGGATCAGGAAGCGCCGCTTCAGATAGAGCTGCTTGAGGATCTCGCACTTCTGCCGTTCGCCGGCAGAGATGTCGGAGACCTTTGCGGAGAGCGGTACCTTGAAGGGCATGTTGCCCAAGAACGCCTCCAGCTCCTTCATCTCGTTCGGCCAGTTCACCACGGCTGGCACGTCGTCGCGCGCCAGCACGAGATTTTCGGCAACGGTCATCGCCGGCACCAGCGTAAAATGCTGATAGACCATGCCGAGGCCGAGCGCGTGGGCATCCTTCGGGTTGGCGATCGCCTGCTCGCGGCCGCCGACGAGAATGTCGCCTTCGGTCGCGTGGTAATAGCCCATGATGCATTTGACGAGGGTGGATTTGCCGGCGCCATTCTCGCCGAGCAGCGCATGGAACGAGCCCGGCCGCACCTTCAGCTCGACATTGTCCAGCGCCAGGAAGTCGCCGAAGCGCATGGTCATGGCGATGGCATCGACGCCGAAGGCGCCCGATGGCGGCGGCGTTTCGCCGATGATCACGAAATTGCTCCGATGAAGGCATCAGAGGTCGAGACTGCGCCGAACACGCCGCCCTGCATCTTGATCATCTTCAGCGCGTGGTCGTGGTTGCTCTTGTCGGTCGCGCCGCAGCAATCGTGCAGCAGGACGCATTCGAAGCCGCGGTCGTTGGCCTCGCGCATCGTGGTGTGGACGCAGACGTCGGTCGTGATCCCGGTCAACACGATGTTCTCGATGCCGCGCACGCGCAGGATCAGCTCCAGATCGGTGGCGCAGAACGAGCCCTTGCCGGGCTTGTCGATGATCGGCTCGCCCGGTAGCGGCGCGAGTTCTTCGATGATGTCCCAGCCGGGCTCGCCGCGCACCAGGATGCGTCCGCACGGGCCGGGATCGCCGATGCCGGCGCCGATCTGGCGCGAGCGCCAGCGCTTGTTGGCGGGCAGGTCGGAGAGATCGGGGCGGTGGCCCTCGCGGGTATGGATGATATGGAAGCCTTGCTTGCGCATCACTGCGAGCAGCCGCTTGATCGGCTCGATAGGTGCCCGTGTCAGCGAGAGGTCGTAGCCCATCTTGTCGACATAGCCGCCGACGCCGCAGAAATCGGTCTGCATGTCGATGATGATCAGCGCGGTGTTCTCGGGGCGGAGATCACCATTGTAGGGCCAGGCATAGGGCTCGGACTTGATGTAGCGCTCGGGCATGGACGACCTCGTGCGTGTTACCGTGTGATCGAGAGTTCGGCGGGCGCGCCGGTCAGCGTCCGCTTCGGCGAGCAGGTGATGATCATGATCGCCAGCGTCAGGATGTAGGGCGCGGCGTTGAAGAGGTGATAGCCAGAGGTGACGCCGACCGATTGCAGCGCCGGACCCAGCGCCGCCGCGCCGCCGAAGGCGAGCGAGGCCCACAGGCAGAGCAGGGGATCCCAGCGCGCGAAGATCACGAGCGCCACGGCGGTGATGCCCTGGCCCGAGGAAAGGCCCTCGTTCCAGCTTCCGGGGTAGAACAGGGACAGAAACGAGCCGCCGATGCCCGCGAGGAAACCACCGGCCATGGTGGCGCGCAGGCGGATCAGCAGCACGGAATGGCCCATCGCGCGTGCGGCATCCGCGCTCTCGCCGGCGGTGCGGATGAGCAAGCCCCAGCGGGTGGTGCGGAAGGCCCAATAGAGGATTGGCGCCAGCGCCACGCCGATCAGGAACAGCACGTTGATGCGCAGCGCTGCCTGGACTTGCGGGATGTCGCTCCACCAGCCGAAGTCGACGGCGGGCAGCCGCGGCGCTGTCGGCTCGATCAGCGGCTTGCCGAGATAGAACGCAAGGCCAGTGCCGAACAGCATCAAGGCGATGCCCACGGCAACGTCGTTGACGCGCGGCAGCGAGCAAATGCCGGCATGCAGCGCACCCAGCAGCGCGCCGGTGATGCCGGCGGCAAGCACCCCGAGCCACGGAGAGCCGGTGAGATAGGAGATGCCATAGGCGCTCATCGCGCCCATCACCAGCGTGCCTTCCAGGCCGAGATTGATGCGGCCCGCGCGCTCGGTGATGCATTCGCCCAGGCTCACGAACAGGAATGGGGTGGAGACGCGAATGGCGCCGCCGAGGATGGCGAGCGGGACGGTCCAGAGGCCGATCGATCCGTCTGCCATCTCAGGATTTTCCCTTCAGGAATCCGATGCGGCCGTAGAGCGCATCGCTGGCGAGCACGAAGACGAAGATGATGCCCTGCAGCACCAGCACGGACGCATCGGGCAGCCCCAGGCGGCGTTGCAGCAGGCCGCCGCTGGCGCTGATGCCGCCGAGCAGGATCGCGACGGGAATGATGGCGAGCGGATTCTGCCGCGCCAGAAAGGCGACGAGAATGCCGGTGAAGCCGTAGCCGGCGGCGAGGTTGGCGTTGGTGCGTCCCTGCACGGCGGCGACCTCGACCATGCCGGCGAGGCCAGCCGCGCCGCCGGCAAGGAAGCAGACGGTCAGGATCAGCTTGTCGACGCCGAGACCGACGATCTTCGCAGCACGGATGTTGCCGCCCGCCACGCGCGCGGCGAAGCCGAACACAGTGTGATAGATCAGGATGTAGGAGGCGATGGCAGCGACCAGGCCGAACACGAGGCCCCAATGCACGTCGGTGCCTGGAATGGAGCCGATCATGTTGGCGGCGCCGATCTCGCGGGTCGACGGCTTGTTGAGGCTGGCGGGATCGCGCATCAGCCCCTCGACGAGATGGTTGAGGATCGCGAGCGCGATGTAGACGAGCAGCAGGCTCGAGATGGTCTCGTTGACGCCGCGATATTGCCGCAAGCCGCCCGAGAGCATGATCCAGAGCCCGCCGCCGATCACGCCGGCGCAGACCATGGCGACCTGCACCACGAGCGGCGGCATGCCTTGAAGCGCGAGTGCGGCGCTGGTTGCGGACAATGCGCCGATCAACAGCGCGCCTTCGCCACCGATGATGACCATGCCGAGCTGCGCCGGCAGCGCGGTACAGAGTGCGGTGAGGATCAGGGGCGCTGCGCGCGTCAGCGTGTTCTGCCAGGAGAACCAGGTGCCAAACGCGCCGTAATACATGTAGAAATAGAGATCGAGCGGATTCTTGCCGAACATCGCGACGAAGATGCCGAACACCGCGAGCGCGCCGACCAGCGCCGCGCCCGGGATCAGGACATATTCGATCGTGCCGCCGTGACGCTGGAGGAAACCGGGATCGGCGGCCGGGGCGACTGTCCCGACCGCGTCCGTGGAATCCGCCGCTTCCGTCGTCACGAAGTGGCTCCGAGCACGCCCTCGACCAGGTAGTCCATCTTCTCCAGTTCAGGATGCTTCTGGCCGCGGTCGGTACCGACAGGGATCACCGTCTTGCCCTTGTTGTCGACCAGCCCACCCTTGAAGATGGCGAAGCCTTCTGCCGACAGGAATTTTGCCTCGGCCGCGTCGGCCGCCTTGCGCGCTTCGGCCGAGACCGCTTCGCCATAGGGCGAGGTCTTGACGATCTCTTCCTTCAGGCCGCCGCGGTAGAAATTCGGGATGCCTTCGCCGGAGGCGATCATCTTGACGAACTTCGGATAGAGCGCTTCCCAGTTCCACTCCGCGCCGGTGAGATAGGCCTTGGGTGCCAACGCCGACTGGTTGGTGTGATAGCCGCAGACGAAGGCGCCGCGCCGCGCCGCGTTCTCGACCATGGTCTTGGGCCCATCGACGTGGCAGGTGAGCACGTCCACGCCCTGATCGATCAGGCTGTTGGTGGCTTCGGCCTCCTTGACCGGCATCGACCAGTCGCCAGTGAAGATCACCTGCGTGGTGGCCTTTGGATTGACGGACTTGGCGCCAAGCGTGAAGGCGTTGATGTTGCGCAGCACTTGAGGGATCGGCTTGGCCGCGACAAAGCCGAGCTTGCTGCTCTTCGATGTCAGGCCGGCGACGATGCCGGAGATGTACTGAGCCTCGTCGATATAGCCGAAATAGCTGCCGGCGTTCTTGGGGTCCTTCTCGCTCCAGAGGCCGCCGCAATGCTCGAAGCGGAGCTTCGGGTACTTGTTGGCCATCTTGATCATGTGCGGATTGTAGTACCCGAACGAGGTCGGGAAGAGCAGGGTGGCGCCATCGAGATTGATCATGGACTCGATCGTCTTCTCGACCGCATCGGTCTCCGGCACCTTCTCCTCCTCGACCACCTTGAGGCCGGGAATCTTCTTCAGCGCCGCCGCGCCCTGCGCGTGCGCCTGATTGTAGCCGTAGTCGTCGCGCGAGCCGACATAAATGAAGCCGATGGTGGTCTCGGCCGCGAAAGCCGGGCGCAGGCCCGCTGCCGCGCCGAGGGTGAGGGCCGCGCCGCCCCGCAACACATGACGTCGTGAAATCCTGCCAGAATCCATTGCTCGCTCCCCTTGGCGGATGTTCCGCCTTGATCTCACGGCTGCGCCGGCGTGGCGGAGCCGGGGTCAGATGTCGCAAGCTTCGTGCCAGAGACTATGAAGCATGCAGTTTGCGATAAGTACTTGAAATAAATATGAAATAATCAGTGTGCTGAACTTGGCGAGGAAGGCGGCAGACTAATTTATGAGCAGTATAAAAGCATTGTATGCAGTGGAGTTGAGCAGCCCGAACCTGCTCGCGCATGTGCATGACGGTCGTCGGACGGTCGGCCGGCAAGGCGCATTCATGCTAACCACGCGCTGACTGGGACGGCGCCGGAGGATGTTCGCTGGCACCGAACTTGTATCGATTGTCGTCAGGACCGCCGTGTCCTTAGAAGATGGAAAGCTCGCCGAGATGGGCGCTGGTACCGTTCACGATGCATCGCTCGGCAATGAGATCGTTCGCCGGATCAACGAGCTCGGCGCGATTTCGGAAGAGCCCGAGAAGCTCACCCGCATCTTCCTCAGCAAGGAGCTGCGCAAGGCCGCGGACCTCATCATGGGGTGGATGCGCGAGGCCGGCATGAGCGCCCATCTCGATGCGATCGGCAATGTCTGCGGACGGTACGAAGGCGACCGGCCGGGCATGCCCTGCCTGATGCTCGGCTCGCATTACGACACCGTGCGCGATGCCGGCAAATGGGATGGACCGCTGGGTGTGATCACCGCGATCTCTTGCGTCGCCGATCTCAACCGCCGCGGCAAGCGCCTGCCATTTGCGATCGAGGTGATCGGCTTTGCCGACGAGGAGGGGGTGCGGTTCGCTTCGACCTTACTCGGCAGCCGTGCGGTGGCCGGCACCTTCGATGAGAGCGTGCTGAATACGCGCGACAGCGACGGCGTGTCGATGCGCGAGGCGCTCGTGCAGTTCGGCCTCGACCCCGACCATATCGGTGCGGCCGCGCGCGCGCGGCGCGAGCTGCTTGCTTATCTCGAATTGCACATCGAGCAGGGCCCGGTGCTGGAAGCGCAGAACCTGCCCGTGGGCGTCGTCACCGCCATTGCCGGGGCCACGCGCCTTGCGGCCCGGCTCTCCGGTATGGCCGGTCATGCCGGCACCGTGCCGATGGCGCTGCGCCGAGATGCGCTCGCCGGCGCGGCCGAATGCATCAATGCGATCGAGCAATTTTGCCGCACCGACGAGGGCGGCCTCGTCGGCACCGTGGGCTACATCCAGGCGAGGCCCGGCGCGACCAACGTCATTCCGGGTGAGGTATCCTTCACCATCGACATGCGCGCGCCGACCGACATGCATCGCAAGCGCGCGGTGGCCGATGTCGTGCGCCAGATCGAGGCGATCGCCAAGCGGCGACAGCTGGCGCTTCAGCTCGACGTTACCCACGAGAACCGCACCGCGCCCTGCGCGCCCTGGCTCAAGCAGCAGATCGCGCAAGCGATCGAAGCCGAAGGCTTCTCCGTGTTCGAGCTGCCGAGCGGGGCAGGGCACGACGGCATGGCGATGATCGACATTGCCGATGTCGGCATGATCTTCGTCCGCTGCCGCGGCGGCATCAGCCATCACCCGGACGAGCATGTCGAGCTCGCCGATGCCGACGCCGGCGCGCGTGTGCTGCTGCGGGTGATCGAGAATTTCGGGCCGCGCAAGGCGTAGGCGAGCGTCACGAACCCGCAAGTCACCGGGTAGAGATACGAATCAGTCATGTTTAAGATGGTGGCCATCATCACGAGGGTCACGAGACAATCAGCCGATTGACGGACATGAACAGCGACATCTCTTTTCCATCACATCGTGAAAACCGGTTCTATCAGGGGATGGCTGCGACCTTCGTCGCCAACGCCCTTCAGGCGGTCAATTTCCTCGGTGATCGATTCCTGAGACAATCGCATCATTCGTTGTCGGCGATCGAGGACCTCTATCGGCACTCGATGGACAGCGCCTTTTCGGTGACCGAGGCCTTCCTCGTCACCGGCGCACCGCACGCCTCGGCCTATTACCCCCGCGACTTCGCCTGGTTCTATCCCGACGTTCTCGATCCTGAAACCATCATGGATGCGCAGGACGCCGTGCGACGGGTCCGTCTGCTCGAGAAGAGCGTGCGCCTGCTGCTGGAGGCCGTTCGCGCCGACGTGGTCACCACGACCATCGTACCGGCCGGGCGCGGCCGGTATCTCGGCGTGAACTATTTTTCGCGACCCTCGGATACGCTGCTCGGCATTCTCGCCGGTCTGCAGCAGATGATCTCTGCCGAGGAGAGGGCGTCGTCTTACCTTGAGATGTCGCAATGCGCGCACGCCGGCCGCTTGTTGCTGGCCGAATATGGCGGAGACCTGAAGCGCGCGATCCTGAAGCTTGCGAGCGAGCTGGAGTCCTTCGACGCTGACGGCACCAGATATTTGCTGTGCGACGCCAACGGCCCGCGCTCCGCGGCGACGGATACCCGCGCCGAGCGCCGGCGTTTCGTCACCAATGCCTGCGTCTGCACGACCTTCGTGTGGGGCGTGCAGCTCGGGATCGTCGGCGAGAACGAGCTGAAGCGGCTGCTCGGGCGCGACCTTGCGCAGTACAAGAGGGATCTGCTCCGCCTCTTCGGCAAGAACGGCTACATCAGGCATTCCCTGGACGGCCCGGCGAGCTCACCGGCATCGTCGGTCGCATTGGATTTCGTCAGCGTGCATCGCGGCTTCTGGGATATGAGCGAGGCGAGCGAGCGCGCGCTGTTCGCGGCCACGACGGATGTGATCATCGCCGAGCCACGGTTTCGCATTCCGAGCACATTCCACTTCCTGGTTTCGGCGGACAACCCGCGGACCAAGATGATCCACAAGATTGCAGCTCCCGCATATCAGGGGCGTTCCTCCTGGCCGACGTTCAACGTCGAATTTGCCGACCGCATGCTGGATTACGATGAGTTCTCGGGTGGCGATACCTATCGGGCCTGCGCGCAAGGAATCCTGAAGGACATTCGCGCCGCGACCGAACTCCACGGCGGCTATCAGGAGCTGATTTCGGAGCAAGGTCTGAAGTATCGCACCTGGGCCTATAAGGGTGCCGTGGCCCACTCGTGGTTTCCGCGCTTTCTGTCGGTCTGGAGGAGGGCCTACGGCACGCCACTCCTCCAGTGGAACGATTGATCGCCGAACCTCTATCCCGCCGTCACGTCGACCACCTCGCCGCCCTCCAGCACCTTGGCCGCCTTGGCCGGTCGAGATCGCCTTCCCGGGCCGCGACCACGACGGTTGCGACGCAATTGCCGACGAGGTTGCCGAGCGCGCAGGCCACGGTGCCAGATTGTCGCGGTTTCACCCGAGAAACCGGCTTATTCCGCCGCCTTCGCCGTCTTGCCGAACATCCGCGTCGGGGCCGGGAAGCCGCACGAGGTGCCGTCGGTGACCTTGACCTGATTTTCCCACGGCAATCGGAAGGTGCCGGCGACCATGTCCTGCATGAAGGTGTAGGGGCAGTCCATCGCGCCGCCCTTCACCGCGACATAGCCGCGGTGCCAGAGCTGGTAGATGTTGTTTTCGACGCCCCAGTTGATGCGGGCTTCGCGCACGAGATCCGGCCGGACCTCTGCGGTGATGATCTCGTCGGCACGGCCGGTCGTACCATGCGCCAGGACCGTGCCGTCGAAATTGATGATCATGCCTTCGCCCATGGAATCGAACGAGCCGTCCGAGCCGCACATGCAGACATTTGCGGTGATCATCAGATTCTGAAACGAATTGGCCTGGTTGGTGAAGCGCCAGGCTTCGCGGATCGGCGCGGTGTAGCCGGCGGTGCGGATCATGATCTCCGCGCCTTTGTAGGCGCATTCCCGTGCCATCTCCGGGAACATGCCGTCATGGCAGATGATCAGCGCGATCTTCGCGCCCTTCGGTCCCTCGATCACGGGAATGCCGATGTCGCCGGGCTCCCACGGCTCGACCGGAATCCAGGGATGAAGTTTGCGATAGTAGAGCTTGATCTCGCCGTGATCGTCGATGATCAGGCCCGAGTTGTAGGGATTGCCATGCGGGTTGAACTCCATGATGGAGAAGCAGCCCCAGATCTTGTTATCGACACAGGCCTGCTTGAAGGCCGCAACCTCCGGTCCGTCAAGCCGACACATGATCTCCGGATTGGTGTCCATCGACAGGCCGTGCAGCGAGTATTCGGGGAAGACCACCAGATCCATGGTGGAGAGATTGCGGCGGGCCTTGCCGACCATCCAGACGATGCGCTCGGTCTGCCTGGCGAGATCGGCCGCGCTCACCACGCTAGGCAGCTGCAGCTGCACAAGTCCGATAACCACACCGTTGGGGGATTTGTTCAGCCCGCCAAGCCCGTTCATGATCAGCTCCCTTGCCTGTCTGGCGCAGCGTCGTTGCGCGCCAGATCTTGTCGCAAGAAGCAAATCCGATTTCGATGAAGAGCTAAAGGTTATTTTTCAGGCGATGGCGCAGTTACGCGGCAGCAGGCGATCTCGTCACGCCACGAGATCGAGCAGCCGGCATGAGCCGCGCACCAGCACCTTGCGTCCTGTGGATGTTATCGCAGGCACGCCGTCATTCATGACAACGAGGCCGAGCTTGGCGAGGCTTTCGACGAGATAGGCCTTCGCGAGGCGACCGTTCGACACCGGGTTGCGAAGCGCCTTTAGCGCTTCCCACTGGTCGGTCGATAGATCAAACTCGAAATCGTTGCTCATGGTGCCTCAGCCGATCGTCCGGTTCGCGTGCCCCTGTTAGCGGCGCCGCATGAAGACCATGCGACGACAATGAGTCGGGAATTCGGTCAGCTGTTTAGAACATCTCTTCACAAATTGCGGCACTTCGTTGCGCCACAAGAGTTAACGTCGTTAGTGCACGACTACCGTCACGTTCTCCGATCACTAATTGATGATCCGCACTTGATGTTGCGATGCGAGCTGCCGCAGTGCACGGCAAGCATCACTGTCCTATTTGGCGTCGCGATATGCACAGAAATGATGAGGCGGGAGATTGAGGACTCTGTTACCTTGGCCTGCGGGGAATGGCTTCACACGGCCGGAGTGGAGTGCATGAACAGGCTGGTGGAAATTCGCAGGCAGGAATTCCTTTGCCGAGAGCGCGCGGCGCTCGATTCGAAGCGCCGGCCGTTCTGGCTGGCGCAGGCAGAAGAATGGGAGCAGCGCGCGCTCGACGAAATCGCGCGTCACTTTCGGGAATGCAATCAGGCCGAGCTGAACGCCGCCTGACGGAGGCGGCTGTTATTGCTTATTGATAAGTCGCCACAATATCGGAAACAGCGCGTTCGAGCTGTTGCGCGGTGGCGCATTGGCGCACGACGCTGCAAAAGGTTGCGTAGCGCGGCATCTCGGAATCGCCAAAGCCCCAGGCGAGCCGCCCCTCGGGATTGAGCCAGACCAACCGCTTCGAACGCTCGGAGATCCGGCGCAAAATGTCGGCGCGTGGGTCGAGATTGTTGCTGCGGGCATCGCCGAGCACGATCACCGTGGTCTGCGGCGTCAGCGCGCTCATGAACTCCTTCTCGAAATCGACCAGCGAGGCGCCGTAATCCGACGAGCCGAAACCGACCTTGGACATGATCTCGGACATCGCCTCCTCCGGCGACTTCGTCTCCAGGATCTCGCTGACCTCGATCAGGTGCGAAGAGAAGGCGAAGGAGCGGACGTCGTCGACCACCTCGTGCAGCGAGTGGATCAGCAGCAGGAAGAAGTCCGAGACTTGCGCAACGGAGCCCGAGACGTCGCACAGCGCGACGATCTTCGGCCTGTCGCGATGCTTGCGCTTCCATGCCGTGAGGAAGGGCACGCCGCCCCAGGCTGCGTTGCGGCGGAGCGTGCGGCGAACGTCGAGATGGCCGCGGCGCTGGCGCTTGCGCGGCTTGGAATAGCGCTCGCGCAGCCGGCGTGCGATCTGGCGGATGAGGGCACGCATCTCGGCGACCTGGCGCCGCTCGATGCGGGCAAGCGGCGCGTTGCGCAGGATCTCGTTGCGGAGGTTCTCGGCCTCCTCGCGGGCATAGAGTGCGAGCCCTTGCGAGACCGTATCGCGCACGGCTTCGCGCAAGGCATCGAGCGCGGCGCGCAGGCGCTCGGCCAGCGACGGGTTGGTCGCGGTCAGTTGGTCGAGATCGTCGCGCAGGCGCTGGAGGCCCATGGCGTCGAGGATGCGGCTGGAGAATATGCCGCGCTGGGTGGAGTAGCGGATGTCGGACAGGGAGGCCGCGCCGGAGGCGCTGGCAATCGCGGCAGCGATCGCGTTGCGATCCTGCGACAATAGCATCTGCGCCAAGGGACCCAGGCCCTGGGAAGGCTGACCTTCGCCCGCCTCGCTCGCCGAGCCGGCGGAGGGCGGCTGATCCTCGCCTTGCGCAGCATCGTCTTCGCCGGCAGCCTCAGGCTGCTCCTGTCGCGGCTCCGGCTGGCTGAAGAACAGATCAAAGCAGTCGCCGAGCGCGAGCTTCTCGTCCTGCGACTTGGCGAGCGTCAGCAGCAGCGCATCGCGTAGCACGGCGCGGTCGGAGATGCCGACCTGCGCGACGGCGCGCATCGCATCGATGCTTTCGGCCGGCGAGACGTGAACGCCAGCCCCGCGTGCCGCCCGAAAGAAGCGATGGAGATTTTCGCGCATCGGCGTCAACCGAAGACGTTGGACCGGGCCGCCTTGGCAATGAAGGTCGTCACCTGCGGCGTCGCGGCCTCGATGTCGGCTTCGTATTTCAGGAGCACGTTGAGCGTGTCCTTGACGATCTCAGTATCGAGTTCGGAAGCCTGGAGCAGTACCAGCACACGCGCCCAGTCGATGGTCTCGCTGACCGAGGGCAGCTTCTTCAGATCCAGCGAGCGGATCTCGTGGATGAAGCCGACCATCTGCCGGCGCAGCGTCTGCGAGATGCCGGGCACACGGCTTTCGACGATGCGCTCCTCGAGCCGCTGCTCGGGAAAGCCGATATGCAGATGCAGGCAGCGTCGCTTCAGGGCATCGCCGAGGTCGCGCTCGCTGTTGGAGGTGAGGATCACCGTCGGCGGCGTGATCGCCGAAACGGTTCCGAGCTCGGGGATCGTGACCTGGAAGTCGGACAGGATTTCCAGCAGCAGCGATTCGAATTCGGCGTCCGACTTGTCGATCTCGTCGATCAGGAGCACGCAGCCGCCCGGCTGCTCAAGCGCCTGGAGCAGCGGCCGCGGCTCGACGAATTCCTTGGAGAAGAACACGTCGCCGAAATCGTGGAGCTGGTCGAGCGCGGCATGCAGCGTCTGCGCGCCGCCGAGAACCTCGCCGAGCTTGTCCTTGAGGATCTGCGTGTAGAGAAGCTGCTTGGCGTATTTCCACTCGTAGAGCGCCTTGGCCTCGTCGAGGCCCTCATAGCATTGCAGGCGGATCATCTTCATGCCGCGCCAAGCCGCGATCGCCTTGGCGAGCTCGGTCTTGCCGACGCCCGCGGGGCCCTCGACCAGGATCGGCTTCTCGATCTGCTGCGACAAATAGACGGCAGTCGCGATCTGCCGGCTCGCGATGTAGCCCTGCGCGGCGAGGCCGCTCTCCACTGCCTCGATCGAGGTCGAGGCCTTCTGATCAGCCACGAAAGGGCGCTCCCAAAGGTCTTGCTTGAGGCTTGTTCTGCCTGCGTTCCAGGCAAAGAACAAGCCACGTTTGGGAGACATCTGACCCGCGTGAACGGCGTTTTTCCGCTAAGCGCAAATAGTTGAGCGCTTCGCTGTTGGCGCGATCAGTGCCGCAGCAGCTCCGGCTTGCGGATCGTCTGCCTCAGCTCGGCGCCGCAATCGGCGCATTCATAGACGAAGTCGATCTTGGCTAGGCTCCAATGCGGCTCGACCTCGCGCACATACATCGGCAGGAACCCCATACAGGTAGGGCAATTCACTGGCGCGATTTCGACGTCCTGATGATGCTGAACGTAAGCTGGCATCTCGGCTCTCCTTCGCAGGCGACCATCAAACCCCGCGCAAGGCTACTGCGGGTCGCCGCGGGGCCCTCATCAACTCTTTCGAACGGAGGCGGAACGGCGGCTGTTTGTGGTTCGCTGTGACATTCTTGTTACGGCTTCTATACTGTAACGGGCGGACCAAATGCCTATTTCACAGGCCGATCCGGTGTTCGAACTTTCATTTCAACGATAAAGGAGCACGCCCATGACGCATGCCATTCGCTTTCACAAAACCGGCGGTCCGGAAGTCCTGGTCTGGGAGGAGGTCAGCGTCGGCAAACCTGGGCCCGGCGAGGCGCGCATCCGCCACACCGCGGTCGGCCTCAATTTCGTCGACATCTATAACCGTTCCGGCCTCTATCCGGCGCAACTGCCGAGCGGGCTCGGCAGCGAGGCGGCTGGCGTCGTCGAAGAGGTCGGGCCTGGCGTCAGCGATCTGAAGCCGGGCGATCGCGTCGCTTATGGCGCCTCGCCGCTCGGGGCGTATGCGGAGGCGCGGCTGATCCCCGCCGACCGGCTGTTGAAATTGCCCGACGGCGTCGACGACAAGACGGCGGCGGCGATGATGCTCAAGGGGCTCACCACGCAATATCTGATCCGCCAGACCTATCGGGTGAAAGCCGGCGATACCATCCTGCTGCATGCGGCCGCCGGCGGTGTCGGCCTGATCTTGAGCCAGTGGGCCAAGCATCTCGGCGCGACCGTGATCGGCACCGTCAGCAACGACGAGAAGGCGAAGCTCGCCAAGGCGCATGGCTGCGACCATGTCATCATCTATACAAGGGAAGATTTCGTGAAGCGGGTCGACGAGATCACCGGCGGCAAGAAAGTGCCAGTGGTTTACGACTCCGTCGGCAAGGACACGTTCCTGAAATCGCTGGATTGCCTCGCCCCGCTCGGCGTCGCCGCGCTGTTCGGCCAGTCCTCCGGCGCGGTGGAGCCGCTTAATCTTGGCCTGCTCGCCCAGAAGGGCTCGCTCTACGTCACGCGTCCGACGCTGTTTACCTACGCCGCCAAGCGCGAAAATCTGGTGGCGATGGCGAATGAGCTGTTCGACGTCGTCAAGTCCGGCGCGGTCAAGATCGAGGTGCACCAGACCTACCCGCTAAAGGACGCCGCCAAGGCGCATGCCGATCTTGCGGCACGCAAGACCACGGGATCGACCGTTCTCCTGGTGTAATGCCCAACGGGACGGTGGCGCGAGCTCTAAAGCGCGATGTGATTAGGATGAATCGTCACGTCATCGCGCTTTAGGCTGTTGATTGATCATGATCGTTTCGGAAAACCGCTGCACACTTTGCGCTAACGCGGCCCTTCAGGTCCGGATCATGCTCTAGGCCTGCGTCACGTCCTCTCGTGCTTGCGCAGATCGCGGACGTGATCGAGGCGGATTGCCTGGAGATCGACGTCCTCGGGCTCGATCCGTGGGAGGGCCGCCTCGGCCAGGATGGCCGCGGTGACATCTTCGACCGAGTTCTCCACGATCTCGTGGATGAACGAGACGTTCCGATACTCACCCGAGGCGAGGCGGGAAATGACCTCGCGCCGGGTGATTTCGGGATCGACGACCGCCTCGCGGCCCCGCCGTCCGTAATCGATCATCACGACGAAGTATTGCATGAAACGACCCTGCCGCGCCCCATGGTCGGGACGCGGCACATTATTTCCGAAAATCGGAACTATGTCAAGTGTGATTTCTATTAATCAGAAGCGGCGGCTCTCATTTGCCCTTCTTGCGCGGCCGCGCCGACTTCGCACGCAGCCGCTCAAGCTGTCCCTTGGGCATGGACAGGCAGATCTCCCCGACCCAGTCAAGCTTGACGCCGACGATCGGCTTGGCATTGAAGCTCGTGAGGTTGACCACTGAGGGAGATTTGCCCCGCTCGATGGTCTTCAGATAGCGCTCGCCGGTCTTGAGGCGGACCACTGCCTCTTCGCCGTAGAAGCTCGACAGCGGGTGGCGCTGGTCCTTGTAGACGACGATCACGTCGCCGCTTTCGTATTTGGGCAGCATCGAATCGCCCACGATCTCGAATGCGATCGTCTCTTCCATGATCGGGAAGGGCAACGCGACGTCGCCGAGACCTTCCGGCGGAACCTGTTCGTAGTCCGGCTCGATCACGGCGCCGGCTCCGACGCGCCCCATGATCGGCGCGAGATTGAGCTCGAGATATTCCATGATCGGAATGATCTCCGAGGCCTTCACCAGGCGCTCGCCGCCGAGAATCTCCGAGACCGCGCCGGGCCGCACGCCCATGGCCGCAGCCAGGCCGCCCTTGCTCTTGCCCGTCTTCTCCAGGCCCCGCTCGATCATTGCTACGTCCAACATGGCGATTCCCTCGATTGCGCACCGTCTCGCCTCTTGTAATCCGAAATTCGGAATTGATGCAATTATGAATATCAGAAATACGGCTTGACTCTATATTCGGAATAACGGAATGTGCGTCTCGCCCTCCCGGGTGGAGGCGCATCACAGGACAGCAGCATGGAACCGGGCCATTGGCCGTCGGAGCACTCCGACGCGCTTCGCGACTATTTTCACAAAGGCATGTCTTATGCGGAGATCGGAAGACAGATAAACGCAAGGTTTGGAACGGCTTATACGCGCAGCGCGGTGGTCGGCCGCGCCAAGCGGCTCCGGCTCATCGTGCCGCAATGGATGACGAGCCCGGCGCTCGCGCCGGCCTTGCCGGGTGAACCCAGCCTGCTTTCGCCGCGCCGGGTGGCGTGGCCGAGCCTCAATCTGCCGCCGAAGTCCGCCATGAAGCCTGCGGCGCGGGTGAAGTTGCGCTGTGTCGGCATCCAGCCGCGCCTGATCCAATTGGTCGAGCTCGAGCCGGCCGACTGCCGCTATCCCTATGGCGGCGACAAGGACGGTGAGGAGATCACCTTCTGCGGCCACCCGCGCCAGCCGGGCTCGAGCTATTGCGCGCCGCATGGCCGTCTGACGCGCCGTTCCGAGGCTGCGTCGGCGGCCCGTGCCGCAGGCCCGGTCGTGCTGAAGCTGGTCTCGGCGATCTGACGGTGCCGCCCTCCGTTCAACTCTCAGTCTTGCAAGGAGATCCGAGTGGCTCATGCCCGACGCAACAAGTCCTACAAATTGGCGCAGATCTACGACCGGCGGTCGCGGGAGGTGCCGTTCAACGCCGAGATCGCGGAGGTGGAGGTCGACAATCCGCTCACGCTCGATTCCGGCGAGAAGATCCTGGCGATCCGGTCGGTCCGCGGCGATCCGCTTGGCCGGCTGCACGCGCACCATCAGATCGACGAGGCGCAGTACCGCGGCGGCCGCGCCTTCCAGAACGATTGGGAGCGGGCGGAGCGCGGCCCGCAGGCGGTGGATACGACGCGCGAATATGTCGATGGGACGGGCACGCGTGAGCCCGTCACCGAAAGCCAGCGCCAGGCGGTGCTGCGGCTCAACAGGATCGAACGAGAGCTCGGCACCGACGGCGCCGCGCTGGTGCACGACGTGCTGGTGCTGGGTCTGACCATGGATCAGGTTGGGCAGCGTCGTGCCGTCCGCACGCAACGCTGGAACGATTACTTCGCGCGGCGTTTTCGCGAATGCCTGGACCGGCTGGCGCTGATCTACGGCTTCGCGACGGAGACGGGAACGGCGCGCGGGGGCCGACGTGGATGATTGCGGAGCGTCGGCGGTCTCGGCCGCCGGCGCTCCGCCCATTGCTTACGGGTGAGGGACGATCTGGTAAGGCGTGGTGTAGGGCTCGACGCGCAGCGAGGCATGGGCCAGCAGCCCGATCTTGGCTGTCGGTGCCTGCTGTAATTCGCCGTTGGGGCCACGATGCACGTTGTATTGCCAGACGGTGAGATCGCCCTTCTGTGCCAGCGCGTGTGCAACGGCGCTCGCATCATTGCCGCCGAGCGCCTGAAGCTCCTGCGCCGACAGTCCGACGACGATTTCGTCCTTGACGGTGACGATCTTGAACAGGTTCATCTTGGTCTCCTGCGCCCATGCGCCTTGTGTCGAGAGGGTGAGAAGCGCGATTGCGGCGCCCTTGATGAGATCGCAGCGAGAAAGCATGCCGTCGTCCTTTTGGTGCTGAGGCGCGCCCAAATCGAAGAGTTTTCAGCCATGGCGCCCGTGTCTGCGTGGCCGTGCCGCAACGGCTTGGTCGCTCGCGCGTGGACGGCGGTTCACGGTGGACCGGCCGCGAGATCGACTTTCACGCGCTTAATGCAACCGCCGGGACGGATTCAACAAATGCGTGTATCTTGCTGAAGAATCGCCAATTCGTGCGCGCTAACGTGCATTTGACATCGGAAACACGACGAAACCCCGTGTTGATTGACAGCAAGAGGGGCTGTGCGCGTGATTGATGACGCTTCTTGACGCAGGTGGGTGACGGCGATCGATATTCCTGTTATCCGGAAAACGCTGTGGCGCGATGCAGACCAAGCATCGCTATACCCACGGTTGGGCTTGCCGGATGGGTTGTTGCTTGGCATAGTTGCAACCAAATGGAAGCCGTCGTTTGGACGCGGTTCAGCCTGCAACCCGGCGGGTCCCTTCGGCCGAACGTTCGTCGCCATAGTTCTGTTGCGGCGTTCGGTTCTCGAGCGGATCACGACCGATGCTTGTCATAGGTGCGAGATGAAAAACCTCAATTTCGCGGCTGAGCTGCATCTCAAGCTCGGTGTGCCTGCAGGCAGCACCGTGGAAAGTCTGCGTCTGCTCCGGGCCTTCCTGAAGCTCGCGCCGCGACAGCGCTTCGAGGTGATCAAGCTGGTCGAAGATCTCGCCACCGACGAAGCTCTTCCCGAGCACCCCTTATCCTAGAGCCCGGCCGCGCGCCCATCCTGCCCATTTTCCTGCCAGAGCAGGCTCCCCGGCATCGTTCGCCGGAGCGCTGGCGGCTGGATGGCGGTCAGGCAAATGTGGTATTCAGACGGAAAAAGGGAGGAGTGAGACCATGATCGAACCGAAAATCGAAGTTCCGGCCGAACTGCGTGATTTGGCCGAGAAGACCATCGACCAGGCCGAAAAGGCCTTCGGCATGTTCTTTGAAGCGGCGACCAAATCGATGTCGTCCGTTCCGGGGGCGGGGACAGAGGTGTCGAAGCAGGCGTTGGCTTTCACGGAGCAGAACATGAAGTCGGCCTTCGAGCATGCGCGCAAGCTGGTGCATGCCACCGACCTCCAGGAGGCGATGCGAATCCAATCCGATTTCCTCCGCAGTCAGTTCACCAGCGCCGGAGATCACATGCGTCAGATGACCGGCAGTCTCATGCAACCCGGCAAGGGCAAGTCCTGATTTTCGGTCTGTGTACAGCGTGCCCACAAATTGATCTTGTATGACTTGAAGATCCGCGCTTCGATACCGGTGCAGGTCCATGATGGGCCACCGAATGATCTCATTCGCCGTCTGTCATCCTTTCTGCTGATCCCTGCCGGTCCACCGGCAGGGATTTGCATTTGCAGCCTTCGTGCAGCCCGGCGTGACCATCCGGGATGAAGCTCAGACTATTGCTGAAGTATGACCTTCGGAAAAGCGCGCCGCTCGGTTTGCGCGAGCGCGGCCTTCGGCGGCCGATCAGGCATCTAACGCAGCGATGCGATGTAGGCCGCGATATCGCCGGCTTCGGTTCGGCTCAGGGGAAAATTCGGCATCTTCGGGTGCGGATCGAGCAGGAAGAATGCGAGCCTTTCCGCACTGAAATCCGGCCTGCGCGCGACGGACGCAAAGGAAGGGACGTCGGCGCTCGCCTGAGCCTGTCCGTTCGCCACGACATGGCAGCTCGCGCACCAGCGCCTGGCGAGTTCGGCGCCGTGACCGGCATCAGCACCGAGAGCGGACGACGAGCCGAAGCCAGAGACGAGGCCAAGCAGCAGGAAAATCCGTCTCACATGTCGGAGCATAGGGCAATCTTTCTGCATTCGCTTGCGGCTGCCGCGCTCATCCGCAGCAGGATCCTGGAAATTGCGAGAGATCGATGCGAGCGACGATCGAGCGCAGCAGCCTGCGGGTCGAACGATAGAGATGCCGCATGAATGCCGGCACTCTCGCCGCGGGCAGGCCCTTCGGAACAAGGCTTTTCGTACCAAGACTTCCGGTATAGTGCGACACGTGTCTCTCCGACAGCATGTGGTTTCTTAGCGTGCCGTGTCGGAGCCGCCTTGATCTGCCGCAAAGCGTCCCGGCCAATAGTCGCCCGGGTTCATGATCATTGGGCTCTTCGTATCCGCAGGCGTGAGCGCGCTGCTGGCGCTGTCACGCAGGAAGCGGTCGAGCGTCTCCTCACGATGAGGCTCATCAGCGTCTGTGCCCGTGGAAACTCCGGCCGCGCACTCCGGCCTCATTCTGAGGAGCCCGCCTCAAGCGGGAGTCTCGAAGGATGGCCGCGGGGAAAAGCTGTCAGGATGCGACATCCCGCCCGAAGGACCGGGCGGCTAGAGACAGCTCGCCCGGCCGCGTTCGGGGCAGAGCCGGAACGCGCTCGACAGCGTGAAAAGAAAGCGTGGGCTGCGACGCTCGTTGTCCGGCGCCCGGTAGCTTAAGGGGACGGCGACGCCGAAATCGGCCTGGAGGTCGTCCGGCAGGAAGAAGCGCACACCGGCTCCGGCCGATGTCAGCGACAGCCCGTCGCTCAGGCGATAACCGTGGTTCCAGACTGCGCCAGCGTCGCCAAAGGCATAGAGCTGGTAGCCGGTCCAATAGCGGAAATTGAGCTTCTGGTCGAAGCGCAGCTCGAGCGAGCCGGCAAGGCCGTTGTCGCCGCTGATCTCGGCTGCGCCATAGCCACGGCCGAAGGCCGCGCCGCCGAGATAGAATTGTTGCGAAGTGAACAGCGGGCGCGACGCCGTCTGGCTCGCGGCAGCGAGCTTGAGCGACCAGACATCGTTGAGTGTCTGGTAGCGCGTGAACCAGAGGTTCAGGACCGAGAAGTTCGAGGAGGCTCCGTCGCGTGACAACAGATCGTCCTCGAAATGCGAGGCGCCAAAAACGTCGAGCCCCTGACGGTAGGTCAGAGTCGCAAAATTGGTGCCGCCAAAAGGATCCAACAGCCGGTAGTCGGCGGTCAGGCTCGCCGTCCTGATGTGGTCGTTGTACCAGGGCCCGTAAAGGTCATGCTCGGACACATTGCTGAAGGTCGTGGCGGCGGTCAGCGTGAGCGTGGAGGATTGCGACTGCAACGGGACCATGCTGGCACGCAGCTCGAACGCGTGGGTCGTGGTGATGTCGCTATCGAGCCGGCGCATATCGCCCGGCCTTACCGCGCTGTACAGCACGGAAGCACCCAGGCGGACACCGTCGACGCCGACGGGCGCATCGTACGACAGCCGTGCGAAGCCGAGCTGGCGGGGGTCGTTGGCAATGGTCGACAGGTTGACCGCCAATGCATCGCCGGGCGCGAGGTAGGAGTTGAACGCGCCGGTGGCGTAGGTCTGCCAGGGACCGACCGACGAGGATCCGAGATTGTCGAGGCCGAACGAGGTGAAGACGTGCCAGGTTTTCAAGTAGATGGTCAGGCGGAAGCGGCCCGTCGTACCGCCGATCTCCTCCAGCGCAGTGTCGGTGATCCGGACGCCCGGCCTGCCATTGATCAGGAAGAGCTGGCGTTCGAGCGTTGCCAGTCGCGAAGGCTGTTCGGTCAGAACCGACGCCAGCATCGGCCTTACGCCGAACTGTTCGGCACCGTCGCCCTTCAACTCGGCCTGCACGATCGCACCTTCCAGGACCTGAATCCGGACACGGCCGTCGGCGATGTCTTGTGGTGGCACGATGGCGCGGCTCAGATGAAAGCCGGCTTCGCGGTAGAGGTCGCTGATGGCGCCTGCGATCGCGGCCAGATCCGCCTGCGAGACCTTCCGGCCGAGATAAGGCTGGTAGACAGCGGCGATGCGATCAGGGGAAACCGCATGGGCGCCGCTGACGCTGACGCCGCGCAGCACGAATTGCGGCTTGGTATCGCCGCCCGTCGTGGGCTGTCCGACGCTCGGCAACCGAACCGGCGGCCGACCGAGCGATTCCTGCTCGGTCTGGTTATCAAAATATTTCTCGGGCTGGCGCGGATCGAAGCCCGGCTGGTTCGCCTGTTGAGCGAGTGCCGCTGGAGTCGCCGCGAAAATTACTGCCGCCGATACCAATGCGGTAAGGAGATGCCGCTTCTCACCGCGCGCGGCGACTTTGTCTCCGTAGTTCGACGGAGGATCTGCCAAGGGGCGGTAAGGGTTCGTTAGCCGCATGATTTTTCATAGGTTTTTATGGTCAACGATTGGTTAATCCGGCCGCTCCGCTGGCCGCTTTCCGATAATCCTATCTTGAGTGATTTCGGATACCCCTCAGGCTTGGCTGTAAACGCGGGCTGAGGATCATCATGTTCGGCAGAGTTGGAATGCGGCGCGCCCTGGCGGCGGCGCTGATCCTGGGATCGGCCTCCAGCGCATTCGCGGCGGACGACGGTGTGTGGTCGGTCAGCAAATCCTCGGGCGAGGTCTGGCTTGCCACGAGCGGCGCCCAGCAGGTGTCGTTGACGTCAGAAGGAACGCTGAAACCTGGCGATACCATTCGCACCGGTCGCAACGGGCGCGTCCTCCTCGTCCGCGGCGAGGAAACGATCCTGATCTCTCCCAATTCGGTGGTGGGCCTGCCGGCCGAGAAGAAGGACGGCCTGTCGACCACCATCATCCAGCAGGCGGGTTCGATCCTGCTCGAGGTCGAGAAGCGCAACGTCAAGCATTTCGAGGTCGAGACGCCCTATCTCGCCGCCGTGGTCAAGGGAACGCAGTTCAGCGTCACGGTCGGTGCCGGTAGCACCAAGGTCGGCGTGCTCCGCGGCCAGGTCGAAGTCTCCGATTTCAAGACGGGACAGATTGCGCAAGTGATGCCCGGACAAGCGGCCACCGTGTTCGAACACGGCAAGCCCGGTCTCAGCCTCAGCGGTGCGGGGACGCTCAATCCGATCGAGCAGGGCAAGCCCCGCGCACCCACGATCGAGCGTGTCCCAGTGCCGAAGTCGGGCCTGTCGGCGCCGCGCCATGCGGCCAATGGCCATGCCATCCATGCGCTCGGCCCCATCGACAAGGGAAGCAAGGCGGCCGGCGCACCCAAGGCCTCGGGGCAGGCGGCCGGGGGGCATGCCCCCAAGGCAGGAGCCGTGCGCATTTCGGCCGCGCTGGGAGAGGTCAAGCTGAACGTCCACAAGGCGACGCGCGGCCTTGCGCACGGCGGCGTTCCGCCGGGGCAGGCACGTAACGCGAATGCCAGGGGCGACAGTCAGACGATCTGGAACGATGGCAAGACGAGCCCGGCTGCATCCAACGGCGCGGCAAGCAGCGGTGCCGCCAGCGCGAACGCCACGATCGCCGCAACGACGGCCGGCGCATCCAGCGATGCCCCGCGAGCAAACAACGGAAAGGACGGTGGCAACGGTAATTCGGGTAACAACAACGGCAACGGCGGCAACAGCGGCAACGGCGGCAATCCAAACAATAGCGGTAACGGCGGCAGCAACGGTCACGGTAACAGCAGCCATGCCGACAACGGCGCCACCGGCAATGGCAGAGGCAACAACGGCCACGGCCATGGAAATGGCAGCAATGGGCACGGCAGACGCTGAACTCTAGGTGGACGCGTCCGTCGGGGCGGGTGTGGGGGGAGGCTCTGGTGAAACGCTATCGGCCGCATGTTCTTGTCGTGATCGCGCTCGCGGTGGTGTTGTCCACGGGCTGGCACGCTGCGCTTCGCAATGCGCTCACCGATTTTCGATTCAAGTGGCAAACGCGTGCGGCCACCGGCGACATCGTCGTGGTTGGTATCGATGCGCCGTCGATCGACCAGATCGGGGTGTGGCCCTGGCCGCGGCGTCTCCATGCCGAAATGCTGCAAAGGCTGGAAGCGGCAGGCGCGCAGGAGGTTGCCTTCGATGTCGATTTCAGCACGCCGTCGGATCCCGCCTCCGACGCGGCCTTCGCCAAGGCATTGCGAGACGCCGGCGGTTCGACGATCCTGCCATCCTTCAAGCAGCCGACACCGAGGGGCGGCCCGGCCCATGTCAACCGGCCGCTGAAGTCGTTCAGCAACCAGTCGTGGCCGGCTCTCGTCAATGTCGCAATCGAATCCGACGGGCTGGTTCGCCGCTATCCGTTCGGCGAGAAGCTCGGCGATGCTTTCATGCCTTCGATGGCCGTCGTGCTGGCGGGACAGGACGCCAATCGGCGACCGCCCTTTCTGATCGATTTCAGCATTCGCGCACCCTCCATTCCCGCCGTCTCCTATGTCGACGTGCTGCGCGGCGATAGCGCCACGCTCGACAAGCTGAAAGGCAAGAAGGTCATCATTGGCGCCACGGCGCTCGAGCTCGGCGACCGTTTCAGCGTTCCCAACGGCAGTATCATCTCGGGGCCGGTCCTCCAGGCGCTCGCCGCTGAATCGATCCTTCAGAACCGGACCCTGCGCTGGACCTCCGATGTCGGCATGGTGGTCGGACTGGGCGCAATCTGCCTGCTGATGCTGTATTCGTGGCGCCGTATCGCGCCAGGACTTCGCGTCGCAATCCTGATCGCAGCCGGGGCGGTGGTCGAACTGGCCGCAATCCTTGTGCAGGCAAGATGGCCCCTGGTCATCGATACGTCGCTGTTCCACATCGCCATCGTCGCTTACCTGACCGCGATTGCGCTCGACGAAATCGACTTCCGCAGCCTGCTCGGACGCATCGCCGAGAGCCGCTTTCATCGCATCGCGATGTCGCTCGGCGACGGGCTGGTCTGCACCGACGAGGATCACCGCATCACGGTCTGGAATCCCGGCGCCAGCGCGATCTTCGGCTACATGCCGGCCGAGATCATCGGCCGCCCGTTCGAAACGCTGTGCGCTTTGCCGGCACACGCCGGTGCAAGACCGTCCATGCACGACGCCGCGCGCCAGGCGCTCCTGGTTCCGGGCGGCGCCGTCGTCGTCGAGTTCGAAGGCCGGCGCAAGAGCGGGGAAACCTTCCCGGTCGAGGCGAGCTTCTCGGGCTGGCAGGGAACGGACGGCTTTCAATATGGTGCCATCCTGCGCGATATCTCCGTGCGCAAACGTGAAGCCGAACGCATTCGATATCTCGCCGAACATGACGCGCTGACGGGGCTGGCCAACCGGAACATGCTGCATGTGGGCCTGACCGATCTGATCGCCGCGGCGGAGCGACGGTCTTCGAGCGTCGCGTTGCTCGTGCTCGGGCTCGACGGCTTCCAAGAGATCAACAACATGCTAGGGCACTCCGCCGGCGATCTGGTGCTGCGCGCGGCCGCCGAGCGGCTGCGGAGCGAGGTCGGTGGCAAGGCGATCGTCGCCCGGCTCAGCGGCGACGAATTTGCCATCGCGATCGATTGCGCAGAGATCACCGAGCCGGTCGCGGCGGTGACCGAGCGAATCGCGCGCGCGTTCGAAGCCCCTCTCGCAACCGGCACGCGCCAGCACCGGGTCAAGACCAGCGTTGGCGTCGCCGTCTATCCTGAAGGCGGGAGCAACGCCGATGATCTCCTGAGCAACGGCCATCTCGCGCTGACGAAAGCCAAGGCGACCAGGCGCGGCGGCCACGTCGTATTCGAAGCCGCGATCCGGCAGGAGCTCGAGAACCGCTTGAGGCTGGAGGGCGAGCTGGCGCTTGCCGCCGATCGCAGCGAATTCGAGCTGTTCTACCAGCCGCAAGTTCGTCTGATCGACGGCAGCCTGGTCGGAGCCGAAGCGCTGATCCGCTGGCGGCATCCGGTGCGCGGCTACGTCTCGCCGGCCGAATTCATGCCTGTTGTCAACACCTCTGCGCTGTCGGAGCGGATCGCGAACTGGGTGATGGAGACCGCCTGCCGCCAGGCGCGGGCTTGGGAATTGTCCGGCAACGACGTGCGCGTCGCGATCAACCTCTCTCCCTCGCAGCTTCAGTCCGGCGACCTCGCGCATTCCGTTGCAGCGCTGCTCGAAGAGACCGGGCTGACGCCGTCGCTGCTCGAGATCGAAGTCACCGAAGACATCCTGCTGCATGACGAGCGCCGCGTGCTCGAAATGTTCAAGCGAATTCAGGAGCTCGGCGTCCGAATCCTGTTCGATGATTTCGGCACCGGTTATGCGAGCCTGAGCTATCTGAAGAAATTTCCGCTCGACGGCCTCAAGATCGACCGGTCGTTCGTCTTCGGTCTTCTGTCGAATTCCGACGACGCCGCCATCGTCGGTTCGACCATCGGCCTCAGCAAGCAGCTGGGTCTCACCGTCGTGGCCGAAGGCATCGAGAACCGCGCAACGGCCGACTTCCTGGTCAGCATGGGATGCGAGGAAGGGCAGGGCTATTTCTTCGGCCGTCCGATGCCCGCCGAGGCATTCGAAAAGCAGTTCTTGGCGGCTGAGCTCGCCGCCGTCAGCGCGGCCTGAGCGGGCGGCGTTCGCTTGACACCAGCACTCCTAGGAGGCTCGTTGTTTTGGCGAGCGGTGTCCCGGGGGGCAACATCGACCTGGCATTCGGCTTCCAAGTGACGATGCGCATCCTTGCTTTCTGCGAGGTCGCAGCGCGATCTCAGCGCGGGAATGCGCCACGGGGATTGGCCGGCCATTGTCTGCTTTCGAAAGCTGAGCGGAAAGGCATCTTGAAGCTGCTCACGGCAGCTTTTGACCCAAAGCGGCCCACCACCATCTAGTCAGGGGGCGGGTGCAGTTCATGCCATTTTGCGCGAGCGGTTTCCGCTGATCCGCCGCGCCGTATTTCATCCTCTCTGAAACCTCTCCAATACCGGTAGGTGCAATATAGCCCGCACAGCCAAAGGAAGGCGAAAAACAGAACAAGGGCACTAAGGAAGCTTTTCACAAGCTCGATTGGATCGAGAATCTTCAGCAAGAAAATCAAGGCGAGACATGCAACTCCAGCAAGCGTAAAGCCGCGCACTCGAAACCGCCAAATTCGGACTTCCTCTGAAGCAGTCATCGCTCTTCCTGCAGGGTACGTACGCTCTCGCGCCTAATGGCCCTGCGGCTTTCGTGTTCCATCCGGGGACGGTTGAGATGTCTCGTGAGCCGCCCTTCTGCGCCCCATCCGCGCCGCCTCGCGATCGGGGCGAACAGCAGGCAGGCCAGATTCAAGGCAATCAGCGCGATCAGTAGATAGAGGCCGTAAAACACGAAAATGCAGGACGCGCCCCCGACGATAAGGAAGAGGAGAACGGTGGGCGGGATTTTGATGCGAAACATGCTCACCATGGTAACACAAAGCCGCCTAGGCTCGCGCCGCTATACGAACAAGGTTTGCATACCTTTAAGGCGCGTCTGCCCGTGCCTAACGTGAGCCAAAGCGTCTGAAGATAGGTAAAAGCTTGCGATATGCGCTCAAAGAGGTTGGCCGTCGGACGACTAACAATTTCTCCATCGCTTTAAGGTTGAGGAAATCAACGCGCGCTATTGGTTCGCCAGCGCCCTCGAGATGGCGGCGATTGCGCCAGGGATCCCGTCGAATGTACTTGCTCACCGCTTGTCTGATTGTGTTGGCCTTGACTGCCTTGGTGGCATCTCGCCGTGCCAGGCGTCTGCCACGGACCCATCGGGGGCGGTTCGCAGCGATCTGGCCTGTTGTTTGCTCGGGAATTTGTGCGCTGGGACTACTCGCAATTTGGCGTGCCCAAGGTGTTCAGGACGTCGAGCCCTCTTTGTTGACCTGCCTCCTTATGCTTGTTGTCGCCTTCAATGCCGGGTGGTGAACCTCCTCCGAATTGATGGACACCTGTAGTAGGCTCGAAGAGCCAGGAGGTGTCGGATGGAAGGACGTCAACGTCGGTCGTTTACGGATGACTACAAGCGGCAAGCGGTTGATCTCGTAGTGTC